>NZ_JASHIM010000001.1 GCF_030733685.1 Roseovarius sp. MMSF_3281
GGGGCGCAGGGCGGGGTGGGCAGGCGGTCGAACCGGACGGGATTGCCTTGCGCCTCTTTCAGCGTGGCCCATGCGGTGGCGATCACGGCGGGTTGCGCGGCAAAGCGGGCCGGGTCCGTGACCACGGCGCGGGCTTCATTGATCTGTTGGGGAAGGGGGTGCATTGCGGTGCCTCCATCGGTTGTGATGGGGCCGAATGTCGTACATAAATAATGTACCGTCAAGAACATTGGTACATAAAATATTTACCCGAACATATACGTCGAAGAATCACTGCGCTATATTGGCGGTGTCGGAAGGGCGGGGCCGGAATTAAAAAGCCCCGCCGAAGCGGGGCGGAAAGGTGAATAAGATGGAAGGTTATCTGGTTGCGATATCGCTGTTTTTGTCGGGTATTTCGACAGGAGCGGGGATTGTGATTGTTTTGCTGGCGGCGCGCATAAGTCGGATCGAACAGGAAATGGTGAATATGTCGCTATCAATGGGGTCTCTAAAAACCGCGATCACGGCGGTTGCTTCCGAGTCCGGGGGGATATCAAAACCAAGCGAAACGCTGTTGCAGCGATCGTCCGGCGAAGATGGTTTTGGTGGGTGTGGCGTTTCGCCGTTTTCTTGTGGTGAATGAGCAAGGCGTTGTGAGCCTGACGGATCGGAGGCGGAGAGAGCGCGTACGGTGTGGCGTGTTTTGTTCCTGATGGTTAATCGCACCCATGCGCCAAGGTCGCCGTGGCTCATTATCTCGGCAAAAACCATCGGCTTGGTCGGCGGGAGGCTGTTGCGATAGGCTGCGATTGAAATAGTCGTGGCCACAATAGAGGTCAGCACAGGCACCCAGTTCGGCAAGCCATAAATTAGGCCTGAAAGAAAATCGAGCACAGATCAAACCTTTCCACCCTTCCAGATCAGCGCTGTTCTATGGAGTATTTGATATTCAAGCGATCTGGCGCTTCAACTCGCTCCAGGATGGTTAGCGCATATCCTTCAAAATAGGTAAAGCCAGCAGTTGGGAAGTTGTCGTTTCTAGCGACCATCGTCGTCCTCGCTATCATCGATGAGTATAATAGATACCACATAGCACGCATAGAATGCGAGGCAGAGCAGAAGGTGTGCAACACCAATCCATAAGAACGGATTGTCAAAAATAGACAGTGCGCCAAGAAGGAATGTAATTGGCCCTGTCGCGACAAGGGCTAGCCCAAAAATTAGGAACTCGAACAAGTGTTGAGACATGGCGGCCAAAATCTTCAACGTGTTTTTAGGCGCTGTTAATGCTGCGCTTAGAAACGCTCCACCGATCATTGCATAAGCAGCAATTAACACGGCCACAAAGATATCTATGAACGCCATTGCCTCCACGCTACGCCTTCCCTCCTCGGCTCCTCAAACCTTTCCGCCCTTCCAGATCAGCGCTGTTCTATGGAGTACTTGATATTCAGGCGATCCGGCGCTTCAATTCTCTCCAGAATGGTTAGCGCGTATCCTTCAAAATAGGTGAAGCCCGCAGTCAAAAAGTTGTCGTCTCCATCGTAGAGGCGGTAATTCATCTTGCCGTCTGCGCAGGTCATTGCGCCCGTCACCTTTAAGTATGATCCGCGAGTTGAGTAGTTGAAGTCTTCGATCTCGCATACGCCTGAAGCTTGATTTGCCATGGCGTCGTAACATTCGAGGCGCTTTTCGCTGTCAGTGATATCGGCGCACTGAGCAAGGGCGGGGTTTCCACCCAATAGCGCAATTGCAGCGGCGGCAAAGATAACTCTAATCATCATCATTTCTTTCTTTGTCGTGTTTCCAAATCCTTAAGGTGTTATCCACATCGCGCGCGCCTCGCGCCGTTGACGCCCTACATACTGCTCTCTTAGTCTGTGAGAACTTTTGAAGAACATTGGAGGGGTCCATGGGGGGGTATTTTGTGTTTGTTATTGGCCGTCCGCTTAGTCGCTGGGGTGTGAACCTGAACCTTGTGTTTGATCCTGTCCACTTTCTGTCTCGGAAAGCGTCTCAAAAAGGCGATCCTGAACATCGCCGGGAAGTTGGGAAAACTCACCACAAATCATGAAGTTAAAATCTATCCTGTGTTCTCGATACAGGTAAATCATAACCTTCCTGCTTGGGAGCGAGGATGCAGCTTCCGCATTGCTTATTGCCGCTTTGGTTAGCCCGGATTTCTTTCCAAGTTCAGGCTGGCTTAGGCCGATTGACTTTCGCGCAGCCCTAAGGCGGATTGCCGCGGCTTCCTTGCCGGTGTCGCCGGTGCGGGCGAGAGAGGCTTTCTCATCATAAGTCATGAGTGAATTATCAATCTGGGTACATGAAATGTGAACGTACATAATTTTTAACGCTTGAAAGTACATAAATTATGTACTAGCTTGCCGTTATGATGACCGTATCTGAAATCTGTACAACAATAGGCCGCAAGGAATTGGAGCGCGCTCTTGGGGTGTCCAAGGCGGCGATCAGCAATGCGGTTTCCAATGAAGCTTTTCCGCCGTCGTGGTTCGACGTGATCGAGGCCGAATGCGCTAAGCGTGATATCAATTGCGACCGCAGCCTGTTTGCGTTTCGGCGTGCGCCTCATGCCCCCGAGGACGCCGCATGAGTGGCGGGCCGTGGCATTCGGGGCCGGGGGTCGTGGTGCATGTGCATGGGTCATATCCCGAGCATGGCACGGGCCGGGGTGGCGATGCACCGCGCGATGTGTGCGGGCCATCGCCCGGACCTTTGGCCGGTTTTCCGCGCGAGGCGCATCAATCGGCGTTGTCTCGCGGGTCGGTGCCGCAGGCGGCTTTACCGGGCGCGCGCCCGGTGGCCGATCCGCACGAGGTGCAGCGCGCCATGCCCGAGTTGTGGCAAAGTTTCATCCGCGCCAATTTTTCCGATCTGCGCGCCGTGATGATGGCCTTCGGGGTCAGTGAGCGGGCGGCGCGAAAGTGGTGGAATGCCGAAGGCGGGGTGAACGGCGCTTACGTGGTGCATGCCTTCCGGCGTTGGCCCGACGCGGCGCGCGCGTGGTTGGAGGCGGCTTGATGGTGCGGCTGTTGTTATTGCGCGGTGTACGCCCGCAAGAGGCTCATGGCCGTGCTATTGGGGGTTTCTGCGCAGTCTGCGCGCAGGCGGATCAGGACGGTTTCGTGGTCGCCTCGGATGCCGGGGTTCGCGGCTTCAAATCCCATGAGGAACCCGAAGGCCAGGGCCATGTTCCCAATACCCTCCGGCGTGGCCGTGACGTTGTCGATGGTGGAGATCACTGCGGCGCAGGGTTCCGTCATAAACTGTTCTTGTACCGGGTGATTTTGAATCCCGTTTGTATTTTGGGCGCTGGCCGGAGCGGTGGCAATCATGATTGCAAGGGCCGGGGTGAGGGTTTTCATGGGCGGTCCTTTCCGCGTGATCGATCTGCGGTGGTCACTTTAAGCGCCATAAGCCCCTTGTCCATTGTGGCCATGGGGCTGTTCGGACTTTTGTCCGCACAAAGGGCCGCCCGATTGTTCGGGCTTTGGGCCGGTGGCTGCAAATTTGCAAATCTTGAGGTGATGGCATGACGGTTCAGGGCGAGGTTGTGCGGGCGAGTGCGGAAATCCCGCTGTTTAGCGATATGGGCGCGGATGAACTGGCGGCGGCCATGGATGATCCTTCGGCCCCGGCGCGCTGTCGTGGCTTGTGGGCCGGGGTGATCCTGCAACAGTGGACCTTGGTGTTCGATCCCTTGTCGCGGGATAGTGACGCCGTGCGATGGCAGGCGCGGGGGTGGTTTGGCGGGCCTGATTTTGCCATGGCCTGCGCCCTTGCGGGGTTTGACCCGGATCACGTTATGGAGGCGTTTCGCGTGCGCCTGGCGTTGGCCGAGGTGGCGGGGGATGGATTGCCCCTGCGCCCCGGTGGCAGGCGGCGCGGTGGAAACGACCGGGCGCGCGCGGCGCGGCGGCGCGAGGCGTTGACGGGCATGCGGGCCAAGGGGCTTTTGCCGCCGGTCGCCGTTCTGGCCCGGTCGTTTGACGTGAGCGTGGCGGTGATCCGCAGTGATTTCCAGATATTGGAATTTTCCGTCATTCGCGATTGCCGGAGGGTGGCGTGATGGCGCGCGGGGGGCAGAACAGATCAAGCGCCGTGATGGCGCAGCGGGCCGAGGCGCATGACAGCCTTGACGATTTCCCGACGCCGCCCTGGGCGGGCCGGGCGTTGTGCCAGTTCCTGCGCGGGCAGTTGTTGCAATACCTGCAATTGGTCGATGTGCGGGAGCCTGCGGCCAATCGCGGGCATCTTGTGCGGGTTCTGGCCGAGCATTTCCGCGAGGTTATTGCCTCGGATGTGCATGATTACGGGGCGGGCTTTCCGCTGCATGACTACCTGATGCCGGTGCAGGACGAGGTGCGCGTGGCGTGGACGATCACGAACCCGCCCTATCGGCTGGCCGAGGGGTTCATCGCGCGGGCGCTTGCGTGTTCGGGCGTCGGGGTGGCCATGCTGGTGCGCACCTCGTTCCTTGAGGGGGCAGGGCGGTTTACGCGGCTGTATGACGTGACTCCGCCCACCCATGTTTTGCAGTTTTCCGAGCGGGTGGTGATGCACAAGGGCACGCTGTCAGAGCATGGCAGCACCGCCACAAGCTATGCCTGGGTGATCTGGTTCAAGCCGCATATCGGCAAGCCCACGCAATTGCATTGGATCGGCACGGGGGCGCGCAAGCGCCTGACGCGGGCCGGTGATTACCCCGAGGATGGCATGGCCGTGATCGAGGGGGTGGTGGCCCTTTCGGCAGATTTGCAAGGCAAATCGCCTGACGGGCAACGCGCCCCTTCTGACGAAGGGACGCTTGCATGACGCAGCAGGAGCAATCCCCACAAGATCAGCGTATCTTGGAAGGTCTGTTTCCCGAGTGGAAGCCCCGGCCTGTCTGTGCGTGGGTGCGAAAATCAGGGCTTGGGCGGTCGCATCTGGTGTTGTCTGCGTTGAGCCTCATGGGCGGCACCGTGGAGCGGTTGGAGGCGGTCGGCGGCGAACAGGTCGTGCCGATCCTTCTGTGGTTTCGCGAGGATGTGCCGCAGGTGCGCCGCCGGATCGGCAAGGCGGCGTGGCGCGAGGTTCATCATTCCACGATCCACCACAACGGCAAGCGGCTGGCCCTGATGGTCAAGTATGGGTGGACTTTCGAGGAGGTCATGCAGGTGCCCGCATGGGCATGGCGGTATGTGACGGGGTGTTATGCGTCGGAGGCGTATTTTCGCCCGGCGGTTTTATGGGCAGTGTCTTGCCCCGCGCCGCATTCCGGCTCGGCTGATGCGCGAAGCGGCGCTGTCGAATCGAGGGTGACATTGTACTTAGATTCCGAGCAAATGTGCGTGTCGGTTAACCCCGCATGGTCAGAAGCACGGATGCGGCGCGAACATGACCGGGAGGCGATGGAGCAGGCCCGCGCCGATGCAGACCCCACCCCATGGGCGGAGCCTTGGGTGCATGAGGTGGATGGCTACCGCTTTACCCTTCTGCGTTCCGAGCGCGACTTTGCCGAGGAAGGGCTTTTGATGCGTCACTGCATCCGCAGTTACGCAAGCGCTGCGCGGCAGATGCGCACCGTGGTGTTGCGGATCGAGGGGGCGGAGCGCGGCACCTGCAATATGTTGACCAAGCCCTTTGTGCATCCATCGGGCGGTGTGGTGAGTGCCACGGTGCGGATCGACCAGGTGCAGGGATTTGCCAATACGTCGCTGACGAAGGCGGCGCGGGCAGCGGCCTTTCAGGCCTTCGAGGCTTACAATGAAAACCGATTTGCCACCGATTATCGGGGTATCCATGGGGGGCGCGTATGACCCCGCTGGACTACAAGCGCGCCACCGGCAAAGCGTCGCCTTTCGAGGTCAAACTGGCCTCGGTCACGTCATTGGATGAGTTGGACGGGTTCGAGCGCCGCGCGCGGGTCGATGGCAAGGTGAATGGCCGGGTTTCGGCGGCCATCGAAAAGCGCCGTGTGCAGCTTTCCAAGGGGGTGCGGCGATGAGTGGCGCGCGCGCATCCGCCCCCGGAAATGCCGTGGCACGGCGTTTGAGGCGATACGCATTGCCAGAAGGCAACGTGCAGATCGCGTTCAGTGGTGGGCGCACGTCTGCCTACATGCTGTTTCAGCTTTTGCGGGCCAATGGAACTTTGCCAGAACGGGTTGTTGTCACGTTCCAAAATACAGGTCTGGAAATGTGGCAGACGCTCGATTTCGTTCAGGAATGCGCGGATCGCTGGGGTGTTCCAATTGTTTGGCTCGAATATGCACCGCGCCGCGCGCTGAAACCGGAAGAATACGAGCTTGTCGAGCGCCATTTCGGGGCGGAGTACGCCGCGTTGTTCGCCGAATGGTGGGCGCGCAGTATGAACCCCGCCGGGTTCAATAGGGTGTCGCACAATAGTTGCGCGCGCGATGGTGAACCGTTCCTTGCCCTGATCCTTCTAAGGAAGTTCCTGCCGAACCAGAACAGTCGGTTTTGCACCACTGAACTTAAAGTCAGAACCGCCAAGCGATTTCTCATGTCGCTTGGCTGGGTTGAATGGATCAACTGCGTCGGCCTGCGCGCCGATGAGCCGCGCCGCATCAAGCCGGAAGGCGTGAAGTTCAAGGACCGCTGGACTGTCTGGCAGCCGCTGAACCATGCCGGTGTGACCAAGAGGATCGTGGCGCAGTTCTGGCGGGATCAACTATTTGATCTTCGCTTATCGAACATCAACGGAAATTGCTGGCTTGGGAACTGCAATGGATGCTTTCTCAAGAGCGAAGCTCATGTTGCGGCATTCCATCGTGACCATCCACAACTAGCGTGGTGGTGGGAGTGCGCGGAAAACCTCATTCAGTCGCTGTGGCCCGCGCTTTCACAGTGGCAGAGGCTGCGCCGGATCGTATCGGCAGATAGCGAGATCGCGCCGAAGCTACGCGAAGCATATGGACGGCCCGTTCCGTCTAGCGTGATCCGTGGCATGGTCGATCAGCCGCGATCAGCAGGCCAATTTTCGAAGCGATACGGACGGGCGGAACTAAGGCGGTTTGTTGAAAGCCAGGGCGATTGGATTTTCGACACAGAGGACGCGCTTTGTCAGGCGCGCGGAGGTGAGTGCGTTGGTTAGATCGCATGGCACCCGTGCGCATTTCGAGGTTGAGCCGTTTCGTGTCTTTGCCGAGCCGGAATTGACCGCCGCGCCGCCTTGGGTGCCGGGGGTTTGTTTCAATCCGTGCTGCGGCGCGCGCTTCACCCCGGCGCGCGAGTGGCAGATTTATTGCGGTGCGGCTTGCGAGGCCTTGGTGAAGGCCGAGTTGCGCCGGTGGGGCCATCGCGCGGCGCTGCCGCTGCTGGTGTGGCGCATGGGGAAATATCAGACCAAGGGGCCAGTGGGGGATCGCACCCGCGCGGCCCGTCGCTACATCACGCATCTGCAAAGCGCGTGGTGGGCCGAATGGCAGGCAAGGGGGCAGGAATGAGCGCGGCGCGTGAGCGGGTCACCCATGGCCGGATCATCGAGCAGGAAAATTGGCGGGGTATGCGGTGGGGCTGGATGGAGAGCGTGCGGCGCGATACCAGTTTGAGCGCCACCGCGCGGCTTGTGGCCGATATGCTTGCCTTGGATTTCGTCAACGTGCGCACCATGCGGTGTGACCCGTCGCATGGTGAGATTGCGGCCATTCTGGGCAGTTCGAAAGACACCGCAAAGCGCGCCGTGAATGACCTGATCAAGGCGGGTTGGCTGGTGCGGGATGCCGGGATCGGACGGGGCAACAAATCGTCTTATGGCTTTGTCAGCCGGGCGCAGGTTGTGCCGATAAAAGGGGGCAAAAATGCACCCCCAAAAGGGGGCAATGGTGCCCCCTTATCCGCATCCCAAAAGGGGGCAAATTTGCCCGGAAAAGGGGGCAAAAATGCATCGGGCCATAATATAGCTAAACCATGGAAAAACCATGGCGCGGGCGCGGGCGCAGACACGCGCGCGGGCGTAGGCGCGCGCGAGGGGCGCGTGAGTGACAACCCGATGGTCCAGCGCGATGCGCAGCGGGCGGTGGATAATTTCAGGGCAGGTCAGATCGGCGCTTTCGATGAGGTTCAGCCATGGATTTGGGAGCATGTTCTGGGCGCTGGTCTGCTGACCGATGAGGAGCGCGAAGCGGTAGCGGCGCGCATGGCAGAGAAAGGGGGCAAGTGATGGAAGGTGAGGCGCTAAGAGAGGGCAAGGCGCGGGTGTGGGCCGTGCTGATCGAGCCTTTGAAAGAGCGGGGCATGGTGCGCCCCCGGTCGATGAGCGTGGCCGATGAGGCCGCAATGCTGGACCGGGTGGCGGCGCGGCTGGCCTATATGAGCGTTGATGCCTTGGAGGCCTTGGCCGAGGTGGTCGAGGCAAACGCCACCGGCAAGGGGCGCGATTGCTGGCCGAAGGAGGTGTCGATTTCCAACTGGGCGCGGCGTATTCAGGCCCCGCCCGTGACGGTCAGCCGCCTTGTGCGCAGCTACATTCAAAGCGAAGGCGGCAAGGCGGCGCAGGCCGGTGGCTATCTGGCCGAACTGTTTTCTTATCTGCGCAAGCATGGCCGCCCGCCCACGCCCTATTGCCTCGATGAAATGCGGCAGGCCGCCGACGCGAACCGCAGCCGCCGGGCGCGGATCGAGCGCGAGGCGGAAAGGGGGTTGGCCAGTACCGCCGACCTGGCATGGCTTGAGGGCCATGTTCGGGCGCAGGAGCGGGCGCAGGAATTGTTCGACGCGAAGGGCGGTGCGGCATGAGCGGGGCGGAGCGGTTGAAGGCCGAGGGAATCGCCAAGGTGCGGGCGTACGAGGCCAGGCGCGATAAGCTGGCAGCGGAGGAGGCGGCGCGCGTTTGGGAGGTTTTCAACAAGGGGCATGTGCCGCCGGAATGCGGCCCGGAAATTCCCCATGCCCCGGCGCGCGGGACGATCCAAGTCTTTCAGGACGTCACCCTTTACCCCGATGGCGAGGATGGTTGGAAGGCTGAGTATTCTGGCTATCGCGGGCGAAGTGCCCTGCGCGTCGGCGATGCCTTTGACGTGATGCATGCGAAGGCGCGTAAGGTGCTGTTTTCGCCTGGGCAGGTGGCCATGGGGCGCTTCTACGCGGCCTTGTTCGAGGCCCATGCCAGCGCGGGGGTTCAATGTTCCTCGCTTGAGGGGCGCGTGGATCGTGGCGGCGGTGGCGGTGGTGAGTTCATCGACGCGGTGTTGCGGGATCGTGAGCGTCTGGACATGCTGCGCGCCCGGATCGGCGGCGGCGTGGCCATGCAGGTGCGCAAGCAGCGGCCCTCGGCGGTGGGGTCGCGGCGATTGATCAGTGATCGGGATTTGGTTGATGCGGTCTGTATTCACGAGCGCACCTTGGCCGATGTTCTCAAAGCGCATGGTTGGACCAAGACGGGCAAGTCGGTGGCCGCCCTGCGAGGGGCCTTGCGCGATGCGCTGGACCGGATGATGGGGCCGCAGCCGGTTTCGCGGGTGCAGGCGGTGGAATTTTGAAAGGAGATCGAAGATGTATGGAATATTTTACGGGCTATTGCTCATGGTCGCATCTGGTGTGTTTGTCATGGCATTCGCGCCCGATGCGCGGCGCAGCGATGACAGCGGGGTTCTGGATTTCGTTTTTGGGTTCGTTTTCGTGACCGGCCTTTTCTTGGTTGTCGTTAGCGCCTGTGAGTTGATCTGGTGACGGATAACCGGCTGCATAACGATTGCGATGGCGGGGCCTGTGTGGCCTGTGCCGAGGATGCCCGGCGGGCCAAAGGGTGGCGTGGTGCGGCACTTGGCGAAGAAAATTGCGCGCGGGTTCGGGCGTGGTTATCCACCCACCTCGGCGGCACAAATCGCGAGTGTGCGCAGGCACTTGGGCTATCCGAGGCGGCGGTTGGGCGGCATGTTCGGGTGATCCGGTCGGAATGGACGAATCACAAAATGCTTGACAATTAGGACACCGAATCACTACCCCTTGTGTCATCATCTACAAATGCGCCCACGGGAAACCGGCGGGCGCTTTTGCGTTGCGGGGGTTGGTCGTGGGTTGCGCCGCCCCGCATCCCCCGCCCGGCGCGTTGCTGTGTCCTTGTCCCTGCTGGCTGTCTGCCCGCCGGGCGGGTTTCAAGCAAAGAGGGTTTCAATGGGAAAGCTGGCTGGTCGCGGCCTGCCTTCGCGGCTTGGGTCTGTTGCATCAAGGCCGGGGCGCGCGGCGGGTCAGTCGCAGGTTGATCTAGATCGGCAGCGCAGTCAGGCGCAGCCGTGGCGAAAGTGGTACTACACCAAGCGTTGGCGTGATCTTAAAGCGAAGATTCATGCACGCGATGGTTACATCTGCTGTCAGACCGGGGTTCTATTGTCTGGGCGTAAGCATGCGCCGGATAGCCCGGTGCTTGATCACAAGGTGCCGCACCGGGGTGATCCTGCGTTGTTCTGGGATGAAACGAACCTGCAAACGGTCAGCAAGCAGTGGCATGACAGCGTAAAGCAAAGCATGGAGCGGCGCGGCGAGGTTTAAGGGGGGGTGGGTCAAAAGTCCAAAAACCCCAGAAACCCAAACCGGCAGCATTCTCAGTCGGAGGTTTTTTTTCTATGGCGGTGAATTTTGACCTGTTGGGTGATCCCATTCCAGATGGTCGGGGTAAAGCGGGTCGCACCGGCCATGTTCCGACCAAAGAAAATGCAAGCAAAATCAGGGTGTTACTGTTGGCCGGAATGGCTGTGGGTGATATTGCAAAGCATTTGGGTATTTCCGCGCCCACGCTGCGCAAGCATTATTTTCATTCCGGCAAGGTAAACGCGCGGCTTGCCCAAAAGATGGCGCTTTCGGAAACGCGTGCCAGGAACATGATCCGGCTGCAAGAGCAGGCAGACAAGGGCAACGTGGCCGCGATCAAGGAAATGAACCGGATCACCGATAAGATCGAGCGCGAGATTATCGAGCATGAAATGGCCGATGATCCAAAGCAGGAATCCATCGGGGTCAAGGCGCAGCGCGCTTTGGACGCGAACTCGGCAGAGGATGATCTGAGCGCGGAATTGGACAAAGAGGCCAGCCGTGCCTTTAGACCACACTGAAGACTTGCCCCGCTTTGCCTGCCCGGATTGGTGGTCAAAGATCAAGGCTGGTCAGACGCCTATGGCCGATGTGCCGGTCAATGAAGAAAAGGCCCGCAAGGCGCTGGCGTTTTTCAATCGTTTGCGCCTGCCAGATGTGGCGGGCAACCCCCTTATGCGGGACGCTTGCGGAGAGTGGTTTCGCGACGTGCTGGTTGCCTTTCTGGCCAGCGAATGCCCGGAAACCAAAGATCGCTTGGTTTGGGAACTTCTTTGCATGGTGCCAAAGAAAAATTCCAAGTCCACTTACGTGGCGGCCTTGGCGCTAACGGCGCTTTATATGGAGGATACACCAAACGCCCAAATGCTTTTGATCGGGCCAAGCCAAAACATTTCGGCACGGTGCTTTGATCAAGCTCAAGCCATGATCCGGCTGGACCCGCAGTTGGTGAAGGTTTTTCATATCCAAGATCATCTCAAGCGGATTAGCCGCTATTCGACTGGCACAAGCCTGGATGTAAAAACCTTCGATACCAAGATCGTCACCGGGGAAATCCCGATCCTGACGATCATAGACGAGTTGCACGAGTTGGGAAAAAAAGCGGGTGCGTTGCAGGTGATGCAGCAAATTCGCGGCGGTAGCATCACCACCACGGGCGGCCAGCTTTTGATGATCACCACGCAGTCGGACAAAGAGCCGACCGGCATTTGGCGGGCCGAGTTGGAAAAGGCGCGCGCCATCCGAGATGGCAAGGCCGGGGCGCAACCAATCATGTTGCCGGTGCTGTACGAGTTCCCAGAGGCATTGCAAAAGAAGGAAAGTTTTTGGCGCAAGCGGTCCAATTGGGATTTCGTGTTGCCCAATCTTGGCAAGTCAGTCAGCCGCAAGCGGCTGGAACAGGATTATGAAAACAACGGTAGCACCTCGCCCGAGGCGGAGCAGATTTGGGCGAGTCAGCACCTCAATATCCAGATCGGTCTTGGCCTGCATTCGAACCGATGGGTTGGGGCGGATTACTGGACGCGGGCCGCGCGCCCGGAAATGGACCTAGACCACCTTTTGGCGGTTTGCGAGGTGGTCGTGGCCGGTGTCGATGGCGGCGGTCTTGACGATTTGTTGGGGCTGGCAGTGACCGGGCGTCATGCCGAAACAAAGCAATGGCTGCATTGGGGGCGGGCCTGGGCGGATCGCGACGTTCTAAAGCTGCGCAAGTCAATTGCGCCTGAGTTGCTGGACCTTGAGCAAGCGGGCGATCTGGTCTTGGTCGACAATATCGAGGATGAGGCAAACCCGGAGATCGTTGATCTGTGCTGTCGGATTCGCGATGCGGGGTTGTTCCCCGAGCAAAACGGGATCGGCATGGACCCCGAGGGGGTTGGATCAATCATCGATGCGCTGGTCGATGCCGGGTTCTGTATCGAGGATATCGCGTCGATCAGCCAAGGCTACAAGCTGAACGCGGCGATCAAAACGGCCCCGGTCAAACTGAAAAACGGTACGATGCTGCATTGCGGCCAGCAACTCATGAGTTGGTGCGTGGGCAACGCCAAAACCGAATCGCGCGGCAACGCCGTAATCGTGACCAAGGCACAAAGCGGCACGGCCAAGATCGATCCGTTGATGGCCTTGTTCAATACGGTGATGCTGATGAGCTGGAACCCGCAAGCGCCAGTAAAAAAAGACTTGTCGCAATTTCTTAACAACCCGGTGATGAACGTATGATCAACCTGATGCGCGCCGCGTTTCGCGGCATCAAAGCGGAATTGTCCGCCGGGGAATCCGGGTGGGTCGCCTTGTCGGGCGAGCAACTGTTTAGCGATTTTGGCCTTCTGTCAAATGCTGGAACAACGGTGTCATCGGAAACGGTTTTAAAGCTTTCCTCGGTTTGGGCATGTGTCAGTCGCACGGCGCAATTGATCGCCACATTGCCATTGGACCTGATGGAAAAGCAGCCCGATGGTAGCCGTGAAAGGATCGATAATGATCTGGCGCGCATCCTGACGGTAAAGCCGAATGGTGTTCAAACCTCGGTCGAGTTTTGGGAGGGCGTCGTGGCCCATGCCCTGTTGCGCGGCAACGGCTACGCCGAAAAGCTGACCATCGGGCCGCGTCTGGTTGGGTTGCGCCCGCTTCTGTCGGTTGTTCCCCGGCGTCGTGGCGACGGGCAGTTTGATTACCGTGTGACCGAAAACGGCAGGGCCTACACCCTGCCCGCCGAAAAGGTGCTTCACCTGCGCGGCTTCGGCGGCGGCGATGGGCTTGGCCTGTCTGCGGTCAAATACGGGGTGCAATCTTTTGGCGCAGCCTTGGCGGCGGATAACACGGCATCGACCGTCTTTGATAACGCAATGATGCCTTCGGGTGTTTTGCAGTCAGACCAGATTTTGACGCCCGAGCAGCGCGACCAATTGCAGGCGATGATCACGACATATTCGGGGTCAAAGAAAGCCGGTAAAATCATGACGCTGGAAGCGGGGCTGTCCTTCGATCAGTTGCAAATGAACCCCGAGGATGCGCAGCTTTTGGAAACCCGGCGTTTTCAGGTCGAGGATATTTGCCGCTGGTTTGGCATGCCGCCGATCATCATCGGCCATGCCGCCGAAGGCCAGACGATGTGGGGGACCGGCGTCGAAAGCATCATGCTTTCTTGGCTGACCACGGGGATCAACCCGATGCTGCGCCGGATCGAGGCGCGGATGAATGCCGATCTTATCCCGGTCGGAAAGCGTGGTCGCTGGTATTTCGAGTTTAACCGCGAGGCCATGTTGCAGATGGACAGCAAGTCCAAGTCTGAATTCATGGCCAAGATGGGCCAATCCGGCACCATGACTGCAAACGAGCGGCGCGAGAAACTGAACCTGCGGCGGCACCCGGACCCGGCGGCGGATGAGTTGCTGGCGCAAACCGCCTTGGCCCCACTCAAGGATCTCGGAAAGGATGAGACATGAAACGCGATTTGCCAAAAGTCGAGGTCGGCGCGCGCCCCGGTGTGCGCAGCGATATTAGCCTGACAGCCCTCAATCGTTGGAGTCCCGACTTGCGGGCCGAGGCGAATGACGATGCCAGCATTTCCATCCTTGACCCCATCGGGGCGGATATCTGGGGCGATGGGGTCACGGCCAAGCGCATTGCGGGCGCGCTGCGATCCATCGGGGATCGCCCGGTCACGGTGAATATCAATAGCCCCGGCGGCGATGTTTTCGAGGGGTTGGCGATCTACAACCTTCTGCGTGAGCATAGCGCCGAGGTGACGGTGAAAGTGCTTGGCCTTGCGGCAAGTGCGGCATCGGTGATTGCGATGGCGGGCGATCAGGTGCGCATCGGTCGCGCCGCGTTCTTGATGATCCATAACAGTTGGGTTTTGGCCATGGGGGACCGGAACGCCCTGCGCGAGGTGGCCGATTGGTTGGAGCCTTTCGACACCGCCTTGGCGGATGTCTACCACGCGCGCACCGGGATCGATGCCGCCAAGCTGTCGACCATGATGGACCAAGAGACTTGGATCAACGGCCAGGGCGCGGTTGATCAGGGCTTTGCCGATGACCTGTTGGCGGCGGATCAAATTACCGTTGATGGCGATGCAGAGGCGGCCAAGGCCCTGCGCGCCGAAAAGCAATTCGACATTCTCGCAGCGCGGGCCGGGCTTCCCCGAAGTGCGGCGCGCGATCTTCTGCGCGAAGTCAAAGGGGGTATGCCGGGCGCTACCCCAACCCACATGCCCGAGGCTGTGGATATCGTGGCGGAGATCAATGGACTCCGCGCATCCCTGAAAACCTGAAAAGGAGCAATCACTATGAAACGTGATGCAATGGCCGCCCTCGCGGCCCACAATGCTGCGCGCCCGGTGGGCGTGCTGATGACCCCGCGTGCGGAAGCGACGGGCGATGTTGCCCAAGCCTTGACCGGCCTGAAAAACGATCTGTCGGAGGTTCGCGAAAACCTGATGCCGAAGGCCGAAAAGGCCCTCAAAGACGCAGAGCGCGCGGGCCGCGTCAGCGAGGATACCAAGGCCGAGTTGGACAAGCTGCTGGTCACCTTCAATGAATCAACTCAAAAGGTGTCGAAACTTGAAGGCACCCTTGAGGCCCTTGAAACCCGAAATGCCGATCTGGAACAGGTTGTGGCGCAGGGCCGGGGGGGCGGTGGCGGTGCGGCGACGACCGTGGGCGCAACGGTTGCCGAGGCCGATGATCTCAAGGCATGGGTTGCCAACGGTATGCCGGGCAACTTCCGCACTGATGTGAACGCAGCGATCACTACCGCCGGTGGGTCGGGCGGTGGCCTGATCTGGTCGGATCGCGATGAGGTGCCGGTGAACATGGCGCGGCGTCAATTGCGCATTCGCGACCTTTTGGACGTGGTGCAGACCGGCGCGGGCGTTATCGACTACACCAAGCAGACCACCCGCGCCAATGCGGCGGCGGCTGTTGCCGAAGAAGGTGCCGCGCCGGAATCCAGCTATGGCTGGACCAAGGCGCAGGTGATCGTGAAAAAGATCAGCCATGTCACGCATATCTCGGATGAGGCCTTGGCCGATTCCGCGCAGCTTGCGGGCGAGATCGATGGCGAATTGCGCTATGGTCTGGACCTTGCCGAGGAAAATCAAATCCTTGCTGGCGATGGCACGGGTGAAAACTTGTCGGGCCTCATTACCGATGCCACGGCCTTTTCGGCGGCGGCGGGCCTTCCCGATACTGACCGGATCGAGCGACTGCGCCTTGCGGTGTTGCAGGTTGTGCTGAATGACTATGCCGCCGATGGCATGGTGCTGAACCCGGCGGATTGGGCGGCCATTGAATTGCAGCGCGAAACCGCGACTGGCAAATTCATCATCGGTGGCCCGGATGCCCCGGCTGGCCCGGCGCTGTGGCGCTTGCCGGTTGTCGAAAGCAATTCGATGACGGCGGGGAGTTGGCTTGTGGGTGCGATGCGCATGGCGGCGCGTCTTTATGACCGCATGGAAACCGAGGTGCTGATTTCCTCGGAGCATGGCACCAACTTCGTGGATGGTATGAAAACCATGAAGGCCACCAAGCGTTTGGCCTTGGCGGTACGCCGTGCGCCTTCGCTTGTGACGGGCGACTTCACCTTCGCCTAATCGGCGGGGCGCTTGAGGACACGACAGAAGGGGGCGGCGATCATCGCGGCCCCCTCATTCATTCAATGAGGATAAGACCATGGCGAAAGTCACTGTTTTGATGAACCGCACGCAGCTTACCAAGTTTGGCATGCTGCATGCCGGTGTTGGCTATACCATCGATTGCAAAACCCCGGACGATGAAAAGGTGCTGAAAAACCTTTTAAATAAGGAATTCGCGGTTGAAACCAGCGAAAAGGAACTGCGTGAGCGCGGTGCGAAGCTGAATGCGGCGGCGGGTTCTGATGCTGACGCCAAGGCGAAGGTCGATGCCGACGCCAAGGCGAAAGGCTAAGACCTGATGTCAATCGTGGAATTGGGGCAGGTCAAGCAACATCTGGTCATCGAGCATGATGACGATGACCAGTTGTTGCAGGGCTATATCGATGCAGCGGAGGGCTTTGTGGGTGATTATCTGCGCCGCGACCTTGGCGCGGATTATCCGCAAGGCTTGCCTGCCCCCGTGGTGTCCTCGGTGATGATCTTGGCGGCCCGGTACTACGCGGATCGGGAAGCGGCGGAAATGGATGATCTGCCTGCATCGATCAAGATGATGCTGGCCAATTACCGGGTCTTTCTGTGATGGCCCCCGGTAAGCTGTCCGAGGCTTTCGTCTTTGATGCGCCAAGTGGCGGCAAGGACGCTTTCGGCGGCCCTGCGGTTGGTTGGTCCGAGCAGTTCGAGCGCCGCTGCGCCGTGATCTATCAGAAAGGATCAGAGGCGGTTGAGGCAGCGCGCTTGGCGGGCCGCGCGGTGTTCAAGGTCAAACTGCGCAATGACAGCGCCACCCGGCAAATCACCACCGATTGGCGGGCGCGGGACACGAGGCGCGGCGATCTGTCGGGGGAATTTCCCGGCGTTGAATACAACATTGTCGAGGTCGACGCGATCACGGATCGCGCTTGGGTTTACCTGGTGATCGAGGGGCCGGTGGTCTGATGTCCGTCAACATGAAATTTGAGGGTGGCCGCGACATCGAAAAGGCGCTGGCCGAATTGGCGGCGGGCACCGCGAAGGGCGTGGGGCGGCGGGCGCTGAAAAAGGAATTGCAGCCCGTCGCGTCCTTGGCGAATGCGCTTTGGCCGGGATCGGATGACAAGGTGTTTCGGGTCACATCGCGCATTGCCGGGGGCCAGCGGGGCGATAGTCACGCGCGGCGCGGGCGCAGCGTGATCAACATGTTCGTGGGCGCGCCGGGTGGGGCCAATGGCACCCCCGAGGCGCATTTGATCGAGTTCGGCACCGGCCCGCGGTACACGAAAAACGGATCGTTTCGGGGGTCGGTTGCGCCGCAGCCGATGCTGCAACCGGCGTGGGATGCCTACAAGGGCCAGATGCTTGATGGGCTTGGAGAGCGGCTTTGGGATGAAATCCAGAAGACGCAAGCGCGGGCGGCGAAAAAGGCGGCAAAGGGGTGACGTGATGGCCAAGACGGTTCTTTCAATCCAGGTGAAAAGCAATGTCGATGCGCTGGCCAGGGCGGTTGGTGCGATGCAGGCGCATTTTGAAGCCGCGCCCGATGATGACCCGGCCAAGTGCGCGATGATCGCTTTTGGCGAGATTGACGCCAAGCGCCATATCCAGACCGATGCCCGGTTCGAGGATGGGGTTTGCCACGTCACCCTTTCGATGTGTCCCGAATTGCAGGCCATCGCGGATATGGTGGCGGGCTGATGGAGGAGCATCTTTACACCCTGCTTTCCGGCGCGGTGAGCTTTCCCATTGCGTGGGGCACGCTTGGCAGCGGCACGTCAACGCCGCGCGCGGTGATGTTCCGCACAGGCGGGCGGCGCGACATGCATCTGAAGGGCAAGGGCCTGATGATGGGCCGGGTGCAGATTGATTGCTACGGCAAGACCTATCTGGAGGCGATCACGGCTAGCCGCGAGGTAAGGGCCGTTCTTGAGGGGTATCGCGGCGGTCCTGTTCTGGGCGCGTTCCTAGAAATCATCCGCGACACCAAAGACGATGACACGCAGCTTTTGCACGGCGTGTCTTTGACCTTCTCGATCACCTATCGAGAGTAACCCGCCGGGGTGCCCGGCTTTTATCGAAAGGAAGAAACGATGCCTGAAACGCAAGCTAATATCGGGTATGACTCGGAGTTCGCCATTGGCGACGGTGGCGATCCCGAAACCTTCACCGCGATTGCCGAGGTGGTCAGCATCACCCCGCCCGGACTGACCCGCGATAAAGAGGAGGCCACCCACCTCAAATCGCCTGACAAGTACAAGGAATACGTCATGGCGCTTTTTGACACCGGCGACGTAAGCCTGACCTTGAACTGGGTGCCTTCGGAAACCGACACGCTTTTTGACGCGTTCCATGCCGACCCCGGCAATATGCAGATCACCTTCCCCAACGGCGTGCGTATGCAGTTCGTCGGGGCTTTTGCTGGGTATGAAACACCGGAGTTGTCGCCAATTGGAAAAATGGAGGCCACCGCAACCGTCACCCGGACAAGCGGCAAGCCCCAGCTTCTAGCCGCAGAGTGAGGTGAGGCATGGGCAAGGTAACGGGTAAGACCACCGTCGCGGTGGATGGCACGAATTACACGCTGTTCTTGGGGTTTTCGGGTTTGGCCGAATTGCAGGAAAAGCACGGTCAGGATTTCCTAGCCAAGCTGACGCCGCCCGAAGGGGCCGGGGAGGCGTGGGTGCCGCCGATGGCGATCATGCGCGATATCATCTTGGAGGCCTTGCAGCGGCATCATGGGGATGAAGCGGATCGTTGGTTGGCTGACGATGTTTTCGCGGCTGACCCCGAGGCCGTCGGTTCGTTGATCGAGGCATCATTCCCCGATGAAGGGGAAGGCGGGGCAAAGGGCGCACCGGCGGGAAACGCGAAGGGGCCGGGGAAAAAGCGGCCCTAGATATCCCGAGCCTTCTGGAAAACTACATCGCGGCGGGCCTTGATCCGGCGCGGTTCTGGACCCTCACACCACGCATCTACCTGATCGAAATGAAGGGGGCCGCGCGCCGCCTTGAGGTCGAACGGTCGCATGTGTGGTGGGGGGCCATGATGCCCCACCTGAAGAACCCGCCGAGTTTGGCGGATTTCGTGGGCAGTAAAGCGAAACCCAAAAAGCAGACACCCGAAGAATTGCAGGCCATGTGCGAAGTGCTGGCCGCCGCTTGGGGTGCAAAAAGGTGACCTGATGGCTATTGAAATCGGCGCGTTGCGCGCGCTTCTCAGTCTGGATAGTGCCGCTTTCGAGCGGGGCGCGAAGCGCGCGCAAGCGTCGATGAATGGCTTGCAGCGGAGACTGACCAAGGCAAGCCGCAATATGCGGGGGATCGGCAAGAAGATGTCGCTTGGCATCACCGCGCCGATGGTGGCCATGGGTGGGGCGGCCTTGCGGTCATCCATGCAGACGGTCGATGCGCAATCGAAAATGGCGCAGTCGCTCAACACTTCCACCAAGTCGATGCAGGTTCTGGCGCGGGCGGCGGACCGGGCCGGGGTATCGACCGGCGAGTTGGAGCAGATCGGGCGGCAGTTGACCAAGCGACTGGGGGACGCGGCGCAGGGCACCGGACCTGCGGTCAAGGCCTTGGCGCGCTTGGGCCTCAAGGCCGAGGATTTGGCCGATATGGACCTTGACCAAAAGATCGCGGTGATCAACCGGGCGATTGCCGATACCGTCCCGGCGGCAGAACAGGCGGCGGTTGCGGCGGATCTGTTCGGGGATCGCGCGGGCATCGCGGCGGGGCGCATGGATGCCGCCACCATCGCGGCGGCCAATGAGGAATTGGAGCGCTTCGGCGTCACCGTCACCGAACTGGAAGCGGACCAGATCGAGGAGGCGAACGACGCGATTTCGGCGCTTGGGTTGGTGTCGCGTGGGCTTGCCAATCAATTGGCGGTGGCGCTTGCGCCCACGCTCAAGCGCATGGCCGAATGGCTGGCCGACCTGGGGGCAAAGTTTTCGGCGCTGTCGCCGCGTATGCAAAGGATCATCGGAATCGGCGCGGCCTTGGCCGCCTCGATTGGCCCGGTGGTTTTCATCTTGGGGGCGATGGCCGCCGGGTTGGCGGCGCTAGCCTCGCCGCTTGGCGCGGTGGTCTTGGGTATCGCGGCGGCGGCAGGCGCGGCGGCGGCGCTGTGGGCAAATTGGGATCGGTTGGTGCGGTCGGTTCCGGGGGTTGTGAACGCCATGGGAAACATCAAGTCGCGCAATATCGAACTAAATACCAGGTTTTGGGAGTTGGTTGAATCGACGCGCACTTGGGTTGATTTGATGCGGGATAGTATTTCTCAAGGCGACTATGCCGGGGCGATTCAGCGCGTGACCGAGGCTATGGCCTCGGTGCCGTGGCACAAGCCCGAGTTTTGGACCCGTATTGGCGATGCCATTGACGCAGGGGCGGCGCGAGCTGGTTTGGCGGCGTTCAACCTTGGCAATGCTGTGATTGATTGGCTGGGTGAGGGCCTTTCTAATTTGCCTGCCCGCATGGCGCAGTTCGGGGCCGATCTGGCGGCTTCTATTCGTGACTCGGCGGCGGCGGCCATATCCGCGGCGCTGGATATCGGGCGTAATATCGTGGACGGAATCAAGGCCGGGATCGATGAGAAATGGGAGGCCTTCAAGGCCCGGCAGGCCAAGCGGTTCGAAGGTTTGTCACAATCGATCAAGGATGTTTTCGGGATCAAGTCTCCCTCGCGCGTGTTCATGCGCATCGGGCGCGACCTGATGGCAGGGCTTGGCCTTGGGATCGAAGGCGGGTCAGGTGGCCCGCAGGCGGCTTTGCAGAGGGCCGCCGATCAGCTTGCCGGGGCGGTTGACGGGGCTGGCCTGTTGCACATTCCCCAGATGCTGGGCCAAGGGTTCGCGGGGGCATTCAAGTCGGCGATCACCGGGGCGAAATCCTTGGGCCGCGCGTTGAAGGATTTCGTCGGCAATGCCCTTTCGCAGATCAGCAATCAGCTTATCAGCGCCGGGATCGGGTCATTCGGTTTCGGGGGTGGTGCCGCCTCGGGTATCCTGGGGGCTTTCGCGGGCCTGTTTGACAACGGGGGGTTCATCCCCTCGGGCAAGATTGGTCGGGTTGCCGAGCGGGGCACCGAGTTGGTTAACGGCGTTCTGGTGCCGGGGCCTGCGCATGTCACGTCGCGGGCGGCCACGGAGCGGATGATGGACCGCGCGGGCGGTGGTGCCGCGCCGCAACTGACTTACGCCCCGGTGATTGATGCGCGCGGGGCTGACCCATCGACCGTGGCGCGGATTGATGCGCAGTTGCAGCAACAGGCGCGAGAGTTCGAAGGCAAGGTCTTCGAGGCCATGGTCAACGCCAAGCACAGCCGCCATTCGCGGGCATGGGAGGGCGAAAGCTGATGCTGCCTGATCTGATCGCGCCCCATAATTGGCGCATTGTGCGCCTCGCCTTGCGTCAGACGCAGGAGTTAAGCCCGGTGGCCGGGGGTGCGGTCACGGCGCGCGACCTTGGCCCGGCGCGGTGGCTGATGAGCGCCGAAAGTGCGCCGATGACGCATAGCGAGGCCGATGCGGTGATGGCCGATTTTGGCCGGTTGCGCGGCGCGCTTCTGACCTTCATCGGCCATGACGTGCGGCGCGATACGCTTGCCAGTCTTGACGGTGACGCGCCGGGGCAGGCGGCGCTTGGGGCGGCCAGCCCCGTGGTGCAGGCGGTGCGCGCGGATCGGGCCGCGCTGTCGATCAGCGGAGTGCCCGCCGGTCTGGTGTTCTCGGTCGGAGACAGGATCGGCGTAACCACCGGCGCTGGGGGATACGAGTATTTCCGCCTTCTGTCGGGCGGTGTGTCCGATGGCGGCGGGGTTACGCCCGATTTGGAGGTTGAACCGCATGTGCGCGCGGCGGTGCAGGCCGGTGACACGGTGACGATCCAGCCTGCTGTGTTGGAGCTTCGGTTGATGCCCGGATCGCTGGACGATCCGCGCGTGTCGATGCTGCACCGCAAGGTCGTTTTCGAGGCAATACAGGAAATCCGATGATTCCACGTAATGCGAATGTTGAGGCCCTGATCCAGTCGGGGCAGGTGGTGGTGCGCGATTTCCTGTGGTTCGTGCCGCGTGATCGCGAGGCCGGCGCACCGGCCCCTGTCGGGCTTTGGTCTGACGTGGGGCAGGTCACGGCGCAGATCATCGACCCGATCACCGACACGGCCCAGTCGCGCAGTTTTTCGGGCGGTGGCGTTGTCGGGGTGGGTGACGTATCGCGCGCCTCGGGCCTGACGGTGCAATCGGTCAAAATCCAGTTGGGTCAGCTTGATCCGAAGGGCGAAGAAATCGTGCGCACCCGCGACTTGCGTTTCGCGCGCGTTGAGATTTTTCGCGGCTGGTTTGATCCGGTGGGTCATACACTGGTCGCGCCTGCGGTGGCGCGCTTTACCGGCTTTGTGGACAAGGCCACGATCCGCACGCCCAAGGCGGGCGAGGCGGGCGGCATTGATCTGAACTGCAAGTCGTTCACTCAAGAACTGACCCGCAAATCGCCCGAGCGGCGCAGCGATGCCAGCCAGCGGCGGCGCGATCCCAACGACGCCTTTTTCAAGGACGTGGCCGTTGTGGGCGGCTGGAAAGTCTGGTGGGGGCAGGCCCCCGAATGACGGGATGGCTACGCCCTGCGGGGCATGACGACATTTCGGCGCTTGCGGACATCCTGCGGGCGGCGCGGGCCGAGTTGCACCCCGGCCAAGCCCATCACGCGGGCCAGTGCGCGCATACGTTGCGCCGGTTGATCGGGGACCGCATGGGCGCGGTCTGGGTGGCCGAGGCACGCGGCGCGGCTGTCGGCGTCATGGTGGCGCAGGCCGGGGCCGGGCTGTGGTGTCCCGGCGTGCAGGCCGATTGCGTGTTGCGATGGGTTGACCCGGCGCAGCGCGGGCATTGGGCGCGGCCCATGCAACGCGCCTTCGAGGCGTGGGCAAGAGAGATTGGCGCGGACGTTCTGACGGTCAGTCAGACGGGGCGCGAGGCGGAACAGTTTTACCGCGCGGCGGGCTATGCCCCGGCGGAACGCATCTATTTGAAAGGGGTCTGACGTGGGGTTCATTTCTGCGGCTGTCGCAGCGGTCACGGCGTTCCTGGCCTCGGCCCCGCCGCTTATCGCGGGCCTGTTCAAGCTGGGCGCGGGCCTTCTGCTGAACGCGGTCGCGCAGGCGTTTTTCGGGCCTAAGAAGCCGACCCGCAAGCGCGCGGGGATCACCGGGGAGTTGCAGCTTGGGGCCGAGGTGCCCCGGTCGATCATCCTTGGCCATACAGCCACGGCGGCCTCGCTGGTCTATCACAACCAATGGGGTGGTTCGGCCAACGACTATAACACCTTCGTCTTGGCATTGAGCGATATGCCGGTTGCAGGGCTGCGCGCCGTGTTCCTTGATGACGAGCGCAGCGATATCGACTGGGAAAATCCTGACCCGGACGGCAAGGGTTACCCCCTGCCTGCCTTTTCCGAGGAAACCGAACGCACGGTAAGCACGTGGGTGCCCGGTGGGCACGAGCATGGCTATTACGAATATGAAACCGTGGTCGAGACCAAGCCCCGCGCGTGGGTGCGCTTCCACGACGGCACGCAAACGCAGGCCGATGATTTCCTTGTAAATACCGTGGCATCCGACGCGCGCCCCTATGGTGCGGATCGGATCGGTTATGGCGTGGCTTATGCGGTTCTTACCGTGAAGTTCGACCGGGATTTCTGGCGCGGCAATCCCAAAGCGAAATTCGAGTTGGACGGCCTGCCGGTGGACGATCCGCGCGGCGGCACCTCGGCCACGGTGAACCCGATCCTGCTGATCCGGCGGGTGTTGCAGGGCTTTGAATATGGCGGGCAGTGGTTCTATGGGCCGCAGCGCCCCCTGCCGTGGGATGACGCCGAGATGATTGCCGAGGCGGACCTGTGCGATACGACCCCGCCCGGTTGGGCCGGTATGACCGATGCCGAAAAGATCGAGGTTTACGGCAGCACGGATGCGCCCGCGCGGTACAAGGCGGGGCTGGAGATCACGGTGGATACGCCGGTGGCCGATGTTCTGGAAGATTTGGCCATGGCCTGCAACGGGCGCTTTGCCGATGCCGGGACGCGCATGCGGGTGCAGGTGGGGGAGCCGCGCGCCGTGCTGACCCAGATCACCGATGCCGATTGGCGCATCGATGCCGAACAGGTCTTTGACCCGTTCAAGCCGCTGGCCGAAACCGTGAACGCGGTCACCGCCGTTCATCCCGACCCCGCGCAGGCGTGGGAGGCCAACGACGCGCCGCCGCTTTACAACCCGGATTTCGAGGCGCAGGACGATAACCGCCGCTTGCCGACAACTGTGGAATTCGCGGTCGTACCCTATGCCGAGCAGGTGCAGCGGCTCATGCAGGCCGCGCTGAACGAGGCGCGGCGGGCGCGGATGTTCTCGGGGTCGTTGCCGCCGAACGTGGGCGATCTTGAGCCGGGCGATTTCATCGAATGGACGTCGCAGCGCAACGGGTTTGCCGACAAGCGGTTCCGCGTCGATACCGTGGGAGATATGGCCAACGCCGATCTGGCCGTCACGCTGACCGAGGTGGACCCCGAGGATTACGACGGCTGGCAGCCGCAGACCGATTACACCGCGCCGGAATCGGGCACGATTGCCGATGGTCGGCCAGCACCGATCACGGTGGAGGGGTTCGAGGTGCGTGGCACTTCGGTGAGCGATGGGGCCGCAGATGCGCGCCGCCCGGCCATCGGGATCGAGTGGGATGCGCCCGACACCAATGCGGTCACCGGGCTTGTCTGGCGCTTGCGTGTCAAGGCGACAGGCGAGGTTGCGGGCGAGGGGCGCGTTGATGGCGCGGGACTTGGCGGGGCGCTGATCAAGGATATCCTGCCCGCCGTGGAATACCAGGTGCAGGTGCGTTTCGCTGCGCCGGGCCTGCGTACCCTTTGGACGTCGTGGCAGGATGTGACCACCCCGGACGTGCGCCTTGGGGCGGGTGATCTGGATGATGATATCAACGATACGATCACCACCGCCTTCGAGCGCCACGACGATGCGCTCGAGGATGCCGAGGGGACTGTGGCCAAGTTGCGCGACCGGGTGATCGGTGCGCTTGGCGATATCGGGGTGCCTTCCGGCGGGACGGTTGGCGGTTTGCCGCGCCTGTCCATTCAGGACCGTCTTGAATTCGATGAAACCCGCCTGACCACGGTGGAGCAAGCCGCGTCGGACCTTGAGGATGACCTGGTCGAAGCGGCGATTGCCAGCTTTAACATCGGCAAGCGGATGGTCGATGCCGGGGTCTACGTTGAGCCGGAAAGCGGTTTGGTCAAGATCAGCGGGATCGAGGCGCTTGGTAATCGGCAGTCGCAGGTGGAGATCACCGTCGATGCGCTGGCCTCGAAGATCACGCAGTATGCAACGACCACCTATGTCGATTGGAGGGTTACCGAGGCGCTGACAGACCCGTCGCAACTCCCGATCCTTCAAGATTTCGAGGCGCGGCTGACCAGTGCCGAAACCACACTGGACGGAGCCACAGGCGATATCACGTCGATCAGCGATACGCTGACGGTAGAGGGGTCTTTCGTCACCATGTCCGAGGTGACAACGCGCCTTTCCAGTGCGGAAGACGAATTGGCCTTGCGAGTGACCACTTCGGAGTTCGACACGCTTGAGGCGCGCACGTCAGACGTTGAGATCACGATGGATGCTCTGGACGTGCCGAGCATCCAGTTCACGGTTTCAGATAGTCGCCGCCAGCGTGACGAAATCGAACTTGCTGAAGACGCTCGGGTGATCGACCTGATTAAAAGCTGGCAGGGTGACAACGCGACACGCGCGGCGGATTCCTTGGGGCGTCGGCGGATCACGGCCAAGGTCAACGAGGACTTGGAGGCCGAGGCGCAGGAGCGCGCGGAACTGGCGGCGGTCGTGGATGATAACCAGGCGCTTTTCGAGCAGACCACCACGGCCTTGGCCGAGGCCGACGCGGCACAGGTTGAGCAGATCGAGACATTGCAGGTCGAAGCGGTTGGTAACGCGGCGGCCATCTCAAACGAGGCAACGGCGCGTGCCGATGCGGATAGCGCTTTGGCATCCGACATTGCGACCTTGCAGACCGAAACAGGTGATAACGCGGCGGCGATCACGGCGGAACAAACTGCCAGGTCGAACGCCGACAGCGCCTTGGCTTCGGATATCACGTCCCTTCAATCAGACGTATCGACGGCCCAAACCACCGCCGATGGGGCGAAGTCTACCGCCGATGGAAACACCTCGGCCATAAGTGGGTTGGACACGCGAGTAACCAACGCCGAAGGCCAGATCACCAGTCAATCGTCCGATATCACGTCCCTTCAATCAGACGTATCGACGGCCCAGACTGCGGCGGACGGTGCGCAATCAACGGCAAGCGGCAACGCGTCTGCTATATCCGGCCTTGATACGCGCGTCACCAATTCCGAGGGGGATATCACCTCGCTCGCCGGTCAGGTGACAAGTCTGAGCAGCAACGTGGGTGACAACTCGGCGGACATTTCCAGTCTGCAAGCAACACGCGTTACGGCGGCGGGGGCGGTGGCTGCTGTCGATCAGGTGGTCTCGGCCAGCTTCCAAGATTTGGAATCCATGGCATCGGCCACGGCTACGGCCAAGGCCACGGTTGACGGCATCGAAGCCGCCCATGTCCTGCGGCTGAACGAGCAAGACGTGCTGGAGGTCGTAAGCGTATCTGACGGGGAGTCCGGCCCGAAGGTCACGGGCCGCTGGTCTGGCGATTACCTGACGCTTGATGGCGACGTCGAGGTGGAGGGCACGTTCTTGGCCCAGAACGCGATTTTCGCCGGTCAATCAATCGAGTCCGACAATTTCGAGGCGGGCGTATCCGGCTGGCAAATCCGCCGCGATGGCGTGATCGAGGCGCATAAGGTCATCGAGCGGGCCGCACTGGCGGATAGCGCGGCGACGGATCGGGTTCACCAAGCCAATGAAGGCGAGATCATGCTGCCATCGACCGGCAGTTGGGAAACGATATGCCAGATTTCGCTGGGGCCGGTGGCGATTGATGAAATCTGGACGGTCACGGCCTTTGTTTTCCGGCGCACGGCCTCGGGCGACTCGCGCTGTCAAATCCGGTTCTACGCCGAGGGCGTCTGGAGCAACTGGAGCGGGGTGCCGGTGCTTGGCACGGGGTCATTCGCGACATGGGAAAACCGGGATTATTCCCGGCTGATCGGCGGCAAATACGATGACGCGGAGGTCCGTATTCAAGGGATCGCGAACCTTCCCCCATCCTCATACACCGACGCCTTGCATCGCGACGCGGCGATCACGGCGGAAAAGAGCGTGAAATAGAGAAGGATCAAAGATGGCAATCACATACAGCACAGGCACCGTATCGCTGACCAATGGCAGCGCCACGGTCACGGGGAGCGGCACTTCGTGGTGGGGCAATATAGAGGGAGGCTACCTACTCTGGGTAGACGGAGCGCCGGTCGGCGTGGTGCAAGAGGTGGTCAGTGCGACCGAGTTAATCTTGATGGAGAATTTTTTGGGGTCCAGCAAGAGCGGCGTGGATTACCACCTGGTCCCGATGGGGGCGGTCAAGACGGGGCTTGCGGCGGCGGTCAATGAGCTGATCGCGGATATAGAGGCGGTGCAGGACGGCGCGCTGTCGGGCCGCTTCGGGGATGGTGATGCGGCTGAGCCGGGGATCGCATTCCTCGGTGAGATCGACCTTGGCTTCTACCGCAAGGCGGCTGGCCTCATCGCGGCGACCGGAGGCTTGGAGGTGCCCTCCTTGTCTGGCGATGCCGTGACCCAGACTAAAAAAGACACCACGTCGAATCGGCTTACCAAGGTTGGCGATTTTGGCGTGGGCGGCATCGGACCCGATATTGCGGATTGTGATGCGCCCGTTTCGGGCTGCGTGGAGCGCGTCACAACCGCCACGGTCAACACGCCATCCATCGCAGCCTCGAATATCGCGGGGCCTTTGGAATCAAATTTTTGGAGCGGGGCGGTTGCAGTTCAGACCTTGAGCGCATTCTTTCCGGCGTCCGAGGCTGGCAACAAGTATCACCGGACGCAAGATGGCGGGGTGTGGGAAGCTTGGCGTATGACCTGGGACACGGGCAACACGACCGTTGACGGGTCCGGCTTCATCCTTGAAGCCTCGCCGATTATCCGCATCTACCCGGATCGGATCGAAGAACCCAACGCGCCGGTGGGCGCGCAAATGACGCGCGCGGGGTTGGGGCATTATGTGCTGTCCAACGTGCCTCCATTGGCCGTCAAGGGCTGGCAGAAGCGCGGCGCAACCGATGTGAACGGCGCGAAGATTTGCGGCATTGATGATGCTGTTTTCCATGCCGGCGATCTGCATGTGTTCACCTCTGGCGCGGATGGTGCCCCGGCGGATGTGCCAGCCGATTGTTTTGTCATGCTGCGCTTTTGGGAGGCGAAAGAAGAGGGCGAGACCGCCCCGGATATCTCGCAGATCGACGCCGCCACCCTGAACGCCATAGTGAGTGAGCGGGGCGTCAATACGATCAAGGCCGAATGTGGCGCGCGCATCCTTGCTGTCGCATCCGAACAGGCGCAGGCCAACCTTGCGCAGTCCATGGTGGCTTACACCACGGAAGTCTTGCGTGGAGGTAACGAGGGTGAGGCCGAAACTCTGTCCGGGCTGACCAATGGCGATTTTGCCGTCGCGAAGGCCGCCGTGTCGTGGCGCAAGGACATGGTGGACGCTTGCCGCGCTGCTGTCGCATCCGGCGATGATCCGGTGTGGCCGGATGTACCGGAAGGCGTGGTCGAGTTGATGGACCGGATGTGATGGCTAACGGTCCTGCCATTGAAGGCGGGTAATTCGCCCGCGCGCAGCAAATTCAGAAAACGAGGTGGTTTAATGCAACAGGTGGATGCCGTGGGGCCGGTGGCCTTTGGCGTGATGGGTGCGGCGGGGTCTTTCCAGGCCTACGGCACAAGTGGCTTGGCCGTGGCGCTGGCCCTGATCGGGGCCGGGCTGGCCGCCTCGGAGATCGACCCGTTCAAGTGGCGGGCGGCCTTCGGGGTTCTGATCTTCAACCTGATCGTGGGTGTGCTTGGCGGGGCTTTGATTACCGCGCTTATGCAGGCCGAGGCCAGCGGGATATTCGACCATCCGCTGATGTTGGCGGGGGTGTCTTTTGGCGTGGCCTATTTCGGGCATGACGCGGTGCAGAACCTTCGCCCGGCGGTGTTCAAGGCGGCGGCCAAGCTGTTGGGAGGGGGTAAGGCATGACGCGACGCGTTGTCAGATCGAAGGGGTACAAGCGGTTTCGGGCCGGTGGGTCTTGGGCGGTTTGGGGTCTTATTCTATGGGCGGTCATCTGGGCCGCCTTTTTCAATTGAGGAGGTCGGTATGAATACCCGAGACATTCAGGCGCGGCTTGCCGCCTATCGCATTGACCCCGGCCCGATTGATGGCCTGATGGGGCGGAAAACCCGCCGCGCGATGGCGGCCTTTCGCTGGAAACAGGGACGCAGTATCCGGGCCGACTTTCACGAGTCCGGCCTGCACCGGGTGATCATTCATTGGCCAGTCAGCGGTGAGGGGGCCAGCGAGTCCGATCTTCAGCATTATCACGCCACGGTCACGCATGATCTGCGCGTGATGCTGGGCTATCTCAAGCCGGAGGCCAATGCCGATTGCACCGATGGGCGCTATGTCGCGCACACGCGCGGCCTGAACACTGGCTCGATCGGGGTGGCGATAGACGGTATGATCGGTGCGCAGGAGCATCCGTTTGATCCCGGCCCGGCACCATTCAATAGGCAGATGGTTAATGTCCTTGCAGTAACGGTTGCTGATTTCTGCCTGACCTACGATATCCCCCTGAGCCGATATACCGTTCTGACCCATGCCGAGGTGGAACCGACGCTGGGCGTGTGGCAGCGCGGGAAGTGGGATGTGCGTTGGCTGCCCGGCATGGATAAGCCCGGGGGCGCAATCAAGGTGGGCGATGTTCTGAGGGCCAAAATTGCAAAAGCAATGCCGCGCGAGATGGCGGCATGATCCCCGATTTGGCGTTCCGATATGTCCCTACGATCCTCGTGGCGCTTGCTGTGGGTGGCGTTGGCTGGTGGATCTACGTCGAAGTCAAGGACCGAGGGTATCAGGAGTGCCGCGCCGAGGTGGCCGAAGATACCGCCGAAACGCAAGAAGGCTTTGACGCCAACGCTGCACGCGCCAAGCGCCTCGCCATTGAACTCATGGCCGCGCAGGAGCGCATGACGGAACTGGAAAGGAGACTTGCCGATGAAGCTGCAAACGATCCTCTGGCCGATAGTCCCGGCCTTTCTGTTGACAGCCTGCGGAGGCTCGACCGGATCAGGTGATCCGGCGCGGCTTCAGATCGACCCGCCTGATGCGGTCATAACCCAAAGCACGGACGGACCCGCCCCGATACCCTCTACCGCCACCACACAGCGCGCGCAGGAAGCCCTGTGGCGGCGCGACCGTGTGAACCTGTCGCAATGCGTGGCGCGGCACGGTGGGGCGATTGAGTGGATTGAGGGGGTAGTGTCCGTCCTGCCAAGAAATCAACCGCCCGGTTGATGCGCTATCGGGTCGCTCACCTGTAATTCCATTCAAACAGGAAAGGTGCCCAAAGGACGGCTTTGCTGTCCCTGCCAAATCTCAACTTCCCCGGCCCGCGTGGCCGGGGCTTTTTTGTGTTTGGGGGTCAGGGGGTGCGGCTGATCGTGTTCATACGTTCGAGAGATACGCCAAGTTTTTTTATGCTTTCTACGGCTTTGGTGCCCTCCTGCGCTGACATCATGGCCCGGATCAGGGCATTATGGTTGCGTTTGATCCGCTCCTCGATTTGAGCGCGTCGCGTCAAGTCGCTCAGGTAGCGTAGCCTTTGGCGGCGGGCGATCACCGCTTCGGCAAGCTGTGTTTCGTTGATCCCGTGCCGGGCGGCGCAAGCCCGTATGGCGTGGTGTAGTTGGTCAAGGTCTGTCATGGATTTCAGCCTTATGTACTTTGCATTGAGCGGTGATCCCACTTTCTTGATTCGTTCTTGTTATGTCTGTGGGGGCGTAATACATCTAAGCCTCTAAATTCATGCGAAGTCGGCTAAATTCAAAATCCCCCGATGGCAACATCGTGTGAGTTCGAATCTCACCTTGGGCACCACGTTTCCGCGCATTGATGAGCATATTTGCTCGAAAACGCTTATTTTCTGTGGATAACGCTGTATAAAGCCGCGCTTGCGCTTGCCATGTATACGCATTTTCGCGCACGACGTTCCCCATATTTACGCATTCATGGGGAATCATGGCGTCGATCAGCAAGCACGGAAAGCAATGGCGCGCACAGATCGCTCGGCGAGGGATTCGCAAGAGCAAGGTATTCCCAACGCGCCAAGCTGCCAAGGATTGGGCGGCGCGCGAGGAATACAAAATCTCCAATGGTGAGAAAGTCGCTGCCTCAATGCGGCTATCAGAAGTGCTTGATCGGTACGCCCGCGAGGTGTCTCCATCGAAGCGCGGGCACAGGTGGGAAATTCTGCGCCTTGAGCGGATGCAACGCGAGATCGGTCATCACCGTCTGGGTGATTTCACGGCAAAAGATGTCGCGGCATGGCGCGATGCTCGATTGCAGGAAGTCGCGCCCGGATCTGTACGCCGCGAAATGGGATTGCTGGGCGCTGTTATGCGTCAGGCGGTCGAGGAATGGGGCTTGATGCAGTCCAGTCCCACGAAGGGCGTCAGGAAGCCTGCTGAGCCACCACCGCGCGACAGGCTTCCAACAGATGACGAGATCGAGCGTCTGGCCTATGTGGCGGGTGACGATTTGACCACGTCCACGGGGCGGGTGTTCCACGCATTCCGCTTTGCCTGCGAAACCGCCATGAGGGCAGGGGAGATTGTCGGTCTGACCTGGGGTAATGTCGATCTGGATCGAAGGGTCGCCCATCTACCGAAGACCAAGAACGGCCATTCTCGTGATGTGCCAATGACGGCCGAGGCGGTGAGGCTTCTGCGGGAACTGCCGTATGCTGACCCTGTGTTTGGGCTCAACACGGCCCAGATGGATGCGCTGTTTCGATCAATACGGGCCAAGGCCGAGATCGAGGGGCTTAGGTTTCACGACAGCCGGGCCTATGCGCTGACGAATTTATCTCGAAAGGTCGATGTGCTGACGCTGGCCAAGATCAGCGGTCATCGCGATCTGCGCATCTTGAGCAATACCTACTATCGAGAGTCGGCCGAGGACATTGCGAAGCGTCTTGATTGAACTGGCAGTCATGCTTTGGGGCTTTCATACCCGGGCGCCATTTCCAGCAAGGCCCATGGTGCTCGTGCCACTTGGTCACGTGGTTCAGGCATATCGGGCAAAAGAATAGCCGCGGTTGGCGCCTGAGCCAGTCGTGAAAGTTCACAGCCGCACTCGCCTTGCCTTGCCGGCCATGCCGTTCGTTTCGATCTCACCGGCGGCGATCTTACGGCGCACTGTGCTTTCGTGGACACCCATTTGCCGCGCGGCCTCTGGCACGGTGATCCATTCTTTGGGTGGGGCGATTTGGCGGCGCAGGTCGCGCACCTCCTTCACGAGCGGCGCGACGGCGGCGGAAACAGCTTTTTGGATTTCAGCGTCGATGCTCATACCTCAATCCTCCGTGCTTGGCGGGGTGTGGTGGACGGCAATAGCAACGACCAAGGCAGCCGTAATCAATTCGTCAACAATATCCGAAGCCGTTAGATGCCCCTCAATCCCAACCATTCTAATATGCGGGCCAACCGCCCCAGAAAGTGACGAGCGCAAGAATTTGCGTGTTTCACCCTTATGGAGCGCGGCCCAATCATCGTTATCGCCCATCACTCACCTTCCTTTCCGGTGTCTCGCAGGGCGGCGTGAGCTCTTGCCTCGCCAAACTTCCGCTGTTGCTCCATGCGCCATTCAATGTTTTTCACGCACGCCGGAATGTCGGCCTCATAGAAGCCAAACCGCTTGTCCGTGGTGAAGAATTCCGAGCCGCCAACGGTTAGACTGGTGAGTGCTTTTGATACCACAAATGAATACTCTTTGAGGCGCGCGTTCTCGTCCTCTAGGGCTTCGATGCGGTCGGCGGCTTGTCTGGTCGCCGTGTCGGGGAAGTTTGTTAACGAACGCAGTCGCTTCACCAAATCATTCGCCATCGCTCTGGTCCTCCGTGATCAATGCGAGGATTGCAGAATGGTCTTTTCGACGCGCAACGCACGATCCGCACCGACAGTCTAGCACATCCCCGTTGTGGCCAACTTTTGCGCCAATCACGCTTGCCGCCTCCCTCAGCGCATTGTTCCGGGCCTCGCGCTTTACACTCTCGTCACGGGCCTCAAGCGCCTCGGTGGCGTCGTCGGGGGTGCGGGCGCGGATGTAGTCTTCAACGTTCAGCAGGATGATTCCAACGGGGCCATGAATTGACACATAATTTGTTGCGTTCCGCGCATCCTCATAGGCCGCAGCCACGGCGGCTTTGTGGTGGTCTTCGGGGACGTAGGGTTCATGGTCATCGCGTTCTCGCGTCCAGCATGATCCGAACATATGGCCGGGATCGTCAGCGTCATTTGTCAGAAACGCCCAAATCCGCTCAGGTGCTTTCTGTGTCATTCGCTGTCTCCCGGATATGGCATGGCGCGGATGGCTTCGGCTGCGCTTTTGTGTGCCAAATAAAGCCCCCTTCCCGTTACCTTCGTTGGCCCTTTTGTCGCAGATTTCCGCCGCCGCCTCTTTCGCCTGCTTCCATCCTTCGCGGTGGGTCTGGTCGGGTTCGAGGGCGGCAAGGATGCGCTGTTCGTAATCGGCTTGGACGAATTCTTGAGCAAGCCGATAAGCAGATCGTATTGGGTCAGAATTAAATCCCACATGGACAATTTCTTCGCCCTCGGGGTCTATGACCTCGTATCCATCTGGCGTCTGGTGGATAGAATAGTCACCAAATGGCGTAGAAGCTTTGTTGTCCTTCCACTCCAGCGGCTTCACCTTCACCCCGGCAGGCTCGGACACGTCGCCCTTGTGGCCAGAACCGCCGCAATGTGGGCAGGCGTTCTCTACGTCCTCACGCCAGCGTTCCTCGGCTCCTGTGGTGGCGAAGCCCGCAGTCTTGTAGCGGGTGTTCCCTGCCCAAATCATGATCTTCCACTCACGCGAGTCGCCGGCGAGGACTTCTGCGGCTTTCCTGGCATCCTCCGCTCGGTCAAGGAATACCTCTGGCCCTCGCTTGTTGTGACCGCAGCAACATCCGCGCGTCCAGACACCGGCTCTCCAAAGTGCCTCGATCTGCTCAGCGATACAGGCGTCAACACAAACCGTTTTCGTCGTGAAATCGAAGTATGGGCGAGGATCAAGTATGGTCTCTGGTATATTTCCGGTCGTATCGGGCTGGTTGCTACTCTCGCAATCACACCCGGCAGGCTCGGCGTCGATCTGGGCGAGGGTGGCGCGGGCTTCTGTAACTGATGGACCAATGTCAGCGGGATGAACTTCACCTTGCCCTAATGCGAACACCTCGTCTTGAACGTGGGTCAACATGCTCTGCAAAGCCGCCTCCGCCCGCTCGGCCCGTGCTTGGGCTGCATTGCGTTCGGTGAGGAGGGCGCGGAGTGCCTCAACCGTTTCAAATCGCTCGGCAACCGTAGGATTTCCATATGGGCGGGCATAAATCTCGATAAGCCGCTCAACCGCCGCTACGCTTGTGTCTGTGTCAGTCATTCCCATTCCTCACGGCCTGCAACATCATCAAGCGTTTCTGAGATAGCCTTTTTTGCTTCGTGCGAAAGTGAAGGCCACACGTCACGTAGCCGTTCGCCTGCGTAATTCTTCCAGTCGTGTACTTTTTGAGCGTTGGCCCAATCTGGCTCACACCAATCGCTTGGCACTCTTCCTTTATAACTCATTCCCGTTCTCCCCTTGTTGCTTGGTAGGCGGCGAGGGTCTTATCCATCCGAAGGCGTGCGCGTTGAAGGTCTGCAAAAACCTTGGCGCAATCTTCTTTGTTGGCCCCTTCGCTATGCAGGAAAAAATCTGCCAATTCGCAAATCTCTTCGCGTGTCTGCTTGTGGTCTTCCGCCAGTTCATCCGCCGCTTTCAGGGCCTCGGCGTTGGCGCGGGTGTTCCATGCGGTTATGGCTCGATCAGCGCTAGACGCATATGGCCCTTCCGTCCCACAACTTGTACACTCAACAGTATAGTTCCAGCCTACGTGTCTTGTCGCGACCTTACATACATTCAAGGAGTATTCTGATGCTCCGTCATTCCTACAAAACGGACATGACTTCATCTTATCCGTCATCAGATCATTCCTCCTTCCAAATCGGCGCATCAATCCAAGGCTCAAGGCGATCCCATGCGACCTGAATGTCCTGTGTGCCTTCCCTCTGGATTGCGCGGCGCAGGTCATTCACCGCCTTGCGGATCTTAGATATCCGGGTGTTGCCGTAGCGGTCGGCAGGCGCTTGCTTGCGGGTCATGGCCTATGCCCCTTGAACAGCCGCCCTTTTCGCTGTGACCAGCTAAGACGGTGGTAGCAATTGCGCTTGGTTCTGCGCCGCCGTTTTTGCCATAATTTTTTGTTCTCACGTCGCTTGATACGGTGCTCCCTCTCAAGGCGCTCCGACGCTGTGACCGTAACAGGCGCAGGCGGCATGTTGTGACCGATACCGGCCAACGCCAGACTGGCAGCGCCAGCGATTAACAGCTTGCGCATCACTCGCCCTCCCGTTGCTTGAGCATGGCGTCGGCTTGGTGGTAGGCCCATCTGGCGCGAGAACGCTGCGCCTCTGGCTTGCGCATGTCGATCCTCGGATCACCCGCCTCTACGGAAGTCACGCCATCCGGCCAAGGCACCCAATCATCCATCCCCGCCAAAGCCGCTTTCGCAATTTCATCCCGCTTGGCCTGTCGGATCATATCGTCAAGCCACTCGGTCCCACTGTCAGGGACGCGCAGCTCAATGGCGGCGAGTTGGCGAAGGGTCATACCTTCGCATCCGTCAAATCCGCACCACCCTTCGTATGCGAGGGCAGGGTTTGGAAACGCTGGCCCGCTTTTGGTATCATGTGTCATTGGTCTGCCTCCGCAACTTTTTGCACGAGACTGAACCCGCCATGTTCCTTCATCCATTTCATGGACTTTTGAAAATTCAGGTCAGCGCCGTAATCTGTGAGGCGATATGTGGCGCTTTCCGGGTATCCATCGTCAGCTTTTTCACAGCTTATCATCCCAGCTCCTATCAGTTCTCGCATCGCCTTTTCTCCGCGCCTTGAAAGGGCGTACTCCTGATTTTGCAGGGTCAGCGTCATGTTCTTTCCCAGCATCCAATTGCCAGCCAGAACGGCCTGCGCGTCATTGGATAGCGAGAGAATTTCAGGGTCATTCTTCATCCCTCTTTCCCCTTCCATGTTCCCAAGGCCACCCACCGCCGTAGCGTTTCGGGATAGCCAGTTGATTTCTCGATTTCCCGCAGCTCCGCGTACATCAGTACGGCCCGCGCGTGGCGTATGACGGGCAGGCGCTTCCACCACGGGGCGGCAGGCATTGCCCAGCCCATGTGCAGGCGATCTTGTTCCCACTCGGTCATTCGCCCCTCGCCCTCAATTCTTCGTAAAACCCGAGCCTCGCCTGCGCGCTTGGGTCGGTGGGCCAGCGGTTGCGCTGACGGGCAAGCGTCAGATTGGCTTCGTCTGTCACGTCGACCAACTTCTGGACATGGAGGTTGTCGCCGCGCTCAACACGAAGAACGACCGCCCCAAGCGTGTTGTCGCCTTCAAGAGCCTCGGCGTAGTGCCAAGCCGCATCGGCCAAGTTCCGGCAGACTCGGGCAGTGGGGTCGCCGTAGAAACGGTCCAGCCAAAGCACATGCTCCTTTTCATGATCACGCGGCCCCATGATCGTTTTCCTTCCCACGGTGGCTGTAGGCTCCAACGGATTGATCGTTTACGATCTTGCGCGCCTTGGTTTCAGGCATGAGTGCGCCCGATGTTGACACTAAAGCCCGGCGAGGCAGCGCCTTTGCAGAGAGCGGGCGTAGCAGTTCCATCAACGGCATATCGCTGTCTGTGATACTGGTTCGCGGAGGTAAGCGTTTCATTTTGATCGCCTCGGATTTGACTTGGTCAGAGGTTGACCGTTACATGCCGCACCTTGCCTTCCAGCATGGCGCCCGGCAGGTCGGCGGCGTCGATTGATGCGATGTCCTCGCCGATCTCGCGCAGGATTTTTTCGCGATGACGCTTGTTTTTCTCTCGGCGTTCTTGCGCCTTACGTTCAGCCTCGGCCGCTTCATCAGCTTTGCGTTTTTGCTCAGCAATGGCCTCTTGGCGGGCCCTTTCCTCGGCCTTGGCACGTTCTTCCTCTTCGGCGCGCGACTGCCTCTCTGCGTCGTGCTCCATCTGAGCTTTTAGGTGGTCAATGCCAGCCAGCCTTACGGCCTCAACGGCATCTTTGTGGTCACCAAGGCCACTGGCCATTGCCTCGGGCACCTTTTGCTCCAATTCGTAGATCAGAACGCCATATGGCTGAGACTGTCCGCCAATAGTTCCGTTGCGGACCTCTGTAATGTCAGCGATCAAGGACTCGGCCCGAGAGCGTTGATCGGCCGCCTCCTGTTCTTTGGCGCGGCGTTCCTGCTCTTCGCGCTCACGTTTTTCGGCCTCGGCCTGCTCCTTGGCTTCACGCTCTTCTTTTTCAGCGCGCAGTCGATTGAGTTCGGCCTCTTGCTCTTCGCGCGCTTCGGCGTTGGACAGGTCGGCACGGTATTTCTCCAAGGCCTCGGCCTTCGCCTCTTCCGCCAGCCCCCGAATTTCCTGCCAGCTTTCATCAATAGCGATGTTTTCGACTTCCGTGATCACTGCTCGGATGTCATCGGTCGACATCTTCCAGTAGGTGCGCCCCTTGTCAAAAGCCTGCATGCGCTCCTGTAGAGCGGCCTTGCGCTTTTGTTCCTTCTCTTCCCATTCATCCAGCGGCTTGCGTACCCGCTCTTTCAGGTCGTCCAGCGTGTCGCGAACCTTCCGGCGCTCTCCGTTGACGGCCTCGATCTTTGCCCGTGCGTCATCGGTCAGGGCTTTGCCGGCCTTGTCCAGAGTGGTCTTGGATCGCGCGACCTTGTGGGCAATCGAGGCGATTTCCTTGCGGCCTCTTGCCGTGGTCACGTCCAGCGCCATCGAGTCGACTTCTTCAACGATACGGCCAAGGATTTTGTCGATTTCTCCGTTCTGGAAGAGCGATGGCAAATCTTCGGCATCCGGCAGCGTTAAGGCGGTGCTGGTTTCGATTGTGGTTTGGTCATTCATGACTGGCTTCCTTCGTTGGTTTCATTGAGGTTGCGGGCTGTGCGAATAGCGTCTTTGAGTTTTTGGGAAGCGCCTTCGCCGTTGCCGTTTCTGACTTCGTCTGTTGCGTCCGTAATGCTGACGAGCATTTCGAATGCGGCCTCTGAATTTCTTGCGCGGCGCGATGCGCGCAGATAGGCAATAGCCAACTGTCTGGGCGATTGTTCGCGTACCAGCTTTTCGATTTTCGCTTCGGGCGGCTTGTAGGGTTTGCTCAAATCAACTCTCCCCCTTTGACGACAACGATTTCGTGCTCGATCAGCATGGCCAGCGTTTCGTGCTGCGCGGTGATGATCCGGTTCATGGTTTCAAAGCAGCGGTTATCCATCAGCCACCACCAGCGGCTATCCCGCCCGTCGATCAGGTCATGGCAGGCCATGCAGGCAGCAACGCAGGCAATATCACTGACCTTCGTTGACACGCCTTTGCCAAGGTTTCCGGTATGCGCCGCAACGACGGTCGATTGATCCGCGCAACGGTGCCCGGGCACGAGGCCAGAGATCCGAACTGTGCAGGGCATGGGCGCTGAGAAGTGCTGACCGGCGATCTTGCCGCCGATGGCATTGGTCAGGGCTTCGGATCGAACCTTTGGTAGAAGGTGAGGGCGGTAATTCATTCCCTGACCCCCAGCATTTCCGGCACCGACCGCATGGCCATCAACGCAGACTGTTCGTCGCGCATCCCGATGTAGTGCTCACGGAGCACATCGTTGATGTAATCCGCGATCTCCTTTGCACGTTCGGCGCTGATATGCCCGGGCAAGAATTGCACGGGCGTGATCGACCTGGCGCGCCCATGCGTATGAACGATGAGTCCTTGATCCTGTAGCGCGCCAACAAGGCGGTGAACGCTGGACTTGGACATTAGGCCAGTACCATCAGCGATCTCGGTAAAGCTCGGTGAATAGTCGTGCTTTTCGTAGAAGGCGACGATGAAGTCGTATGCTTTGCGTTGCTGCGGGGTCATGCTGTGTTCTCCACGCTATCGAACCCGGCCAGCCAGTTGGCCTGTTCAACGGTTGCCTCGTCATTGCCGTTGAACGGCCCTTGATCCCGGCTGATGAAACCTTCCTTCGCCGCCTCGGCGCCCATCTGGTAGGCGGGGCTTTCCGCGTCGATCTCGACTTCCCCCTCGGGCGCATCGTCGTCGTGAGTGGTGGATTGCTCCTGATCGCCGTCTTGGGCGTCCTGATCGGGCGCAGGAGTGTCGTTGTCGTCGCCCGAGGGGGATTGTGGGTCGGACGCCTGTTTCGCCTCTGTGGAGGCTTTTTCGCGGGCGGTCTGCCCGAGTTGCGCAAAGCCGTTTTGTTTCGGTGTCACGTCGCGCATCTGGCGCATGTCCTGAACCTCGTCATCGGAGTAGGCGCCAAGCATGAGGTCAGAGCGGAAACGTCGCGCCCAACCGCGGCCTGCATAATAGGCAAGCTGTTGGTCTGGATCGTTGTGCCAGAGCGGGCTGTTCTTGATCGTAATCTCGTCAAGCGTCGGCGTTTCGTACTCAAGTACGCGCCCGTCCTCTTCGAGATAGGCGATGCACTTCCTGTCACCCACAGCGCCGCTTTGGGCGACGACATTGCCCTTGGCCGATTTCACGGGCTTGCCGGTTTTCTCGAACGTACCTTCGTAGCGATAGCTCAGCCGAACGCCTGCCTTGCGCATCACGGCGGTAAAGACCTTGGCCTGAAACCCAATGGGACCGCCGTTCTTGGCTTGGAAGCTCTCAAAGGCGAGAGCGAAGGGATCAAATCCCCAATGCACTGCGCGCATCGTCAGCGCGAGGCAGATCGCCGGGTTGCGCTGCGCGTGTTCCGGCAGCATTGCCCCAGCCTGACACATCACTTTCGAGAACTCCACGAACTGCGCAAGGTCGCCGAACTGGTATTGCCCAAGGCCGGGATCGAGCGATTGAATTTCAGGAACCGCATCGCCAACTTGGCGCGGTTCGATCTGATCTTCGGGCTTCATGTCTACTTTCATCACGGTTTCCTCAGTTGTTAGGGTGGCCGGGGCGGTCTTGGGGATGGTTGACTGTGCCCCGGCCCACTGCGCAGGTGGTTGACGCAGCGATCTCGTTACGGGGTGACGCCAGCGGTGTTGGTTTCTTCGCTTGAAGGCAGGTATTTGAAGCTCTGCCGACGAACGATTGCGCCGACTGTCGAAGGTTTTAGGCCAAACCTCTCTCCAATCTCGGCATAGGTGATTCCGCCAGCGGCATAAGCGGTCCTGATTTGAATGACATCTTCATTCGTCAGATGTGTCATTCCGTGATTTTCGCCGCAGCAACTACGCGCTTTTGCCGCCATGTCCTGCATGTTGATCATCTGATTTCCGAGAAATAAGTGATCTGGGTTAACGCACGAACGAATATCGCACCGGTGCAATACGTGCTGACTTTGATCAAACGGACCAAATGTTGCCTCATATGCAATGCGATGGGCGCCTTCTGGTACCTTGTTCCCTGCGTCGGTAAGTCGGCCGCAATAAACCTGCCCATATCCGCCCGTGTCGGTCGCACCGATCCAAATCCAGCAGCCGCACTCGGAGATCGGCACTATCTTGTCGGCGTGCCGCGTAAAGAAATTGATGGTCATGGCGCCACCCCAGCAGTCTGCATTTCCTCAATTAGCCGTTCGCGGAACCAGCTTGGCATTTGGTAGGCGCCGATATCCTCGCCCGGGCCCCACCAGTTGTTGCTGTCGAGGCATTCCCGAAACAGGCGACGAGCGCGCCGGTTTTGAAATTCGCCAATAGCAAGAGCCTCTTCATCGACTTCGCGCAGGATCACGTGGTACGGCGCTTTATCGACCTGAAACACGAGACCTACCTGCTGCGGTTCCTCGCCGATCAACGATACGAAGCCTTCTCGAGCGAAGGCCATCTGTTGATGGTAACCGTGATCGGTGATCCGGTTATCGCAGACGCGGTAACTGAACGGCCGACCTTGCGTATTCACCTTTTTGTAATCCGAAAGCATGCCGTCGAAGCTGGTCTGGTCAGGACGTGCAAGGCACCAAAGGTCGGTTTCGTGGTCGTACCAAGCCATCGTGATCTCTGGCTCTCCGCCAAGCGCGGCCGATGCAGCTGGATCTTGCGCCAGGACTTTGCCCATGTTGCAGATCAACTCCCATTCGGCTTCCGTAACGATGTCGCGCGGGTCTTCTTCGACCTTCTGCCAGAAGTAGATCGACTTGAGCGCGGCGTCGCTTGCACGGCCCTCTTTGAACGCCGTCAACTGCACTTCGGTTGGTCTTTTCGGCTTGTCCTTTGGTAAAACGCGAAAGTGACGCTCCAATTCTTCCGGACCACCTTCGATGAACGCGGCCATCGCTCGGCCCATGCGTAGTGCGTCGGTTTGTTCTCGCTCATAGCGATCTGGATTTAGGCCGTGAAATGCCCAAACATCTGCCGGGGTCTGGATCTCCATCTTTCGCAAGACTGAGCTTGTGACGCTGACGCCGTCGCATGGCTGGCCGTGGTGGCGCTCCATGGGTATCCGGTAAAACCCCGGCTCGGTGATCTTTTCGTCGTCTTTCAAGTCGCGCACGAGAAAGTTGGATATGTCGCGCATGGCATGCTCCCGTCGAATATAACAGGAACAAACGTCGCATATAGCGATATATATGTCAATAATGGGTGGGTGAAAAAATCGCTGTTTGCGACTCTTGATCTCGCTATTGACGTGTGCAACGTTGCGTTGCGTTATTCATCTACGAATATTTCAGAGGGGGGGATGGAATATGGCCATGGCAACGGCGCGGATATGGGCAACCGTTTTGAGGCTCAACGAAAAGGATGTCGCAGAAATTTTGAAAGACGCTACCGCTCGTCTTTCTTGCGACCCTGAGCCAACTTGTAGCTCGCGAAATCAGCGACTTCATCAACATGACTCTCATCAAGCTCCATGAGCTTATTGAGGGTTTTATTGAGTTCACGCAGCTTTTCATGAAGTGATCCGGCCTCATTCGAGCGGATAAGCTCGAATGGCTGGACGCCAAAGGCCTTTGCGATTGCCTCCATGCGTCCTGCGTTGATCTGTTTCTTCTCAAGCTCAAGCTCAGTGTAGTACGACAAAGAGATACCCGCCTTCTCGGCGACCTCTCTTTGCGTCCAGCCCTTTTCTTTGCGCAATTCTTTGAGTCTTAGCTTCATGCCGTTCATATAGCGACATCCGCCCGAATGGGGGAGTCGATTATAGCGACTTTTGGTGTTGCGACAAATGTCGCTATGTGCGATATTCAAGTTCATGTCACTTTTCCTACGATACCTGAAAAATACTGGGCAAACGAAGACAGACTTCGCAAAGCGCATCGGTATTTCGCAGAACTACCTCTCCGAGATTTCGAGAGGCGTTCGGCTTCCGTCTTACACTGTGGCGTACAACATCTTCAAAGAAACGCACGGTGAAATCCCAATGAGCTTTTGGGGCGACAGCTTCACCCCGGGCCAAGGAATATCGCAGAGAGCGATAAATAATTCAAGCCAAACAAAGGAGAACGCAAATGGCTGATGGAGGAAATGCGCATAAGAATAGCGCTGACAACGTGGATTACGAGGAACTGCAATCGTTTCTCGATGAGCTTGGCGACAAGCAACATTCGGTTTCCGAGGCCACGGGTTCTTTGCGGTCGCGGATCAAGGGCATCATCGACGAGAAGGGCTGGAACAACGCGGCCTTGGCGACGATCCGCACCATCGAAAACAAGTCAGAAACCGCAAGAGCGGACTTCATGCGGACGTTCTTGCCGATGTTCGAGGCCATGCTTGAGCACAAGTGGCGTGAGGAAATGCACGACATGCTGGACGGCGTTGGCGAAGACGGGCCGACGGAATGATCATTCTGGCGTTCGATCTTGCGACGGCGACGGGTTGCGCATTTGGCGATGCCAATGGCGCACCGACGTTCCAGACCGAGCGTCTGAGTGAACCGGGGGCGCCGCATGGTCGGCGCTTTCGAAATACCATGGGAATGACCAAGCGACTGATCAAACGAGTGAACCCTGACGTGGTCGTGATCGAAGAGGCGATTGCCTCTGGTGGCGGGGGCGCACAGAGCCGCATTCAGCTCGCCATGGGCGACCGGGCCGCGGTTATGATCATCTGCGACCAGATGGGGTTCAAGGTGCGCGAATACGCCGTGCCGAGCATCCGCAAACACTTCATTGGTCATGGCAGACTACGCCGTGACGTGGCGAAGGCCAGAACGATAGCCCGATGCCGTTCGCTTGGTTGGAATGTCAAGAACGATAACGAAGCCGATGCCTGTGCAGTATGGGAGTTTGCGAGAGCAAAGCTGACAGGCATGGCCTCGATGCCAAAGGGACTCTTCGATGCAAGAAGTGAGGAGCTTCAATCCAAACGAGGCTGAGCCGCCTCATTCAATTGAAGCTGAGCAGCAAATCCTTGGCGCGTTACTTATGGATAACCGCTTAATCCAGAAGATTGACGGGGCAATAAGCGCGGCCGATTTCTATGATCCTGTTCATGCGGATGTCTTCGCCGCTATTGTTGATCGTATTGAGGGCAATCAAATCGCGAGCCCGGTTACGATCAATCACGCAATGAGCCAACACAAAGGGCTGAGCGAGATTGGCGGCGGCGGTTATCTGGTGCGGATGGCGGCATCTGCGATCAGCAGCTTTGCCATTGCTGAATACGCACAGATTGTTACGGATAACGCCAACAAGCGTCGCCTGCTTGATGTGATGCGCGATGCGCATGAGAAGATCATCAACACCGCAAAGCCAGTATCCGAGATCGCGGAAAAGATTGAGACATCGGCGGGTGGATTGCTTGCCAACTCTAATGTCAAACCACTGATCCGGTCGCACCTTTCGTCAGTGATCGGTGCCCTTGATGAAATCAACATAGCATACCAAGGCGAAACTGCGATTGGCGTGTCGACAGGGCTGCCCCAACTTGACGCCAAGATCGGCATGTTGCGGCCCACGAATTTGCTTGTGCTGGCCGGAAGGCCCGGGATGGGGAAGACCACGGTGGCCCAAAACATCGCCTATTCGGCCGCAATGGGCAATGTCGGTGTCTTCTTTGCGTCACTGGAAATGTCAGGCGAAGACTTGGGTAAGCGTTTTCTGTCGAAAGGTTTGGCGGAAGAGGGCAACCAAGTCGCATACAACAGCATGATCAACGGCCGCTTGTCCGAGGAGCAAATGCGGCTGATTGTCGATGAAGCGCGTCGACAGGAAAGCCTGCCGATCATTACTGGTGAGCGCGATGTTCGAAAGGTGTCACGCCTCAGAGCCGCGGCCCGACGCGCGCAGCAGCAACTTGATGGCACGGCGGCACCCTTGGGGCTGATCGTTGTGGATTACGTTCAGCGCATCGCGTCCGATGACCCTCGCATGGGCATTCGCGAAAGGGTTTCAGAAGCGACGGACATGCTCAAGAGCTTGGCCATGGAAATGAACTTGCCGGTGATCGCCTTGGCGCAGCTAAGCCGTGAGGTTGAGCGTCGCGAGAGCAAGATACCCATGCTGTCCGACCTCAAGGAAAGCGGATCGCTCGAAGAGGACGCGGACGTTGTCATGTTCTGCTACCGCCACGCCTACTATCTCGAAAAAGAGCTTTCGGCCATTCGCGGTGGCAATGATTTCGAGCGAGAAGCCGATTTGCGCGCCGAGTACGAGCGCTGTGCCAAAGACCTGGACCTGATCGTGGCAAAGCAGAGATCAGGCCCAGAAGGCACTGTGCGGGCGTACATCGACCCCGGCCTTTGCCACATTTCAAAAGATCGAGCGCGCGAAGAGGACCAACTGATATGAGCATCAAGATCATGTCAGCCGTCTATGATGGCGACTTAACAGACATTTACGAGGTTTCTGTTTTGCTGGCGTTAGCGAACCACGCTGACGACGAAGGCCGGTGTTATCCATCCCTGAAACGCATTGCCAAGCTAGCCCGAGTGACGGAGCGCGGGGTGCAGAAGATCGTCAAGCGGCTTGAGGATCGGGGATACCTTGATGTGCAGATCAACAAGGGTCCGAAGGGCACCAATTTGTACCGCGTGATACCCGAGCCAAGACCTCTTTTGGACCAGATGGAAGGATACCCCCGAACGGAGTTCACCCCGAACCCGGAGACATATACCCCCGAACGGGGTTCACCCCACCCCCCGAACACGAAAGCAAAAACCCCCGAACGGGGTTCACCCGAAACGTCAGGAACCGTCATTGAACCGTCAGGAACCGTCAATGGCGCGCATGGGAAGTTTCAACCTCTTCGCTTCCAAGAGTTCTGGGATGCTTACCCTCATCGTGGTGGTGCCAAGAAGGGCCGGGCAAAGGTTGAGCAAAAATATCGAAAGCTAGTCGAAGACGGCGTGCCCGAGTCGACGTTGATCGAAGGGGCCGTTCGATATTCGCAGGATGCGCAGGTTTTGCGCGGATACGGCAAAGGCCCAGAGCCTTGGCTTAATCAGAGAGGATGGGAGGATGACATTGAACCAAGTCAGCCACAGAACAACGCATATGACGCCCGAAGAGGCGAGCCACATTCAAGCCTCATGGCGGGATTTGCTAGATCGGCCGCTAAACGATCAGGCGGAAGCGGATCAGGTCAGGAACACACTCAAACGCATGCGATGCCCGGCAACGCCGAAATGGATTGCCGGCCGTGTGGCGGTTCTTCTCAACCAATACTTCGTTTCGGCTATGGACCCGGCGATGATGGAGGGCATCGCTGATGATTGGGTTGACGAACTCAACGGGTTGCCAGCCTGGGCGATCCAGAAGGCATGCCAGTGGTGGATCGGCGCGGACAACCCGGATCGCCGAAAACGGCCCTTGCCCGGTGATATTTCCCAGCGGGCTAGAAAGGAAATGGGGATCATTCGCTGTGCTGAGCTTGCGCTTGAGCGACACGATCAAAATCGTATGCCGCTACGATTGGCCCATGACTGATCGGTTGACCTGCCTATGCCCCGGCTGCAAGCGCACGGCGGCCAGACGCAGGTTTCCAGATGCGGATGAATGGATTTGCGGGAAGCACTGGCCAGCCGTTCCGAAGCCCATGCGCCAGCGGCTTGCCAGGGCGCGGCGCCGTATCCGTGCCGGTGATCTCCGCTGGCGGTCAGTCGAGCAGCGTATGTGGGCCAGATGCCGCCAGCGCGCGATCGAGGAAGCGCTTATGGTGGTGAGTCTGTGAAGATGTCTTACCTGATCCCAGACGGCAACGTGCAGATCGCGTTCAGTGGTGGGCGCACGTCTGCCTACATGCTGTTTCAGCTTTTGCGGGCCAATGGAACTTTGCCAGAACGGGCCGTTGTCACGTTCCAGAATACCGGGCTGGAAATGTGGGAGACGCTCGATTTCGTTCAGGAATGCGGTGATCGCTGGGGTGTTCCAATTGTTTGGCTCGAATATGCGCCGCGCCGCGCGCTGAAACCGGAAGAATACGAGCTTGTCGAGCGCCATTTCGGGACGGAGTATGCCGCGTCGTTCGCTGAGTGGTGGGCGCGCAGTATGAACCCCGCCGGGTTCAACAGGGTGTCGCACAATAGCTGCGCGCGCAATGGCGAACCGTTCCTTGCGCTGATCCTTCTTAGGAAGTTCCTGCCGAACCAGAACAGTCGGTTTTGCACCGTCGAACTGAAGGTCAGAACGGCCAAGCGGTTTCTCATGTCGCTTGGCTGGGTCGAATGGATCAACTGCGTCGGCCTGCGCGCCGATGAGCCGCGCCGCATCAAGCAGGAAGGCGTGAAGTTCAAAGACCGCTGGACCGTCTGGCAGCCGCTGAACCATGCCGGTGTGACCAAGAGGGTCGTGGCGCAGTTCTGGCAGGGTCAGCCCTTTGACCTTCGCCTGCCGAACGTGAACGGGAACTGCTGGCTCGGGAATTGCAACGGCTGCTTTCTCAAAAGTGAGGCTCATGTCGCGGCATTCCATCGTGACCATCCACAATTGGCTTGGTGGTGGGAGTGCGCGGAAAACCTCATTCAGTCGATGTGGCCAGCGCTTTCACAGTGGCAAAGGCTGCGCCGGATCGTAACGGCAGATAGCGAGATCGGGCCAAAGCTACGTGAGGCGTATGGGCGTCCCGTTCCGTCCAGCGTGATCCTCAGCATGATCGATCAGCCGCGATCCGCAGGCCAATTTTCGAAGCGATACGGACGGGCGGAACTTCGGCGATTTGTTGAAAACCAGGGCGATTGGATTTTCGACAACGAGGACGCGCTTTGTCAGGCCAATGGCGGGGAGTGCATGGGATGAGTCGAGCACTATTTCGAGCCACGAAGTCTAAGCCAAAGAGCGATCCCCGTCAGTCCGTGATCTTCGATGATCTGGAGCCACAGACGGCGCCGGTGAAGGGTCAGCGCGTGGCCAAGGATTACTACCCCACTGGTCAGCCCGAGGCGATCCTTGCGTTACTGCACGCCGACGGTGAGCGCATACGCGCCTCTGGTAATGTCTGGGAGCCGGCCTGCGGTAAAGGTGACATGGTGCGCCACATTCGCAGCTTTGGCATTCCGTGCTGCGCCTCCGACATCGAGGATCGCGGCTGCCCTGATAGCTGGGTAGCGGACTACTATTCGTGCCTGAAATCGCGCGGCGGGGCGATCATCACCAATCCGCCTTACAACGAGATCAACGCCCGCGATGGCCATGGCCGCTGGCTTCGTCACACGCTCGAAATGCCAGGTTGGGATTACTTGGCGCTGCTTTTGTCTTGGGATTGGCCTGCGGCCCGCGCCAATGGCCTCGGAGAACTGCTCGACGAGCACAGCTTTACCTATTGCTACCTAATGAGGTTCCGCCTCGACTTCACGGGCGAAGGATCTCCCCCTCAACGAAATGCATGGTTTGTGTGGCGTCGCTCCGACCCTCGGTCGTGGTCAAACGATGATCTGCCGAACCCTGAGTTCCGAGTATTGGACCGTGTTGACCCAAGACAAAGGAGTCTACTTTGAAACATCGAGAGTTTTTGAGGCTGATGGAAGCGGCGCGGGCGAACAATGCCGATGGCGTCAAGTCTGCCATCTTGCCGTTTTTGAATGAACTGCTGGCCTACGATCCTAAAACGGGGAGCCTCACTTGGCGGCAACGAGCGCGGCGCTGGTTCCAAAACAATCACGCTTATCGGTTATGGAATAGCCGGTACGCTGGAGAGCCGGCATTGGCTACAGTTAAGAACCATGGCTACAAGTGTGGCGCCATCCTCGGGGTGTATTTTCTCTCTCACCGCGTCATTTGGGCGATGGTGCATGGTGAGTGGCCTGACGAGTGCGATCACATCAACGGTCTTCGATCCGACAACCGGATCAAGAACCTAAGAAACACCGATAAATCAGGAAATCAGCGCAATGCTGGCCTGCGGAGTGACAACACCAGCGGTCGGGTTGGTGTTTATCGGGCTTTGGACCGGGAGAAATGGGGCGCGAACATCTTTCATCATGGCCGTCTTCGTCACCTCGGTTTTTTTGAGGATTTCTCCGATGCGGTTGCAGCTCGCGAGTCTGCCGAGGTGATCCTCGGTTATCACGAAAACCAGCGCCGGGGAGGACTTTTCAATGCCTGACAAGATCACACCCAATGAGCGCGAACTGATCGACGCTGCCTTGAAGCGAGGCAAGAAGGTCCAGAAAGTGCCGCGTGGCAAGTCGGCATATCAAATGAAATGGGACGAAGAGAAAAAAGGCCTTCGCTACGTTGAGGCCGAGGTTGCTAATAGCCTTCGCGGCACGTCCGGTATGATGGGGCGTAGCCGCAAAACAAAGCGCGATCCGAAGGTTGCTATGCGCCGCCAGCGCCTGAGTGATTTGATGCGGGTGGGTAAGACAGCAAGACAATGCGCAAGCGCTTTAGGCGTCGAAATTAATGTCATCTACAACGATGTGCGTGAATTGGGCTTGAAGTTCCAGCGCAGCCAGTCGGTTAATGTTCAGCAGCGCCGCGCTGAGATCCCTGCGATGATCGAAAAGGGGCTTACTCGTGGTGAAATAGCGGATCACTTTAAGGTCAGTGTCGGGACAATTTCAAACGATGCCGACATACTTGGCCTGACGTTTCCCAAGGCCCGCCGCCGCGTTTACTCTGGTGTCGACAAGGCTGCGGCGATCAAGAAGGATCGGGCAGCGCGTAAGTCTCAGGAAGTCAAAGATCGGCGGCGCTTCAAAACAACGCCAGTACCACTTGGGAAGGCCGGTCGTGTCAAAAAGCACCTGACTGGTGCGATGTATCCGAACCGCGTGTCTGACGTTTCGGACGGTGAGGCCGTGCTTAAAGATGGCCGCAATAATTCCAAGATCGGCGGCGATGTACTCGTTGGCTGGTTGAAGGGTGCAAGGATATTTACTCTATCGCTTGAAGAGCGCGCGACTTGTCCAACCTCATGCGTGCTCTGGGATTCCTGCTACGGAAACCAGATGGAAAAAGCGCGTCGGTGGCGCCACGGCCCGGAGCTTATCGAGCGCCTGCGAGTCGAGATCGCCGAACACTGCGCAGAGCATGAAAACGTGCTGATCCGGTTGCACGTCCTCGGTGATTTTTGGTCCGAGGAATACCTGCAATTCTGGGCCGAAATGCTCGACAAGCACGAGAACTTGCACGTCTTTGGGTTCACGGCCTGGCCCAACACCTCCAAGATCGGCCTTGGCGTGGCTTGGCTGCGTGATCAGTCACCTCGCAGGTTCATGGTGCGGACCAGTGGCATGACCGGGCAATGGGGCAGTTTTACAATCGACTTTCCTACCGATCAGAAAAAAATCGGCGATGCCGTTGTTTGCCCAGAACAGCTCGATGCGATGTCAGGCGGTAAGCGCGAGACCCACTGCGGGAGCTGCGGCGTATGCTGGTCTTCTTCCGTTCCCATCGCCTTCATTTTGCATTGATGTCGGCTATGGGGCGGCAAGAAAAATGCGCGACGGTGTCTGAGGCGCTGGACAACATTGGGTCGCTGGCCGAGCTGGAAGGTTTCACTGATCACATCAGAAACCCCATCGCCGGGATGGACGTCAAGCAACCGACAAAATCTGAGTGGCAACGTATCGCGCAGATGAAACTACGCTTTCAGCAGGAGGGCAAAAGGTGAAGGGGCAGCCATCTATCAGCAGCATTTATCGCTTGGGCACGCCTGATGAGCAGGAAGACCCATTGCGTCAATGGGGGAGGATTGAAGCCATGCGGCGCCGTGCATGGCGCATGTGCGGGGTTATCGCGGTGACACTGAGCGAACTCCCGCCCGACCTAGAAACCCAACTGCGCCAATGGGCAGAGGACCGGTATGGAAAGAGATAAACGTAGCATGTCGATCCGCAGCGCAATTGAGTGGGCGTTTGGAACGGAAAAGGCGCAACTTGAGTTCGACGAGTCCGATGTTCAGTATCGCGTCGGCGTCGGGACCGAATACGTTTTGATGCAGCGCGCTCTTTTGGGCGGTGTGCAGATCGACGTCAGCAAGGGTCGGTCATATCCTCACGATGATGCGGAAATCATTGCTGCGGCTGTTTCGAGACTACCTCGATCACATGGCGCGGCACAGGCAGCGATTCTGGTCGCAGAGCATGGTCGGGTTTGGCGCGCGCCAGACTGGATGCCAGGCGCAGAGCCTAAGCTCGTGCCCAGAGAATGGCGGGCGCGCAACCATTTGGGCCGATGGGCGAAAACCGAGGTCGTGCGGCGCGGTTCGTACTTGGTGTCGACACCGCACCCTAAGAACCCCAAGCGACGCATTGAACGGTGGGTTAAATTCGTCGAAGAGTGGTGCCCGATCACATGGGAGCTTCACCCGCAGGAGATCGAGTCGGCCCGCATGACCTACCTACGCTGGTGGCGTGCTCTTCACTATTTGCGCGGAACGCTTGCAGGCAAGCTTGATACGATTGAGATCAATCAAACGATGCCTGAAATGAAGCCGTGGGAAGATCAATCGGCGGATTCCGAGAGGTCAGCCACCACATCGCCTTAGCGACGAAGCGCGGGGGGCCGCCGAAGCTGCCTTCCCACTTGATAACGGTTTCGGTTTCGACGTCCAGAATTTCTGCCAACTCGTCTTCTGTAAGCTCTAGTCTCTCACGCATGGCTTTGAACCGTTCGCCGGTGATATGAAAGTCGGCAGGACGATAGCCTTCAATCAGCCAATCGAGCATTCGCGCGGCGGTCGGATGAACCGGGCGCCGCCCGCGCACCCAACTTCGAACGGTATCGTCAGGCGTCGAGATCAAAGCCGCAAACTGGCCAGTTGTCATCTGGATTGTTTTCAGGCCCTCAAGGAACCCTTCGGCGGTGCTGGTGTCGATTTCGTCGTTTTGCATGTTTTGTTATCCCGGTTTTCCTGTCGTTGCGCGCGTGTGGCGGTCGGAAAGTGAGGTTTTACGTTTTTTGGGTTGTAGGGGTGGCTAGGCGTGTTTTTTGAACTGTATGGGGCTTATATCGCCTCGTTTTGCAATCGCCACCTTCTCTCACGTTCTGGCCAGTAATGTTCGCGGGCCCAATCGCTGCATTTGCGGGCGACGCTTTCAGCGCTATTTGCCAGTCGCCCCGTTCCCCCACAAGTGTTGCATGGCACCGGTGATGCGTCCCATGGATCGCGGCTTTCCCGACGCAATTCGCAAGCCGGGCAGTGTGAGCCGTTTTCGTGCAACGTGTGATCCATGTCAAAATAGCTCCAATTGCGTTTCGGTTTGCAGGCTGTCGATGTGCATCACGACGGCAAAACCGTAGTGCAGGTGGTTGTGTTTCAGGCTGCACGCCGAATTTGGCTCGTTGTAGGTCGTTTCGAGCCACGACCACGGCCCGGCGACTGTACGCCAGCGGCGCAGATCGCGGACAACAGCGCGATAGCGGTGGAGGTCACGATTGATGCCCTCGATGGTCGCCTTTCGTATCCGGTTCAACTCGGCGGATCGGCGTGGTTCGGTCATGGCGATAGCCTTCTCGACGCTGGTGGTAACGATGGGGTGTTTCACCTCGTCGCGGATCTGCTTTGGCGTCAATGGCATGCCGCCGAGTTGATAGTACCACGGGTGCCCACTTGAATATCCGCAATGCGTGGCCATCAGAATAGGCTCAGTTGCGTAGCCCCGGTGCGCTCGTCGTCGCGTTCGCATCCGGGGATGATGGATTGCTCACCGGCGTCGGTCAGTTCCGAGCGGTAGGCTTTTCGATGGGCCTCACGGCGCATCCATTCGGCAAACTCTTCGCGCCGGCGCTTTCGCTCGGCTGCCGCGGCCTTTCCGAGATCCGAGACATGCGCCAGATCGGCCGCCGTTTTGTGCCACGGCACGTCCTCGTATTGCTCGTAATTGCGAAACATATGGTGGATCATCACGCGCAGCGCCTCGTTTCCCTCGGCCTCTCGCATGATTGCCGCGACAACATAAGCGCCATCATACATTTCAAAGCAGTTATCGAAGGCGCGGCTGTCCTCGGCGCGCAGAATGCCTTGGATCGCGTAGCGGACGCGGGCAGGAAAGCTGGCGGTCGTATTGCGGGTCATTGGCCATCCTTCCAGTCGTAAATCTGCAAGGCGTCGCGTTTGATGCTAAGAACAAAAGGGGCTCCATCAACTTCACGAACTATCGCCAGGTAACTCGGAATGCCCGGCTTATACGCTTTTGCTAGAGTTTCCCCAATATACTCACCGCCAAATTGCTCGTGGCGCGTCACTACGACTTTATCGAAAACGGGAAGAATCGCGTTTGCCGCCATGATGATGTCTAAATCAGTCATTGTTGTGTCCCTTCACTATCGCGCGGCAGCGGGTATCGTCTGCGAGTCTCGAATTTCGCCTTTTGCTCGGCGCGCTCCAACACGAGACCATCAAGAATCGCTTCGGCGTAAACCATTCTTGCGAATGTCTCCGGGTCAACATGCGCGGTTGCCACGTAGAAGGCTTCTGGGGTGGCGATGCGCAGCAACGCAGCTCGCAGGTGCTTAACCTTTTCGGCATCGGTCATTGTTGCGTCCTTTCCAATTCCATGTGCCGCCGGATCGCGTCGGCCTGTGGCGGCAAATCGTTCTGGCCTTGCCGGATGCCGCGTTCGATGGAAGCGAGGCACCACGTCCGCGCCCCGTCCGTTCCTTCGATGTCGCGGCTGATCGGATGCGTCTTGCCGCAGCCATCGCAAAACCATGTGTTCGGGGTGGCGTAGGGGCCGGGCATGTCAGAATAATGCTTCTGTGATCTCGGTCGGTATTTTGTCGCCCCACGCACGAAACGCCGCTTTTTGCGCCTCTTCCAGTGTCGGCGGGGGGCCACCCCAATACCCTGTCTGCTGGATATAATGCCCCACCTTCATTGCTGCGGTGGCCTTGTTCTCGCAATCCCGTGCGCCCCGGCCATCGGCAGCGCCATGTGCGGCAGTTTTCATAAGGCCCTCGAAATCGAAGGCCACCTTTGCGGCTTTGTCCATATCGTCAGTCATCGTCATTTTTCCTTCGTTGGCGGGAATAGCCCACGCATGATCCGCGCGAACAGGTTGCCGGTGAGGCGTCGGCCGACCCGCTTGGGGATGGCCTTGCCCGGTTCCTTGTGGGTCGCCGCCTGCACGTCGCCAAGTAGCTTGGCGGTGCGGTATAGCAGGCGGCGGGTGCGGTTGATCGACATGGCGAGATCAGAAGCTGAAATCGTGGTAGTGATCGCGCTTTCCAACGATCAGCCCGCCACGGCCGACCTTGTTCCAGCGCTTGGTCTGGTCGTTCCAGTGCACGGGGTCGTATCCGCCCTGGCCGTCGCGCCGGAATGTCTCGATGCAGCCACCGGGGTTGCGTTCGTAGCGGTAGCTTTGGCAGTCGGTCATCCCGAGATCGTCAGTGCGGATCGCCGTGTCGTGCTGGACTTTCACGATCTTGCCATCGACCTCGATCACGGTCGCAGCCTTCCGGTCGGTCCAGCTCAGCAAGGTTGCGCCCATGCCGACCTCGGGTTCCGGTGCCCCCTTCGTCATGCGGCTGTAGATGTGATTGATACCGCTTCCTGTATCGGTGCCGGGTTTCATCGTGCTCATGGTGCTTCCCTTCAATCAAATTTGGCCAGAAGGTCGTAACCCTCTTGGCGCTCGGTTTCAGTGAGTTGATCATGGTGCTGGGCAAGCCATTCATCCAATGACATCGGACGAAGATCGGGGCGCCGGTCCATGAATGCCTTTGCCTGAAAGTCGAGATACGTCCCCGTGGCCATGTCACGGCCCCAAGACCATTGCTCGATGGCGCGGAGCTGGTCCCACGTTTTGCGCGGGGTTCCATCGGGATAGTTCGGCTGCCGCGCGACGTCGGCTTCGTATGCTTTGCGTCCATTCATCGTTTTGCTCTCCAAGGCTGGCCGGGGCCGAAGCCCCGGCGCAGGTGTTACGCGGCGCGTTCGGCCATCATTTGCTTGATCCGGGCGATGAAAGTCCGCATCCGTCCCGCCATCCATTTGCGGTAGCCATGAAGCGGCGCATTGAATGCGAGGAAGTAGCTTTCACCGATAGGACGATGCCAGACTTCGACCTTCGGCTCTTCGCGATGATGCAGGGTGATTTCGTAATGCCATTCGGTATCGCCATGATCCGAGGCGCGAGTGGTGAACTCGTAGCGCCCGGAGCCGAAGGGCTGGCCCTCTTTTGCGGTGATCAGCGTGCCGACCAGTTCTTCGGCCGAGAGGCTTTCGAGGTTGTTCATCGCCCATGCCAGATGCCGCCCGGTGCATTCCGGGTAGCCATCCCAATGCCGGTACAGGTGAACGGTTAAGCGGTTGGTTTTGACGGTAATTGTGGAGCGGGTTGCCATTGTCTGTGTCCTTTCTGATGGGCTTCATTGCCCGATAACCTATGCTTATCAAATATACGGATGGTTGTAAAGGGGTGTGACTGGAAAAATACAATCACACCAATGACTTACAGGAAATTTCCTGTGGTGCGGATCATGCGCCTGTCAGCCTTCCGACCAATCCGCCGCTTTCACACCATTCCTGCACGGCCTTGCTCGATCCCCAACAGGACGCCGGGCATCCGTTTTCGAGGAAATGCCGATAGGCGGGCAGGGCTGGCAAGTTTGTATCGTCAGCCTTGTACCGCGCGATCTCGAACTCGTCTGCGAATACAGCACAGAGAAACGATCCGGGGCGGATGCCGAGGATCACATGGCGCGCGATGCCTGGCTGCATGTATTTCGGCAACTTGGTCAATTCGTCAGCTTCCATGCCGCGATAGGCGCGATACGTGGCCACCGGATCTTGATCAATCGCTTTGGCGACATCGGCCCGGTGAATAACAGCGTCTTTGACGGGGTTCGGTGCATTCATTTTTCTTACCTTTCAGGTTTGGGGGTTACTCAGCTTCGGGCAAAGAGGCCCAGAGCGCTTCAAGGGCTGGCGGCTGATAGACAACGCCGACCAGGCCTGCCCGTATTCCATTGGCGTTGTTCACTAGATCACTGTTGTCGGCCGCCAGCGGTCATCGTGTCGTTTGTTCGCTTGTGGAATCGCTCAAGCTCGTTGACCCATTGCTCCATGAAGGCCAGGTCGCCATCGGTTTCCGATAAGCCATCGTCGAGTCCGGCATGCATCAGCGCGAAAAGCTCTGCGGCACCGGCGAAGAAACAGATCCGCATTGCCTGCACTTGATCATCCGGGGCGCCCGGGTAGACCGTCCGCTGAAACACCTTAAAGCTCTCGTCAATCAGTTTGCCGCGCCGGGCAAGTTTGCGGACTTCGGATCGGGTCATGTGGTCAATTGATGGCATTTGCTCTTTCCTCGAATGTTGCGTTTGGCATTTCGCGCCGGAACGCGCGAAAATCGTCTTCGGGCATGACCAACGACCCGCAGCTTGCGAAAGTCTGTCTGGGGTGGTTGGCCACGAAAACGGCGGCGTGAATATGCGCGCCGCGCTTTTCCCACCGGATCTTGAAACAACGGTAGGGGGCTTTTGGCGGGCGAGGCATCAGGCCTCCCCCCGCTCGTTGAGCCAGTGCATGCAGGTGTGCTTGACGTCCTGGTCGAAATCCTGACGCAAGACCCATTGCATGTAGCCAGATGGGATGTTGGCCCATTCTTCGCCGGAGTGTTTTCCAAATCGGCATTTCTTGAGCACGACCGGCGCAGTCGAAAGCTCGATCAACTTCTGCACGGCGATGTCCAGACGATCCTCCCACGATCCGTCATCCGGCATGACCTGATCGGTCATCCACGTCATCAGGTCGGAGGTCATCAGGGCATCGAACAGCGCCCGGTGCGGCATGTGACCGGCCTCGGGTGGCATGTCGTGGTGAAGGCCCAACTCATACCACAAGGCACCGTTCGAATGGCTCTCGGCGTCGGGCAGAAGGTGCAGCGCGCAGCGATAGGTGCAAATCCATGACTTTTCGCGCAATTCCGCTGGCAAGAAATCACGGTCATAGGCGGCATTGTGAAATACCAGCACAGTATCAGGTGCGAGGTTGCTCAGCCCGATCACCTCTGCCACTTCGACGGCAAGAGGTGCATCCATGACCATTTCGTGCGTGATGTGATGGGTGGCCATCGCGCCAAAGCTGATCTGCCTATCCTCTGGATACACAAGGCTTTGCGCGAATGTGCCATCATCCCAGACCGCGGCGATCTCGACCATCTTATCGGCCTCTGGGTCCATGCCGGTGGTTTCTGTGTCGATCACAACGTATCTCATGCGGCGCCTCCGGTCGCGGCGGCAATCGAGATCAGGTCTTTCTTTGCGCCTTTGGGGCAGCGCCGGAACGCAGAGAGCATATCAATCTCGTCACGATCCATGGCGCGCTTGCTGTCGATTGTGCCGCTGACGGCGAAGCGCGAGTCGATACCTTCCCAGAAATAGGCGATTTCGACTTGCAGGGTTTCTGCCATGAGGAACAGCTTGGACGCGCTGACGCGGTTCGCACCGGTCTCGTATTTCTGGACCTGCTGGAACTTCACGCCAATGGCTTCGGCCAGCTCGGTTTGCGTAAGGCCGAGGACGTGACGCCGGGCGCGGATTTGCTTGCCAACGTGCTTATCTACTTCGTGTGTCATGTGATCTTTCCTTGTGGTGGTTTCAGGTTTCGGCGATCTCAAAGAGTGCTTTGCGCGCTTTCCGCATGATCTTGTTTTTGATCCTTATGCGGCGGATCACCTTTGCGCGCGGGCAGGCAAAGCTAAGGCCTGGCTGCCTGCAATCAGGGTCATGGAGAAGCGGCTCGTCTGGCTTCACCAGATAAACCGCGCCCCGGTTGGAAGGGTGGCCGGCCGCAAATAGCATCGCGGCTTCGATGTCGGTGGTGACGTAGACCATCTGAGGATCGCAGACCCCAGAAGCGCCGTAGAGCGCACAGGATCGAACACCTGTGGTCACAGGTGGCAGGATCATCCGGCCGGGCAGCAAGTCTGGAACGCCGCCGTGGTAGTATCGAACGGGTTTACTCATGGTTGGTAGATGTCGAAGATATGTCCGGGGTAGATAGCCACAGGTTCCAAGGCGGATTTGCGCTGCTCGATATCTTCTTGGGTCAAGTAAGGGTCGGACACATCCCAACCGAACAATGCAGCGAGCTTGTCGCGAGCCTCTTCGATCATGGATTCGATACCTTGATCGCCACCCTGTCCATAAACCCAGACACGGCGCACCCAATCGGCGGCGTTGCTTTCATCTGAACGGATGTCGTCTGACATCATCATAATCACGGTGAAAGGTTGATGCGTGCCGTCGATAAATTGTCGATCTGCGGTTATCGCTGGAACGTCGTGCGTGCTCATAGATTTTTCCTCCAATTGAATAGGCCGAGCGCGCCCTTGACCGGGATGAACTTGACGGGTTGCACGTTTTCCAGCACGAGCCCGTAGGGGCCGAAGAACCAAGGATCATCGCTTTGTTCGACACAATCCACGATCTCGGCGGTTCCGATGATCCCGCCTTTCATTTCGGGCGGCATGGTAGAGGCTTGCCTTGCGAATTTTTTGAAGTCGGGCACCGCCTTTATCAGCGTTTGGGTGAAATCTGCTCCGTCCTGCGCATTTGGCTTATACAGGCTGGCGTGTAGGCAGATCAGGCCGCGATAATGAAACCGGCGCGGGCGGTTCTCGATCCGCTTTCCGGCGTTCAGGATAGCCCAGACCCACGGCTGGCGTATTGAAAGAGCTTTTGCGGGTAGGTCAGGAAAATCTGTGTCCGGCATTGCTTTGATCCTTTGGCTTGGTTTCGGTGAAGTCGTGCAGGGCAGCGTGTGCCTTGATGATTGCGTCATGCGCCTCGCGATTGCCGAAGGCGTTGTTGCCTAAGACCATGAGCTGGCGCTCGATCCTGCGCATTTCGGAAATGGCTTCTTGCTCGGTCATGCTGCGGCCTCGTGTTCTGGTGTCGGTGTTGGCGCGGCCATGTCGGCGCAGTTCGCGCGGACCAGGGCGGCGGCGACGTCTGGCGGGACGCTATTGCCGCACATGCGGGTCTGTTCCGTTTTAGTGAAAGCCCGCCCGTCCGACCCGTTTTCGATCTCGTAGGATTCCGGGAAGCCCTGCGCGCGGAACTGTTCGCGCGGCGTCAGCATCCGCATACCGATATCGGTGATCGCATAAATCTGGCCGTCGATCTCGACCGTGACCAAACCGAAGGTGTCGCGGGTGCCGAGCGTATGCAGCGGATCGTCGGCCCACTGGCCGAGGCCAGAGCCATAGTATTTTTGCAGGAAAGTGGCGATCATGGCGCTGTGCTGGCCGCCGGCGCAAAGCGTCGGGTGGGGTTCCTCGATCGAGGCATCGCGGCGTGCCGTGCCGTGCAGGCTTAGAAGGTTCGCCGCGACCACCTGTTGTTGTGTCCCGCGTGTGGTCAACGTGCTGAGCGGGACCGTGGCCGCGCGCCCGGCGTTGTTCTGCATCTTCGGCCCGGAATTGTGTTGGGCGAGGAAAGCTGAAACCAGAGCATGCTTTCCGCTACTCGCAACCATGTTGCCGATTGGCTTTTCGAGGCCGGGGACACGAGGCGCTTGCCCTGGGCGCTCACCGTACCCGGTTTGAACCAGTGTAGGAACGACGATGGCGTTCTGATCCTTGGTGCTGGCCGTGATCGTGTGGTGCGGTGCGTCGATCCGGCGATTGGCCCCGCCATGCTGGCCATAGGTCGAGAACGGGGCCAGGGTCGGCATGACAACGCCATGTGCGTCACGCGCCGCCGTCACCGTCTTGAACGGTTCATTCAGACCTTGGCCACGGAAATGCGGCCCCTGATGGTTGCAGGTGACGATGAACGGCTCTTTCGCCTCCAGCACGTAGCGCATCACGCCTCGCGCGATCCGGCGCAGGGTGGCATCCTTGAGGGGGCGCACGGCGCGCAGGCCATATTTCTCTTTGATCTCGGCGGCGGTGTCGAAAATCGACGGGCAGGGCAGGGACCAGTCAATGATCTCAGCAGCGGTGCGCCATGGCAGGCGCGTCCCGGCAAGAACCTCGGGGCTGTCCGGTGCGCCATGTGTCGGCTCGGGCCAAACGATGGGCTTGCCATCGCAGCGCGCGATCACAAAGAGGCGCTTGCGGATCGTCGGGGCGCCATAGTCGCAGGCCCGCAACTGGCGCCATTCCACCTTGTAGCCGAGGCGGCGCAGCCGCTTGACCCATGCGCGGAACGTATCGCCCTTGCGTTCCGGGTCTGGCTTGCCCTCCGGCGTCAGGGGGCACCAGTCCTGAAATTCCTCGACGTTTTCCAGCATGATCACTTTGGGTCGCACCCGCTCAGCCCAATGCACCACGACCCATGCAAGATCCCGGATGTTCTTGGATAGCGGCTTGCCGCCCTTCGCTTTGCTGTGGTGCTTGCAGTCCGGGCTGAACCACGCCAGCCCGACATTGCGGCCCTGGCATACTTCGCTGGGGTCCACTGCATAAACCGAATTGATCAGGTGAATGGTGTCGGGGTGGTTTGCCTCGTGCATGGCCAGTGCAACGGGATCGTGATTGATCGCCACATCAGGGCTGCGGCCAAGGGCCATTTCGATGCCGGTTGACGCCCCGCCGCCCCCTGCAAAGCTGTCGATGATCATGTCGGTGCCAACGGCCCGTGCGGGCTGCTGCGTGTCAAGGTCGAGGGCGCTTAGAGGAAGCGTCATGTGTCACCGCCTTCCGGATTGCTGCCATCCTCCGAATTTGGCGCCGGTTGCGTACAGAGCATCACGGGCGGGTGCGCAGTTCCGAGCACCATGAGCTGGACCGTGCCGCCAGATTTCAGATCCTCGATTTCCCTTGGGGTCAGTTCCCAGACGCTGATCATGTAGTTTTGGCCGTTGATCTTTTCATCGCGGATCGCCAGAGCGTGGTATTCGTCCTGGCTTTCAGCGAGAATGCGGGTCGCGTTGCGAATGCGGAGCGGCAGCATGTCAGCTAGCCTCCCGAAACAGGTGCAGGCCCTCATGGTGATCTACGGCCTGCGTCACCAGATCGAACGGATCATCGCCGACCAACAGGAAACCCTGATCGTCGCCCTCTGGGTCCCACACGATCCAGTCACCATTGAGAACTGCGGCCCGGGCCAACAGGCCTTCGACGTCACTTTCGCATGCCTCGTCGCACCATGCCGCGCACACGCTGGCCTCGAAGGTTTGACGGTGGTCGATTGCGCCGTTGCCGATTGACCAGATTTGCGCGTCATCGGAATACGGGACCAGCCACCCAGGCGCGGGGGCGTTCCACCACATCGCGCCGTTGCTGGGATGGAAGGTGCAGTCGTTCGCGAGGTGCTTGCCCTCGGCGTCGAGCCATTTGACGAGCGGCACGCCGTCACCGAACGACATCGACACTCCGGCGCAGGTAAGCACTGTGCCGACCTCGAGCGCCATCGACCATCCTTGCTGCGCGCAATAACCCGCCGGCTGCATGCCAGAGAGCCGCGCGCCCTGCTTGATTACTCGCCATTGCTGGCCTGCCTTAAAGATACGCTGTTTCATGGTCTGTGACCTCCTGTGTCACCCCAAGACGGGCTTTGTGCCTGCCAATGGGGTTTGATGTATGTGCGCCGATTACGCTGCTTGTGAGGGCTTGTATGGATCGCGGGCCGTGTTCAGGCCCGAGTAGTCCGAGAACTCGACAAAGGCCTCGCGCATAGGGGCGAGGGTGTGATTGTCGAAGTCATCGACGCGGCCGAAATCACTGGCGTCCAGATCCGGCAGTTCATCGTGGATTTCCTCGGTCAGCGCCTCGGCTATGCGAGTGAAGTCCAGATCGGCGCCAAAGCTCGGTACGCAGCCATAGCGTTCATCGCGATAGAAAAACGGTTTGCCGGTTTCGAGATTGATCTGCTTGGCGATCCGCACGATTTCTTGGGGCTCGTGCGCATCGTGAACGGCCATCCATTGGCATCCGGATTCGCTAATCGCCGATCCGTAGATCGTATAGAACTCGGCTTCGCCCGGTTCGCATTGAACAATCTCTGTCGGGGCGGGAAGGCTGTCGATCTCGGCCGAGCTTCGGTCATCGCGTACCGGGGCAACATAGAAGGCCGAGAAGGTTTCGATTTCGGCGTCGCTGGTCAGGCAGTTGAAGCGGGTCATTTCGGAATCTCCCTTTAGGCGTCGTATTTGAAGAGGCGCGGCAGGCATTCATCGACACAGGCCTCATCGACCTGCTCAGCCATTGCGAGCCATTCATCATCGGTGATCTTGCGGCCCTGTGCCTTGGCGGTGCGGGCGATGTCGCGGATCAGCTCAATCGCATCGTTCACGCTGTCGCTGTCGGGCAGGCAGGCGCGGTGCGACCAGAACATCTGGACGGCTTGGCGGGCATCTTGGGTTTGCATCGCTCTCTCCATCGGTTTGCAATCGTGGTGATTGGGGGCGCGTGACCCCCGGTTATCCGTTGGCGCCGTGCAGCATCATGCTCTCGCTGCGCTCGTCACCGTCCGCGTAGTGCTCGTTGAATGCGGCCGGGTGCATGTGACGCTTGTCGTAATCAACGATTGCGTCGGCGGGGCCGCCGTAGGAAACGTACCCGTCGCGGTGGTAGACCGTGCGACCATCCTCTCCGAGCGTGAGATCGTTGTTCTTATCGAAGGTTTCGCCGAGGCGAGGTTTGATCTGCGGGACGCCGAATTTCGGCTTGAGATCGTCGCGGAATGCGTTGGGTATCATGTGCATCGTTCTGCCCTCACACGTCTGCGGTGAATTTGTGGATTGGCACGAAGCGCTGACCGTCATCGGTGTAGATGATCGTCTTGCCATCATCGCGCTGGACTTGGACGGTGGCAGCGCGCCCGTACATTTCGTCCATCCAGTCATCGACCTCGAACTCGCCGAGGAAGGCGCTTTCGGTCAGGCTGTCATCGAGCATGACGCGATGCGCGGTGAATGTGTGAACCGGAAGTTCGGGGAAAAGTTCGGAAGGTTGAAAGGCCATCGGCTGTCTCCATTTCGGTTGGGCTTGATTGCCCGATGACCTATAAATATCGCTATTTGCGATGTAATTCAAGAAAAAAATACACCAATAGCGATAAAATAGCTATCCAGTGTCGCCATCGTCGATCAGATCGAAGTCGTCACTTTCGGCCTTTTGAGAATAGCCCATCTTGTTCGCCTTGGACCCGGCTTTGAGCACGTATGCCTTCCGCTGCTTCTTCGCTTCGCTGCGCGACATTCCATGAGCGCCGACCATATGATCCGTTGCGCCCTGCCGTGACTTGAGCAGCTTGTGGCAGATCGGACAGCGCCGGTCGGCTTGATGATCGTCGTTTAGTTTGCCTGTGAAGCGATCCGGTTTGCCCGCTGCGATGTCTTGAGCGCGGTAGACACGCTCGACGTGGTTTTTGCGCTGCGCGCGGTCGCTGCCGTCGCCTTTCCGGCATGGCTGCCCCGGCTTGGCGCCGCATTTCGGGCAGTCGGTGGTTTCGATGATCTCGTCGCGGGTCATTGGTTTGCATCCTTTGCCAGTAGGCGTTTGCGTGTTTCGTCTGCGGTTTCCTGATCGACCAGCTTGAAGCGCCCTTCCGCGGCTTTGTTCTTCCAATAGCGCTCGACTTTTAGGCCAGGTTGGAAATGACGGTCGTATCCGTACTTCCCGGGCAGTGATTTGTACGGTTCACGGCTGGCGATCTCGTCCCACTTGAGAACCAGAAACTTACCTTGGCCCTTCTCGATTGCCTTGCTGATTAGCGAGTCGATAGGTTGAAGGGCCCATGTGGTCGGCTTGTAGTCAATTTCAGGCACGGGCTTATCCGCGCTGATCTCCCGCCATACCCATCCGTTCCAGTCGCCGTTTTCAGCCCCGAACGAATATTCAACACCGCCCAACCAGAACGTCCCGGTGAACGCGTGGTTGCAGGCGTTCATTTGCACGATGTCGGCGATGAACACGTATCCGTCCTCGCCTTCCTCGGCCTCGCTGATGCGGTCCCGGTCCCACAGGTGTTCCGTGATCTCTTCGGCGATCTCGTCTAGGGCGCCGGGGTGTTTCTGTTCAATCTCTTCGGCTTCCGGGCAATCAATGCTCATGTGTTCCGTTCCTAGTTGTCAATTACGTCGAAATCGTCTTCTGACGTGAGTTCAGCGAATGCTTCGTTGAAGGCGTCGATGGCGACGATCAGACAGCGTGAGTTGATCTTTTCTGGATCACGCCGCAGGCGCCGCGCCTCGTTGCTATAGGCCTTTCGCGCCTCGAAAAGCGCTTTGGACCTGGCTTCGCCGACGGGGTCACTCATTGGCCCGGCCCGATGCTGATGAACCCGGTCGGGATGTTCGTGCCGGATTCGGCGAAGCTGGCCACTGGCAGGTCGCGCCAACCGCTGTCGATCCAGCCGCGGTCGCGCGTATGGGCATCTTCCCGCACAAGTCCGAGCTTTCCGAGGTGGCCATCGTAGAACGCTGTCGCGGGCAGGATGCAGATCAGGGTGCCGCCGCCGAAACGTCGATCCTCGGGATGGGGTTTCAGGAACTTGCGCGCATGCAGCAGGTGCTTTTGCCAGTGCAGGCCGTAGAACGGCGGGTTCATCACGATCAGGTCGTAATCTGGCGTCGGCGTGGCTTCGAGGAAGTTTCTGATGTAGACCGAATGCCCTTTGGCCCGCGCCTCTTCGGCCCGTTCATGGTTGACCTCGACCCCGCCCATGCGAACTCCGGTCAGGCATTTTTCCTGCACGGCTTCACGTATCGCATCCATGATCCGGCCGTCACCGCAACTCGGTTCAAGGATTGTCTTGACGTCCCGCCAATCCACACCACGCAAAACCTCGTCAATCACCTTGCGCGGGGTGGGGTAGAATTGCAGGTCTTTCGAGACTTCCCGAGATCGGAACAGATCGCGGTACTGATCGGGCTCGGCGTCGGGCGTGTCGGGCAGCACGTCGCCGTAGAACTCGGCCAACGCCAGATTGATCGCGCGCAGCTTTTCCGGCGTGAATTGCAGGTGGCCATTGCCGTTCTTGTAGACTTGCAGCTTCATTCCTTCGAACTCGACCTGATCGCGCTTCGCGTCCTTCACGAGATCCGAGATTTCATTGTAGCTGGTATGCGGTTGGCCCTCGAACACCCGGATCGCGTTGAGCGTGTCGCGCAGCTTCTCAAAGCCGTACCCCTGTCCATATTCGGCGCCGACGCTGCGAAGGATGATCCGTTTGGGCAGGCCCTCGACGCCCACCTTGACCTTGCTGTGCGATTTGAATGCCGGGTCCAGATCGACAAAGCATTCCGCCAGGCCTTTCAGGATATGGTGACGCGGATCTGCCACGTAATGGCCAAAGGTCGCCCGGATATTGCCGAGCGTGAACTCTGGCGGGTTTTCGAATGATCGCTCAAAGGCGTTGCGATCCGATGCGCTGGCGATCTTGTCGAGGTTCAGGCCCTTATAGACGTGCATCCACGCGGACTTGAGCAGGTTGTCGAGGATCGCCCGCTCGTGGACGTAAGGACTGCCGCGGCCCCAAACTGAATGCGCATAGGTGCCGCCAATGGTCGATTGCATTTCAATTTCGGTCACAGTGGCTTTGAACGCGGCCACGGTGTCGGCGACAGAGTCACGCTTGGTTTCGTATTCTTTCACGAGATCGGGAAGCGACCGCAGGACGGCCGGCATGTTGCTTTGGTCGGTCATGTAACCTCCAATTCTGCGGCTTTGGTTTTGGATTGTTTGGCGGGAACGATCCGGTAGCGGTAGCGCAATACCTTTGGCGCTCGGCCGATCTGATATTTCCTTGGCATTACCCACAGCCAGCACGACAACTCGTTAGGTTGCAGAGGCCCGATGTGCTCTTGCGTTGGTTTCACGCGGTCTCCGTTGATGATGTCTACCGCGTGATCGAAGAAGCGATGCACCATTGTTCCGGTCGCAACCGGAAACCCGCTGCCATCGTGATCAATCCAATCGCTCCATTGCGGCTTAGGAAAAGGCATCGGCCTGACCTTCCTGCAAATCCTCAAGCATGATTGGCCGGTCGCAATCCAAAATAATTTCCGATGCGAACGGTAGATTTGCGCCCATTCTCATTTCAGGCCCGAAAATGTGCATAAGCTCGTGAAGCTGAAACCGAGACCAACCGTCTATGCTGACTTTTGCAGGCTGGTAATTACCGTTTGAATAGGGCTCCCAATATTTACGGTGTATTTTGTGGCCCGTTTTGGTCAGCTTGACCCATACGTAATCGTTGATATTAAACTTCGGCATCGTCGGCCTCCTTTCGCGAGATCGGTTGATCGTCAGGTCGTTCGCACGCGAGCAGCATGGCGCGCATTGCGGCTTTGATGTCTGCGCGCAGGTTGGCACCGAATGCTTTGCTTTCCGCATCCATGGCCAGCGTTTCGTCGATTATGTCCCACGCCCACCTGGGCGCGCAGCGGTCGACCAGTTCGTTCCTAAAATGATCATCATGGCACTCAGGATGGTCGCAGGTGCCTGCTTCGCACATGGCGGTGATTTCGGCCTGCTCAGCGTCGTGTTCTTCAAGGGTACTCATGGGGTGTTCTCCTTGATCTCAAACGTGTCGAACGGCGCATCGCAGGCGTCGACAAGGCTTTCGCCCTGCGCAGGGTTGATCGCGTGGGAGTGTTCGAGATCCCGCAAGCGGCGATGGATCGCTTCACGCAACATTTCGTGGGTGACGTCGCTGGCATCCTCGCACGCGCTGATCAGCGAGAATCCGAGCGTGAAGGCGTGGTCATATTTTTGCATGGTTACTCTCCCTCCAATTCGATTTCCTCGCCATCGGCGCGTACTGCGATGTCCGCGCTGGCCCGATAAACGTCGATTGAGCGGACGCCCGCAGTGGTGCAGATCGAGATCAGGCAGCTTGTGCCATCGGGGAACATGACCTCTGCGATACGTTCGCCCGGTCCCGACCAATTGTCGGCCACGCAAGGGCTTTTGATGCTAGGTCGCTTCATGGGGTAATCCTTTGCTTTCGGCCCAATGGAGCTTCTTTAGGACGCGCTTGGCTGCACGTTTCTCTGCGCCATGTGGGTAGATGATGCGGGTTGACTCTTCGTGCCTGAGAACGGCCATGATGGCCCGTTCAATAGCCCTGGCTTCCTCGGGTTGAAGGGTGATCGTCAGCGCTGGCATTAGCCTGCACTTTCGGCCTGATTGGCGTGATCAAGCAGAGCTTTGGCCAAGCGCCTGGCCTCGGCCGCGGTCAATTGCGCCGCGTGAAGATTGACCGAGATCGTCACGCTCGGGGTCTCTTGCCCGTGCCAGTGCTCGGGCACGGCAAAGACAACGACTTCGTCGCCCGCCTTGGTTTCTGGAAGGGCTGTCCCGTTGCTGCCTGCCTGCCCGATGCGTGATTGATAGATGTTTCCCATGTGCGCCATGTCTGTCTCCATTTTGGCTGGGCTTCATTGCCCGATGATTAAAGTATATCGCAAATAGCGATGGATGCAAATAAAAAAACACACAAATACAATAGCTTGCCGATTGGCGTTGTCTTTGCCTTATTTGTATATCGCTATTATTGACATTTCGTGGCTTTGTTGACAAATTACCCACAGGCGCGAAAATCGTCTTGATCATGATATCCCGTCACGATGCGATGGCCGGCCCTCTGGGTCGGCCATTTCATTTGGCGGTCATGCTGCCGCCGATACCGTGGCTGAGCGGGTCAGCTCGCTTTCGATCTGGGCGATGTTCCGGCGCAGGAGTTTCAACTTCTCAATGCACCGCTGCGCCTCGTCTGGGTCGATGCTTTTCGGCGCCTTGAATGGGCCATCTTTGAACAACGGCTGCATCGCTGTCCCGAGCTTGTCGATCCGCTCGTCGAGAGACTTGAGCGACGCGCGCTTGGGGATCTGCGCCACCATCGGCATTTCGGCCTGGGCTTCCTTCGTGACTATGGCATCAGCGGCTTCGGCCGCGGCCTTGTCGGTTGACGCAAGCCCGGCCATGCAGAGTTTGAGAAACGTTTGCTGGCCATTCGGGCTGAGCCCCGCCATATGATAGGCCTGCGTGTGACTAACCACGCCGCGCGAAAGCAGATCACGGTTGTCGTCTGTCAAGCCGAGCAACTTCGTGCGATAGGTAATCCGCCACGCTTGGCTGATGCCGAGCTTCGTCGCTAATGTCTCAGGCGTGAAATCAAATTCGTCCAGCATCCGCTGGTAGGCGATTGCCTCTTCCAAGGGGGAAACCTCGGCGCGTTGCAGGTTCTCAAGGATTGCGTTGATGTGCATGTCGCGATCATCCATCCGGCGCACATGGCACAGGATGTCGAACAACTCGCCATCGGCTTCGAGTAACTTGTGGGCGCGGAAACGTCGTTCGCCCATAATGACTTGGTACTCGTGGCCCTCACCGTCACGCTCAATGGGTCGCACTGTGATCGGTTGCTGCAACCCGTTCTCGTGGATCGAGTTGGCCAATTCTTCCAGCGCGCGCTGATCGAAGTGCTGACGCGGCTGATCAGGGTTGCGGGTTATCAGATTCAGGGGTATGCGTTTGAGCATTCGCTCATTCCTTTTTCCAGAGGTTGCGATGTACTGGCGGGCCGATGCGGCAAACTGAGGCCCGCCAGTTATTTAAACAGGGTAAAGAGATCGAACGGCCTCAATGCCCTGCTTTACAAGACGATCTGGGTCGCGTCCCAATGACCTCGCAAAACGCGGGTTCTGATATGCGTCCCACCCACGCTGAACGGCGACCTTGAAGTCGCCCAACATGCGGAAAGACTTGGCGATCCTGAGCGCGTCGATCTCTCGACCCTCACGAAGCGCCTCACGCAGAAGATCGGTTTTGCGGGTGATGGTCATGGCTAGACGTCCAGTTTGGCTTGTCGGTTCGACTCCGGCGCCCCGCTCCATTGTTTCAACATGGTTCTGGTCTCCTTTGATCGGTAGTCAGTTGATTTGAGGCGCTTTCGCGCGTTACAGGAACGACAAAGCGGTTGAATGTTGTCGATCCAGTTTGTTCCGCCCTTTGCAAGCGGGATGACGTGGTCGGGTTCTAGGTCAGCATCGATCCCGCAGCATAAGCATCGGTTCCCGGTGACGTGTTGCAGTGCGGCCCATTGTTCAGCGGTGTAAGCTCCTTCCGCTTCCATGACGCGGAGGCGGCGCCGACGCCGTCGGGCGCGGTTCTTCTCGACATTCTCTCGTGGCCACCGCTTGTTCTTCTCGGAGTAATACGCTGTCCAATATGCCTCATGGTGTTCGATGCACCGAGCGGGTCCGCGGGCGGGGATTTGGGCATCGCAGTCGACGCAGGTTTTCGAGTTAGAGCGTGGCCGATACCTTTTGCGTTTAAGCTCTCGAGCTCGCTCCCTGTTGGCGATATCGTAAGCACGTTTCTTTGCTTTGTGGTTCGGGTCGGCGTCTCGAGCGAGCCTGGTGAGCGCGGCATTGCGCCGCGCACACTCTTGGCACCGTGTCGGTCCTGCTGCGGGAATCCGCGTTGGGCAGTTCCGACACTTCTTCATCAGAGAAGGGCCTTTTGATCGCCGTGGATCGCCGGGTCCCATTCCGGCACCTCGATCCCCAGACGATCTTGGAGGTATTCAGCCACCATACTTCGATGACACCAGTTCCGCTCATGCAGCGGAGCTCGCTCGAAGCACATCAGCACGGCCAAGCCGTCCTGTGATCGTTCTTCGAGGTCTTTCAGCACTTGTTGCGGATCGAGCTGCTCCAATACCTCAGAGAAAAACCGGCGACGATACTCGGGCTGTTCCTTGCACTCACGCAGGATTTCCCGGGTCGGAGCGAGTTTTTTGTAGAGGCGATACCCGGCGCTAAGGCCGCGCGGATTGCCGCGACTGATCCCGATGCGACCGGGACCGAAATACTGAAACCAACATGACGTGTAGATTTGCATTCTGCTCTCCTTTTTCCAGTGAGGATAGAATAGCAGATTACGCACGCTGTTAAAGTGTAAAGGCTTGAAATCGCTCATGTTTTTGGGAGTTGTGCCAACCGAGTGCATCCAGCAGATATTTAAGGTGATCGACTTCACCAAGGAACGGGATGTGCATATCTGTTGTTCTGGCACCTTCCGCCTTGAGCGCGCGTTGCAGGCGCTGGCGCCACAGGTGAAGGTTCACTCGAACGATGTCTCGCTCTTCTCCTGCGTGATGGGCGGCCTGGCCACGGGTGCGCCTATCGAGTTTACGTTCACGGGTGAACTTGCCGGCAAGGAAAAGCTGCTGGAAAAAGCGGACCCGGTTACGCGCGCTGCGGCTGTCATGGTGGCCTTTGAGATGGCTCGCTATGCGCGGCGCAACAACGCCTACAACGTGAAGCATTTCGACTACTATGATCGGAACTTCCTGCATTACGTCGATCGCACCGTTCCTAAGATAACGCGTACGCTTGAGGCGATGGAGGTCAATTCGTTCTTTCCGGGCGATTGGCTCAAGCATGCCCATAGTGCGATTGAGCGCGACGCGATGATCTTGGCCTTCCCGCCATTTGCCAAGGGCGGCTACGAAGCGCAGTTCAAGTTCCTCAACGAAAACGTTGAGTGGGACGAACCTGCATACGGTCTTTGGGATCCAAAGGATTTGCGTGAAGAAACGCGCAAGCTGGAGAGGGCTGGCGCACGCTATTGCATGTTGACCGATCAATATTGGGACGACCACAAGGCGGTGCTCAAATTCGCGGCCGGGCGGCGCCTACCGCACTACTGCTACGCCAAAACCAAGGCTTCGAGCTTTATCCACAAGCGTGGGCGAGCCGACGCATTCCGCTACAAGCCGGTCGATCCCGAGAAGTTGACCGCAAAGAGCAAGGTCGAGATCCTGCTGGCCGACGGCGCCAAGATGAATTTCATCAAGGACGTCTACCTCGCCAAGTCGATCACCCACGTGTCGGGCATGGTCAATTTCCTGATCCTGATCGACGACATGCTAGTCGGGTCGGTGATCTACGACGAGGGGCCCAAGACCCGGCTGGCCTATGGCGACCACACGGTGCTGATCCTTTCGGACCTCGCCATCATCAACGAGGGCAAGCTGTCGAAGTTCGTGGCAATGCTGGCAACCTCCCGCGCGCTCGTCCGCGCGATGGAGTTGAAGCTACTCAAGCGCTACGACCAGGTGGTCACGACCGCCTTCTCGCGTAACCCAAGCTCAATGAAGTACCGCGGTGTGCTCAAGAAGCTATCCCGCCGGGAGAACGATGCTGGCGACGGCTACGTGATCCAGTATGGCGGGCCGGTGTCGGATCGCACGCCTCAGCAACTCTATCAGGACTGGTGGAAGAAACATGGCCCCAAAAAAGGATAAGCTCGACACCGCCATTGAGCGGTTGCCGATCAAGCAACTCCGGCACCTCAAAAAGAACGCCCGATACATGACGGCCGAGCAGCAACAGCGGCTTACCGAGAACATCACCCGCGACGGGGCCCTGACGAGCCTGCCGCTTGTCTGGCTGATGCAGGCCAAGAACGGCAAGCCCACCGAAGACCCGCCCGTGTACGAGATCGTGAGCGGCAATCACCGCGTCATGTCGGCGCGCGAGGCCGGTCTTGAGGACATCGACTGCATCGTGATCCGCAACTGGATCAGCGCAGAGCGTCGCGTCGAGATCCAGCTCGCGCACAATGCGGTCAACGGCCAAGACGACCTTTCGGTTCTCGAAGAGCTGTACGAGGGCTTGAGCTTGTCTGGTAAGGAATACTCCGGTCTGACCGATGATGTCTTCTCCGGCCTGAAAGACCTGAGCCTGTCGGGCTTTAATGTCGACGGCCCGGATTATCAGGAAATCACGCTGTCATTTCTGCCCGAAGACGCCACGCAGTTCGAAGACCTGGTGAAGCGCGCGGGCAAAAGCCAGAAGGCTCTGTTCTACGCGGCTCGCCTCGAGGATTTCGACACCATGTTCGACGCCATCGTGCGCACCAAGGAAGCGCACAACATCCAGAACAACGCCATGGCTATCGCGGCCCTGACCGAACTGGCAATGGAACGCCTTGATCAGATTGAGGCCGAGGCCGCCGAACCCGTTGATGACGGCGACGTCGTGGAGAAGAGCGCATGAGCGCCCTTGTCGCCTATCGCATGGGTGACGCCCGCATCTTCGGAGTGGATCGCGGCTCTACCGATTACCACATCGAGGTCGAAGCGGAGGTCTTGTCTGACGGTGTCCTGCTTGTGCATGACATCAGGCAGTTTTCTGCACCTGTAAGCCCTCAAGCAACCGTGGATGACCGCAGGCGGTGACCAATTCCGGCTGAAACCTGCGAATCCTTATATTTTGGCAACATGGCCTCCGGGGCGAGTATTCGGTTTTCCGCAAAATGCTTACACAAACCGAACAATTCCGGCCTGTGATCGCCTTACCAGGGCAGTGAAGAGAACAGCGCGCCGTCGCAACAGACGCAACATTCACACGCATATGGGCTGATTAATGACTGAAACCACGGAACCAACATCCCGTCGCGGCGGGTCTCAAAAGAAGCTGACAGTGCAATCCGTTACAACGGCGCTTGAGGCTGTGGGCGGTATCATGACCGCTGCGGCGCATTACTTGGGCGTCGATAGATCGACGGTCTACCGCTTCATCAATGAGAACCCGGAACTCAAGGATGTGCGCGCGGACATCGAAGATCAAACCAAGGACATGGCCGAGGGCAAAATCGTCACGGCGATCAAGAACGGCGAAATGGACACGGTGCGCTGGTACGCGGATCGCAAGATGCGTGACCGGGGGTATGGCCACCAGGCGAAGGTTGAAGGGCCGGGCAAAGACGGGGCTTTCAGACATGAGGTCGCGACGATTGACCCAAGCAAGATGAGCACCGAGGCGCTGCGTGAACTGCGGGCCGCAACGCTCGATCAAGACGCCGCTGATGCTGAATGAAACAGATTTCGTCAATATCGACCGGGAGCTTGCAGCGCGCAGCCTGAGCGACTTCATCAGCATGTCGTGGCCGGTGATTGACGCCGAGGTGTACCAAGACAACTGGCACATGGACGTCGTCAGCGATCACCTGATGGCCTGCCATTCTGGCGAGATCAATCGCCTGCTGATCAACGTGCCGCCCGGCACCTCGAAATCCTCGGCCGCGTCGGTGTTCTTTCCCGCGTGGCTTTGGGGGCCGGGTGGGGCCCCGCATTCACGCTATATTGGCGCGGCCCACGAGCAGGGCCTCGCCACCCGAGACAACCGCCGCACGCGATTGCTGATCGAAAGCGAGTGGTATCAACGGCGCTGGCCGACGAAAATCACCAGCGACCAGAACGAAAAGACCAACTTCGAGAACAATAAGGGCGGGTTTCGGCAAAGCTCGGCCGTTGCCGGCATGACCGGCAAGCGTGGCCACTTCGTTACGTGGGACGACCCGATCAATCCCGAGGGGTCGGAATCGGACACCACCCGGGAAACCGCTGTGCGGATTTTCAAGGAAACGCTGACGTCGCGCCTGGTGAACCCGAAGACATCGGTGATCATCATCATCATGCAGCGTTTGCACGAAGATGATGTGGCCGGGCACATCCTCGCCAGTGACTACGGTTATCACCACGTCATGCTGCCGATGGAGTTCGAGGTTGAGCGGCGTTGTTACTCGGTGGTCAAGCCAAGCTGGATGGACGTCAAGCCCGTCATGGCCCGGTACGACGCGGCGCATCAACGCTGGTATCTCGAAGGCGAAGCGGTCGACGCTGACCGTCGCCAAGTGATCGAGAGCAAGCCCGTGCAAGAGGTCTACCTGCAAGACCCGCGCGAAGCCGATGGCGATCTGCTGTTCGAAGATCGGTTTTCGCGTGAGGTGGTCGAGCGCGACAAGCGGGTGATGGGATCATATGCCACCGCTGGTCAGCTCCAACAGCGTCCGACACCACGCGGCGGCGGTATGTTCCATCGGGAATGGTTCATGCCCGTTCGGGCTGCGCCCAACTGCGTGCGCTACGTGCGCGGCTGGGACATTGCCGCCTCGACCGAAAGGGACTCGGCCTACACCGCTGGCGTTCTGATCGGCGAAACGAGGGACGGCGATTACGTCATCATCGACGTTGTTCGCGACCAATTGAGCGATGCGGGGGTCAAGCGGCTCATGCGCAGCACGGCCGCCGCTGACTTCCAAAAGTACGGGGGCAGGGTGATGGGGTCGGTCCCGCAAGACCCCGGCGCCGGTGGCAAGGTCTGGGCGCAACAGCTCATCAAGGCCTGCGCTGGCTTCAACTATCGGTCTAGCTCGGAAAGCGGTGACAAGGTCACGCGGGCCTCGCCCGTATCCGCACAGGCCGAGGCCGGCAACGTGATGATCGTGCTCGGCGATTGGAACAAGGACTATCTCGAAGAACTGAGCTTGTTTCCTTTCGGCAAGTTCAAGGACCAGGTGGACGCCACCAGCCGCGCCTTCATGGAAATCTCAAAGCCGCAGGGCGTCGCCCTGACCGGCACGCAGTCATAGGACGATCATGGAACAAAAACCGGATACCCGCGCATCCGACATGGAGGCGATGCTCCCGAAGTGGCAGAAGGTCCGCACTATCCTTGATGGCCTCGCGTCCATGAGGCGTCAAGCGAAGACCTATCTGCCGCAACTGCCCAAGGAAACGGACGCACGGTATAAGTTTCGCATCGAGGTATCCAAGCTCACGAACGTCTTTGCCGACATTGTGGAAAACCTCGCGCACCGCGCCTTTGCAAAAGAGGTGACGATCAAGGAGGACACCACAGACAGCACCTTTGACGAGTTCATCGAGGACGTGGACGGCCGCGGCAACAGCCTGCACGTCGTCGCCTCCGAGAGCTTCTACGATGCCATTGCCTTTGGCGTGGACTGGATCTTGGTAGACTACACCAAGAACGTCCCTCAAAACGCCACGGTTGCCCAAGAGCGCAAGATGGGCGCGCGGCCCTATTGGGTTCGCTACCCGGTTGAAAGCGTCCGCGCCGCCTACACGGCGATGATCGAGGGCAAGGAGCAATTCGTTCACGTTCGCCTGCTTGAGCACAAGACAGTTCGCAAGGGGTTTTTCGAAACAACCGAAAAGCGTGTGCTTGAGTTCAATCGTGAGAAAGAGGGCGAAGCATGGGGCGGCGCCACGATCACGGTCTGGAAAGAGGTAAAGGGCGATGACGGTCAACTAAAGTGGATCATTGAAGAGCCAAAACGGCCACTGACCATTCAGGTCATCCCGCTCGTCGCGGTCTTGACCGGCCGTCGCAAGGGGAAAGGCTGGACGTTCAAACCTCCGATGCAGGACGCGGCCGATCTTCAAATCACCTTGTTCCAGCAGGAAACCGGGCTTGAGTTTGCAAAGACCATGTCGTGCTATCCGATGATCGCGGGCAACGGGGTTTCACCGTCCATTGGTGAAGATGGCAAGCCCGAGCCGATTGAAACCGGCCCCGGCATCGCGCTTTACGCCCCCAACACCGGGGAAGGTGGGTCGGCAAGCTGGGAAATCCTTGAGCCATCGGCCGCCTCGCTGAAATTTCTGGCTGATGACGTCAAGAACACGACGAAAGAGTTGCGTGAACTCGGGCGTCAGCCCCTCACGGCACAGTCAAGTGGCAACCTGACAAAGATCACTACGTCTTTCGCTGCCAGCAAGGGCAACAGCGCCATTCAGGCGTGGGCGATCAATGCCTCTGACGCCTACAACACCGCGATGGCATACACGGCTATGTGGCTCAAATCCGAGTTGCGCCCATTGGTCCAGATCGACACCGACTTCGATACATCTGACAGCGAAGACGATGGGTTCAGCCACGTTATGAGCCTGCGCAAGTCGGGCGACATCAGCCGCGATGCCACGCTTCACGAAGCCAAGCGGCGCAGCATTCTCGACAAGAAGTACGACCCCGAGGCCGACGCAGATTTGATCCTTGATGACCTTGAGGACGGCGACGACGAAACCGAAGACGAGGACGATGATGACGGAATCGTTGATCCATAAGCGCATCGGAATTGAGGGCGGTGATCTGGTGATCGAAACGGTCAGTGAAGCTGGCCCGATGACCCACACGGATCGCTTTTCAATCGGACTAAACCCGGACCAAGCGTACGACCTGTTTCTTGAACTCGACGAGCACTTCAACCTTGCTGGTCGCGCGCCAAAGCTCTTGCCCCGCAAGGTATTCGAAGCCCTGCCGCCGGAGGACCAGCAAGACGTGATGGCGCGCGGCTATCAGCTCTACGATTACCCGGAACATCTCGATGATGACGCGCTTGAGTACGACATCAAGCTGCGCGCACGCGGCTGACCCACACACAGAGATTCCGCAATTATGGGATTTTCCCACCATTGCGGTGAACCTGCCGCCTCTGCGGATGCAAGCGGTGCAACGGGGCTGGATAGCCTCACACAACCGGGCTGGATAGCCCAAGGAGACCAAGACCCATGCCAATGGAACTGAAAACCATCGAACACGACGGCAAGACCTTTGCAGAGGTGAAGGACGGCAAGCCCGTTTATATCGACGACGACGGGAAGGAACTTAGCTTCGACGCCGAGTTTACCCACAACAAGATCAAGGAGCTCAATTTCGAAGCGCAGAAGCATCGCGAGGCCAAGGATGCCGCCGAGGGCGCGCTCAAGAAGTTCGAAGGCATCGAAGATCCCGAGGCGGCGATCAAGGCCATCGAAACCGTCAAGAATATCGACGAGTCGAAGCTGATCGAAGCTGGCAAGGTCGAAGAGATCAAGGCCGCGGCGGTCAAGGCCGCCGAAGAGCAGCGTGAGGCGGCGATCAAGGCCAAGGACGAAGAATATGCCCCGATCATGGAAGAGCGCGACAAGCTCAAGCAGCGGCTCGACAATGAGCTGATCGGCGGTGGGTTCGCCCGCTCGAAGTTCGTGGCCGAAAAGGTCGCGATCCCTCACGACATGCTGCAATCGCGCTTTGGCCAGAACTTCAAAGTCGAGGATGGTGAGCTGATCGCCTACGACAACCAAGGCAACAAGATTTACTCGCGCGAAAAGCCGGGTGAGATCGCCAGCTTTGACGAGGCTCTGGAAACCCTCGTTGATCAGTACCCCTACCGTGACAACATCCTCAAGGGCCGCGGTCACAACGGCGGCGGGGCCAACGGCGATGATGGTCGCGGCGGTGACAAGACCATTACGCGGGCCGAGTTCGAAGCTCTCGACCACGGCCAGCGCAGCCAAAAAATGTCGGACGGCTTCACGCTAGTCGACTGACGTTCTCGCTTCGGCGGGGTTTGCCGGGTGGCGGATGCCTCCCCCGGTGCAAGGGCTGGATAGCCCGTTCCAAGCGGACGTTTTGTCTCGCTCTTTCACTTAAAAACGGAGGCCTCTCATGGCTAACAACCTGACGGCAGTTATGCCGACCCTTTATGCTGCTCTCTCCGAGGTGTCTCGCGAGCTGATCGGCTTCATCCCCAACGTGAACCGTGACTCGACCACGGAAATGGCCGCAGTCGGCCAGACCGTGCAATCGCCCGTTGTTCCCCAGAACACGCTTGAGGACATCACGCCCGGCAACGACCCGGCTGACTCCGGCGATCAGACCATCGGCAACGTCAATGTGACGATCTCGAAGTCGAAGGCCTACCCGATCCGCTGGACCGGCGAGGAACAAAAAGCCCTGTCGCCCTACGGTCAGATCAACACGATCCTCCGTGACCAGTTTGCACAGGGCTTCCGCACGCTGGCAAATGCTGTCGAGTCCGACCTTGCCGCGCAGTACGTGAATGCGTCCCGCGCCTATGGCACGCCCGGCACCACGCCGTTTGCCACGGCCGACGACATGACCGACCTTTCCGAGATCAACCGCATTCTCGATGAGAACGGTGCCCCGCAGGGCGGTCGCGTCATGGTCGTGGGTTCTTCGGCGCGCGCCAAGCTCGAAGGCAAGCAGTCGCAACTGTTCAAGGCCAACGAGGCCGGTGATGCCGGGGCCCTTCTGCGCAACCGTGAAATGCGCCGCCTGCACGGCTTTGTCATGGGCTACTCGGCTGGCATCAATGCGCACACGGCTGGCACTTCGGCTGCGTCCTCGCCGGATTACCTGGTTGATCTGGGCGCTGGTTACGACGCTGGCGACACCTCGATCCACCTTGATACCGGCACCGGTGACCACCTGTCCGGTGATGTGATCAGCTTTGCGGGTGATCCCAACAAGTACGTGATCGGCACCGGTGCTGCGGGCGATGGCGACAAGGACATCGTGATCAACGATCCCGGCCTTCTGCTGGCGCTCGATGATGGCGTCGTTGCCACCACCGACGCAAGCTACACGGCCAACCTTGGCTTCCACCAGAACGCATTGCTGCTGGCCGCGCGTCAGCCCGCCATGCCGGAAGGTGGCGACGCGGCTGATGATGTGACGACTCTGGTCGACCCTGTGTCCGGTTTGACCTTCCAGGTCGCCGTCTATCATCAGTACCGCCGCGTGAAATTCGAGATCGGCCTCGCCTGGGGTACGGCCGCTCCGAATCCGAAGTGGCTGTCCATCCTGCAAGGCTAAATTGCCTGAGCTGAGTTGAAGGGAGGGCCGTTGCGGCGGCCCTCTTGATCAACCCAGACCAGCATCAAGATAGGAGACCTAAGATGCGCATTCCCACAGTGAAAGTCATTGCCGACCATCCGCGCGGTTACATGATCATCAACAAGGCCGACTTCGATCCCGAGGTCCATGAGCTGTTCGAAAATCCGAAGCGCGCAAGCGCGGACAGCGGCGCCAAGCAACCTGCCAACGTCAAAGCGGCTGGCAATGATGCAGGGTCTGGCGCCAATGAGGCCCAGAAGCCGCAAGACACCGGCAACGACGGTGAGGTCGACATGAGCGACGTCGAGGCGATGACCTGGCCCCAACTGCGCAGTGCCGCGGCCGAGGTTTCGGACTCGCCGATTTCGACGAAAGAGGACGCCATCGACGCGATCCGCGCTCACCGTGAAAAGAAAGCCGCAAGTGATGGTGGCGCTGACTGATGGCGCTGACTGTCGAAGATGGCACGGGCCTTTCCAACGCCAATGCCTTCGTGTCCCTCGCAGAGTTCAAAGCCTTCTGCGATCTGCGGGGGCATAGCTACACGACCGATCCACTGATCGAGCAAGCTATCGTGCGGGCTACGGACTTCATGTCGAATAGCTGGGCATGGGACGGCTTCAAGCGCAAAGGACGTGGCAATGCGGATGGAGAGCAGGCACTTGCTTTTCCTCGTACCGACCTTGTCGACCGGGATGGGTACGCAGTGCCCTATGACAGCGTGCCGCAGGAGATCAAGGACGCCACGATTGAGGTGGCGCGCGTCGAGTTGACCACCCCCGGCGCCATGACCCCGACCTACACGCCGCACGAGCGCGTCAAGTCGGAGAAGGTTGGGCCCCTTTCGACCGTATACGACCTTTCCAGTTACGATGCCGAGGGCGCCCGACCGGTCATTCTGGCTGTCCGCGACCTGATCGGTGCCTTCCTGAAAAACGGAGGGCAGTCGAAGCTGTCAGGGGAGACAATGCGGGTATGAGCGATCCTGTCAAAACCGAAGTCGACTGCGACCACATCATCTACAGTGATTGGCTACGTCAGTCTGTTTTTGTTTTCACTGATTTTGATCGAGCGTGCGAAGAACTGAGCCGCCTTGGCAGCCCTTCCATTGTCATGGGCGAGGCTGGGGCCGGATACAGCGATCACCCAGACGGCAGCGCGGTTTTCTGGATGGTTTTCAAAACCGACAACCCGCGGATCGCAACGGTTGTTCACGAAGCGGTTCACGTTGCGGATTACCTTTGCGAGTTCACAGGCATCCCGATCACGCCCGACAACGTCGAGGTGCGTTGCTACTTGACCGAGTGGCTGGTGAGCGAAGTGCTGGCATACTTCAACAGGGATAATCAATGATGATCCTTTTGACGCCAACCGGCGCCCGTCCAGAAGCCTTTGCTGCCTGCGTCAATCAAATGCGTTCACAGGACTATCAAGGCCCCGTTCAATGGATCATTGTCGATGACGGGCCCGAGGCCATGCCGACACCCGAGATCGAAGGCTGGGAGATCGTGCATATCCGGCCCGAGCCGCTTTGGCAGCCGGGGCAGAATACGCAGGCGCGGAATATCCTTGCCGGGTTGCCCTACTGTACCGACCGGGTGGCAATTATTGAGGATGACGACGCATACGCGCCGGACTGGCTGGCAACCTGCGATGAATGGCTGAATGACGCCGATCTGGTGGGCGAAAGTCATAGCCTGTACCGGCACCTGAACGGGACTGAGCGCGAGTGCAACAACGCCAAGCACGCCAGCTTGTGCAGCACGGCCATGAAAGGCGAGGGGGTGGCGGCTCTGGCAAAAGCGTGCCGCTCTGGCGAGAAATTCATTGATATTCGCCTCTGGGCCACCAAGGGCATCGCAAAGGCGCTATATCGGCCCGAACCGCGCCGCGTGGCGGGTATTAAAGGTTACCCCGGAAGGCCGGGAATTGGCATGGGGCATCGCCTGAAATGACTGAAACCAGCAACGGCATTCCAATTGGCACGGTTCGCGGCAATGTGCGGGCGTGGATTGAGCGACACGCCGATAAGTTGGGCGATGATGTTCTGGAAGTTGGCTCTCGGTCACACGGCCCCGGCAAGTGGTGGATCATCAACCGCGACCTTGCCCAAGGCAAATGGACGGGCATGGATTTTCAGGACGGCGAGAACGTGGATGTTGTTGCCGACCTGCACGCCATGCCGCAGGACTGGACGGGCCGCTATTCCGGGGTGCTTTGCTCCGAGGTTATGGAGCATGTGAAGTACCCGGATATTGCGCTGGCTGAAATCAAGCGTGTCCTTCGCCCCGGTGGCGTGGCGGTGTTTACGACACTCACCGCGTTCCCGCTGCATGGGTATCCAGAGGACTACCGCCGATGGACGGAAAGCGGGCTGCGCGTGGATTTGGAACGGGCCGGGTTCAAGAACGTGAAGACCGGCAAGGCTGGCAAGGTGACATTCACGCACAGCGACCACGGCGGAAAGACCGTGGTGCAGCACTGCCCGGTGCATGTGTTCGCGGTGTGCAGCGCATGAAAACCGCTCTTGTGCTTGGCGGGGCTGACTGCCTGCATGACGATATTGCGGCGTATCAAGGGGAATATCAGGGCGTTGTTGCCTGCAATGACGCCGGGGCCGAATGGCCCGGTGAATTGGATGCTTGGGTTTCGCTGCATCCCGAGTTTTTCACCCACAAGGGTTGGCTGGATAAACGGCAAGGCCCGCCGCCCAAGCGCCTGATTGCGCATCCCGCCGCCGCACAGCCGCACCGCCGGGCGCGACTGCCCGCAAACGTGGAGTTCACAGAATACGCCTTCCCCGGCCAGACGCACAGCGGATCGTCGGGCCTGTTTGCCACCAAGGTGGCGCTGATCGACTTGGGCTTTGACCGCGCTGTGCTTTGTGGTGTGCCGTTGACACAGACGCCGCACTTCTTTGGCGGTGACCCGTGGAAAGCGGCAGACGGCTTTCGGCGGCAATGGCTGGCCCTACCAGAGGAATATCGGGACCGGATGCGCAGCCTAAGCGGCTGGACTGCGGTGCTTTTGGGGAAGCCCGAGATTGAAACCAAGGAGACCGAAAATGCCTAAACTTACCAACCGAACTGACCAGCCGATTACCGCCAGCACGGGCCACACGATCCCCGCTGAGGGCGATTTGACCGTTTCGGCGGGTACCCTCGCCCGGATTGCGAAGGAGCCGTTCATCGCCCGGCATATGCGCGCGGAAACCCTGACCGTGGCCTATGATGAACCGGAGGCCAAGGGCCTGAGCCGCGCCGATGTGGCAAAGATGAACCGGGGCGAACTGCTTGACGTGATCCTTGCGCACTATGACGACAGCGTGACCGCCGAGGACTTCAAGGGCGTTAACGTCAATGACAAGGGCGACGAAGACGGCCTGCGCACCATCGCAGCCCGCCTGTTGTTTTCTGACCTATGAGCGTTTTCAGTATCGTCGTGCATAACGTGATCGTGTTTCTTCTCGGAGTGAAATTCGGCATCGCCGTTTCGTACCTAATCTGGGACTACACGAAGCGCGAAAGGAAGAACTGAGCCATGGCCTTTGACTACACCAAATCTCGGGCCACGGCGGAAAGGCTGATCGCCCGATTTGGACAGCACGCCACCCTGCGCAAGATCACGAACAGCGGGCCGGAGTGGGCGCCCACGCAAACCGAAGCGGACACGACAATCACCGCCGTTGACCTCAATGAGCAAGTGCGCGACAATTCCGGCACCTTGGTAGGCCAGACGCGGCGCACGCTCTACGTTTCGACAAGCGCAGGCATTGCCCCGGCAAAGGGCGACAAGGTATTCGTGGGGCTGGATAAAGACGCGGTGGCGGCATTGACTGAGCAGGAACAATCCGAGGCGATCCACGAGATTGACGAGGCTTGGCCATTGGCCCCCGGTGGTGTTGACGTATTCTGGGAAGTGGATTTGGTGACATGACCCCTTTATCGAAAGAGGAAATCCAACGCGCGATTGATTACATGCGCAGCACCAATCGTCACGGCGCTCCCTACCAGTGGCCGGAAGATCATAAATTTGGAAGGCTGGAGCGCGCGGTAGACGAGTTCATGTTTCAGCTTGAGCAGGTGCCGCCGTTTTCATGGATTGAGCCTTTTCTCAACTGGCTGTCCCGCGTCATTGGTGTAAAAACTTGACCCGCCGCACGATCCTTGACGATTACCCAGAAGAAAGCGCCGCCGCGTTTGAGCAGGCCCGCGCCCTTGGCGCGTGGCACATGCTGATCTGGCTTGCGGCTTGGACCGCGTGGGCGAACGGCCTCAAACGATAGGCAACCCGACATGGCAAAACGTGAAACGCTGGCGCAAATCGCTGACCGGCTGGAACCCAGTGTGCGCCGAGCTTTTCTCGACAGCGTGCAGAACATCAAGAGCGACGTTCAGCTCAACCTTCTGATCGAGGCCATTGCGGCGAACGACACCGCCCGCGTGATCCAGTTGCTCAACCTAGAGCGGGCGTATTTCGCGCCTTTGGATCGTGGCTTGACACAGGCCTATCAAGAGGCCGGTGATGCGATCATGGCGGCGTGGATGGCGGAAGCCTCGGCCGCCGGTGTGCAGGCCCGGGCGATGTTCGATGCCCGCAACCCGAGGGCCGAAGAATGGCTGCGCACGCAATCCTCTCGCTTGATAACCGAAATCATCGAGGACCAGCGCGAAAGCGTCAGGCAACTTCTCGTGGCCAACATCGAGAAAGGCACCTCACCCCGCACCACGGCCCTTGATCTCGTGGGCCGCGTGAATCGGGCCACAGGGAAGCGCGAAGGCGGGATCGTAGGCCTGCACAGCGGTGACGCCGCAAACAAAGCCCGTGCCCTGTCAGAGCTTCGCTCCGGCGATCCTGCGGCCATGCGGAACTACCTGACCCGCAAGACCCGCGACAAGCGGTTCGACGGTATCGTGCGCCGGGCCATTCGCGACGGCAAGCCGGTCCCGGCCGAGAAGGCCCGCAAGATGATGGTTGGAATGGAAAACCGCATGCTGCGCAATCGCGGCGAAGCCATCGCCCGCACGGAGCTTCTTGGAAGCACTCACGCTGCGCAAGACGAAGGGCTGGATCAGATGATCGAGGACGGCAAGTTGTCGGCCCAGAACGTCAGCGGCGAATGGGATGCGTCCGAGGATGGCGCGACGAGAGACAGTCACCGGGCCATGGATGGTCAGGTGCGCCGCCATGGCGAGGCGTTTGTGACCGGAGCGGGTTATCGCATGATGCGCCCCGGAGATCGTTCACTTGGCGCCCCGGCCAAAGAAATCATCAACTGTCGCTGCGTGAAGCGCATCGACATCGACTGGATCGCGCAGGCGGCGATGGAGTCCCGTGCCGCATGACGAAATACAGCTTTGCGGATTTGGACAAATGGGCGCGAAAGATGGAGCGTCGACAAGACGCCATTCTGCGCCAATCTACGAACGACCTGTTGAAAGGCATCGACATCCGGGCGGGCCTGACACGAGGCGGCACTTTCAAACGCGGCGTTATCCCGCGCCATCTTGGGGCTTTGGCCGGCTCTCTACAGTCGACTTTGATGGGATCGACCGCGATCAGCGGCACCGGCGAGAACAGCTATGTGATGGTGATCGGTGAACTCAAAGGCGGCGACCGAGTTCGGTTTGTCTGGGGCGGGGCCAATGCGCCATATGCTCCGGCGATCCACTACGGTTTCGACAGTTATCCCGGCACATTCTGGCGTGATGACGCGGCCGCCAAATGGCAGGGCTATGTGCGAGCTGCAACAGCAAGGGCAAAGGTGCAAATACCATGAACACGAAAGACATCCGCAACGCCCTGAAATCCCGCCTCGTATCGGCCAACATTGGCCCAAACAGAGCGCATCCAAACGTAGAGCCGACCGGTGGCCGCCCATTCTTCGAAATGTCCTTTACCGGGATCGACCGTGAGGGCGGCACGCTCAAGGGCAATGAAATCCTGTCTGAAACAGGGCAATTCACTGCCGTAGTGGTGGTGGATCAAGGCGGCGGTGAAGACGACGCTTTGGACTATGCCGACGCTGTGGCGGCGCTGTTCCCAGAAGGACAGCGCATCACCATCACTGACGGCGAGATCGTCATACGACGCCCTGCCGAAATCCGAGGCGGATACCCCACCGATGCGGATTACCGCGTGCCTGTCGCGGTCTTTTACCGCGCTAAGGCTGACTGAAAACGCGCCATCAGGCGCAACGTAATCCGGCCTCCCCGGCGGGCCGGTCCCCTGTGCGGGTGACATGCCGGGATCACTCAGCATAGGAGGCCACTATGGCAAATGCACCCACAACGCTCGTGGGCGTGACCGTCGCAATTGCGGCAAGCGTCCCGGCAACCGAAGACGCCAGTGCATATGGCGCAATCAGCACCACCGAAATCGGCAAGGTTCTGTCGGTTCCCGAAACCGGCAACACCTCGAACGCTGGCACCGTCACGCTTCTGAAAAACGGCGTGACGCAACACTACAACGGCTCGAAGATCGTGTCGCCCTTCACCGTACCGTATGTCTATGACCGCGACGACGCGGGCCAGACCATCGTTCGGGACAATGAGAACGGCACACAGGAATGCACGCTCGAAATCACCGACCCGGACGGGGATGTTTACTACATCCAAGGCGTTGTCGGCTCCGTGATGCAGGCCGCGCGTGAGCCGGACGCCTACAAGGGCGAGAGCTTCGAGTTCCGCCCGATCACGCTGTTTACCAAGGTAGACGGCTCCTAAATCCCTTCCGAGGGTAGGCGCGGCGCTGGAAGGTGGTTTCATCCTGTGCCGCGCCGCTTTTATCGAAACCTGAAACCAAAGGATTACCCAACATGGACATGAGTTCATTCGATGGCCGCAAGCGGGCCGAGGAAGGCGTTTTCGAACCCCTGCGCCACCCTTACACCGGCGAACCCCTCGCTACTGGCAAGGGCGCCCCCGGTTTTTACGTGCGCGGCACTGCGGCCCGGAGCGTGCAGATGCGTCTTGCAGAAATGCAGAAAGAGGCCAAGGACGCGGCAAAAGACGATGAGACACAGGAAGCCGCAATGGAGCGCCTGCACGAGCGCCTGATTGACGGAGCCATGAAGTACATCATCCGGGCGGATGACAAGATGGAATATGATGGTCAGCCCGTTGGCGAAGATCCCGAACTAATCCGTAAGGTTCTAGACGGCACCTTTCCCGAAATGCGGATCGTCAAAGACGTTGACGGCAGCCCGATCACGCATGAGATCAAGGACGATAACGGGGAGCTGATCGAAGTGCCGAAGTTCGAAATGGCCAACGAACCTTTTGCTCAGCAAATGATCAAGGCGGCGGAGGACGGCAGCCGTTTTTTCGGCAAAACCTCGAAAGGCTGAAACTCGCCGCGCGGCAATTGGGGTTTTATCAAGGCACGCCGGAACACGGCGAATGGAAAATCAAGTGGGATTGCACGAGATTGCAAGCCCTTGAAAAGCAGGGCAAGCGCCCGAGAATGCCAGACCTGTCGCGCGGTGAATATCTGCTAGAGGCAATGCAGGTGCTTGGCCCGATCCGCCACGGCGACATGGGTGGCATGAGGGTTGTGGACTGGCCCGAGATCGTGGCCTTTGCCCAAGGCACGCAGCGTATATCTGAGCCTTGGGAGATTGAGCAAGTCCACGATATGGCTCTGGCCTACCTGGCGGGATACCGCACTGGCTGCAAGCTCTTTGGGATCGAACCCATGGAGCAAGAAGAGGAAGGGGATCAGTAGGGCAGTTGCGCACCTTCGTGCGGATATGTCCTTCGGATCGCCTGACCGTTTTTCATCAGCACGACCCACGGCTGCGCACCTGTGTAGCCGCCAAAACTGTTCTTGGCATTGACGCTTGCGACGATGCGATACCCGGCTTGCTTTGGAATGCCCATGATCGGGATCGAGTGCATGACGGTTTTTTCGCATGTGCCGTAGGTGATCCGCGCCGATTGCGGGTCTTTCAACCCCTGTAAAATGTTCTGCTTGGCGATGGTTTCGCATTCGGACTGAGCCATCGCCCGGCCGTAATCCGCGCTTTGCCGGTCGGCGACCGTGGCTGGTTCGCTACAGGCCGCAAGCGTCAATGCGGCCCCAAGGGCAATAAATCTGATCATCTGAACTTCTCCGTTGGTTTCGGCGCTCCACGCTAAGCCTACGGCCCCGCTTTATCAAGGACTCCCCCCAAATGGATATGGCCTTTCTCGGCATGGACGTGGATTCGCGTCCTGTAAGGAAAACGCGCGAAGAAATGGATCGCTTTGTCCGGTCGGGCAAGGAGACCCAAGGCGCTGCACATGGCGTTGAAAAGTCCACCGGACTGATGGCTGCCGGCATGAAGCGCGCGGCAATTGCGATCACGGCAACGGTCGGGGCAATGGCAGCTATCGGTGGCGGCGTTCGCACTCTTGCGGATTTCGAGAAGCAGATGAGTACGGTGGGCGCAGTGTCTCGGGCCTCTGCTGATGAATTGGCGGCGATGCGTGACATTGCAGCCGATCTTGGTTCAACAACCGAGTTTACCGCCAAGCAAGCGGGGCAGGGGCTTGAGTTCCTTGCTCGCGCCGGGTTTTCGGCATCCGAGGCCGTTGAGGCGATCCCCGCTGTGCTTGACCTTGCCACGGCGTCGGCCATGGGCCTTGGCAGCGCAGCAGATATTTCTTCGAACATCATGTCAGCCTTTGCCATCGAGGCTGAGAATTCGGCTGCTGTTGCTGACGTTTTGGCTGCGGCTTCGAGCCGCGCCAATACGGACGTGCAGCAACTTGGTGATGCGATGTCCTATGTCGGTCCCGTTGCGTCTTCGCTTGAGGTGTCGATGTCAGACGCGGCCGCGGCGATTGGCGTTCTCTCTGATGCGGGTATTCAGGGCAGCATGGCAGGGACAAGCCTGCGGCGTGTTCTTTCCTCGCTGGCCAACCCGACCAAGGATGCAGTGGCAACGCTTCGTTCGCTCGGGCTGGAAATGGAAAACCTCAATCCGCAGACAAACGATCTTACCGAGATCGTGCAACGGCTATCCGATGCCGGACTTTCTGCGGCTGATGCACTGACTGTTTTTGGTGATCGAGGCGGCCCAGCGATTCTGGCGCTGACCAGCCAAACCGGTCGCCTTGAAGAATTGACCGGGGCACTGATGGATGTCGAGGGCGAGTCCGCGCGCATGGCCGATACGATGCGTGATAACCTCGGTGGCGACATCGACAGCCTTTGGTCTTCGATCCAAGGGCTTATCATCGCCTTGGGTGATGCTGGGCTGACGGCTGTAGTGCGTGGCGTGATCAAGACGATCACAATGCTTGCGCGCGGGATCACGACTGTCGTTGATGCTGTCGCCGACTTTGGTGAGGCAATTGGCGACCTCGTGCGCCCTTCCGAAAACCAACATATCATCAACGAAGCTCTGGAGGCTGGGTTCGACAACATCACGATTGCCATCGGCGATCAGATGGTGGCCCTCGAGAAATACCAGAAACTGCAAGCCGAGGGCGTTCAAATGAGCACCCGTGAGCTTGAGCTTATGGCGGCCAAGCTACGTGCCCGTCGCGAGGAAATTCTTGCCATTGAAGAAGAGCGCCGGGCCCTTGCCCTACAATCCGAGCGCTATCAGGGAATCCTTGACGACATTCAGGTTGCTCGGGATGCGCTCAATAGCGTGCGGATCGCTGATGCTGAGCAGTACGAAAATGCTGAGCAGCATCTTGTTGATATGCTTAATCGTCAAAAGCAGTTCATCGCCGATCTGGGATTGAAAGTTGCTCTGACCGAAGAAGAGCAGGCAGCGATGGCCGAGATCAACGCAGCCCTTGCCGAGATCAATGGCAAAATCGAAGATCGCAACAACAAAGAAGCTCAAGGAGTTAAGCTGAGCGAGAGGATCGCCGCCGCGTTCAATCTTACGGCAGACGCCATTGGTGAAACATCATCCCGCGCCAGCTTGCTTGTGGACACCCTTGATGGGGTGTGGAGTGCGGCCGCCAGCATTTACGACGCGCTTTCCAAGGTCGTTGGGCTGTTCCGCACTATTGGCGCAGGGCTGAGCGCCCTCAGTCCAGCATTGGGCATGATCAGCCAGTCGACCGGTGCGCTTGGCACTGTGATCAAAAGCGTCGTCGGATCGGAAGCTGTTGCCGGGTTGTCGGAAACCCTTGGGGACGTTGGCAGCAAACTTTCTCGCATGCACACTGCTTCTGTTGAAGCCGCTGGCGGGTTGAAGCGTGTTGAGACAAGCGCGGGTGGCGCCAGTAAAGCCGCCAAGAAACTCGGCAAGGATCTTCCCGTATCAGAGGCCGAGGCGTTTAACGAAGCCCTCGAGGACGCGGCCATGACCGCAGAAGACTTCGGCAAGGCAAAGGCCCAGACGCTTATCCGGGGCATCGACGATGTTTCTCATGCTTGGGCCGGCTTTATTTCCAGTGGCTTCAAGGATTTCAAAGGCTTTGTTTCGAGCGTTTGGGACGCCTTCAAGGGCCTACTTGTGAACATGATCGCCTTGGCAGCCCGCAACAAGATCATGATTGGACTCGGCTTGTCAGGTGGCGGGGTGGCTGGTGCCGCCAGCGCTGCAACCGGGGGCGTCATTGGCGGTGGCGGCGGTGTTCTTGGCGGCCTGAGCAACGCCGGTGGCCTTCTGGGCAGCATTGGCGGCATCGGCAGCGCCCTTGTTGGTGGTCTGACCAATACCATAGGTGCCACGATTAGCGGCGGTCTTGGAATGGGTCTTGCCAGCATCGGTGGGCAGATCAGCACGGCTATTGCCGCGCCGACCCTGACTTCCATTGCCGGTGCCATTGGCGCGGCCGCCCCTGTGATCGGTGCGGTGGCTGTTGCCGCACAGGCGCTGACCAAGGCTTTCAGCCGGAGTTATTATGGCAGTGGTGTGCGAGGCTCCCTTGGGCCGGATGGCGCTGATGTTCAGTCATTCGACTTCTACAAAGGCGGTGCGTTCAAAAGCTCCAAGACGGTCTACAAGCCGCTCGAAGAGGAAATGCAGCGCATGCTCGATGACACCTCGACAGGTCTCGCCGATACCGTGCGCAACATGGCCGATACGCTTGGGCTCGCATCTGAGGCCATTGACGACTTCACAGGTGAGGCTTTCACGATCTGGGCCAGCGGTCCGCACGCCGACAAGCTGCAAGAGAACCTTCAAAATGAACTCAACAAGCTGGCCGTCGGCATGGCGGACAGGGTTCTGACGACCGACGAGTTCAGCAGGGCGGGGGAAACCTCTTTCGACACGCTGGAGCGCCTGAGCAATGCCCTGAGCGCAGTAAATGGGGCTTTCGACACCCTTGGCCTGCAACTCAAGGAGATCGGCCTTGCTGGCGCTGATGCGGCGTCGTCGTTCATTGATCTGTTTGGCGGCTTGGACCAGTTCAACGCGTCGGTTTCGTCGTACTACCAGAACTTCTATTCAGACGCTGAGAGGACCAAGCGTGCCACCGAGGTTCTGACCGAGGAACTGAATGCCCTCGGCATTGACGCCTTGCCGAAAAGCCGCGCGGCGTTCCGGGCTTTGGTGGACGAAGCCAACGCGCTTGGTGACGATGAATTGACCGCTGCGCTGATCCAATTGGCCCCGGCCTTTGCCCAAATCACCGATGGCGCGGACGCCCTGACAAACAGCCTTCTTGATAGCCCGCTCTATCGCACATCTGCCGATGCGATCTACGCGAACACGGCGGATGGATACCGGGCGAATATTCAGGAGATCAGGGACGCGGAGGAAACCAAAGACCTGCTTAAAGAGGTGGTGAGGGCGATCCGCGAGGGCAACATCAACAACGCCCGCTTGAGTGACCGGCTTTATCAGGAAACGCGGCGCGGCAATTTGGAGTCGCAGGTATGAAGATTCTGACGCCATTCCCGGTGACGGACAGCACGCTGACGAGCATCAACATCACCGAAGATGATTATGCCGAGTGGGACCAAAGCACCAGCTATGACCGGGGCGATTTTGTCATCAGCACCGCCACGCATACGGTCTATCGGTCCCTGACGGATAGCAATCTGGACAACGATCCCGATGTCGAGGTTGCGGCGCTTGCCGATCCGCTCATTGATGATCCCGACCCGGTGAATTGGCAGGTCATCAGTGCCACCAATCGGTGGAAGTTGTTTGACCAGAAGCCCAGCCGATTGGCGACAAATTCAGGGTCAATCGAGATTGAACTGACGCCAGAGGTGTTCATTGGCGGCGTCGCCGGGTTCGGCCTTTCGGCAGATGACGTGCGGGTCGAGGTCTACGCCGATGCGGAGAAGATTTACGACCGAAGCGAAGATTTGCTTGATGAAAGCGCCGTCACGGACTGGCTGGCGTATTTCACGGAGCCTTATCGACCGCTGACCGAGTTCGTATTCAGTGATCTTCCCGTTTTGGCTATCCCACGCATCGTTGTGACCCTGACTTCCACATCAACAGTTTCGGCCGGTCAGATAATCTTTGGCCGATTGGACGAAATGGGGGTCGCCACGCAGGATACGCGGTTCTCTGGCCTCGATTACAGTTATGTTGAGGTTGACGAGTACGGTGACCTTACGTCCGTGCAGCGTCCAGCGACCCGCCTCTTTGACATCAACACAGTTGTCCCGCGCGAAAACCTCTTTTCCATCGTGCAGATTTTCAACCGCCTGCGCGGTGGCATCCCTGCGGTCTGGATCGCCGATGAAAACTCTCGGATCGCGGCCATCGGGTACGGCTTTTATCGCGGGTATCGCGAAGTCTATCTCGGCCCTGATCACGCAGAAATCGCAATTGAAGTACAAGGAGTCGTCTGATGGCGCAGCCTACCAAACCCACTGTTCCGGCCCCCGCCCTCCGAAGTGACCCGGATACTTTTAAGGAGCGTGCGGAAAGCAACATCCTGTTTTGGGAAACCTTCGCTGATTACATGGACCAAACCAACGAGTGGGTGTCAGAGAAGTCGGACCAAGCCACAGCGGCAGCGCTGGCAGGTGATCTTCCCGACCTAAGCGGCAGCGGCGGCAAGCTCCTTCAGGTAAAGGCCAATGAGAGCGGTCTTGGCTTTGCGGTCATCACCACAGGCAAAGATGACAACACACCAAACGCAATTACAAAGGTCGGTGACGGGGGGCACCTTGGAATTGGCCCCGACTGCGCTGACTGCGATGATCCGCTATGGGGTAGCACTCAACGCGTCGCTGTATCGACCGAAAATGCGCCACTGGGAAATTCGGCGGGCTCTTTGAGATCAGATGCGTGGACCGCAACTACTGGTACGCAATACTTCCTGTCTTTCTTCCCTGCTCCGGATAAGGGCAACCTGTATACCCGCGTTGTGGATTCCGGGGTGTGGACGCCTTGGCTTCGTGTGTACGACACGGGCAATCTCGCTGCTTTGGAGGGCCTCGGTGACCTGACGCTCGCGGAGGGCGACCTGCTCTACGTCAACGCCGACGGTGACATTGTGAACCTTGGCCTCGGCGAGTCCGGGCAGGTGCTGACCGCAAAAACGCCACTTGTTGGTGACGACAAGCCAGAGTGGCAGTATCAAGGCGGCGCTCCGGATGCTGTTCTTGAAGAGCAAACGGCGGATGGGATTGCTGGCACAACAATCACATCATCGAACACCTGGATCACCATCGAACTTAACACGACTGTCCGCAACGAACGGTCAGTTTTGTCGTTGTCCAGCAATGAGTTCACACCCAGCGTCAATGGGTGGGTGGAGTGGTCCTACCCCAACCGAGACAACTTTCAGACCCGGATCTACAACGTGACGGACAGTGTGGTCGTGCAGCAAGGCATGAGCGTTTCATCAGCAGCCGGTGGCCAGAATAACTCACTCGGCGGTGCAGAGGTTTTCTCGGGCAAAACCTATCGTCTGGAAGTCAACAAGAACAACACAGCATCTAGCGCCGCTGCGAACCGCGGTGATGGCGAGGTTTATACGCGCTTGGTCTTTTGGAGGGAATAAGTATGCCGGTATTCAAAGCAGTAGATGGAGTGGTCGTGCGGGTCTGGCGCGACGTGGCATCCATCGAGGAATTTCACGACAAGTATGGCGAAGAGGAAGGTTTGCAAGAAGGGGAGGCTCTTCCCGGCCAACTATGGGATGGGGAAAACCTAACCAATCCCTTGCCACCAGTGACGGCGGATCAAGTGGATCACGAGCGCACCAGACGCCTTGAGGCAGGCGCTGCCCTCTCCGTCACTGGCATTTCGGACCCCATTCCGCTCACCGGACGGAACTTTGATCGGACAGTGTATCTGGGCCTTCTGGCGAAGGCACAGGGTTACAAGGCGGCAGGCACCACAGACCCCGTCTTGCGCGTCCGTGACAGGGACAACGTGATCCACATGCTAACCCCTGACCAGATGATCGAACTGATCACGCAGGCGATGAACTGGTTCGAGGACATCATGGCGATCTCGTGGGCCATGAAGGACGGCACGGCACCATTCGAGGCTGGCATTCCGCAAGACGTCACAGCAGACGCGCATTGGGTGGTCTCATGACCGAACTGACCATCGCACTGCTGTTCTACGCGGTCGCCCAGATCGCCAAGAGATAAGAATTGAGGCCCGAGATTGAAAGACCCGACAAAAATTCCCGAGCATTGGGGCGACTTGGAGCCGGAGCAGCGTGCAGCACTTATGGCTATGGCCGAGGACCGGATATGGTGGGAGGGCGCGAAAACCCGAGTGCGAAAACTAGGTCCATGGATGTCATGGGCCACAGTCATCATCGGCGGCTTTGTCTTTTTCAAGGATCACATCATTTCCTTGGCCGCGTGGGTGGCCAGCTTCGGCGGGCCTGCAAAATGATTAGGCGCCCCTTAGTCCTTCTCGCGTCGATTTATCTTGCCGCTAAGCTCCTGCCCGCCACGGCGCTTGTCTATTGGCCTTCCGAGGTTTGGGTCGAAGCGGACGGGGATGTGACCGTTGATCGAACATTCCCCGGTGATTACCTCGGCCTGCCGCGCCCGCGCATTTCCTTCATCGAGACAGTTGACCCGATCTCGCCGCAGACACACGGCGGGCAGGACTGCGAGATCAAGGGTGGCCCAGACAGGTACGATGATCCGGCTGAATTGGGGCGATGGAATATCGCGTCATGGGCCGAGCCGTGCCTTGCCGATCCGCAGGGTTACCGCTGGTCCGCAACGTGGACATGGCACATCGGCAGCTTCCGGCTGGGCGGCGTGGAGCTTTCCAAGACAATCATCAAGGAGATCGAAGAATGAAACTCGTGAAAGACGCCGGGCGCATTGCTTGGCGGTCATATTCTCTATGGGTTAACCGCGCGGCCTTTGCCTGCATGATTGCGCCCGAGGCGATATTCTGGGCCACCGGCATTGATACAAATCCCCGCCTGTGGTTCCTGATTGGCGCGGCCCTTTACGTCGCGGTCGAGATCGCGCGGTACATTAAGCAAGAGACAATATCAGGCATCACCCGCAGCCCCGCCATGGTGGCCCTCATGGCCTTCCTCATGGCGGCAGGGGTGCCGGAGCAGCCGAAACCGGCCCAAGGCACCACAGAAGCCGCTACGCTGTCTGTAGCCGTGCCTCTGATCGCCAAGTGGGAAGGACTGCGCACTACGGCCTACCGAGACATCGTGGGCGTCTGGACGGTATGCTACGGCGAAACCAAGGGGGTGCGACCCGGTGATAGCTACACGAAAGCCGAGTGCCGCGCCATGCTGGCCCGTGAGGTGGCGGAATACCGCGACGGGCTGCACGAGCATTTCACGCCCGAGACAAAGCAGCACCGCCTGACGCCCGAACGGGACGCGGCCTATGTCAGCTTGGCTTACAACGTGGGTATTGGGGGGGCAGGGCGCAGCACCGCCACGCGCCGCCTGAACGCCGGGGACATCCGGGGCGGCTGCAAGGCAATTGGGTGGTGGAACAAGGCCGGGCAGCGCGTCGTTCGCGGTCTGGTACGACGCCGGGCCGATGAGGTGACTCTGTGCCTCAAGGGGCTGGCGACGTGAATTGGCTGGCCTCTCTTGTCGTGCCGAAGTGGGCAAAGTGGGCCGCCGCCGGTCTGATCGCCCTTATCATTGTCATCGCCGTTGTCAGGCAGGACGCCAAGAATGATGTGCGCACGGAACTGGCCGACGACGCCAAGGCCGCGCGGTTAGGCCATCGCGAAAACGCGGAGGATGCGAAAGATGAAGTGGATACTATGGCCGGTGATGGCCTGTTGCGTGAGCTTACTTGCCGCCTGTCCGGGGCCTGTCCTGACAAGTGACGCGCTGTTCAAGGACGTGTCGCGCCCACCACCTAAAGACGTGCCCGCGCCGGTGATCAAAAGCATTGCGACGGACGCGCCCCAACTCGGCCGATGGATCATTTACCAGGATAAAATGTGCGAGACCCACGGGTGCTTGTCTGGGTTTTGAAATAGCCGCACGTCGCGGTTATGCGCGCCCGACGCTTTCGGGCCGTTCCATGGCGGCGACCTTGGCCGTTTGGGATGTAACTGCCAAAATCAGACTTGCCCCGGCCCAAGCGGTCGGGGGTTTTTCGTTTTGGGCAATGTGCATTTTTTGCACATTGCTGGCTTGGTTCCCCGTATATTACCCACGGCATTTTCTATTTATCTGATTTAAAGCGATATTCGGACGCCCACCTTGGGCACCATTTCCCTGTCTTTTCCTGATTAACCGCCGTTGGCGGGCGCCCTGTCATGGTCTGTGCATCCATGCCGATACAGGCGACGGGCGGGGGCAACGATTCGGTGGTGGCGGGGCATAGATTCGCCGTTCATGGCCGGACTTTGTTTCGTGATCCGGGCTTTTGCGGCAAAATGCGGAAAATTGAACACGAATTAAGCGGTTTGTATTAACCAATTCATGGCCCGGGCTGCCTTTTTTTCGCCTTTTTCAATTGTTTCGCAAATGGATACAAGCTGCGGTTCATTTTCTACGTGAGCGTGTATGATTGATAGGTGACGAAAGTCCGCAAGCCACTGATATAATGTAGAAAATTCTATTTTCTGACAGTTTTAGAACGGAAAACAATGCCCGGTGTTCGATCTTTCAAATGGGGTGAAAATGGGGCGGTCCCGGCAAGATGTGCCCCGATTTGATCGTTTTTCGGACATTTTTCCCCTTCGTGATCCTTACCGCGACGGTTACAACAGACGTGCCCAACTGGGGGGTGTCGAAAAATGGTCACGGGGGCGACCGTCATGACGATCCTGCCTATCTTCGGATAGGGCGGAGTGTTGTGGACCGGGTCGCGTTGCCTTTGAATAAAGGCTCGGTTTCCACGTGGGGAACCGGGAACCGCCCGGGCATCACCAGCACTTCGTTATCTTCCGGTCAGGCAGTGAGTTGTGAAGTTTTTTTCGCCACTTGGGGGTGGCGTGTCACGCTGCCGGTTCAGCATCGGCACTAAAAGGTCGAAGGGGGGGTAGTAATGCCTGATCTTATTCTGGACTGGGGGCTGTTTGGCGCCAATGGGACAAGTCTTAACGATGGTGGAACCGTGGACACGGGGGGTGTCGAGGTCACGCTTGGGTTCACCTCGGAAGATGAAGGCGCTTTCGCGCGGTATTTCGAGTACGGTCAGTATGTAGACACCGCATCGGGCGAAACTTTCGATCCGATGTCGGCGCTCAAGCTGTATGGCGCGGGCGGTGAAGGCGGTGTCGACAACACATCGACCACCACGATTGATTTCAGCGCCAGCGACGACGCCTACAGCGACAACGTGCAGGGTGTATCGTTCCGGATCAACGACCTGGATCTGGGTCAACGCGGTGCTGACTATACCGATATCGTAACGGTGCGGGCCTATGATGCCGAGGGGAACCCGGTTGACGTGACCCTGACACCGGGGGCTGACATCCTGACCAGTGGCGATACGGCCACCGGCAACGATGTGGACAGCGATTTCGTGACCCCGCCGACCGACCCTGATACCTCGCTTCTGGTGGATGTCACCGGGCCGGTATCGCGGATCGAGATCGACTATGATAACGGCGGCACCGATAGTCAGGGTGTCTGGGTGACCGATGTGCATTTCAGCACCATGGACGCGGGCGAAGAGTTGGACGGTATCGTGTCGAACGGGGACGAGGGTGCGTTGATCGCCACCGACCCCGACAGCGACCCCGGGTATGTCTATACCGGCGACCCCGAGGGCGACCTGGTGGATTCGGGCGACGCGATCCTGCCCGGCGAAGCGCCGGAGGATGACATCATCCACGCGGGCGGCGGCAATGACACGATCGAAGCCGGTCTTGGCGACGACGAGGTCGATGCGGGCACCGGCGACGATATCGCCTTCGGTGAAGACGGCGAGGACGAGATCGACGGTGGCGAAGGCGACGACACCATCGACGGTGGCATCGGCAACGACACCCTTATCGGCGGCGACGGCAGCGACAGCGCCGTAGGGGGCGACGGTGACGACGTGATCGACACGGGCAATGCCGATCCGCTGAACGATTACGAGACCTTCTCCAACGATCCGGTCCCGGGGGCGCCCTTTGCCTTTGAAACCGGGGCAGATCAGCTCAATGACATGGACACGGTCTTTGGCGGGGCGGGTGACGATACCATTAGCACCGGTGACGATGCCGACTATATCTCGGGCGATGCGGGCAATGACAGCATCGACGGCGGGATCGACGATGACACCATCCTTGGTGGGACCGGTGACGACTATATCAACGGCAATCTTGGTAGCGATTCGATCGAAGGTGGCGACGGCAATGATACCATCGACGCCGGGGTCGATGCCTTCTCGGATTACGAGGGGGATGACCCGATCCTGCCGAATGCAGGGCTTGTCGATCCGGCCACGGGCCTCCCGGCCCTGAGCGATCCCAACCCCGACGACGGGCGCGATTTCGTCGATGGTGGCGCGGGCGATGACCTGATCACCACGGGCGACGATGCGGACACCATCCTGGGTGGGAGCGGTGACGACACCGTGAATGCCGGTATCGACGACGATATCATCGAAGGCAACGGCGGCAACGATAGCCTGACGGGTAGCCATGGCTCGGACACCGTCGACGGCGGTGCGGGCAACGACACCATCTGGGGCGGCTTCGGCAATGACCCGATTGCCGGGATCGACGGCGAGGTTCCAGATGCAACCGACCCGGTTCCGGAAAACGGGCGTGACCTGCTGCTTGGCGGCTCGGGCAATGATGTCATTTACGGTGAAGACGACGATGACACCATCGAAGGCGGCAGCGGCGATGACACGATTGACGGCGGCGTCGACGACGACCTGCTGCTTGGTCAGGGCGGCGCGGATTCCATCCTTGGCGGCCAAGGCAACGACACGGTTGTCGGTGGCGCCGATGAGGACACGATCGAAGGCGGCGAGGGTGACGACTCGATCACCGGAGACCGTGGCGATGACCTGATTGATGCAGGCACCGGCGATGACTTTGTCAACGGCGGTATGGACAATGACACGGTTATCGGTGGTCTTGGCAATGACTTCCTGCAGGGTGGTCTGGGCGATGACACGATCATTTCGGGGGTTGCGGGAGACACCGGCATTCCCGACGCGACGGACCCCGACCCGATGGATGACATGGACACCGTCGAAGGTGGGGCCGGCAATGACTTCATCTTTACCGGCGACGACGATGACGAGATCATCGCAGGCGGCGGCAATGACACGGTCGACGCGGGTATCGACGATGACTCTGTGCGGGGCAACTCGGGTAACGACTCGCTGATTGGCGGCGAGGGCAACGACAGCCTCTTTGGCGATCAGGGCGAAGATACGCTGGAGGGGGGCCTTGGCAACGATGTCCTGAACGGTGGCGCGGATAACGACGTGGCTTACGGCGGTGCCGGGAACGATACCGTTCTTGGTGGTGGCCAGGGGAACGACACCCTGTTCGGTGGTGATGACCGCGACACCTTTAGCGATGCCGGGGCTGGCGATGTGGTTGATGGCGGCACCGGCGGCGATGATTTCGATACGCTGGACCTGAGCGGACGCGGTGATTTCCGCGTGGTGGGGGAAACCGTTGACGCCGATGGTGATTCGACCTCGGGCACGGTGGAATTCCTTGATGGCGACGGGACGGTCTCGGGAACCCTCGGCTTCACCGAGATCGAGAATATCATCCCCTGCTTCACGCCGGGCACCGTGATTGCCACGCCGAAAGGCGAACGCCTGGTGGAAGACCTGCAGATCGGCGACCGGGTGATCACCCGCGACAACGGGTTGCAGGAAATCCGCTGGGTCGGGCGCCGGGATCTGAGCGGTCAGGAGTTATGCCAGTCGCCGAACCTCAAGCCGGTTCTGATCAGGGCCGGATCGCTGGGCCGTGGCTTGCCCGAGCGTGACATGATGGTCAGCCCGCAGCACCGCCTGCTGATCAACAACGACCGCAGCGCGCTGTATTTCGATGAGCGCGAGGTTCTGGCCGCGGCCAAGCACCTGACGGGCACCGAAGGTGTCGATACGGTCGAGGCCAGCAGCGTCAGCTACATCCACTTCATGTTCGACCAGCACGAGGTTGTCCTGTCGAACGGGTCCTGGACCGAAAGCTTCCAGCCCGGTGAACAGGTCATGGATGGCATGGGCGAGGCGCAACGCAACGAGATCTACGATCTTTTCCCCGAACTGCGCGACGCGGAGGGCCTGAAGGATTATCAGGCGGCGCGCCGCTCGCTCAAGAAGCACGAAGCGAAGCTTCTGGTCTCTTAAACCCGATAGGTTGCAGCGGGCCGGCGCACATCCCGTGTGCCGGTCACCAGAAATCGGGTTGGGGGGCTGTTCCGGTTTCGAGTAGGGCAGCCCCGGCAGGTGCCGGGGTTGCCTATTCGCGTGCCTGCCTGGCGCGCCATGCGGCCCAGGCTTCGGGGGTGTCGAGATCGGTGCTGGCGCGCAGGCCGGGCAGGGGGCAAAGGCGGGCCGGGTGGTCCGCCAGGATGGGTTTGGCCCCGTCGTCGCCCCGGAGGGTTTGCATCGCGTCGAAATAGCTGGCCGGAAAGATTACCGGGTGGCCGGGCTTGCCGCTGTCATCGGTGGCACGGCAGGGCCGCGTCGGGTCTTGCGCAAAATACGCGGCGACGCTGTGCAGATCGTCCGGTGTGAGATCCGGCAAATCCGCCAGCAGCACCATGAGTGCGGCCAGGTCTTGGGCCTGTGCCCAGGCCGCGCCACATCTGAGGGAGGCGGCGAGGCCTTCGGCGGCGTCGGGCACCCCGCGCGGCTCGACCCCTTCGGGCAGGACCCCGGCGCGCGCATCGCCGGGGCGCAGGGTCACGAGAACAGGCCAGCCCGTTGCCAGAGCCAGTTGCGCTTGGCGAGTGAGAAGAGGCAGTTCGCCGACGGGCTCCAGGAGCTTGTCGCGCCCGCGCATCCGCGAGGAGTTTCCCGCCGCTGGAATGACAATACCGATGCCCTGCATGGGGCCTCCCTTCGTTTTAAGGGGCGCTGCCCCTCTTGGCCTGCGGCCAATTCACCCCGGGATATTTTCAAAAAGAAGAAAGGGCTTCATCTTTCCCAGAATACCCCTGCCGGAGCGTTTGTCGTAGGGTGATGGATTTCATGAAGAAAGCAAACGTATTTTCAGGCGCTTGGCCCAAACCGCTGCCTGTGGGAAAGCATTGCGATGGCGGGCGCAACGGGCCTTTCGCGCTTCCCCCCGTGTGAATCGAAAATGCGCGCTGGATAGCAGCGCGCATTCCCATGTTCAGTGCCTTTCACGTGAAGGGTTATTCCACGCAATCACGCAGCGCGTCAGCGTCCGGCCCATTCGGGGTGCGGCCCAGGTTGAACGGCGCCGAAGCATCACGCCATTGGGCGTAATCGTTCAGGTATTCCACCATGCTCAGGTAAACCTTGGCCGAGTTCGGGTTTTCACAGGCCGTTTCGACGATGACTTCGTTTGCCATCTTTTGAACCTGCTCAAGCGTTTCGTCGTCGTAGCGGTTGATTTCGACGGCTTCGTCGAATTTTGCATAGGCTTCGGTGGCGCGCTTTTCGGTGAAGGCCAGCGACCACAGCAGGGTTGCGTCAGCCGCGATCTGGAGCTTTTCCTGGGTTTCCGCGCTCAGGGCATCCCACGAGGCCTTGTTGATCATCACACCGAAGACCGAGGCCGATTGGTGCCAGCCCGGGGTTGCCCAATAGGAGGTGACTTGCTGGAAGCCGCCGGACCAGTCGACGTTCGGGGTTGAGAATTCGGCACCGTCGATCACGCCGCGTTCGAGCGACTGATAGATTTCGCCGCCCGCCATCGAGACCTGGTTGCCGCCCAGACGTTCCAGCAGTTTGCCCTGCTCAAGACCGGACAGACGCAGCCGTTTGCCTTGCAGGTCGTCAAGGTTCACGATCGGGTCGTTGGTGCGGAAGCCGGATTCGTTGTTGGTCACGCCGTAGGGCAGGTAGACCATGCCGAAGTTGCCGTAGATCTCGTTATAAAGCTCTGCGCCGCCCCATTGCTGGATCCAGTTGACGTAGTCCACGGCGTTGAACAGCGAAGGCGTGGTTGCCAGCGGCGAGAATGCCGCGTCGCGGCCCGCCCAGTACCCGGGCCAGTCCGCGCCGGCCTGGATCGTGCCTGATTCAACCGCGCCGAAGACTTCGCCGGAGGGCACCAGCGAACCACCGTCGAAGAATTCGATCGTCAGTTCGCCCGCGGTCAGCTTGTTGGCAAGATCGACGAAATGCTTGTCGGTTTCGATCAGTTCAAGCGATGAGGGCCATGTGGTTGTCATGGTCCAGTTTTCCTGGGCCATGGTCTGACCTGCCATGGCCGTTGCCGCGGTGGCGGCAAGAGCGATTGCTTTGAAAGTCATGGTAATCTCCTCTCTGGGTTGAATTTACTTCGTATAGAGAACATCCGGCAGCCAGATCACCAACGACGGGAACAGCGCCACCAGAAGGCACATGATCACGATCAGGCAGATGAACGGCAGGACACCCCGGATAATGGCGCCTGTGCGCACCTCTGGAGGGGCGATGGCGCGCAGGTAGAACAGGGCATAGCCGAAGGGCGGGGTCAGGAAGGAGGTTTGCAGGACCACCGCCATGAGAACCACGAACCACAAAAGGCTGACATCCGGCATTTCCTGAATGATCGGCAGGAAAATCGGGAAAGACAAAAGCACGATGCCTGTCCAATCCAGAAAGGCGCCAAGGATGAAGACCACGAACAACATCATGGTGATCAGCATCCAGGGGTCCATGTCCAGGGCGCGGATCAATTCCTGAGTGGCGCGCAGGCCCCCGGTGATATTGAAGACGCCGGTAAAGGCTGTCGCGCCCACCACGATGAACAGGATCATCGCCGAGGTTCTGCCGGTTTCCAGCATCGCGCTGTAGAAGGTTGCGAGCGTGAACTTGCGGCGGATGATCACGATCAGCAGGGCAAGGGCCGCGCCGATGGCCGAGGCCTCGGTGGCGGTTGCGATCCCGGCCAGAAGCGAACCGAGGATGCCGAAGATCAGCGCCAGCGGCGGCATGGCTTCGACGACCAGCATGCGAAGCAACTCGCCGCGAGAGAGTTTTTCGTCGGGTTCGACCGAGGGGGCCAGATCGGGGCGCAGAACGGAAATGATATACACGTAGAGCGCATAACTCAGCCCCAACAAGACACCGGGGATCATCGAGCCCGCGAACAACTCACCCACCGAGAGCGGCGAGTAGCTTGCCATCAGGATCAGCATGATCGACGGCGGAATGAGAATGCCAAGGCATCCCGACGCGGCGATGACGCCGGAGGTCAGCGTGGGGGCGTAGCCATATTGCAGCATCGGACGCAGGGCCATGACCCCCATGACGGTGATCGAGGCACCGATGATACCGGTCGTCGCGGCCAACAGGATCGAGATGAAAACCACCGCCAGCGCCAGGCCGCCCCGAACGCGGCTGAGCAACAGCCGCAGGGTTTCGAACATTCGGTCCGTCACCCCGGAATCCGACAGGAAGCGCGCCATGAGGACAAATAGCGGAATGGCAATCAGCGTGTAATTGTCGAGGACATCGCCGAAAATCCGGTTGATCACGATGCCAAGCACCATCGGCTTGCCAGCGATGATGGCGGTCAGAACGGCGGTGCCCCCCAGAACGAAGGCCAGCGGGTGCCCCATGAACAGGCCCGTCACCAACAGGCCGAACATCAAAACGGCGATATATTCGGGACTCATCGGTTTGCCTCCTGACTGCCGAACAGCAGTTTGAGCACCTCGGAAATCCCCTGCAGCAAGAGCAGCCCGGCGGCGGCGCACATGGCCATTTTCAACGGGTAAACGGGCATCTGGATGGCGCCGTAGGTTACTTCGCCTTGCGACCAGGACCGCGACGCGAAATCCCACGAGCGGGTCATGAATATCCATGTGAAGGGAAAGAAGAACACGGCATATCCCAGCAGTTCAAGCGCCTTGCGGAAACGCGGGCCAAGGGTCTCGGTCAGGATATCAACCCGCACATGCGCATTGTGGCGCAAGGCGTAGCCGCCCAGCATGACGAAATAGAAGCCGAACATCTGCTTTGAAACGTCAAAGGCCCACCGGGTGGGCTCACTGAACGCGTATCTCATGATGACGTCGAAAATGATGATCGCGGCAAAGAAAAAAGCCACAACCGAAACGATCTTGCCCACAAGCTCGTTCAGGTCATCTATCAAACGCATAACCAAAAGACCCACCCCCCTTGCTTTTCCTCGATGCCTGCATTCAAGCCGTTTTGAAAGCGAACAAAGAATCTTGCAATCCTGCACGAAAGTTGGACCGTTTGTCGGATGAGTGCAAGTGAATTGCATGCTGCTGTATGCGGTGCGCGCCCATTGCCCCGATGCAGGAGGGGAGGGAGCGCGGTGCTTCCCGTCGACCCCAAGGAGCATCGGGCGATTGTCGCGGGGCGGTCGAGAGGGGCCTTAATCGTGTTCTTGGCAATGGTCTTGCGGACAGGCCCCGTTGCACGGGCGATCCCGGCCGCGCCGGGTATGACGCGGCGGGCCGCCCGTGGCCAAGGGGGCCGGGGGCTGCATGTCCGGCGGATCAGCCCCGCATGCGTGCGCCGTCCGCATCAAAGAGTGGCTCGGTGATCAGGCGGGCCGGGCGCATCTCGCCCAGGATTTCGATCTGGGCCTCCTGTCCCTCGCTGGCCTTGGCGCGGGGGATGAGGGCGAGGGCGATGGATTTGCCCGCGTGGTGCGAATAGCCCCCCGAGGTGCAAAAGCCCTGGACCTTGCCGTCGATCCAGACGGGTTCATAGGCGTTCACATCGGTATCCAGCGCGTCCACTTCGAAAACCGCAAGGCTGCGGGCGGGGGGTGTTTGGCGTTCCGCCTCGGCCGGTTTGCGACCGATGAAATCGACGTTTTTCTTGAAGGAAATGAAGCGGTCGAGGCCTGTTTCCGCAGGGGTATAATCGGGGCCGAACTCGTGCAGCCATGCGCCGAAGAATTTATCCAGTCGCAGGGACATCATCGCGCGCATGCCGAAGGGTTTCATGCCGTGGTTTTGCCCTTCGGTCCAAAGCACATCCCAAAGCGCGCGTTGCGCCATGGGATCGCAGTAGATCTCGTAGCCCAGATCGCCGGTGAAGCTGACCCGTTGGATCAGGCAATCGACCATGCCGATGCAGGCGGGGCGCACGTCCATGAAGCGCATGTCGGCGACGTTATCGCGGGTGCAGGCCATCAGAACCTCGCGCGCCTTGGGGCCAGCGATCTGGAAACCGTTGAGGCGGTCGGAGATGTTTTCGACCTGCGCGCCCTCGGTGGCGTTCTGTTCGAACCAGCGCATGTGATAGGCCTGTGCGCCGTAGGAGGCGGTGAGTTGGAAGGTCTGCTCATCAAGGCAGGACACGGTGAAATCGCCGATGATGCGGCCTTGGGGGCTGAGCATCGGGGTCAGGGAAATCCGGCCCGGTTTGGGGATGCGGCCCGCCATGATGCGATCGAGCCATGCGCGGGCATTGGGGCCGGTGACGCGGTATTTGCCGAAGTTGTGCACCTCGTTGATGCCCACGCCCTCGCGTACGGCTTTGACCTCGCGCGCCGTGGCCTCCCATGCGTTGGAGCGGCGGAAGGAGGGGGTTTCATAGCGCGGCTCATCGCCTTGGGCGAAGTAGTTTGGCACCTCAAGCCCGTATTGGTGGCCCCAGACCGCGCCCATTTGGTCGAACAGGTCGTACATCGGGGTTTGCCGGAAGGGGCGCGCGGCGGGGAGTTCTTCGTTGGGGTAGGAGACCGAGAAGCGTTTCTGGTAGTTTTCGATCACCTTGGGGCGGGTGTAGCCCGGGGTGATCCAATCGCCGTAGCGCGCCACGTCCATGGCCGAAACATCGCGTTCGCATTCGCCTTGGGTCATCCATTGCGCCAGCATCAGGCCGACGCCGCCGCCTTGGGAGAAGCCCGCCATCACCCCGCAGGCGGACCAGTAGTTGCGCAGGCCCGGCACGGGTCCCACGAGCGGGTTGCCGTCGGAGGCGAAGGTGAAGGGGCCGTGGATCACCGATTTAACGCCCGCACGTTCCAGCGCGGGGAAGCGTTGATAGGCGAAGGTGATGCTGTCTTCGATCTTGTCGAAATCGTCGGGCAGGAGTTCGTGGCCGAAATTCCACGGTGTCCCATCGACCGCCCAGGGGCGGCAGGGTTGTTCGTAAAACCCGATGCAAAGCCCGCGGCCTTCTTGGCGCAGGTAGGATTCGCCGGCGGGGTCCATGACGTGGGGGTGTTCGCCGCCTGCGTCGATTATGTCCGCGATTTCAGGGACTTCCTCGGTGACGATATATTGGTGTTCCATCGGGTGGAGGGGCAGGTAGACGCCGGCCATGGCCCCCACTTCGCGCGCCCAGAGGCCAGCGGCATTGACCAGATGTTCGGCGTGGATGGTGCCCTTGTCGGTGACCACGTCCCATGTGCCGTCGGGGCGTTGGTTGGTCTCATGCACGTGGCAGTGGGTCTCAATGGTGGCGCCGCCCATGCGGGCGGCCTTGGCATAGGCGTGGGTGGTGCCCGAGGGGTCGAGGTGGCCATCGAGGGGATCGAACAGCGCGCCGAGGATGCCATCGGTGTTGGTCACTGGCGCGATCTTGGCGATTTCCTCGGGGCCGACAATCTCGGTTTCCAGCCCCATGTAACGGTGCTTGGCGCGTTCGGCGAGCAGCATGTCGAAGCGGTCACGGTTATCGGCCAGTGTCACGCCGCCGACGTGGTGCAGCCCGCAGGAGAGGCCGGTGATCTCCTCCAACTCCTTGTAAAGCTTGATGGTATAGCCCTGAAGCGCGGCCATGTTGGTATCGCCGTTGAGGGTGTGAAAGCCGCCCGCCGCGTGCCATGTGGAGCCCGAGGTCAGCTCGGAGCGTTCGATCAGCATGACATCGGACCAGCCGAGTTTCGTCAGGTGGTAAAGCACGCTGCATCCGACGACACCGCCGCCGATGACGGCCACACGGGTGGTGGTTTTCATGGGGGACCCCTCCTTTGGCTTGATGCGCCCAGACTGTGGGTCTGAGGATGTGGCGCTTGTCAGTTTGCGACAGGGTGTGTCGTGAATGGGATCGGGGTTGATCGTGGCGCGCTTATCAGCCCTTACGGGCTTCTTCGCGGGAGCGGATGTGATGCGTGATTATCGGGTTCAGCATGCGACGGATGCCCATGGGGTCTACCAAGTGGCGGCTTATGAAACCTCTCGCCATTTTCGTTGATAGGTTGTTAACTATTTCAAGCGCGGCGTTTTGTGAGGAGGGGGTAGATTGAAACCGAAATTTGTTTTCGTCGCTTTGATGGCGTCTTTGACTGTCGCGCCTTCCCCGGGGTGGACGGGCGCGAAAATGGCGGGTGCACCGATTGGGGTGACCGTGGAGGCGTCGGAGTTTCGCGATCGTCTCAAGGCCATGAGTGGCGGGAAATATATCCCGGCGGCCTGTTGCAAGACCTGCCGCAAGGGCAAGGCCTGTGGCGACAGTTGTATTTCGAAATCGAAGGCTTGCCGGAAGGCTCCGGGCTGTGCCTGTGACGGTTGAGAGCCGAGGATATAAGGCCATGCGCTCACCGTGATTGGGGCCGCCGTGGTTGCGGGCCCGGGGGGCTGTGACGCAAAGCGAAAGATTCTGCCGCAAACAAATTGCAGATTTGTATCACCGCGACCAAGAATGTCGGGAACCGGCAATACGCGGCCCTTAAGCGGCGTCAGGTTGTCCTTTAGCAACAACCAAGGGACCAGTTATGAAAACCCATGCACAGGCTGTCGTGATCGGCGGGGGCGTTATCGGATGCTCGATTCTTTACCATCTGACCAAGATGGGATGGACGGATGTGGTCCTGCTGGAGCGTGACGAACTGACGTCGGGCAGCACGTGGCACGCGGCGGCGAATATTCACGGGCTGCACGACAGCGCCAATATCAGTCGCCTGCAGCACTACACGATGAACCTGTATAAAGAGCTGGAGGCCGAGACGGGCCAAAGCTGTGGCGTTTTCCAGCCCGGGAGCCTGTATCTGGCCCAGACCGAGGCGCGCGAGCACCAGTTGAAGCTGCAGGCCGCCAAGGCGCAGCTTTACGGCATGAATTTCGCCGAGATCAGCCGCGAAGAGGCCGAGGAAAAACATCCGCTGGTCAATTTCGACGGGGTGCGTTGCATCATGTGGGAGCCGGATGGCGGCAACGTGGACCCGTCGGGTGTGACCAATGCCTATGCCATGGGCGCGCGGCAGAAGGGGGCCGAGATTTACCGCTTTACCCCCGTCACCGCCACCACGCCGCAGCCCGATGGAAGCTGGATCGTGGAAACGCCCAAGGGCAATATCCAGACCGAGTGGGTGATCAATGCCGCCGGTCTTTGGGGCCGTGAGGTGGCCAAGCTGGCGGGGATCGAAGTGCCGCTGCAACCCACGGAACACCAGTATTTCGTGACCGAGACCATCGCCGAGATCGACGGCATGGACCGGCGCCTTCCTTCGGTCGCGGACCGGGACGGGGAATATTACTTGCGTCAGGAGGGCAAGGGGCTGCTCATCGGGGCCTATGAGCGCGACATGCGGTTCTGGGCCGAGGGGGGCACGCCCTTGGATTTCGCGCATGACCTTTTTGCCGATGATCTGGACCGGATCATGGAAAACGTGATGCGCGCGATGGACCGGGTGCCATTGGCCGCCGAGGCGGGAATCAAGCGGGTGATCAACGGGCCGATGATCTGGAGCCCGGACAGCAACGTGATCCTTGGGCCGGTGCCGGAATTGAAAAACTATTTCATGTGCGGCGGGATTATTCCCGGGTTCAGCCAATCGGCAGGTATGGGCCTGATGGTGGCGCAGTGGATTATCGAAGGGGAAATGCAATATGACATGTTCCCGTGGGATATCGCGCGCTTTGGCCTTTGGGCCAATGACCGGGACTTCGTGAAGGCCAAGGTGGAGGATGTCTATGCCCACCGTTTTGCCATTCACTATCCCAACGAGGAGCGCGAGGCGGGCCGCCCGCTGCGCACCCGTCCGGTGTACCAGATGCAAAAGGACATGGGGGCGGTCTTTGGCCTGAACTATGGCTGGGAGCATCCGCAGTGGTTTGCCGAAACGCCCGGGACCAAGGACACCAACGGGTTCACCCGGCAAAACTGGTGGGGGCCCGTGGGCGAGGAATGCAAGATGCTGCGCGAGCGGGCGGGGATCATCGACATTTCGAACTTCGCCAAGTACCGCGTCAAGGGGCCGGGGGCCGAGGAGTGGCTCAATTCGGTTTTTGCCAACCGGATGCCGAAAAGCTTGGGGCGGTCCTGCCTGACGCCGCTGATCTCGGTGCGTGGCGGGATCGCGGGCGATGCCACGGTGACGCGGGTGGCCGAGGATGAATTCTGGATCGTTAGTTCCGGGATGGCCGAGCGCTATCACAAGCGGTTCTTTGACATGGTGCCCTTGCCCGAGGGGACGACATTTGAAAGCCGGACCGAGGCGATGTGCGGGTTTAACGTGGCTGGCCCGAAAAGCCGCGAAATGTTGCAGCGTTTGACCAATACGTCACTGGCAACCGAGGACTTCCCCTTCATGCGATCACAACAGATCGAACTGGCGGGGGTGAAATGCCTTGCCCTGCGGGTGAGTTTCACCGGCGATCTGGGGTGGGAGTTGCATTGCACGACGGAAGATCAGGCGCGGTTGTATAGTGCGCTGTTGGAGGCCGGGAAGGATTTCGGCGCCGGGCCTGTGGGCGCGCGGGCGCTGATGTCGATGCGCATCGAGAAGGGCTATGGCTCGTGGAGCCGGGAATACAGCCCCGAGTATTACCCGCACGAGGTGGGTTTTGCGCCGCTGTGCAAGATGGACAAGGAGTTCCTGAACAAGGCGGCGGCGGAGGCGGCCATGGCTGCGCCCCTGCGCGAGGAGCTGGTCTTGATCCATCTGGACGAGGCGGATGTGACGGCCTCGAACGCCGATGCGACGGGGGGTGAGCCGATCCGCGATGCTGATGGCGCACCTCTGGGGCGCGTCACCTCGGGGACCTATGGCTATACCGTGGGGATGAGCCTTGCGCTTGGTTACGTGAAGGCCGGGACGGTGAAGGCCGGGGACGCGGTGCAGGTTATGGTGCTGGGGCGGCCGCACGGGGGCCGTATCCTGCATGAGCCGCCGTTTGACCCCAAGGGCGAGACGTTGCGGGCGTAAGTGCCGTTTCGGGGTGCGGGCGGGCCTTTGGGCATCCGTCGGAACCGGGGGGCAGCCTGCGTCAGCCCAGGGTGCGACCTTCGGGGCCGGAATAGGCGCGTTCGACGCGGGCGATGCGTAGGGTGTAGTGGCTGTACCAGCGGTCGATGCCTTGTTTTTGGGCGACTAGGTGTTTCGCCTCGGCTTTCCATTTGGCGATGCTGTCTTCGCTGTCCCAGTAGGAGACGGTGATGCCGAAGCGGGCGGTATCACGGGCGGTTTCGGCGCCGAGGCAGCCGGGTTGGGCTATGGCAAGGTCGAACATGGCTTCGCCCATCTCGGCATAGCCTGCGTCGTCTTCTGAAAGCTGACTGGTGAAGATGACCGCGTAATAGGGGGGCTTTGGCATTTGGGCAAAACGGTCGGTCATCCAGGCCACCTTCAGAGTTTGCGAATCTTCAGCTTGGTGATGCGGTTGTCGGTTTTTTCGATCACTTCGAAGCGGAAGCCATGGAAATTGAACACCTGGTTGGCCTCGGGGATCATCTGCGCCTCGTGGATGACGAGGCCCGCGATGGTGTTGGCCTCTTCATCGGGCAGGGTCCAGTCGGTGGCGCGGTTCAAATCGCGGATGGTCATTGCCCCGTCGACGAGGAACTGGTTGTCTTCGCTGCGGCGGATAGGGTGATCGGCGTCGGGGTCGAATTCATCGGTGATCTCGCCGACGATCTCTTCGAGGATATCCTCAAGCGTGATCAGCCCCTGCAGGGTGCCGTATTCATCGACCACCAAGGCAAAGTGGCTGCGCATGCGCAGGAACTGGCGCATCTGGTCGTCCAGCGTGGTGGTTTCGGGCACGAAATAGGGTTTCATCGCCACGCTTGAGATATCGAAGTTGTCGAGGGCATCGGCGCTGACCTGTTCGCCGCCCATGGCCAGCTTGTGCATGGCGCGCAGCAGGTCCTTGGCGTGGACCACGCCGGTGATGTTGTCGGGGTCGTCGCGGTAGACGGGCAGGCGGGTGTGATTGGATTGCAGGCATTGATCGAGGATCGCGCGGGGCTCGTCCTCGGCGTTGATCATCTCGATTTGGCTGCGATGGAGCATGATTTCCTCGACCGCGCGTTCGCCCAGGTCGAGCGCGCCAAGGATGCGGTCACGGTCTTCTTTTTCGACGACACCCTCGGAGTGACCGAGGTAAAGCGCGCCGGCGATTTCCTCGCGTACGGCGAGGATGTGGCTATCAGGGTCGGTCTTGACGCCGAAAATACGCAACACGCCCCGCACCAGCCAGCGCACGGCGCTGACCACGGGCGAAAAGACGCGGACAACCACGCCGATCACCGGCGCCACGCGCGAGGCGGCGGGTTCGGCATTGGTGATGGCATAGGTTTTCGGCAGAACCTCGGCGAAGATCAGGACCAGAAGGGTCATCACGAGGGTGGCCAGCGCGACGCCGGATTCGCCGAAAAGCCGGGTGAACAGCGCCGTTGCCAGCGATGTGGCAAGGATATTGACGAGGTTGTTGCCCAAAAGCACCGAGCCGATCAGGCGTTCGTTATCCTCGGTGATCTGAAGCGCGCGGTCGGCGCCGGTGTCGCCCTTGTCGGCACGGGCGCGCAGCTTGCCGCGCGAGGCGGCGGTGAGCGCGGTTTCACTGCCCGAGAAGAAGCCGGAAAGCACCAAGAGCGTCAGGATGGCCCCCGAGGTGACCCAGAAGGCGAGATCGAGTGATGGTGATGCGGCGTCCATGAAGTTCGGCGTCCTTTTGTGCAGGGATGTTATGGGGTGCGCGTCCGGCAGGTTCAAGGGATAGGTTGCGGTGCTTGCACGGGATTTGGGGTGGCTGGAGGGCATGACCCCGGTGCTTGGCGGTGCGTCATCCAACCCCGTGGCCTGAAAGGTGGTAGTTCGCAAACCCGGCCATGATCATCAGGTCACCCGTGCTGCGATGCAGATGGCGGGCTTGGCGCATGGGTATGGCAAGGTAATTCCGGGGGGCTATTGACCGTCGGAAGAGGTATCGCCGCGCCCGTTGCGGCGGGCCGCCTTGGACAGCGGGTGATGATCCTGCACCAGATCGCGCAGGCGGTCTTCGAGGACATGGGTGTAAATCTCGGTGGTGCCGACATCGGCATGCCCCAGAAGGGTCTGGATCGCCCGCAGGTCGGCCCCGTTGGCCAGCAAATGCGTGGCGAAGGCATGGCGCAGGGTGTGCGGCGTGACCTTGGCAGGCGACACCCCGCCCGCAACCGCCAAATCCTTGATGAGCAAGTAAAAGCGGTGCCGCGTCAGGTGCCCGGCCTTGCCGCGCGACGGGAAAAGGAAGGGCGAGGCGGGCTTGCCCTTTTGGCGGGCCGCGTCGCGGGTTTTGAGCCAATCTGCCAGGGCCACGCGGGCCGGGGGCGAAAGGGGGACCATACGTTCCTTGCCGCCTTTGCCCTTGATCAGCAGCAGGTTGGGATCGCCGCGCGCCGCCGACACGGGCAGGCCGACCAGTTCCGACACGCGCATGCCCGTGGCGTAAAGCAGTTCCATCAGACAGGTGTTACGCAAGCGGTCGGTTTCGCGCCCGTGACTGCGGGCCGCCGATAGCAGGCGGTCGACTTCGTCTTCGCCCAGGGTTTTGGGCAATCTTTTATCGCGGCCGGGCCCCTTGATGCGAATGGCGGGATTATCTTCGCGCAGGCCTTCATCGAAGGTGAAGCGGTACAATTGCTTGATCGCCGAAAGCCGTCGCGCGCGGGTGGATTTGGCCAACCCCTGAGCGTCGCAATGTACGAGGTAGGATTCGATATCCTGTTGTGCGGCCGAGGCAAGGCCAGTGTCCTTGGAGGCCAGCCAATCGGTAAAATCGCTCAGGTCGCGGGCATAGGCGGCCAACGTGTTGTGCGCCGCGCCCAGTTCGGCGGCATGAGCATCGAGGAAGGCTGACAGCCAATGGCGGTCGGTGCTCATGGCTGGCTGCTCAGTAGCAGGCGTTGCAGGGCGGCGCGCCGCGCGGTGTCTTCCAGCCCAACGGCACGCAGGGTTGAGAGCGCATCGTGCAGGTCATCGGTATCGGCAGGGCCGGTCCGATCCAGCCGTGTCGCGGCGGCAAGGATTGCCTCGCCCAGTTTTCCGGCCTCCAGTAGCGCAACGTCGCGCGGGGCGGCGGCGGTCGTGGCGAAGGCCCGGGCAATCGCGCGTTCTTCGGGCGATTGGGCAAGGGCTTCATCCGGGGTGCCTTGGGCAAGCCCTGCGTGGAAGGCAAGCGGACTGTCGGCTGTGACGTTCTGCGCGGCCGCTTCATAGCCGGGTGAGAGCAGCGCCACCCGAAGCGCCATGTCCCGTGCCGCACCTTCCAGCGCGATCTTGGCCAGGGCCTCTCCAAAGAGTTCGGCGAAGGGCACGGAAAGCCCTTGGGCCTGCATGGCCTGCCATGCCGCGGGGAGGGTTTTCGCCACTTCCTGGGGCTTTTCCCGGGTCAGCGCGTGGTCGAAGGCCTGCAGGGCCTCGACCCTGTCCCAGATGCCGCCCGAGGCGGCGGGCTGTCTGTCGGTGTAAAGGCCAATCAGGCGATTGGCGGGCAGGGCGCCGGTGCGGGCAAGCCGCTCGGCAGCCTCAAGCTCGGCCTTCCAGCCGGAGGTGCCGCGCAAATCGGCGACGGCAAAGGCGCGCGGCAGGTTGCGTGTGGGCATGGGGCGGCCAACGGCCTCGTAGAGGCGGAAGGTCAGTGGGCTCATGTCCTTGGGCGGCGCAAGGTTAAGCGTGCCCTCTATCATCTCGGGATCAAGGAACTGCGCCAGAAGGCCGGCTTGGGTTTGCGGCAGGATGCCAAGCGCCTGAGTGGTCTCGAAGGTCAGGGCGGCGGTTGTCCAATCGCCTGCGCGCGCCATGCAGAAAATGCGCGCGGCATAGTCGCTGCTGAGCGTGGGGGCTTGGGCCAGGGCGTTGCAGGGGGCATCCTCGGCCCCGTTCAGTAACGCCAGATCAAGCCATTGGTCGAACACCGTCTTGCGCTGCGGCCCCGCGCGTTCAAGAAGCGCAAGGGCCGGGGCCACGGCCCCGAAGCGGCGCAGGGCCTCGACCCGTGCCTGCAAAAGCGGCGCCCCCTGGGTGATATCATTGGGTGGCTCGGCCTCGGCCAGCAACAAGGTGTAGTAAAGCGCCTGTGTCGCGGGCAAGGGGCGATCAGGCAGGCGGTTGAAGCGCGTCACGATGCGGCTGGCGCGGCTTTTTTCCCACAGCGAGGGCGGCAGCCCGGTGGTGGATTGCGGCAGCAGGCCCACCGCGTCGGGCACGGTTTCCCCCAGCGGCATGACGGCGACGTCAGGAACGGTTGCCCCGTCGCTGACCGGGGGCGCATCCGGAGGGGCGATCCGCGGTTGCGCCACGGTCACAGGGGTCGGGGTATTGAGCCAGTCGATGGCCGAGAGCGGCTCGTCCTGCGCGAAGGCGGGCAGCGCCATAAGGGTAGCGGCAAAAGCAGGCTTAATCGGTCTCAAGAATGATGTCCTGACGAATCTCTTCCGTGGGCGGCGCGAAATCGACGCCGAAAAACGGCCCCAAATAGGCAAAGATAACCAGAGCGATGAACCCAAGAATTGCAAGGTAAATCAGCCATTTGAGTAGTCGAAACATCTTTGCCTGCCCGTTTTGCTTTTGCCTGTATTGTGTTTATAGCTGGCCTTTGATGCAAGATCACGTCATTCAGGGACGGATTTGAAAAAATTGGCAGGGGAGCGCCGAAGGTGTCAGGCACCGGGCCTTGGAAATTGAAGAAGACCGTTGTTCTGGTGGGTATGATGGGGGCCGGGAAAACTGCTGTGGGGCGGGCCTTGGCGGCGAAACTTCATGTGCCGTTCCTTGATTCGGATGCCGAGATCGAGGCGGCGGCGGCGATGAGGATCGCCGAGATTTTCGAACGCGACGGCGAGGCGTTTTTCCGGGATCGTGAAACGCAGGTGATTGACCGGTTGCTGGAAGAAGAGCGTGGCATCCTGTCCACGGGCGGTGGGGCCTTCATGGCCGAGCGGAACCGGAAGCTGATGTCCGACAAGGGGGTTTCCGTTTGGTTGAGGGCCGATTTAAGCCTGTTGTGGAATCGCGTAAAACATAAGGATACCAGGCCCTTACTACGCACAGATAATCCATATGAAACGCTGCGCGAGATATATGAGGCGCGGGTGCCGATTTATGAACAGGCTAATCTGGCGGTTGAATCGCGCCCCGAGTATTCGATTGACGATATGGCCGAGAAGGTTTTGCAGGCCCTGCGCGCGCGGCCGGATGTTTTGGAGGCAGTGAAATGATGGAAACCGTGCATGTGCCGCTTGAGGGGCGCGCGTATGACATCCACATCGGGCCGGGGCTTCTGGCGCGGTCGGGCGCCTTGATCGCGCCTTTGCTGCCCCGGCCACGGGTGGCCATCGTGGCCGATGAGCATGTCGCCGAAATACATTTAAGAACGCTTCTTAAGGGATTGGAATCGCAAGGTATTTCCGCCGTGCACATGACCCTTCCACAAGGCGAAGGCACCAAGAGCTGGCCGCATTTCGAACGGGTTGTCGAATGGCTTTTGGAGCAGAAGGTGGAACGCAAGGACGTGGTCGTGGCCTTCGGCGGCGGCGTGATCGGCGACCTTGTGGGCTTTGCCGCGGCGGTGCTGCGGCGTGGGGTGCGTTTCGTGCAGGTGCCGACAAGCCTTTTGGCGCAGGTCGATAGCTCGGTCGGGGGGAAGACCGGGATCAATGCGCCGCAGGGTAAAAACCTGATCGGGGCCTTCCATCAACCCAGCATGGTTTTGGCCGATACCGAGGTTCTGGGCACCCTGACCGAACGCGATTACCTGGCCGGATACGGCGAGGTCGTGAAATATGGCCTGTTGGGAGATAGTGAGTTTTTTCAATGGCTTGAAAGTAATGCTTCACGTGCGGCGGGCGGCGATATGGAGGCCCGGATCGCGGCCGTGAAACGCTCGGTCGAGATGAAAGCCGAAATCGTGGTGCGCGACGAAACCGAACAGGGGGACCGGGCGCTTTTGAACCTGGGGCATACCTTCTGTCATGCCCTGGAGGCGGCGACGGGATATTCGGATCGTTTGCTGCATGGGGAAGGCGTGGCCATTGGATGTGCCTTGGCCTTCGAACTGTCATCGCGGATGGGGCTGTGTTCACAGGAAGACCCAAGCCGGGTGCGCGCCCATTTGCGTGACATGAAGATGAAGGTTGATCTATCTGATATTGAAGGAGAATTGCCGGACGCCGAAGGCCTTCTGGACCTGATGGGACAGGACAAGAAAGTGGTCGATGGCAAGCTTCGATTCATCCTTGCCCGCGGTATTGGCGAGGCCTTCGTGACATCGGAGGTGGACCCGGCCATGGTGCGCGATCTGCTGCAAGAGGCGCTGGACGCGCGCGGCTAAGGCATTTTCGTACGAGTCGTACGCTTTGCCTGCGGATTTCGTACGAAAATTGAGGGGCGCGGCGCGGACATCGTACGAGTCGTACGAAAACGCGCTTGTGTTCTGTACAGATTGTACAGTGTCGGGCCGGTTTTTGTACAGAAACCGGGCCCTTGCCGGGCCAATCTGTACAGGTTGGCGGGACCGGGCGGGCCAAAGACGGGCGCCCGACGCGGCAAGATATTGTTAAGAATTTTCTGCGAAGGTCGGGTTCGACGCTGAACAACCGAGGAGATTCGAAATGCCCTGAACCTAGGCCGGTTGACGATCACCGCGTGTCGTTGGTGCGGAGATAACGAGAAAGCGGACGTCCTGCCCCTTACTTTCGTTACGTGCCTGATGCGTTTGGCCGGGCCGGATGTTCAAACTATCGAAGGGGTGCAAGCGATGGATCGCGCCCTCCACCTCGATGGTCAGCCTTCCGGCAAGGACATAGAAAACCTGATTTGCCCGGTCATGAGCGTGCATCACCTCTGACGTCGCTGGTGGCATGCGCTCTTCGATCACGGACAGGTCGTCGCCATCCAAAAGACGCCAGCCGTCGCAGGTGCCGCCCCAGTGGTAGTGGCAGGCGTTATCACGATTTTTAATGCTCATGGTGGTTTGATAGCAGCTGTTTGACGGGGTGTCATGACGCGATCATTCGGCCCAAGCGGAGAGGAGAGCCTCGCAGATCAAGGATTCGCCAAAGCGTTTCGTGAAATGCAGGGCTCCGCTCAATCGTTGCACGGGTTCCGCCTTTCGCCGGTGTTTCAGGTTAAGGGCGGAACGCCTTAAACCCCATTCGCCACAGGCGTTCCGGCGTGCGTTGATGGGACAGGTGAAAGGCGGAACGCGTTAAAGCGTTTCCAGTTATTGCTGCATCCCCAATACCCTGCCAGGCCTGCGGGTTTCTCGGGACATTGGGGATGCACTTTGGTTCAAGGTAAACTGGATACGCTTTAGGTGCCGAATGGCGGCTGTTTCGGCTTGGCACAGGGAATGGAGCGACATGGAATGGCTCCACCGTGAAGGGCGGTCCAGAAACCGGCGGCATGGTTCGGGGAAACGCATCTGCGCCAAGTGCTTCCATGCGCATTGATTTTACCGTATTTTCCTGCCTCATGATGGCATGTTTTACGGGATTGCCTTGCGCCGTTGATCGCCATGGCCGGTGCCCCGGGCATGGATTGATGAACCTTGGGGACCGTCGATGATCAGAGCGGCGTTTTTGCTGGCCTTGCTTGGGCTCTTCTGCGTGTTTGGATACCTTTACTATGTCCAGTATTTCAAATGGCGAAGCTGTTTCAACGCATTGGGCCGCTGTTACGATGCCGAGGCGGGCGTTGTATATCACGCGCAGTCCGGCACGATCTGGGCGTCATTGGCGGGTTTGATGCTGTTGGCCGCGCTGTATCAGGCGTGGCGCTTGCGCCGGGCGAAAGGCTGACGCGGTGCGCCGCCAAGCGTTTCGCGACATGCAGCGCCGCCCTTGATCCCTGCACGCCTTTGGCGGGGGCCTGGGATCAAGGGTAATGCGCTTGCGCCCGGATAAACCGGAGCCCCCCGGAGAGCGCGGCAGGCTGCGTGATCAGGACGCAAGCTTGAGGCGCGGCCCCGACGCGGGGGGCGCGGTGCGGTCAGGTGGCCTTGGGCAGGTTGACGCGTTTCGAAAGGTCTTCGGCGCTTTCCACGCGTTCGGAGTAGCGATCGGTAAGATAGGCCGATTGCCCGCGCGTGAGCAGGGTGAATTTGACCAGTTCCTCCATTACGTCGACCACGCGGTTGTAATAGGGGCCGGGTTTCATGCGGCCGTCGTCGTCGAATTCATCCCATGCCTTGGGCACCGAGGATTGGTTGGGGATGGTGAGCATCCGCATCCAGCGCCCAAGGATGCGCATTTGATTGACCGCGTTGAAGCTTTGGCTGCCGCCGCAGACCTGGGCGATGGCAAGCGTTTTGCCCTGCGTGGGGCGGATGCCGCCGATGGGGGCCAGCGGGATCCAGTCGATTTGGCTTTTCATGACGCCGGTCATGGCGCCGTGGCGTTCGGGGCTGACCCAGACCATGGCCTCGGACCACATCACCAGATCGCGCAGTTCGGCCACCTTGGGGTGGTCGGCCTGGGCATCGTCGGGCAGGGGCAGGCCCGAGGGGTTGAAGGTTTTCGTCTCGGCCCCGAGGCGCCCGAGGATGCGGGCGGCTTCCTCGCTCAGCAATCGTGAGAAAGACCTCTCGCGCAGGCTTCCGTAAAGCAGCAGGATGCGGGGGGCCTGTGTGGGGCGGTCGGAGGGGAAAAGCCGGTCTTCGTCGATCCGGTGGAATTGGCTGTCGTCGATATTGGGCGTGTCAGGCAAGGGGCTGTCCAGTCTCGTCAAGGATCATCTGGCCGTCTTCCTTGTAAAGCGGGCCGTTCGGGGGTGTCTCCAGCAGGTCGAGCACCGTTTCAGAGGGGCGGCAGAGGCGCACGCCCCTGGGGCTGCAGACGATGGGGCGATTGACCAGCACGGGGTGGTCCAGCATGGCCTCAATCAGGGTTTCGTCGGGGGTGGCCGGGTCGAGCAGGCCCAGGTCCTCGGCGGGGGATTTGCTGGTTCGCAAGGCCGCGCGCGGGGTGAGGTTTGCCGCCGCAAAGAGCGCTAGCAGTTGCGGGCGGGTCCAGCCGGTTTCGAGATAGTCGATCACCGTGGGGTCGGCGCCGCTGGCGCGGATGATGGCCAGCACGTTGCGCGAGGTGCCGCAGGCGGGGTTGTGGTGGATGACGATGCTCATCGGGCGTGGCCTGCGAATGTGCCGCGTGTGCGGTTGGCGAAGGCGACGAGAGAGAGCATCACGGGAACCTCGACCAGGACGCCGACCACGGTGGCCAGTGCCGCGCCCGAGTTGAGGCCGAAGAGGCTGATGGCGACGGCAACGGCGAGTTCGAAGAAGTTCGAGGTGCCGATCATGGCGCAGGGGGCGGCGATGCGGTGGGGCACCTTCAGCGCGTAGGCCGCCCCGTAGGCCAGGGCGAAGATGCCGTAGCTTTGCAGCAGGATCGGCACGGCGATCAGGGCGATCACGAGGGGGTTGGACAGGATCACCTCGCCTTGCAGCCCGAAGAGGATCACCACGGTCGCGATCAGGCCGATGATGGACCAGGGCTTCACCTTGGCGGTGAAGCGGTCGATGGCCTGTTGCGAGCCGAGCAAGCGACGGGTCAGCAGGCCCGCCGCCAGCGGCAGCAGGACGTAAAGCACCGTGGCGGTGACCAGCGTTTGCCATGGCACGGTGATGTCGGTGACGCCCAGCAGGAAGGCCACGATGGGGGCGAAGGCGAACACCATGATGACGTCATTCACCGAGACCTGCACCAGCGTATAGGTGGCATCCCCCTTGGTCAGTTGCGACCAGACAAAGACCATGGCGGTGCAGGGGGCCGCGCCCAGAAGGATCAGCCCGGCGGTATATTGCGCCGCATCGGCAGGGTCGATGAAGGGCGCGAAGACGTAATCGAAGAACAGCACCGCCAGCAGCGCCATGGTAAACGGCTTGACCAGCCAGTTGACGACAAGGGTAATGATCAGGCCGCGCGGTTGTTTCGCGACGCCGGGGATGGTTGAAAGATCGACGCCAATCATCATCGGGTAGATCATCGCCCATATTAGCGCGGCGACCACAAGGTTGATCGAGGCGACTTCGGCCCCTGCGATGGTTTCGACGAGGCCGGGGGCGATGCTGCCGATGCCGATCCCGATTACGATCGCCAAGGCGATCCAGAGGGTCAGGTATCTTTCGAAAACGCCAAGGCCGCTGTCCTTGGCCGTGTCGGATATGTCAGTCATGTTGGGGTCTTTCCGGGGTGAGTTGTCTTGCTGTGCGCCTCGGTGAGGCGGCGGGCAGGTCGAAGATCAGGCCGGGGATGATCAGGCCGGGGCCTCGGTGTCTTCGCCGATGTCATCGAGCCGGGCCTTAAGCGAAAGGCTGTCGAGCGTTTCGAGGGGCAGGGCGGTGAAGGCCTCGATCCGGCGGGTCAGGGCGCGGCAGGTGTCGGCGAAAGCGGCGGCGATTTCGGCCTCCGAGCCGGTGACGGCGGCCGGGTCGGGCAGGCCCCAATGGGCGCTGACCGGTTGACCGGGCCAGACCGGGCAGGTTTCGCCCGCCGCACTGTCGCAGACGGTAAAGATGAAATCCATTTGCGGCGCGTCGGGGGCGGCAAATTCATCCCAGCTTTTGGAGCGCAGGCCCGAGGTGTCATGGCCGAGGCTTTCCAGAAGGCGGATGGCATGGGGGTTGGGCTGACCCGTCGGCTGGGAGCCAGCGGAAAACCCCTGAAAGCCCGGTTGGGCCGAAACGATGGCTTCGCCCAGGATCGAACGGGCGGAATTGCCGGTGCAGAGGAAGAGGACGTTTTTCATGCGCGTAGCCTTTCAGCAGGAGCAGGTGAGGGTATCGAGGAGCGGTTCGCAGGCCTCGGGCGCGCCGCCGCAGCAATCTTCCATCAGGAAGGACAGAAGGCCGCGCAGGGCGGGCATATGGGCGCGGTAGAGGATCGAGCGGCCTTGGCGGCTGGAGGTGATGAGGCCCGCGTTGGCCAGGATCGACAGGTTGGCCGACATGGTGTTTTGCCGCTGGCCCAGTTGCGCCGCGATTTGCCCGGCGGGCAGGCCTTCGGGCCCGGCCTTGATCAGCAGGCGGAAGGCATCGAGGCGCGCGGGTTGCGACAGGGCCGCGAAAGCGGTGAGGGCGTTTGATTTATCCATATATCATGGATTATGGATATAATACGGAAAGCGCAAGTGAAGGTTTTGTGACAGGGCGTGCCGAAGCGTGGCGCGGAAACAAGGCGCGTAGCGCCGCCGCGCCATCGGCGGGCCGCCCGCACGGCCCGGCGATTGGGTTGGCCTTGATGCTGCGTGGAAAGGTTGCGCGCCAGTGGTATGGATAAAGCGCATCACATCGAAACGTGGATCGCCGCGCCGCGGCCCGCCGATGGCGCGGCTTACGCCTAGTTCCCTTCCAGTTTCACCAGCGCGTGGCGTTTCTTGCCCGCCGAAAGCTTGATCGGCGAGGCCAGCGCGTTGGCGTCCAGCATCATGCCCGCATCGGTAAGCGGGGCGTCGTCGATCTTGGCGCCGTTCTCGGCGATCAGGCGTTTGGCCTCTTTGCCGGAATTGGCCAGCCCCGATTTGACAATCAGTTGCACGATGGAAATGCCATCGCCCAATTCATCGGGGGCAAGTTCCAGGGTGGGCAGGTCATCGCCCGCGCCGCCCTTTTCGAACACCTCGCGCGCGGTGGCCTCGGCGGCCTTGGCGGCGTCGGCCCCGTGCAGCAGGGTTGTCACCTCGTTGGCGAGGATGATCTTGGCCTCGTTGATCTCGGAGCCTGCCAGCGCACCGAGGCGGTTGCATTCCTCGACCGGCAGTTCGGTGTAGTATTTCAGGAAACGCCCGACATCGGCATCGGTGGTGTTGCGCCAGAACTGCCAGAATTCATAGGACGACAGCATATCCCCGTTGAGCCAGATCGCGCCGCCCGCGGATTTGCCCATCTTGCGGCCGTCCGAGGTGGTCAGAAGCGGCGAGGTGAGGCCATAGACCTCGTGCCCGATGACGCGGCGGGTAAGGTCGACACCGTTGACGATATTGCCCCATTGATCCGAGCCGCCCATTTGCAAGGTGCAGCTGTAGCGGCGGTTGAGTTCAAGGAAGTCATAGGCCTGCAGGATCATGTAGTTGAATTCCAGGAACGACAGCGATTGTTCGCGGTCGAGGCGGGATTTCACAGACTCAAAGGATAGCATCCGATTGACCGAGAAATAGCGCCCGATGTCGCGCAGAAACTCGATATACCTGAGGTCATCGAGCCATTCGGCATTGTTGAGCATCAAGGCGCCGCCTTGCCCCTGGTAGGACAGGTAGCGCGCGAAGACCTGCTGCATGCCGTCGATGTTTTCCGAGATCTGCGCATCGTCCAGAAGCGGGCGTTCGTCCGAGCGGAACGAGGGGTCGCCGACCCGGGTGGTGCCGCCGCCCATCAGGGTGATCGGACGGTGGCCGGTTTTCTGCAACCAGCGCAGCATCATGATATTCAGCAGGTGACCGACGTGCAGCGATTTGGCGGTCGCGTCATAGCCGATATAGGCCGTCACCGTGCCCGACATCAGGCTGTCGTCAAGCGCTTGCAGATCGGTGCAGTCGGCCAGGAAGCCGCGTTCGATCATCACGCGCAGGAATTCGGACTTGGGGTGGTAGGTCATATGGCTTGTCCCGCTGTTGATTGCGCGGCATGTATAGGCAGGGATCGGGCGAAGGAAAAGGCCATGTTGAAGGGTGAACGGATTCGGGCGCTTGGGGCGATGTCGGGGACGTCTTTGGATGGCGTCGATGCGGCGGTGGTCGAGACCGATGGCGCGCGGATCTTCGGCTTTGGCGAGAGCCGTTACCGGCCCTACACCGAGGATGAGCGCGGCGTGCTGCGCGGCGCCTTGGGGCGCTGGCCCGGCGAGGATTGCGCCGCGGCGCTTGAGGTGGTGCAGCGCGCGCACCTTGAGGCCTTGGCCGGGTTCGGGGATGTGGCGCTTGTCGGGTTTCACGGCCAGACGCTGGCGCATGAGCCGCGCGGGCGCGGAACGCATCAATTGGGCGATGGCGATTCGCTGGCGCAGGGCCTTGGCCTGCCCGTGGTCTGGGATTTCCGCAGTGCCGACGTGGCCCTTGGCGGAGAGGGGGCGCCGCTGGCCCCGTTCTATCATTTCGCCTGTGCGCAATGGATGGGGGCCGAGGCGCCGGTGGCATTCTTGAACCTTGGGGGGGTGGGCAATGTCACATGGGCCGATCCGCGCCGCGCGGCCCCCGAGGAGGCCGGCGCGCTTCTGGCCTTTGATACCGGCCCTGCCAATGCCCCGATCAACGATGTGATGCAGGACCGGCGGGGGCTGGCCTTTGACGAGGGCGGCGCGCTGGCCTTGGCCGGGCAGGTGGAGCAGGGCGTGGTGGAGCAATTCCTGACCCATGGGTATTTCCACCGGATGCCGCCCAAATCGCTGGACCGGGATGATTTCAAGGGCTTGCCCGACATGGTCAGGGGGCTGGAGGATGCCGATGCCGCCGCCACCCTGGTCGAGGTCTGCGCCGCCAGCGTGGCGCGTGGGCTGGAGCATTGCCCCGAGCCGCCCGCGCAACTTCTGGTCACCGGCGGCGGGCGCAAGAACCCGGCCATCATGGCCCGGCTTGCCGCGCTTTTGCCCTGTGATGTCGCCCCCGTCGAGGAGGTGGGCCTTGACGGCGATATGCTGGAAGCGCAGGCTTTTGCCTTTCTGGCGGTGCGCGTGGCGCGGGGCCTGCCCACCTCCTGCCCGGGAACGACCGGGGTGGCGGGGGCAGTGGCCGGCGGCACCCTGAGCCGCCCCGAGAAAGCCGCATGAACAAAGAGGAATGCCATGCAGTATGAAATCGATACAGGTGCGGGCGGCGGGTGCCGCCTTGGGCTGATCGTGTTGAGCACCGACGAGACCTTGGAATACGAGGCCCGGCAGGTTCTGGCCGGGCGCGCGGTGAACCTTTTGCACGCGCGCATCCCGGCGCGGGCGGATGTGACGCCGGATGATCTGGTGACCATGGCCGATGAAATGACCAGCACGGCGGCGTGCCTGCCCGAGGGCCTGCGGGCGGTGGGCTATGGCTGTACTTCGGGGGCGACGGTGATCGGCCCGGCCCGGGTTCAGGAACTGGTGCAAAAGGCGCAGGGCGATGTGCCGGTGACCAACCCGATGTCGTCGGTGATCGCGGGGCTTGAAGCGCTTGGCGCGCGGCGCATCGCGCTGGTCACGCCCTATGTGCCCGAGGTCACCGCGCCGATGATCGCCTATCTGGCCCGGCAGGGAATCGAGGTGGTCAGCGAAGCGAGCTTCGGGCAAAGCGATGACTGGACGGTGGCGCGGATAAGCGAGGCCTCGACCCGCGCGGCGATGCTTGAGGCGGGCCGCGCGCCGGGGGTGGAGGCGGTGTTCGCCAGTTGCACCAACCTGCGGACCTTTGGCGTGATCGGCGCGGTCGAGGCCGAGTTGGGCCTGCCGGTGGTCAGCTCCAACCAGGCGCTTTTGTGGCACCTTCTGTCGATGGGCGGAATCGATGCACAGGGCTGGGGCCCGGGGCGGCTTTTTGCACGGAACAATGAAAGGATACTGGCGTGAGCAATTGGAAACCGGCCACGGTCGCCGCGCAAGCGGCCGGCGCGGCCCAGCACGAAACAGGCGGCGTGGTGCCGGGCATCTCGATGGCCTCCACCTACGGGCGCGACAAGGATTATGCGCTTTGGCGTCCCGACAACATGTATGGCCGGGATGAAAATGACACCGTGCGACAGGCCGAGGCGGTGATCCGCGCGCTGGAAGGGGCGGCGGCGACCCGGCTTTTCCCCTCGGGCATGGCGGCGATCGCGGCGCTGTTTCGCACGGTGCCGAGCGGCGGCCGGATCGTCATGCAATCGGGCATCTACTGGGGCACGGTGAAATGGGCGCGCGACTTCTGCGCGCGGCGCGGCATCGCCTTGCAAGAGGTGGATGCCTCTGATCCGGCGCTGCTGGCACGGGCCTTGGAGGCCAAGGCCGACCTGGTCTGGATCGAGGTGCCTTCGAACCCCTGGCTGAAGCTGGTGGATATCGCGCAGGCGGCAGAGATGGCCCACCGGGCAGGCGCGCCTTTGGCGGTGGATGCCACGGCGGCGACGCCGGTTCTGATGCATCCCATGGAAATGGGGGCCGACCTTGTGATGCATTCGGCCACCAAGGCGCTCAATGGCCATTCCGATGTCGTGGGGGGCGCTTTGTCGGTGGCTGACGAAAACCTGCCCGCATGGCAGGCCGTTTGCACCGACCGGCACGATGCCGGCGCCATCCTCGGGCCGTTCGACGCATGGCTTTTGATGCGGGGCATGCGCACCCTGCCGCTAAGGGTCGAGCGCAGCAGCGAAAACGCCCTGCGCCTTGCACAGGCGCTTGAACATCATGCCGGGCTCGAGGCGGTCTGGTATCCGGGCCTTGCCGCCCATCCGCAACACGACCTGGCCCAACGCCAGATGCGGGGCGGCTTTGGCTGCCTCGTGTCGATCTTGGTCAAAGGCGGGTTCGAGGGTGCGGCGCGACTGGCCTCGCGCCTGCAGGTCTTTCACCGCGCCACGTCACTGGGCGGCGTCGAAAGCCTGGTCGAGCACCGCCAAGTGATCGAACCCGACACCGGCATCCCCGAAAACCTGCTGCGCCTGTCGGTGGGGATCGAGGACGCGGGCGACCTGATCGCGGATATCGAACAAGCCCTCGAATAGGCTTTCTTCTTTTCACAAGTATCCCGGGGAGTTTGAGGGGCAGAGCCCCTCATCCCCACTAACCTGTGCGGCGCAGCCGCGCCTTTCGGTCAGGCCTGGCGGGCCAGTTTGTCGCGTTCGCGGATCATCGCCTTGGCGGCGATATGCATGCCTGCGTCGCGCAGGGATTGGATGCGGGTTTCAATTTCTTCGATGGTCATGGTCATTCTCCTTTTTCTTGTTTGGCGGCGGTCCAAAGCACGGCACGGCGCATGGGCGCCGTGGAGGAAAGGGATCGTCGCTGGTTATCGGGCGGACCGGCGGTGTCGCTCGTGGTCCGGGCGCGGATCGTGCCGCTTTCCCGTGAACGGGGCAGGCCCTTGGCCGCCCGCGGTGGTCAGAGATGTAACAGGTCTTGGCGCGGTTTCAACCGGGGTGACGGATCACCGCACCAGTTCGCGCATGCCTGCATCCAGCCCTTCAAGGGTCATCGGCACCATGCGGCCCTCGAAAATCTCGTGGATCATCTTGATCGACTGGGTGTAGGGCCAGTGCCCCTGTGGCACCGGGTTGATCCACAGGTGATCGGGCCATTGCTGCCGGGCACGGTCCAGCCATGTCTGGCCCGCTTCGGCGTTCCAGTGTTCATTCGCGCCGCCGGGATAGGCGATCTCGTAGGGCGACATCGAGGCGTCGCCGACGAAGATGCATTTATAATCCGGCCCGTAGGTGTGCATCACGTCCCATGTCGGCGTCACCTCGTTCCAGCGGCGGGCGTTGTCGCGCCAGACGCCTTCGTAGAGGCAGTTGTGGAAGTAGTAGTATTCGAGGTGTTTGAACTCGGCCCGGGCGGCGGAAAACAGTTCCTCGACCACCTTGATATGGTCGTCCATCGAGCCGCCCACGTCGAGAAACAGCAGTACTTTCACGGCATTGCGCCGTTCCGGGCGGGTTTGCACGTCAAGGTAGCCATGTTCGGCGGTGGCGCGGATGGTGCCATCGAGGTCAAGCTCTTCATCGGCGCCGTCGCGCACCCATTGGCGCAGGCGTTTGAGCGCGACCTTGATGTTGCGGGTGCCAATCTCGACGCTGTCGTCGAGGTTGCGGAACTCGCGCTTGTCCCAGACTTTCACCGCGCGGCGGTGGCGGGATTTGTCCTGTCCGATGCGCACGCCTTCGGGGTTATACCCGTAAGCGCCGAAAGGCGAGGTGCCGGCGGTGCCGATCCATTTGTTGCCCCCCTGGTGGCGGCCTTCCTGTTCCTTCAACCGTTCCTTGAGGGTTTCCATCAGTTTGTCGAAGCCGCCAAGCGCCTCGATCTCGGCCTGTTCCTCGGGCGACAGGTGCTTTTCGGCCATCTTGCGCAGCCAGTCTTCGGGGATGTCCACGGCGTTCAGGACATCCTGCGCCGTGATTTCCTCAAGCCCTTGGAAGCAATGCGAAAAGGCGCGATCGAAGCGGTCGATCATCCGCTCGTCCTTCACCATCGCTGACCGTGCGAGGTAGTAGAATCCTTCGACGTCATAGGTGACCAGATCGGCGGTCAGCGCCTCAAGAAAAGTCAGGTATTCCCGCAGGCTTACGGGCACGCCGGTTTTTCGCAGGGTATCGAAGAAGGGCAGGAACATCGCGGATCAGGCAGCGCCGCGATAGATGAAGATGGTGATGAACAGTGACGCGAGCGTGAAGACGAGGCAATAGACAAAGGCGTATTGCAGGATATCCGCCGTGTTGCCCTTGCGGCGTTTGGCGATCATCGCGCCGGTGAGGGCACCAAGGATGGCGCCAATAATCATGATCATGCTGTGCCAGCCCTGTTAGAGGTTCGCTCCTTTAAGCGGGCTGAGCGCCGAGATGTCGCGCAGTTTGGCGCGCACGGCCCAGTCCGCGCCGAATCCGTATCGTGCCCAGCCCAGACTGTCCAGTCGAACGGCCTGCGCCTCGGCGACGCGGCCGGTGAGTTCCAGCGCCTCGGCGCGCAGCATCATCAGGGTTGCCAGCAGGGCGGCGTTTTCATGGCGTTCGGCGGTGGCAAGGTGCGGGGTCAGCAGCATCAGGGCATCTTCGCCGCGGCCCTTGGCGATGGCATAGGCGGCCAGTTGCGAGGCGGTATAGGCGCGGTGCAGGCTGGTGCCCGGTGTCCGTTGGTAGAACTGTTCGGCGATGACGAATTGATCCTGGGCGAAATCGGGGTCGGAGGCCTGTGTCAGGCGGCCAAGCGCGAAATGCGAAAAGGCGCGGCGGTGATCGGTCCAGCCCACGGCCTCGGCGATGCGCAGGGCCTCGCGCGCGGCGCTGCGGCGTTGCGCCGAGCGCGCGCCCGGGCCAAGCGCCGTCTGGATGTTGCGCACCCATGCGCGCGGCGTGCTGGAGGCATGGCGCGGGGCGATTTGATCGCCCGTCGGGTTCAATCGGCTGAGGATGGCCGGCAAGCGGCGGGCCACCTGCGCGCGGGTCATGCCCGAGTGCAGATCGGGCGAATAATAGGCGCGCAGGATCAGCATATCAAAGCCGGTGAGCACGGTATGCACGTTGTCGTCGTTGAAGACGGAATCGGGCAGGCGGTAGAGGTCATTGAGCGGCCCGATGGCCTGTGCCAGTTCCTCGTGCAGGCAATCGCGCACCTCTTGCGGGGAGCTGTCGCTGGGAATGAACACGGCCAGTTTCTCGCGCGTTTTCAGCAGCGACCAGTTGGTGATCCGGCTGTGGCGGGCTTTGCGGTATTGCGACAGGCGCGAGATGTTGGGCACCACGAAACAGGCCGCTTGCGGCAGGTGGCGGCGGATTTCGCTACGCGGCACCGCCTCGATGGTGATGTTGGCGGTGTCCGAGCGGACGCGCGCCACGTCGATCCCGGCCTCGGTGCGCAGGCGGTGCACGAGGCGGTTGAGATCGGGAACGAGGGTTGGCGGCGGGCTGCCGGTCACGCGGATCGAGATCGGTTCCTCGAACCGCGAGAAATGCTGCAGGGGCCTGCCGGATTCCAACTGGAAGCTGAGTTCGAGAAAATCGCGTTGGATATCGCGATTCGAACGCTGCGGGGGCACCGGGCGCGGGGCGGAAAACCGCTTCATCGCGGGCATGGTGCTTTCGTGATGCGTGGCCGCCCGCGAGGGCATGTCGCCCGGCGTACCGGACATGCAGCCGCCCAGCATCAAACAGATAGGTAAAATGACGCGACGCATCTGCCCCCCGAAGCCTCTAGTTCCCAACACATGCGCCCACCCGGACGGGTCGGGCGCATCTGTCCTGCGTCGGCGAGATGCGGTCAGCGGTGCGTTGTTCCTGTGCGCCTGTTGTCCGGTCTGTTTGCTGCCCGTGCAGGTTCGGAGGTATTTATGCCCCTCATCCTGTCCACCGTAAGGAGCGAAAAAGGCAAAAATGTGACCGATTCGGCGGGAGGCCGAACCGGTTGCAGGAGATGGAGAATTATTGCCTTTTATCAATGGCCTGGTTTCTTTTTGGGATTAACGTTGACGTCGCGCCATGAAGGCGAGGCGCTCAAAAAGATGAACGTCGGCCTCGTTCTTGAGAAGGGCCCCGTGCAGTTTCGGCAGGGCATCGGCGCCATCCCGCTTGAGATCGGCCGGGTCGAGGTCTTCGGCCAGAAGCAGTTTCAGCCAGTCCAGCACCTCGGAGGTGGAGGGCTTTTTCTTCAGCCCCGCCTGTTCGCGGATTTCATAAAACTGCGTGAGCGCGGTTGTCAGAAGCTGATCCTTGATGCCGGGGTGATGCACCTCGACGATCTGTTTCATGGTCTCCATGTCCGGGAAGCGGATGTAATGGAAGAAACAGCGGCGCAGGAAGGCGTCGGGCAGTTCCTTTTCGTTGTTCGAGGTGATGATCACGATGGGGCGGTTTTGCGCGCGGATGGTTTCGCCGGTCTCGTAGACGTGGAATTCCATCCGGTCGAGTTCTTGCAGCAGGTCGTTGGGAAACTCGATATCGGCCTTGTCGACCTCGTCAATCAACAGCACGACTTTCCTGTCCGCCTCGAAGGCCTGCCAGAGCTTGCCCTTGCGGATATAGTTTGTCACGTCGTGGACGCGTTCATCGCCCAGCTGGCTATCGCGCAGGCGCGACACGGCATCGTATTCGTAAAGGCCCTGTTGCGCCTTGGTTGTGGACTTGATGTTCCATTCGATCATCTCAAGGCCGAGGCCCTGGGCCACTTGCCGGGCCAGTTCGGTCTTGCCGGTGCCGGGTTCGCCCTTGACCAGAAGGGGGCGTTCCAGGGTGACGGCGGCATTGACCGCGATGGTGAGGTCATCGGTGGCGACATAGGCCTCGGTGCCTTGAAATTTCATGTGTTTCCTTACCTTTGCGCTAGCGTGCATAACGTTTCAGCGCGGACAGTAAGGCCAAGCACGAAACACATCAATCCGCAGTGATTGCCTAGTGACATTGCCGCGTGGCGGGTGTAATGCGACCCCATGGAGGCGCCAACGGTCTGAGGAGACAATACGCCATGCCAGACATTGGCCTTGATGAGGGGAGCACCATGAAAGCCGAAGTCTTTCTACCTGAAGACTATCGCCCGGCTGAAGACGAGCCGTTCATGAACGAGCGTCAGGTGGAGTACTTCCGCCGGAAGCTGATCAACTGGAAAAACGAGCTGTTGGAAGGCAGCCGGGACACCATCGAGGGGCTGCAGGACAGCACCCGGGCGATCCCGGACGTGGCCGACCGTGCCAGCGAAGAAACCGACCGTGCCATCGAGTTGCGTACCCGTGACCGTCAGCGCAAGCTGGTCGCCAAGATCGACAGCGCGCTGCGCCGGATCGAAGAGGGCGAATATGGCTATTGCGAAGTGACCGGAGACCCGATCAGCCTGAAACGGCTGGATGCGCGGCCGATCGCGACCATGAGCCTTGAAGCGCAGGAACGCCACGAGCGGCGCGAGAAAGTACACCGCGACGATTGATCGTCGCCGCGGTGGGAGTTGGGGAGCGCCGGGGCGATGGCCTCGGCGTTTTTCGTCTGGGGCGGGAAATGCGATGAGCCTTGAGGGATTGAAATGCCTTGTGATCGGCGCCGGGATCGGTGGCTTGGCCGTTGCGCGCGCCTTGGCGCTGCGCGGGGCCGAGGTGACCGTGTTGGAGCAGGCCGATGCGATTCGCGAGGTCGGCGCGGGCCTGCAGATCAGCCCCAACGGCTTTGCCGTGCTGCGCGCGCTTGGGCTGTCGGATGCCTTGCGTGCGGTGGGCGTGCAGGCGCAGGCGGTCAGCCTGCGGGATTATCACAAGGGCGAGGTGACGCGGCTTGACCTGACCCGGCTGGACAGCCGCGACTATTATTTCCTGCATCGGGCCGATTTGATCGAGGTGCTGGCCGAAGGTGCCCGCGCCGCGGGGGTGCGCATCCGGTTGTTGCAGAAGGTGGCGCGGGTGGAGCCGGGCGCGCGCCCGGCGGTGTATTTGAGCAATGGTGCCGTTCTGGAGGCCGATGTCGTTGTCGGTGCCGATGGTCTGCATTCCAAGACGCGCCATGCGCTGAACGGCACGGTGGCCCCGTTTTTCACCCGGCAAGTGGCCTGGCGCGCGGTGATCCCCAATGCCGAAGGGCGCGGGCCGGAGGCGCGAATTCACATGGGGCCGATGCGCCATCTGGTCAGTTATCCGATGCGCGGCTCGAAGGTGTTGAATGTCGTCGCCGTGCAGGAGCGGGCGGCATGGACCGCGGAAAGCTGGAGCCAGAAAGACGACCCGCTGTCGTTGCGGGCGGCCTTTGGGGATTTCGGGCCCGAGGCGCAGGATATGCTGGCGCGGGTCGAGGAAGTGTATCTTTGGGGGCTGTTCCGGCATCCGGTTGCGGCCAAGTGGCATGGTGGCGGTGTGGCCCTGTTGGGCGATGCGGCGCACCCGACGCTGCCGTTCATGGCGCAGGGGGCCTGCATGGCGCTTGAGGATGCATGGGCCTTGGCGGACAGTCTGGCGGGGGCGGGCGACACGGAGGCGCGCCTGACACGATACCAGGCGCGGCGCGCGGAGCGGGCCAAGCGGGTGGTGGACGCGGCCAGCGGCAATGCATGGAAATATCACCTGAGCCTGCCGCCGCTGCGGTGGGCGGCGCATGGCTTGTTGCGTGTGGGCGGGCGTTTTGCGCCGGACCGGATGATGCGACAGTTCAATTGGATTTACGGCCACGACGAGACCGCAGTCTAAAGCGTTCCGCCTTTAACCTGATGCATCAGCGAAAGGCGGAAGGCGTGCAACGATTGAGCGGAGCACTGCGTTTCGCGAAAATCTGTTACTCAGGTTTTTCGCGAAACGCCTTAGGCGCGCTTGTCAGGCCGTTTTGGCCTGTCTCGCGCTGTCTTCAGGCGTCGAGTTCCACCCAGATGGGCACGTGATCGGAGGGTTTTTCGCGGCCCCTGATGTCCTTGTCGATCTGACAGTCCAGCAACAGGTCGGCGCATTGCGGGCTAAGCAAGAAGTGGTCGATGCGGATGCCGTCATCGCGGTTCCATGCGCCGGCCTGGTAATCCCAGAAGGTATAATGGCCGGGCCCGTGGTGGCGGGTTCGGAAGGCTTCGGTAAAGCCGAGGTTCACGATCCGGCGAAAGGCGGCGCGGCTGTCGGGCAGGGCAAGGGCATCCTTGGCCCATGCCTCGGGGCGCTTGGCGTCTTCATCTTGCGGGATGATGTTGTAATCGCCCGCCATGAGAAAGGGTTCCTCGGTTTCAAGCAGGGTTTCGGCGCGGGATTTGAGGCGCTCCATCCACTTGAGTTTGTAATCGTATTTCGGACCCGGCGCGGGGTTGCCGTTGGGCAGGTAAAGCCCGCAGAGATGCACCGGGCGCTTGTCGCCCATGACCGTGGCCTCGATCCAGCGGGCCTGTTGATCCTCGTCGTCGCCGGGCAGGCCGCGGGTGACATCCTCAAGCGGGAGTTTCGAAAGGATGGCCACGCCATTGAAGCTTTTCTGCCCGTGCGTTTCGACGGTATAGCCCATGTCCTCGAAATGTTCGCGCGGGAAATTTTCGTCGATGGACTTGATTTCCTGCAAAAGCGCGACGTCGGGCTGCGCCTCTCGTAGCCAATCAGTCAGCGCGCCGATGCGCGCCTTGATGCCGTTGATGTTGAAGCTGGCGATTTTCATGGGTGACCCCTTGGTGTTTGGCCCATCTATCGCGCAGCGTGCCCGCGGGGGCAAGGGGCACCGAACCGTCCATGGAAAACCGGAGTATCCCTTGGGTTGATTCGCGGTGTAAAAATCGTTTTTGGGTTGAAATTATCCACATTTGGGATGTGTGGATAAGAATTTATACCAGATATCGGCGCGGATTTTCCAAACGAGAACTCAGATATTTGTGCGCATGCATAGGTTGTGGATTGCGTGTGGATAACGATTAATGCGCGAAAATTCGCTTTGGAAAGCAATCTGACCGTGCAAGCGTTTGCATGCTGCAACCAACGCAACCTTGGAGAAAAACATGCTTGCACAACTGAAAACCGAAGAGCGCACCCCCCACACGGTCGAAGCCGATCTGCACGGCGGTCAGGCGGTCGAGGCCTTTACCACATCCCTGATCGCGGGCAGCGACATGGGGCTTGGTGAGGGCGTGGAACTGATGACGACCTCGTTGGGGCCGGTGGCCACGAGCGATGCCCAAACCGGTGAAGCGGTTGAGGCTTTCACCACAAGCCTTTGAGGCGTCAAGGAAACGGGGCATTCGCCCTTTGCACAGCCCTGTGAAAAGGAGATCACCGATGGATAACGTTGTTCAACTGGATGTCCCGTTTCGCCAGAACAGCATGGCCGCGCGGCAGGCGGCCATGCTGGATGTGTTCGCCAGGGAGCGCCGGTTTGACGGCGACGTGTTCTGGCTGAAGGAAAATGCCGAGGCGCTTAACGTATTGGAAAGCAGCGGCGCGGTATTGCCCGAGGGCGCGCTGGAGGTGCATCGCGCCTTTTACGACGAGATTGAGCGGCGCATGGGGTTCTTCCCGCAATATTACCGGTTTTTCCTGGGCCTTTGCCTGGACCTGGAGGACCTGGGGATTGGCGGGAACAAGGGCGAAGGCCTTGCCCGTTGGGTCGCCCAGCAAGGCCTGCCGCGGGCCGAGCTTTCGGATTTGCAACGCGCCGAGGCGCGGCGTCTGTGCCTGCGGCGCGGCGTGGACCCGGTGGCCGAGGATGAGGGGCTGACCGACCGTTTGCGCGGCTTTGCGCAGCGCTCGGAAACCTTTACGCTGCCCAACAAGAAGGCCGCCTACGAGCTGACCCATATCGTGTTTTACCTGTCGGAATATGGCCGGCGCGATCCGCAGGTGGGCAAGGATTTCATCGACAGCCTGCATTTCGCCGGAACGCTGGCGTTTCTGGAGTTGAACCTTGATTTGCTGGCCGAGATTTGCATTGCCCTGCGCTTTGCCGGAGACACCCCGCCGGAGGTTTGGGAACGCTGGCTGCGCGATCAGGCCGGGCTTTTCCGGCTGGAGGCCGTGCCGGGGCAGGGCGCGCCACAGGATGATTATCACCCGTGGCTGGTGGTGAACTGGGCGATGCAGGTGGCCGGCCAAGGCGGATTTGCCCAGCAAATCCCCGAGGGCCGCGTGGTGTTTCGCCAGCCCAGCCCGGCGGCGGGGCCGCTGCGCGAGCTGTCGGATTGCATTTACCGGATGGAGGGCGCGCGCAGTGCCGATTGGCACAAGATGCGCGACCGCGTGCAGGAGGCGCTATCGGAGGAGGCGCGCCGGGTGCTTTTGGCGGCCGAGGCCGCGACCGACCGGTTTGAGGCCTTTTTTGCCGGGTTTGCCCGGACGGGCATGCAGCAGGCCGCCCTATGACGGCGCGCCCGGTCATGCTTGGCGGGGCCTTGTGCCTTTTGTACACGCTGTTGATCACCGGGGCCGACGCCATAACCAAGCAGTTCGGCCAAGCCTATGCCGCGCCGCAACTATTTGCCCTTTCGGGGCTTTTGGTGGCGGGCCTGTGCCTTGTCATGGGCCGGGTCGGGGCTGCGCGGGGGCAGGGCCTTGGAACCCGGTGCCCAATGGCCATGACCCTGCGGGCCGGGGCCACGGTTTCGGGATCGGTCGCATTTTACTATGCCTTCGCCCTGCTGCCCTTTGCCGAGGTTTTCATCTTCATCGCACTGATCCCGCTTATGGCGGCGTTCCTGTCTGGCCCGGTTCTGGGCGAGGGGGTGCGCGGCCCGGTCTGGGGCGCGCTTGGCGCGGGGGCGCTTGGGGTGATGTGCCTGTTTCCCGGTGGGCTGTCGTCCATCGGGCCGGGGCATCTTGTGGCCATGGCGGCGGTTCTGCTTGGGACCGTATCGCTGGTCACGTCGCGCTATATCGGGCAGCGCGAAAGCAACCTTCTGGCGCAGGTGTTTTACCCCAATCTTGCGCTTGGGGTGACGATGGGCGCGGCGCTGCCGTTCGTCTTTGCGCCGATGGGCATGGCGGATGTGGCATGGGCCACGGTCTATGCCGTGTTGCTGTTCGCGGCGCGATGGGTCTTGGTGGCCGCCTTGCGGGCGCTGCCGGCCTATGTGGTGACGCCGCTGATGAATATGCAGTTCGTCTGGATGGTCGCCATCGGGGCGTTTGTCTTTGGCGAACAAACGGGGCCGGGGGTGTTTCTTGGCGCGGGGATCGTGATTGCGGCGGGCCTTTGGCTGGTGCGCGATCAGGCCCGGCCGTCGCCCGAACGTGCACCTGCATTGCCCGCGGAATAGGCAAGTCACGGCTCATGCGGTGGATTCTCATGATTTCCCCGCGAAATCCCGGCCCGAAATGCGTTAGCCTTGGCCAGATCAATAACCAAGGGGGATAATATGTTCGATTTTCTTAAGCGTCTGCGTGGGGGGGCCGAAGCCGCCAAGGAAAACCAGCGGGAGCGGTTCACACGCTTGATCGAGGAATTGAACGAAGCGATCGCCGACTTGCCCGAGAAACCGGCGGTGACGGTGACACCCGAGACCGGCAGCCTGTCGTTCGACCTGCCCGAGCAATTCCCGGACGAGGCCTTGGCGCTGCCCAAGCCGGAGGAAGACCCCGCGCCTGAAACCCGGCCCGCCGACGCGACGGAATCCGAGGATGCCGCGACGGAAGACGAGGCCAACCAAGACGAGGCCGAAGACGTTGAGGCCAAGGAAGATGAGGCCAAGGCGGCCTGAGCCGCCTTGCGTTTACATCGAAAAGGACGTGCCGCAGCCGCAGGAACTGCTGGCGTTGGGGTTCTCGATGGTAAACCGCGCGCCGATCAGTTCCTCGGTGAAATCAATCGTCGCCCCGGTCAGGAAGGGCAGGGAGATGGCATCGACCACGACTTTCTGTCCCTGACCTTCGAGGATCATGTCATCTTCGGCGGGGCTGTCCAGTTTGATGTCGTATTGAAAGCCCGAACAGCCGCCGCCTTCGACGGCGATGCGAAGGGCCTGGCCCTGGTCACCGGCGCCGATCTCGGCCAGCCGGGAGAATGCACGGTCGGTCACTTTCGGGGGCAATTGCATGGCGCGCTCCTGACGGTTCCTAATTGAATTGGTTTACAATATATGGGGCGCGTCAACAGGCGACAAGGATGGCTGTCATGCAAATGCCCTATGCCTCGGTTCCCGGTCAAAGCCGGGGCCGCTTGGTGGATGAAGAGGAAAGCGCGCATCGCTCGTGTTATCAGCGGGATCGCGACAGGATCATCCATTCCAGCGCCTTTCGCCGACTCAAGCACAAAACGCAGGTCTTCGTGGAACACGAGGGCGATTATTTCCGCACGCGGTTGACCCATTCGATCGAGGTGGCACAGGTGGCGCGGACCGTCGCCGGGGCGCTTGGCCTGAACCAGGAACTGACCGAGGCGGTGGCACTGGCCCATGATCTGGGGCACACGCCCTTTGGGCATACCGGCGAAGATGCGCTTGATGCCTTGATGCAGCCCTATGGCGGGTTCGACCATAACGCACAGGCCGTGCGCATCGTCACCAGCCTTGAGCGGCACTATTCCGAGTTCGACGGGCTGAACCTGACGTGGGACACGCTGGAAGGGATTGCCAAGCATAACGGGCCGGTCACCGGCAAGTTGCCCTGGGCCCTGGCCGAGTACAATGCGCGGCACGATCTGGAATTGCACAGCCACGCCAGCGCCGAGGCGCAGGTGGCCGCCCTGGCCGATGATATTGCCTATAACAACCACGATTTGCACGATGGCTTGCGCGCGGGCCTGTTCAGTGAGGCCGATATCCGCGCCTTGCCGATTGTCGGGCCGTGTTACGCCGAGGTGGATGCGAAATATCCCGATATCGACGATTACCGCCGACGGCACGAGGCCCTGCGCCGGGTCTTTGGCGTTATGGTGGGCGATGTGATCGAAGCCTCGCGCGAGATTCTTTCGGAGGCGGCGCCGGAGACGGCGCAGGCGGTGCGCGACCTGGGGCGCCCGGTGATCCGGTTTTCCGATCAGGGCGGGCGCGATATCCGCGCCATTCACGAGTTCTTGTTCGAACGCATGTACCGTGCGCCAAGTGTGATCGAGATGCGCAAGCGGGTGACCCATGTTGTCGAAGAGCTTTTCCCCTTTTACATGTCGCACCCGGGGCATTTGCCCGCCCGTTGGCAGGGGGATGTGGCGCAGGTTACCGATGAAACCGGGCTTGCGCGGCTGGTCAGCGACTATATCGCCGGAATGACCGATCGCTTTGCGTTGGAAAGTCATGCGCGGCTTTTGGGGGATGGCAGTATGAGTATTGAACGTGGAGGCGTGTAGACATGGCTGTTGAGACTGCTGCCGACGGGGCGTTGAGCCCGGTGATGGCAATCGCGCTTGTGGGCGCGCTTGGCGTGGGGGCGCAATGGCTGGCGTGGCGGTTGCGCATGCCGGCGATCGTGTTGATGCTTCTGGCCGGGTTGGCGGTTGGGCCGGTGTTCGGGGTTTTTGACCCCGAGCGTGATATCGGCCCCCTGATGAAGCCGATGATCGCGGTCGCCGTGGCGATCATCCTGTTTGAAGGCGGTCTGACTCTGAGCCTGCATTCCCTGCGCGGGGCGGCGGAAGGCGTGAAGCGACTGGTTGTCGTGGGCGCGCCTGTTGGCTGGCTTTTGTCCGCCTTGGCGTTGCATTACGTGGCGGGGCTTGATTGGGCCTCATCGGCTGTTTTTGGTGGTATCATGATCGTCACCGGGCCGACGGTGATCGCCCCCTTGCTGCGGCAGGCGCGCCTGCACCGGAGACCGGCGCAATTGTTGCAATGGGAGGCCATTGTCAACGATCCGATCGGTGCCCTGGCCGCGGTGCTGGCCTTCGAGGTGGTGCTTGTCCTGCAGGCGGCCGAGACCATGGGCGACGCTGTGTGGGACATGGTGCGCGGCGTGGTGGTCGCGGGGGTTTTGGGTGCTGCGTCCGGGTGGACCATATCCGAAGGCTTCCGGCGCGCCTATGTTCCCGAATACATGAAGGTGCCGGTGCTTTTCGCCGTTCTGTTGGGGGTTTTTGCCCTGTCGGATTACGTGTTGCATGAAAGCGGGTTGCTGGCCGTTACGGTCATGGGCATCTGGATCGCCAATGCCGATTTGCCCAGTTACACCGAGTTGCGCCGTTTCAAGGAACACGCAACGATCCTTCTGGTTTCGGGCGTGTTCATCCTTCTGGCCGCCAATATGGATTTCGAAACGCTGGCGCTGTTGGATTGGCGCGCGGGGCTGTTCGTTCTGGTGGTGATCCTTGCGGTGCGGCCCTTGACGGTGCTTCTGGCGCTGTTTGGCACCAATTTACCGATGAAAGAGCGTTTTCTGGTAGGGCTGACGGGGCCGCGCGGTGTGGTCCTTGTGGCCGTGGCGGGCCTTTTCGGGGAGCGCTTGGTTGCGGAAGGCATTGAAAAGGCGGCGCTTTTGACACCCTTGGCCTTTGCGCTGGTGGCGGCGACGGTTGTCTTGCATGGCTTTTCCCTGCGCCCCATGGCGCGGGCCTTGGGGCTGGCCGGGGCGGCCACGCCGGGGGTCATCATCGCCGGGGGCTCGCAGTTCGCCGCCTCGCTGGCCAAGGCGCTGCGCGATTTGGAGGTGCCGGTGTTGATCGCGGATGCCAACCGGACCCGGTTGCGGAGCGCGCGGGAAGAAGGATTGCCGGTGTTTTTCGGCGATATCCTGTCGGAGGCCGCCGAACATGGTGTTGAGATCATGAGTTTCGGCAAGGTTGTCGCCGCCTCGGACAATGACGCCTACAACACGCTTGTCGCCACCGATCTGGCGCCGGAATTCGGCCGTGACAATGTCTTTCAGCTTAAGCGCGCCAAGCAGGACAGTCGCCGCCATTCGCTGCCGTCGACCTTGGGGGGGCGCGCCATTGCCGGGGGGCTGACCTATTACGAGATCGCCTCGAAGATGAATGCCGGGTGGAGAGTGCGGGCCACGCGGCTGAGCGAGGATTTCACGCTTGATCAATGGCAGGAGACCAACCCCGATGCTATCTTGCTGGCCGAGGTGTCCGAGGGCGGGGGCCTGCGCCTTTTGGCCGAGAACGCAACGCCCAAGGCGGGGCCGGGCATGCGTGTTCTGGCCTTGATGACGCCGAAGGAGGTGGCAAAAGACGGGCAAGGATAAACAGGCGGGCGGTTTGGCCATCGGGTATGAGTGATGATGGATGCGATGGAATTCAGGGACAAGGTCGTGGTGGTCCTTGCCGCAGGCTGTACCGAAGGGCGTGATCTGGCCCGGATGGCGGCCCGTGCGGGGGCGCGCGTTGTCGTGGTGGACCATGATGAACGACAGGTAAACGCGATTGCCGCGCTGGCCCCGGACCGGATCGAGGCGCTGCGGCTTGATCTGTTCAAACCGGCGCAGTGCCGCGCGTTTTACGAGGTATGGGCGGACGAACCGTTGGATCTTTTGATCCAGTGCCATCCCCTGCGCGCGCCGCATCGCCTTGGTGCCGCTGTACAGGCCATGTCAGCCATGGCCAAGGGCTTGGCGGGGGGATTGGCGCGGGGCCGGGGCCGGGTTGTCATGCTGCATTCTGCCGTCGAGGCGGGGCAAGAGGCAGGCGACAAGGCCCTGACCCAGGCCCTGGAGGTTTTGCCGGGTGTGATGCAGGCCGAACCCTGGGCCAAGGCGCTTTGGGTGACGGGGCTGCGGTTGCCGGGGAATGGCGCCGCGCCAATGGGGCTGCGGCAGGCCCTGTGCGCGGTGATGGCGCGCGATGGTGCCTTTGCGCCGGGCCATGTCTTGCCTCTTGCGCCCGATGCCGTTGACGCGGGGCGTGGCGGTGTTAAACCGGCGCGCGACGAATGAAGGATGTGACGATGAACCTTTTCACCGAAATCCATGCGCTGGTTCTGGATGCGCTGGCCGCGATGCAGGCCGAGGGCGCGCTGCCCGAGGGGCTTGACCTTGGCAATGTGACGGTCGAGCCGCCGCGCGACCCCGCGCATGGCGACATGGCGACGAATGCCGCGATGGTCTTGGCGAAACCGGCGAAATCCAAGCCGCGCGATATTGCCGAGGATCTGGCCACCCGGTTGCGCGGTGACGACCGGATCACGCAGGCCGAGGTGGCCGGGCCGGGTTTCCTGAACCTGCGGCTGGCGCCTTCGATGTGGCAGGCGGTGATGCGCGCCGCGCTGGAAACCGGCGATGATTTCGGGCGCTCGGACATGGGGCAGGGCAAGCGCGTGAACGTCGAATACGTCAGCGCCAACCCCACCGGGCCTTTGCACGTCGGCCACACGCGCGGCGCGGTATTCGGCGATGCTTTGGCCAGCCTTCTGGATTTCGTGGGGTATGATGTGACCCGCGAGTATTACATCAACGATGGCGGCGCGCAGGTCGATGTCTTGGCGCGCTCGGTTTACTTGCGGTATCTTGAGGCGCATGGCCGCGAGGTGGCGTTCGAGGACGGCACCTATCCGGGCGATTACCTGATCGAGGTGGGCGAGGCCCTGATGCAAGAGGTGGGCGAGGCCTATGTCGATCAGCCCGAGGCCGTATGGCTGTCCGAGGTGCGCGCCTTTGCCACCGAGGCGATGATGGGGATGATCCGCGAAGACCTCAAGGCGCTTGGCGTCGAAATGGATGTCTTCTTTTCGGAAAAATCGCTGTATGGCACGGGCCGGATCGAAGAGGCGCTGGACGCCTTGGAGCGCAAGGGCCTGATCTATGAAGGCGTGCTTGAGCCGCCCAAGGGCAAGAAGCCCGAGGATTGGGAGCCGCGCGAACAGACGCTGTTCAAATCCACCGAACATGGCGATGACGTGGACCGCCCGGTGAAGAAATCCGACGGAAGCTGGACCTATTTCGCCCCCGATATCGCCTATCACTATGACAAGGTGGAACGCGGGTTCGAGATGCTGATCGACGTCTTTGGCGCCGATCACGGGGGATACGTCAAACGCATGAAGGCCGCCGTGTCGGCCCTTACGGATGGCAAGGTGCCGCTGGATATCAAGCTGACCCAGCTTGTGAAGCTTTTCAAGAACGGCGAGCCCTTCAAGATGTCGAAGCGCGCCGGCACCTTCGTAACCCTGCGCGATGTCGTGGATGCCGTGGGCAAGGACGTGACGCGCTTTCACATGCTGACCCGCAAGAACGACGCGCCGCTGGATTTCGATTTCGACAAGGTGCTGGAGCAATCCAAGGACAACCCGGTGTTTTACGTCCAGTACGCTAATGCCCGCGTGAACAGCGTGCTGCGCAAGGCACGTGAGGCCGGGATTGACGTGGAGGACGCCACGTTGGCCAAGGCCGACCTGGCCAGCCTGAGCCACGAGGCCGAGCTTTCGGTGGCCAAGAAACTGGCCGAATGGCCGCGTATGGTGGAAATTGCGGGCCGCACGAACGAGCCGCATCGCGTGGCCTTCTACCTTTACGATCTGGCCAGCGAATTGCACGCGCTTTGGAACCGGGGCAACGATGATCCGTCCCTGCGGTTCTTGCAGGAGGGCGATACGGCCACGTCACAGGCGAAAATCGCGCTGGCGCGGGCCACGACCGTTGTTATTTCCGCAGGTCTTGGTATTCTTGGTGTCACTCCGGCCGAGGAGATGCGGTAACAAAACCGCACGCATGCGCCGGGGTGAGGCAGATAAGTAATCCCCGGCGGCCATGTCCCGCCGTGGCAGTGAGGCGAGAGATGGCAGATATGCACGGGGCGCAGTATGGCGCTGCGCCGGAGCAGAACAACGGTATTGCGAAAATGGCCAATCTGGCGGGGGCGGCGGTGTCGCTGGCCCTGATCGTGGGGATTGGCGTTTGGGGCTACAAGATCATGGTTCGCGACGTCAGCGGTGTGCCGGTGGTGCGCGCCGCCGAAGGGCCGATGCGCATTCAACCCGAAGATCCGGGTGGGCGGCAGGCGTTGAACCAAGGGCTGGCCGTCAATGAGGTGGCCGCCGTGGGCACTGCCTCGGGGCCGGTCGAACAATTGATCCTTGCGCCCGAACCGCTGGACCTGACGCTGGAAGATACCCCGCCGCAAGAGGTGGCCGAGGCGGCCGCATCGGCAGAAGACGAGGCGACCCCGACCGCCGAAGCGGGCGAGCCGCGCAGCGCCGAAGACGAGGCCGTGCAACTGGCCGCGGTCGAGGCCCTGGCGAATGAGCTTTCGGATGGCGTGACGCCCTTGGAAGACCTTTCCCCGGTGACCGAGCCCGCGCCGAAGGCCGAGGTGAAAGGGGGTTTGAAGGTTTCTCTGCGTCCCAAGCTGCGTCCGGCGGGCCTGTCGAACCTGCAACAGGTGGCCGCCGCGCCCGAACCGAGCGGCCCCCGTGACGTCGACCCCGAGAGCATCCCAACCGGCACCCGTTTGGCACAGCTTGGCGCTTATGAATCCGCCGAGGTTGCCCGCAAGGAATGGACACGGATTTCAGGCCGCTTCGAGGATTACCTGCAAGACAAGGATCGCGTGATCCAGAAGGCGCAAAGCGGCGGGCGGACCTTTTATCGCCTGCGGGCCATGGGGTTTGACGACCTCAGCGATGCGCGGCGCTTTTGCTCGGCCCTGGTGGCCGAAAACGCCGAATGCATCCCGGTGGTGACACGGTGAGCGGCGGCATCGGGGCCTGTATCCTTGATGCCGAGGGCCTGCGCCTGACCGCCGAAGAAAAACGGTTTTTCGCCGGGGCCAACCCCTTTGGATTTATCCTGTTCGCGCGCAATATCGACACGCCCGATCAGGTGCACGCGCTGTGTGATGAGCTGCGCGAGGCCGTGGGGCGCGAGGCGCCCATCACCATTGACCAGGAAGGCGGGCGTGTGCAGCGCCTGCGGGCGCCACTGTGGCGCGAATGGCTGCCGCCGCTTGAGCATGTCGAGGCGGCGGGGGACCGCGCCGAAGAGGCCATGTACCTGCGCTATCGCATGATTGCGCATGAATTGCGCGATCTAGGCATCGACAGCAATTGCGCCCCCTTGGTCGACGTGGCGGGGGCGGCAACACACCCTTTCCTGAAAAACCGCTGTTACGGCACCGATCCGGCACAGGTGGCGCGCATGGGCCGGGCCGTGGCCGATGGCATGTTGGAAGGCGGGGTTTTGCCGGTGCTCAAGCATATCCCGGGCCATGGCCGCGCGCAGGCCGATAGCCATCTGGAATTGCCCGTGGTCGATGCCCCGCGCGACGATCTGGAGGCGGTGGATTTCCTGCCGTTTCGCGCGCTCAATGGCCTGCCCATGGGGATGACGGCGCACCTGGTTTATTCGCAGATCGACCCGCGCCCCGCGACCCTTTCGCCGGTGATGATGCAGCTGATCCGCGACCAGATCGGCTTTGACGGGCTGATCATGACCGATGATATTTCGATGAAGGCGCTTTCGGGGTCGTTGGAGGAGATTGCCACGGGGTCCATCGCGGCGGGCTGTGACGTGGTCTTGCTGTGCAATGCGACGCTTGAGGATCGCCGGGCCGTGGCCGAAGCGTCGGGCCGCTTGGAAGGGGCATCCGAGGCCCGCGCGGCCCGCGCCATCGCCGCCCGTCAGACCCCCACGGAGGTTGACATTCCCGCCCTTGAGGCAAAGCTGGACGCGCTGATATCAGGGCGCGGTGATGGCTGAGGACGATTTCGAGACAGAAACCACGGTGACCAGTGTTTCCGACCGCATGGCGGCGGAGGCGCTGATCGTCGATGTGGACGGCTTTGAAGGGCCTTTGGACGCGCTGTTGACCCTCAGCCGCACGCAGAAGGTGGACCTGCGCAAGGTTTCGGTTTTGCAATTGGCGCAGCAATATCTGGCCTTTGTTGACCGGGCCAAGCAGTTGCGCATCGAACTGGCCGCCGATTATTTGGTCATGGCGGCATGGCTGGCCTTTTTAAAGTCGCGCCTGTTGTTGCCACCCGACCCCGAGGAAGAGGGGCCATCGGGCGAGGAACTGGCCGCGCATCTGGCGTTCCAGCTTGAGCGCCTGCAGGCCATGCGCGAACATGCCGCGAGGCTGATGGCGCGCGATCAGATGGGCCGCGATTTCTTTGTCCGTGGCGTCCCCGAAGATGTGCAGAGGGTCAAGAAGGTCACCTATACCGCGACGCTGTTGGACCTGATGCAGGGTTATGCCCGCATCCGCACCAAGGATGAATTTCGCCCCTATGTCATGGATCGCGATGCGGTGTTCACGCTGGAGCAGGCGCTTGAACGGATGCGGCCCCTGATTGGGTTTGCAGGCACGTGGACCGATATTTCCACCTATCTGCCCGAGGAGTTCGCCGGGGATCCGGCGCGCATCCGGTCGGCCACGGCCTCGACCTTTGCGGCCTCTTTGGAACTGGTGAAAGAGGGGCGTGCCGAGATCAGGCAAAGCGAAACATTCGCGCCCATCGAATTGCGGCGCAAGGATTAAGATCATGTCGGAAGATATTGAAAACGCAGGGGAAACCGGCGACGGTTCGCAAACGGCAGAAAGCCTGTTCGAGGCCCCGCCCATCGCCGAGCAGGAACGCATGTGCGAGGCGATCCTTTTTGCCTCGGCCGAACCGGTGAGCATCAAGGAGATGGAGGCGCGCATGCCGCATGGCTGTGACGCTGCCGAGGCCATGGTGCACCTGCGCAAGCGGTACGAGGGGCGCGGGGTGCGCGTGGTCAAGGTTGGGGATGCATGGGCCATCCGCACGGCGCCCGACCTGGGGTTCCTGATGCAAAAGGAAACCGTGGAGACCCGCAAGCTGTCCCGCGCGGCGATCGAGACGCTTGCCATCATCGCCTATCATCAGCCCGTCACCCGCGCCGAGATCGAGGAAATTCGCGGTGTGTCGGTCAGCCGGGGCACGGTGGATCAACTGCTTGAGATGGAGTGGATTCGCTTTGGTCGCCGCCGGATGACGCCGGGCCGTCCGGTGACCTTCGTGGTCACGCAGGAATTCCTGGATCACTTCGGGTTGGAATCGGCGCGTGATTTGCCCGGGCTGAAAGAGTTGCGCTCGGCCGGTCTTTTGGAAAACCGCCCGCCGCCCGGGGCGATGCCGCAAGTGGGCGACGGCGAAGATAGCGAGGAAGACGACGAGGATCAAAGCGAGATGTTCGAGGAGTGAGGGAAATTTACCCTCGTGCCCTGAAAATTGCACGATTCCATGTTATATGAGCCCCAGAGGCACGGAAGGAGGGCGCAATGAACGCCAACCAGATCATCAATATGGTCATGCGAATGGTCATGCGCAAAGTGATTGGCACGGGCATCAACAAGGGCATGGGCGCTGTCAGCAAAGGTGTTGGCAAGAATCGTCGGCCCCGCGATCCCGATCAGCAATAAGCGGTTCGCGCCGTGTCAGGCGCGGAAATGCTTGGATAGCTTCAGGCCCTGACCCTGGTAATTCGATTTGATCCCCGCACCATAAAGTTGCTGCGGGGCCTGATCCATGTGTTCATAGACCAAGCGGCCCACGACCTGCCCGTGTTCAAGCACGAAGGGCGCTTCGTGACAGCGGACTTCCAGAACCCCGCGTGATCCCTTGCCGCCTGCCGCGTCGTGGCCGAAGCCGGGGTCGAAGAACCCGGCATAGTGCACCCGGAATTCGCCAACCATGGCCAGATAGGGCGCCATCTCGGCGGCATAGTCGGGGGGGATATGCACCGCCTCGCGGCTGACAAGGATATAGAACGCACCGGGATCAAGGATGATCCGCCCGTTGCCGGAATGTACTTCTTCCCAGTATTCCGCCGCGTCGTATCCAGCGATGTTATCAAGGTCGATGACCCCGGTGTGGGGCTTGGCCCGGTATCCGACCAGCGTGCCCTTCTCAGGGCGCAAATCGACGGAAAAGCCCAAGCCATCGCTGATGACGGCCTCGCCATCCACAAGCGGCGTTTCGGCGTGGAGGGCGCGAAGCGCGTCGTCGGGCAATTGCGCCTGGCCCGCGCGGAAGCGGATTTGATTGAGGCGCATCCCCGGACGGACCAGAACCGAGAAAGACCGCGGGCAGATCTCGGCGTAAAGCGGGCCGGAATAGCCCTGTGCGATGCGGTCGAATTCGGTGCCGCCATCGGTGATGGCGCGGGTCAGCAGATCAAGCCGCCCGGTCGAGGATTTGGCATTGGCCACCGCCTGCATATCGGAGGGCAGGTCGAGATGCTCCATCAGGGGCACGACATAGACACAGCCCTTTTCCAGCACCGCGCCTTGGGACAGGTCGATGCGGTGCATCTCGAACTCTTCCAGACGCTCGGCGACGGTGCGGCCATGCCCGGCCAGAAACGAGGCGCGAACGCGGTAGGCGACCGTGCCAAGGCGCAAATCAAGACTGGCGGGTTGGACTTGTTCGGGCAGGATGGCGGGTTGGGCAGAAAGACGGCCATCGGCGATCAGGGCCGAGATCTGCTGGCTTGCCAAAACACCGGTCATTGTCGCCCTCCCTGCGCGGGCGCCCTGCATCGGATCGTGCCGGGGCAGGGGCCAGAAATGTCGGGGGCGGTGTGAAATGGTCGGGCTAGCAGGATTCGAACCTGCGACCTCCCGTCCCCCAGACGGACGCGCTACCAGACTGCGCTATAGCCCGACTGAGGCGTTACATACCTGTTTTCGCACCGGGAACAAGGGGGATTCTTGCAAATTTCTTCGAAACTCAGGCCTTGGCCGAGGTTCCGTCGTGCAGCTTGCGAAGGCGATCCATCAACGGTGCCAATTCGCGTGCCGTCTCCGGGGCGATTGGCCCGGCGTGATCCAGAAGATGCGACAGGAAACCGGCCTTGGTGGCGATGTCATCCTCGGGGTCGTCGGGTATATCGACCGTTGCAGGGGCGGGCAGCGTATCTGGCGCGTCCTTCGCCGCGGTCGCGGTATCGTCCCCGGTGGCAGCGGGCGCATCTTGCGGGGCATCTTCCGTGTCGCGCTGATGCAGGAAGCTGGGCATGACGGTCTCGACCGGGGAGGCGTCGTCCTGCGCGGTTTCGGAGGCGTCTGTGCCGCTGGTTTCAGGGGGCTCTGATGCGTAGCCGGTTTCAGCCAAGGCATTCAAAACCGTGTCCTCCGCGCTGTCGGGAACGCCCCCGGCCAGGGTATCCGGGGCCTGGGTCGGTGTGGTGGCGCTGTCGTCAATTGCCACACTGTCGGGCGCGTCCGCGGCAAGGGTGTCGGGGGCTTCCGACGGGGGGCTGACGTTGTCATCCGCTGGCATGGATGAGGCGACCTTGGAGGTGGTGCTGGACGCGTGGTGCGGTTCGTCTTCCGCTTCCACGTCCGGTTCTGGTTCCGCCGCTGGCGGTGCGGATGATGTGGCATCCTCTTTCCTGGACGAGGATTTGAAATCGACAACCGTGGCGCCTGTCGATTCCAAAGGCTCTGCATCCAAGGTGATGCCGCCATCGGCGGCCTCGACCTCTTCGTCGAGAGGGGCTGACAGGGACGCGACGTGCTTGATGCCTTGTTCGCGCAGCACCTTTTGAACACCTTTGATGGTCATGCCATCGTCGTGCAGCAGTTTCTTTATCCCGCCAAGCAAGCGCATATCGGCCGGCCGATAATAGCGACGCCCACCGGCCCGTTTGACGGGTTTGACCTGACTGAATTTGCTTTCCCAGAACCGCAGGACATGCGCCGGGGTCTCAAGCCAATCGGAGACTTCGCTTATGGTGCGAAAGGCATCTGCGGATTTGGGCATAACGGATGCGGTTACCCTTTGTTGCCAGCGGCCACACGTTCCTTCATGAGATGCGAAGGCCGGAAGGTCAGCACACGGCGGGGTTTGATCGGAACCTCCTCGCCGGTTTTCGGATTGCGCCCCACGCGGGCGGATTTTTCACGCACCGAAAAGGTGCCGAAGGACGAAATCTTGACCTGCTCGCCGGTGGCCAGGGCATCCGACATATGTGTCAGAACGCTTTCCACCAGTTGCGACGAGTCATTGCGCGAAAGCCCAACTTCACGAAAAATGGCTTCGCTCAAATCCAGTCTTGTTAATGTCTTGTTTTGCATCACGACCCCTCTGTCTTTGGACAGACTTTAGGGCCGAAGGATTTTCCGAGTCAATGTCAACGGCTTGCAGGCTGTTCTTTAACCCCCGGAAAAGAGCGATTTTTTGCGCTTTACCAGCGTAAAATCACCGAGCCCCATGCCAACCCGCCGCCGATGGCCTCGGAAAGGACCAGGTCGCCCGGTTTGATTTTGCCTTCGGAAACGCCAACCGAAAGCGCCAGCGGAATCGACGCCGCCGAGGTGTTGCCGTGGTCCTGAACGGTGACGATAACCCGGTCCATCGGCACAGCCATCTTCTTGGCTGTGCCCTGGATGATGCGAATATTGGCCTGATGGGGAACGATCCAATCAATGTCGGACCCGGCAAGGCCGATTTTGCCCAGGGCCGTATCGGCGGTCGAGGTCAGCTTTTCAACGGCTTGCCGGAAAAGCGGGTTGCCCTGCATGCGCAGTTTCCCGGCCGAGCCGGTGGTGGAAACCCCGCCATCGACGTAAAGCATGTCGCGATAGCGCCCGTCAGAGTTGATATCCGACGAAAGGATGCCGCGATCGGTATTGTCGCCTTGGCCGTCCTGCGCGCCAAGCACCAATGCACCGGCGCCATCGCCAAACAGAACGCAAGTCGACCGGTCGGTCCAATCCATGATTCGGCTGAATGTTTCGGCACCGATCACCAACAGGCGTTTTGCCTGTCCGGCAATGATCAGGGCATTGGCATTGGCCAGCGCATAGATGAAACCGGCGCAAACCGCCTGCACGTCAAAGCCGAATCCGTGGTCCATGCCAAGGTCGCGTTGCACCATGGTGGCAACCGACGGAAAGGTCAGGTCGGGGGTAGAGGTGGCAACGATGATGCCATCGATGTCATCCACGCCCAGCCCGGCGTTTTCAAGGGCGGCCTGCGCCGCGTGCACGGCCAAGTCCGACGTGGTTTGATCATCGGCGGCAAAGTGCCGACGTTCAATGCCGGACCGGGTGCGAATCCACTCATCCGAGGTATCCAGCGTTTTTTCGAATTCCGAGTTGGGAACCACACGGTCGGGCAGGTAATGTCCAACGCCTTCGACAACGGCGCGTAAAGTCATTCTTTTTCACCGTCGCTTGAGTCTTCGGTCGTTGCATCTTGTTCGAGCATTGAGGCGGATGCAACCCGCGCCGCAAGCTTTTCATTGAAACCGGTCTGGGCCAGTTGGAAGGCCAGTTTCACCGCCGAGGAGACGCCCATTTCATCGGCCGCGCCATGGGATTTGACGACCGTTCCGTTCAGGCCAAGGAACACCCCGCCATTGGCGCGGCGCGGGTCGACGCGTTTTTTCAAACGCTTGAGAGAGGTATAGGCCAGAAGCGAGGCCAGGCGCGACAGCGGCGAATATTGGAAGGCTTCGCGCAGCAAGTCGGTGATCAGCCCGGCGGTGCCTTCGCCGGTTTTCAGCGCCACGTTGCCGGTAAACCCATCGGTCACGATCACATCGCATGAGGTGCCGGGCAGGTCACGCCCCTCGACGAAGCCGACGAATTCGAAATCCGCATGCCGTGCATTGGCCGAGATCAGGTCGTGCGCTTCCTTGAGTTCGGCGCGGCCCTTGTGTTCCTCGGTGCCGACATTCAGCAATCCGACACGCGGGCGGGTCAGGTCAAACCCGTTGCGCGCATAGGAAACCCCCATGAGGGCATATTGCATGAGATCCTTGGCGTCGGCGCGGATATCGGCGCCGCCATCCAGCATGATGTTGAAGCCTTGCGGGTTTTGCGATGGCCAAAGCACGCCGATGGCCGGGCGGTAAATGCCGGGCAGTTTGCGCAGGCGCATGACGGACAATAGCATCAAGGCCCCGGTGTTGCCGCAGGAAACGCAAACCGTGGCCTCGCCGTCGCGGACCGATTCAAGGGCCGACCACATCGAAGTTTCGCGCCCGTTGCGCAAAACATTCGTGGGCTTGTCTTCCATTGACACGACGTCAGGTGCATGGCGCACCTCGCAGCGTCCGGCCAGATCGCGGCGCTTTGCCACCAAGGGCTCCAACACCTTTTTCTGACCGTGCAGAATAAAGCCGATGTCGGGATTCTTATGCGCCGAACGGGCAATGCCGGCAACCACGGCTGCCGGCCCCTGATCGCCACCCATGGCGTCAACTGAGATAACGATGCGCCCTTGCGCCGCGGTCGAGTGATCCGATCGTGCGGTCATGCGGACGCCCGCCCCCTAAAGTGTCTTAGGCTGCGTCGTCGTCCAGATCGACTTCGTCGGCCATGGCCACGACTTCGCGGTCGGCATAGTGACCGCAGGCCGAGCACACATGGTGCGGGCGCTTGAGTTCGCCGCAGTTGGGGCATTCGTTCGGGTTGGCCGCAGTCAGCGAGTCATGCGCACGACGATTGTTGCGACGCGATTTCGATACTTTGTTCTGTTGGACAGCCATGTCACAACCTCAATTTCCTGTGGGCCGATGCGGCCCGGGTTTCACGGGTCAAGGCGGCTCTTAATCCGTGATGAGCCGCCGGTTCAACCCCAAATTCCGATGAGAGCGCGAAAATACAGCGAATCCCTTTCAGGGCAAGCGGTTTTTTGCAGCGTCGGGCAGGGGGGTTAATCACCGCCTTCCAGCTTCTTTTTGAGATCGGCAAGACCGGCGAATGGCTTTTGCCGCTCCTCTTCCAGGGGCCGGGCGCCGGGAGGGGTGAATTCAGCCTCGACCGGGGCGGCCTCGTCCTTGCGGGGATAGTCGGGCAGGGCCAGCGCGAGGGCTTCGATCATCACCGCCTCAAGGTCGATACGTTCGCGCAGCGGCTCGATGGTTTCGTCCTCGGACATCTCGATTTCTTCGGCGTTGCTGGTCTCGTGCGGCATCTCGTCCAGAAAACGCCGGGTCACGGGGACATCCAGCCGCGTGGTCACCGGCTCAAGCGTGACGACGCAGGGCTGTGTCACCGTGGCCCCCAGGGTTGCCTCAAGCCGCCAGTCGCGGCCACGGTCCGGATGCAATGCGCCCACGAAAGAAAGTTTGCGCAGGCCCGTCAGGTCAAGTTGTGCGGCAATCGCCTCGGAGGCGGGGCGATCGGGGCGCAGGTCAAAGCGATGCGGCCTGCGTTGCGGCAAATCGGCAACCCGCAAGACAGTGGTCTGAGGTGTGGTTTCGGCCATGGGCTGCGATCATCCTTTCTTGAACCTTGTACTCACCTTGTTGTAAGCGGGATAAAAGCCGCGTGCGGTCAAGATCAAGGGGGCAGAGATGTCTGCGAGTAGAAACCGTGTCATGAGCATCGTTGCCGCTTTGGGCCTCTCGGCGCTTACAGCGTGTAGTGCGACCTATCGCAATCACGGCTACGTTCCGCCTGAAGACGACTTGCAACAACTGGTCGTCGGCGTCGATACACGCGCCACGGTGGATGATGTTGTTGGCCCGCCCTCGGTGGGCGGTGTGCTGGGCGACGGCAATTATTATTACGTGCGCAAGCGCGTTCGCGAATACGGCATGTTCCGCCCCGAGGTCGTCGAACGGCAGGTGTTGGCCATAAGCTTTGACGACACGGATGCCATTGCCAATATCGAACGGTTCGGCCTGTCCGACGGGAACATCGTGCCGCTGTCGCGCCGGGTGACCGATTCTTCGGTGGTCGATAACGGATTCCTGCGGCAAATGCTTAACAACATCGGCAATATCAACCCCGCCGACGCCTTCGGAGGATAACGTCACAGCCCTGTCATGGCTTGCGTGCTAGGGGAGGCGCGCATACGCTTTGCCACAGCGGGAGTAAGCTGATGACAGGGTTTTCAAAGGGGCGGTACAGCGCGCGCCATGCCACGGGCCCCGATGATATCGAGGCCGCCCAGAGGCTGCGGCACCTGGCCTTTCACGGGCCTTCGCGCGAAGGCCTTGACCGTGATCCTTTCGATGACATCTGCACGCATATCCTGGTTGAAGAGGCCGCCAGCGGGCGATTGGTCTGTTGTTTTCGCATTCTGCCCCTGGCCTGCGGTGGCGAGATCGGGCGGAGTTACTCGGCGCAGTTTTACGAATTGTCGGCCTTGTCGGCCTTCGAGGGCCCGATGGTGGAAATGGGCCGATTCTGCGTGGACCCGGAGGCGCGCGACCCCGATATCGTTCGCGTGGCATGGGCCGCGATGACCCGGTACGTGGATGACAATGGCGTTGAAATGTTGTTTGGCTGCTCCTCGTTCAAGGGGACGGATTGCGACGCCTATCACGATGCCTTTGCCATGCTGGCGGCCAAACATTTGGCCCCGCGACGTTGGTGGCCGCGGGTCAAGGCGCCCTCGGTGGTGGAGTTCGCCAAGAAGCTGGGACGCCGCAAACCGGATGCCAAGCAGGCCATGTTGCGCATGCCGCCTTTGCTCAGGACCTATCTTTTGATGGGGGGATGGGTCAGCGACCACGCGGTCGTGGATCGGCAGATGAACACGCTGCATGTTTTTACCGGGCTTGAGATCGCCACGATTCCGCCGGCCCGCAAGCGGCTTTTGCGGGCCGTGGCGCAATAGCGCGCTTCGCGGACAGTCCAGCGGTGTTTTCCAAACGCGGGAATTCGAGCCACCTTGACGGCTGCGCAGCGCCGGGATAGCCCGCCTGCATGGCTCGTGCTCCGCTTATGCAACTTTCCGATATATCGCTCACCTTCGGCGGTGAGCCCGTGTTCCATGACCTGTCACTGGTGATTCAACCGGGTGATCGGGTGGCCCTTGTCGGGCGCAATGGTTCGGGCAAATCCACCTTGATGAAAGTCATGGCCGGACTGGTCGAAAGTGACGCCGGGGACCGTGTTGTGCCGCCGGGAACCAGCGTTGGCTATATGGAACAAGAGCCTGACATGTCAGGATTTTCCACGCTGGGAGAGTTTGCCTCGAGCGCCTTGGACGCGGGCGAGATGTACCGGGTTGAGATGGCTGCCGAAGGTCTGAAATTCGATCCCGGCCGCCCGGTGGAAACCGCCTCGGGCGGGGAGCGGCGGCGCGCGGCCTTGGCCAAACTGATGGCCGAAGCGCCAGATCTGATGCTGCTGGACGAGCCGACCAACCACTTGGATATCGAGGCCATCGCATGGCTTGAAGCCGAGTTGAAACAGACCCGCGCCGCCTTTGTGCTGATTAGCCACGACCGCGCCTTTTTACGTGAACTTACCCGTGCAACCCTTTGGATTGACAGGGGAAAAATGCGCAGGCAAGAGCGAGGTTTCGAAGGGTTCGAGGCCTGGCGCGACAAGGTTTGGCAAGAAGAAGACGACGCCCGCCACAAGCTGGACCGCAAGATCAAATCCGAGGCTCGCTGGGCCGTGGAAGGCATCAGCGCCCGGCGCAAGCGCAACCAGGGGCGGGTGCGCGCCTTGCAAGACCTGCGTTCCGAACGCGCCGCGCAAATCAAGCGGCAAGGTACCGCGGCCATGGCGCTGGAGTCGGGGCCCAAGTCGGGTAAGAAGGTTATCGAAGCCAAAGATATTTCAAAGGCTTATGCCGATAAGGTGATCCTGCGCGATTTCTCGATTCGTGTTCAACGCGGTGATCGTGTGGCCTTTGTCGGCCCGAATGGCGTGGGCAAAACCACGCTTCTCAAGATGCTGTTGAAAGAGGTTGAGCCGGATAGCGGCAGCGTTACCCATGGCACCAACCTGCTGCCCGTGGTCTTTGATCAGGCCCGCGCGCAGCTTGACCCGGACATGACCCTTTGGGACAGCCTGACCGGCGACAAGGATATGCGGGTTTCGGGGCAGGCCGATCAGGTCATGGTGCGCGGCCAGCCGCGCCATGTGGTGGGCTATCTCAAGGACTTTCTGTTTGATGAAAGACAGGCAAGAGCGGCTGTTAAGTCATTGTCAGGCGGGGAAAAAGCGCGTTTGCTTTTGGCCAAGCTGATGGCGCGGGAAAGCAATGTTCTGGTGCTGGACGAGCCGACCAACGACTTGGACATCGAAACGCTGGACCTGTTGCAGGAACTGCTGGACGACTATGACGGCACCGTCCTTCTGGTCAGTCACGACCGGGATTTTCTGGACCGGGTGGCCACCACAACCATTGCCATGGAAGGCAACGGGCGGGCCACGGTCTATGCCGGGGGTTGGAGCGATTATCAGGCGCAGAAGGGGGACGTTGCCAAGCCTGGCGAGCCCAAAAACGCCGAAAAATCAAAGCCCAAGAAGCAAGAGGAAAAAAACGCCCCACAGGCCAAACCCAAGCTGAGCTTTACCGAGAAACACCGGCTTGAGGAACTGCCCAAGGAGTTGGAGCGGCTGGAAGCCGAGATTGCCAAGCTGGAGGCGCTACTGGCCGATTCTGAGCTTTTCACCCGTGAGCCGGTCAAGTTCAAGAAGGCCACCGAGGCCCTGACCACCCGGCAGGAGGCGCTTGAGGCGGCCGAGGAAGAGTGGCTTGAGTTGGCCGAGAAGGCAGAAAATGCTGGCTGAATCGGCTTGTCGGTATAACGTCGGCATCATGTCGGTACTACGTCGGTGCGAAAATGTCTGAGGACAGGCCCCTGAAGGATCGTGTCAGGCTGCTTTACGAAGGGCGCAGCCAACGCGCGTCGCGCTTTCGCTATGCGCTTTTGTTTTTCGATGCGGTGACGATCATCTTCTTTCTGGCCACGGCGGCCATGCCGATCACCCGCGAATTGCTGATGGCCGATGCGGTTATCGGCGGGTTGATCGCGCTGGACCTGATCCTGCGGGTCTGGATTGCCGATAACAGGATGCGTTTCCTGCGGCGGTTTTACGTGATCGTGGACATCGCGGTTCTGGCCTCGCTTCTGGCGACGCCGTTCTTGGGGCAGGGGTTGGCGGTGCTTCGGGTGCTTCGCTCGCTTCGCCTGATCCATTCCTATCACCTGATGCGCGACCTGCGGCGGGATTCGCTTTTGTTCCGGCGGCATGAGGATGCGATCATCGCGGCGGTGAACCTGTTGGTCTTTATCTTTGCGATGACGGCGATCGTGCTGGTCGTGCGTGGGCAGGAGGAGCCGGGGATCACCAATTATGTCGATGCGCTGTATTTCACGGTTGCCACGCTGACCACGACGGGCTTTGGAGATATCACCATGACAACGCCCATGGGGCGGCTACTGTCGGTGGGAATCATGGTGGTTGGGGTTGGCCTGTTCCTGCAATTGGTGCGGGCGATATTCTCGCCCGCGAAGGTCAAGCACAAGTGCCCGGAATGCGGGCTGACCAAGCATGATACGGATGCTATTCACTGTAAGCATTGCGGTCACGACCTTAAGATCGAGACCGAGGGCGCGACCTAACGCGTCACTGCATGCGCAGGGCGCCGTCGAGGCGGATAACCTCACCGTTCAGGTAGTCGCATTCCACGATGAAGCGGGCAAGCGCGGCGTATTCCGCCGGATCGCCAAGGCGCTTGGGGAAGGTCACGTCCTGCGCAAGGCTGTCCTGTACCTCGTGAGGCAGACCCTGCATCATCGGGGTGAGAAAGATGCCCGGCGCGATTGCCATCACGCGGATGCCTTCGCGCGTGAGATCCCGCGCCATGGGCAGGGAAAGGCCGACGATCCCGCCCTTTGAGGCGGCATAGGCCGCTTGCCCCTTCTGCCCGTCGAAGGCGGCGATGGAGGCAGTGTTGATGATCACACCGCGTTGGCCGTTTGCATCCGCGTCGTTTTGGGCAATCTCGGCGGCCGCAAGGCGCGCCACGTTGAAGGACCCTATCAGGTTGATGTCAATCGTACGCTGGAAGGCGGCCAAGTCATGCGGGCCGTTCTTGCCAAGGGTTTTCTCGCCAGTCGCGATCCCGGCACAGTTGAGGGCGGTGGTGATCTTGCCCATGCGCGATTTGGCGGTGGCAATCGCGTGTTTGACCGAGTCTTCATCGGTTACGTCGGTTTCAACGAAGGTCGCGCCGATTTCTTTCGCGGTAGCCTCGCCTCGTGCGGTGTCACGGTCGAGGATCGTGACCTTCGCGCCCTGGTCGCGGAAATGGCGGGCCGTGGCCTCGCCCAGCCCGGAGGCGCCCCCGGTGATGATCGCGGCGGAATCGGTGATGCGCATGGGGACCCCCTTTGCAATAAATGAACAAGTGTTCAGCTAGCGTAAGGGTGGGCCCCTGTCAAAGGAAACGGCGCAGCCAACGACGGGTAAGCGACAGCCCAAGCACGGTGACAATGATGCGCCAGATATGGTGCAGGGTGACAAGCGCCGGGTTGGCCTGAAGGCTGAGGGCGACAAGCGCCATTTCGGTCACACCACCGGGGGCGAAGGAAATGAGCATGGTGTCGAAGGGTTCGTCAACGGTAAGATAAAGCGCCTCGGCGCATATGGCGGCAAGGATGAGCATCCCGGCGACAGAAACCAGTGAAAGCGCCACGCCACGCAGGATCAGGGCGTGGCTAAGGCCGGTAAAGCGCATGCCAAGCGCTGTGCCCACCACCACCTGTGCCACGTTGACCAGCCATTGAGGAATATCGATCGGGAAAGCCCCGGTAAGCGACAAAAGCGCGGCCACCGCCATCGGCCCGGTAAGTTGCTTGGCAGGCAAACGCAGGACGTGGCCCAATGCAAGGCCGGCCAGACCGGCAAGGACGATCCAGGGAAGGGAATGCCATGGCACGGCATCGCGGGCCAATGTCATGCCGCCCGCACTGCCCACAGGCTCCCCAAGCCAGAACGAAAGTCCAAGGGGCAGGGCGGTGACCACCACGATCACGCGCAGGAATTGTTGCAGGGTCAGGCGCGCAAGATCGGCCCCGGCCTCTTCCCCCATGGCGATGGATTCGAAAAGGCCACCGGGGGTCGCCGCGTAAAAGGCCGTAGCGCGATCATAGGCGCCGAGGCGACGAAAGACCCAGAAGTTAAAGCCATGCGCCACCACGACAAAAAAGGTAAGCGCGACGAGGCTGAGCATCAGGCGGGGGATTTGCACGAAAAGCTCGGGCGTGACCTGCGCCCCGATCATCAGGCCGATCACGGCGATGAACAGAAGCCTGAGCCAATGCGGGAATCGGTAGCCGTCGGGCAGGTGCGCAGGAAAGGCCATGGCCACGGTAGCGCTTAGCACAAGCGCCCCCATGAGGAAGGGCAGTGGCAGGCCAAGGGCCTGCGCGGCGAGGGCGGCGATCGTGCTTAGGCCAAGCAGCGCGAATGTAGTCAGGATATGCGGCATAGCTCCATGAAGCACCCCGCGCCGGGCTTGGCAAGGCATGGTCAGAGGAAATCGACCTGCTTGTTGAAGGGCATATCGCGCAGACGCTTCCCGGTGGCGGCAAAGATCGCATTGGCCAGGGCCGGCGCGGCGGGGGGCACTGGCGGTTCGCCCACGCCCCGGACGCTGGCGCCGTTCTCAAGTCCGCGTACCTTGATTTCGGGGCATTGGTATTGGCGCAGGAAGGGGTAGGTGTCGAAGTTCTGTTGCTCGGTGCGGCCTTCGGCGAAGGTAATCTCGCCCATCATGGCATGACCAAGGCCCCAGATCAGGCCGCCTTGCACTTGGTTCTCGAAATTCACCGGGTCGAGGACGCGGCCCACTTCGGCGGCGACGAAGGCCTTGTCGAGCCGAAGGCCATCTTCGGTTTGCGTGACCTCGATCACTTCGGCGCAGGGCACGCCGAACGAAAGGCAATAGGCCACGCCGCGGCCCTGGTTTTCGCCCAAAGGTGCGCCCCAGTTTGACATTTCGCCCACGGCCTCAAGCACTTTGCGGGAAGGGGCGTGATTGCACAGGCGAAGGCGTTCTTCCAATGGATCGGCACCGGCGGCGTGAATCAGTTCATCGAGGAAACTGTCGTGGAAAAACCCGTTGGACGAGGCCCCGACCGAGCGCCAGGAACTGATGGGGGGCAGGCCTTCGGCGCGGTAGCCCGTCACGCGGTAATGGGGGATGGCAAAGGGTTGATCCCAAGCGCCTGCGACGATTTGCAGGTCGGGCCCGGCAATGGGCAGGCCCTGCCGGCCCATCTGTGACCCCATGACCGAAGGCATGGCGATACCAAGGTCGCAGGCGGTGACCCGGCCGTTTGCCACCGCGCCGCGCCCGCGCGCCATGGCGATCTGCCGGGGAAAGTCGTGCGAGATATCTTCTTCGCGGCTGTAGGTGAGTTTGACGGGGCGGCCCTTGGCCTGCATCGCCAGTTCGGTGGCTTGGCGGACAACCATATCTTCCAGCCTATGGCCAAAGCTGCCGCCCATCATCAGCACGTGAACGTGGACCTCTTCGGCATTGAGGCCCGTGATTTCGGCCACGTTATCCTGCACGAAGCGGGGGATTTGTGTACCGGTCCAGACGTCGGCGCGGCTGTCGGTGACGCGGACGGTGGCGTTGATCGGTTCCAGCGGTGCGTGTGCAAGGTAAGGCGCGCGGTATTCGGCGTCGATGACCCTTGCCGTGTCCAACGCCGCATCTACGTCGCCTTCGTTCTTGTACTGACTGTCTTGGGCATCGGCGGTGAAGCTTTGTTCAAGCTTTGCCCAATGGTCGGCCTGGTCGGCGGGATAGGGGGCCGGGCCCCACTCCACCTTGATCGCCTGCACGGCCTGAAAGGCGCGCCATGTGTTGTTGGCCAGAACACCAACGCCACCGGTGATCGGCACCACCTTTTCGACGCCCCGCATGGTTTCGGCCTGCGTTGCATCAAAGCCCAGCATCTCGCCGCCCATCGCGGGGTTGGTGCGGACAGCGGCGTGGATCAGGCCCTCCATCTCAAGGTCGATTCCATAGTCTTGCGTGCCGGTGGATTTGGCAAGGATGTCAACGCGCTGCATCGGCTGTCCCAAAAGCTGCCAGTTTGCGGGGGCACGCGGGCTGACGTCCTCGACCGGATCAATCTGGGCTGCTTTGGCGGCAAGGTCTGTATAAGGCAGGCGGGTGCCGTCGGGCAGGATCACCGCGCCGGTTTTGGTAGTAAGGTCAGCGCGCGGCGTGCCGGTGTCCTGTGCGGCGGCTTCTTTCAGGGTTTCGCGGGCCATGGCCCCGGCGCGGCGCAGTTTTTCGTAAGAATCCGGCACGGTGGTGGACCCGCCGGTGATCTGAACCCCCAGAAATTTCATCGGCGCATCCAGAACGGCGCGGGTGGTTTCGGCCATGAACCCGGTATCGGTCGCCGGGAAGGGGGCGGCATCGCCGGAAAGCGCGGTGTTGTAATAGGCGGGGCTGGGTGGGCCGGGATCAATGGTGACATCGGCCAGGTCAACGTCCAATTCCTCGGCCAACAGCGCGGCCTGCACGTGATAGGCCCCTTGGCCAAGGTCGGCGCGCGGGGTGATGAGGGTGATCCCCTCGGGCCGGATCAGGACATAGGGCGTGAGGGCCGCCTCGCCGTCTTGCAGGTCATCCAGCAGCGGGTTGGCATGCGGGCGCTTATAGGCCACCACGCCAAATGCCACGCCCCCGGCAATGGCGGCAGACCCGATAAGAAACGTGCGGCGGGCGATTTTTCCGGCGCGGCTCATCCCTTAACCCTCCTGCAATTTCTTGGCGGCGGTTTTCACGGCGGCGCGGATGCGCGGGTAGGTGCCGCAGCGGCAGAGGTTGCCGCTTAGCGCGTCGTCGATATCGGTATCGGTGGGGTTGGGCACCTCGGCCAGAAGGGCGGCGGCGGCGGTGATTTGCCCCGACTGGCAATAGCCGCATTGCGCCACTTGATGCGCGACCCAAGCCGCTTGGACGGCGTGCAGGGTTTCGGGCGAGCCAAGCCCGTGAATGGTGGTCACCTCGCCCCAGACATCGCCGGCCATCACCTGACAGGAGCGGACGGCCTGCCCGTCGATCTGCACGGTGCAAGCCCCGCATTGCGCGATGCCACAGCCGTATTTCACGCCCTTGAGGCCCAGTTCATCGCGCAAGACCCACAGAAGGGGCATATCCGGTTCGACATCAAGTTCGTGCGTCGTGCCGTCGATGGAAAGTTGCATGGCGGGCATCCTGTGAGTGACTGCCCCACAAGGGTAAACGGATGGGTTCAGTTGTCTAGGGGTGTCGCCACTTACCCGGCGTCATTTTGACGGGGTCGCCAGTACACTGCCCCTGCACCTGCACCTGCACCGGCGCAGGGGCCTTATGCGTTAATCCTCCGGGGTCAGACCCACGGACTTGATGCCAGCCACGGCGGCGATGACATCGTTGTCGGAGGTGTCGCCGGTGACACCCACAGCCCCCATGATATTGCCGCGTTTGTCGCGCACCAGAACACCGCCCGGCACCGGCACGACCTGTCCGCCGTAAACGCCATTCACGGCAGCCATGAAATAGGCCTGTTGCTCGGCGCGGGCCATTTGGGCGCGGCCCGCCATGCCCAGCATGATCGCGCCATAGGCCTTGCCATGGGCGATGCCGAAACGGCCCGGTGCGGCGCCGTCTTCACGTTCGAAGGCCTTCACGTGACCGCCCGTATCCAACACCACGACCGAAAGCGGTTTGAACCCTTCCTCGCGGCCCTTGGCAAGGGCCTTGCGGATGATGGTGCGGGCGCGGGTGAGTGAGAGTTCTGCCATTGTGGCCTCCTTCTACGTGTTTAGGCCGATTGCGCGGCTTTGAGTTCCAGCCGGCGGCGGTGCAGGACCGGCTCGGTATAGCCCGAGGGCTGCTCGCGGCCTTTGAAGACCAGATCGCAGGCCGCCTGAAAGGCGATCCCGTCGAAACCGGGGGCCATCGGGGAATAGCTTGGGTCGTCGGCATTCTGGCGGTCCACCACCTGCGCCATCTTTTGCATGGCCTCCATGACCTCGGCTTCGCTGACGACGTCGTGGTGCAGCCAGTTAGCGATATGTTGCGAGCTGATCCGACAGGTGGCGCGATCCTCCATGAGGCCGACATCGTTGATGTCGGGCACCTTGGAGCAGCCCACACCCTGATCCACCCAACGAACGACATAACCAAGGATGCCTTGGGCGTTGTTTTCGACCTCTTTGAATATCTGGTCTTTCGACCATTTCCGGTAGCTGGCCAAGGGGATATCCAGAAGCGTATCGACAAAGGCGCGCCGCCCCCCGGCCTTGAGCTTGTCCTGCACGGCGAAAACATCGACCTTGTGATAATGCAGCGCATGCAGGGTGGCCGCCGTGGGCGAGGGAACCCAGGCGCAATTGGCCCCCGATTTGGGGTGTTCGATCTTTTGCTCCAGCATCGCGGCCATCATGTCGGGCATGGCCCACATGCCCTTGCCGATCTGCGCCTTGCCCGACAGCCCGCATTCCAGCCCGATATCGACGTTCTGGTTTTCGTAGCCGCCGATCCATGCCTTGCGCTTGATGAAGTCCTTGCGGCTGAAGGGGCCGGCCTCCATGCTGGTGTGGATCTCGTCGCCGGTCCGATCAAGGAAACCGGTGTTGATGAAGGCCACACGATTCTTGGCGGCGCGGATGCATTCCTTGAGGTTGACCGAGGTCCGCCGCTCTTCGTCCATCACGCCGATTTTCACGGTGTATTGCGGCAGTCCAAGGAAGTCCTCAACCTGATTGAAAATCTCGTTGGTAAAGGCCACTTCTTCGGGGCCGTGCATCTTGGGCTTCACGATATAGATCGAGCCATGCACCGAATTGCCGCTGTCGCGCTTGAGGTCATGCATGCCAATAAGCGTGGTGATGGCGGCATCCATCAGACCTTCGGGAATCTCGTTGCCCTCGGCATCCAGAATGGCGGGGTTGGTCATCAGGTGGCCAACATTGCGCACCCACATCAGGGCGCGGCCTTTGAGTGTCAGGTCACTGCCATCCGGGGCGGTATAGCGGCGGTCATCGGCCAAGCGGCGGGTGATGGTCTTGCCGCCTTTGTCAAGGCTGGCCTCAAGATTGCCCTGCATCAGGCCCAGCCAGTTGGAATAGGCCAGAACCTTGTCCTCGGCATCGACGCAGGCCACGGAATCCTCGCAATCCATGATGGCCGATACGGCGCTTTCGACCTGGACATCGGCCAGAAGCGCCTGATCGCGGCAACCGATGAAATGCGCGCGGTCAAAGATCAGTTCCACATGCAAGCCGTTGTTGCGCAGCAGGATAGCATCGGGGGCCTTGGGGTTGCCGCGATAGCCCACGAATTTTTCCGGGCTGGCCAGCGGGCAGTCATCCACCAAAAGCGCGCCATCCTGTACATGGTAGCGGCGCACATCCGCGTGGCTTGTCCCGACCAGCGGGAAGGCTTCGTCCAGGAATACCCGGGCGCGCGCCACGACGCGGGCCCCGTGACCACGGTCATAGCCGCCCTTGGGGGGCGGGCTGCCCATGGCGTCGGTGCCATAGAGGCAGTCATAGAGGCTGCCCCAGCGGGCATTGGCGGCGTTGAGCGCATAGCGCGCGTTGGTGATCGGCACAACGAGTTGCGGGCCGGGGACAAGCGCGATTTCAGGGTCGACATTGGTGGTTTCAATCTCGAAATCGGGGCCTTCGTCGACCAGGTAACCGATCTCTTTGAGAAATGCCTTATAGGCTTCGTGATCATGCGGTTGGTTGCGATGGCGGATATGCCAATCGTCTATCTGGCGCTGAACCTTTTCGCGCGTCTCAAGGAAAGCTTTGTTTTTCGGGGATTTGTCTTGCACCAAGGCGGCAAAACCCGCCCAAAACGCCTCGGGTGCCACATCGGTGCCGGGCAGGGCCTTTTCATCGACGAACCGGGCCAGTTCCCCGGCCACTTGCAGGCCGTGCTTTTCGATACGCTTTACCATGTCTCGCTCCCTCCCCCGTGATGCCTAAAATGGGTATGCTATTGCATGCGGTTTTCGGGAAGGTAGCGACAAAGTTTCCTATCGGCAACATGATTGGTAAAAAAGAATTACCAATTAACTGCTGCGTCGACAAACACCATGGGCGGTCGGCGCCCTACGGCGCGGCACAAGGTTTGCATTTGTCTGGGTAAAATGGCGGAGAGACAGGGATTCGAACCCTGGGATCCCGTGAAGGATCAACGGTTTTCGAGACCGCCCCGTTCGACCACTCCGGCACCTCTCCGCGGGGGTCTGGGGGCCAGCGTTTAATCGCCTCTGTCGGGTAAGACAAGGGGGTTTTGCATTGTTTGTGCAGAGTTTTTGCATAGGTTGGCGATAAGGGCGAAAAACTTCGCCATGAAAGGAGATACCATGACGATCAGAGTTGCGCGCGGCCCGTTGCTGGTAATGGCGTTATCAGTCCTTTTGGGTTTGGTCCTTGCTGTGCCGTCCAAAGCCGCGGATCGCGACCGTCTTGAAGCGTTTCTTGACGTTACCGGTTTCGGCGTGGCCCTTGATAGCCTGACCTTGAGCGCGGCGGAGGCCCCGAAGATGCTGGGCATGCAAGCCAGTGATTTCGGAAGCGACTGGGAAAAGGTGGCGAATGATGTGTTCGACACCGACGAGATGCGCAATACCGCGCTTGATATCCTGTCTCAAACGCTTTCGGACAAGGGGTTGGCCCATGCCGCCGGGTTTTATGCCTCGGACTTGGGGCAACGTCTGGTCGCGGTCGAAAATGCCGCGCACATGGTTGAGGATGACAGCGCCAAGCGCGAAGATGGCGAAGACCGTGTGGCCGAGATGATCCGCGCAGGTGATGAACGCCTTGAGGTTCTCAAGGAATTGAACGCTGCGGTGGATCAATCCGATACCGCGGTACGCGCGATACAAGAAGTACAGGTCAGGTTCCTGATGGCCGCCTCGCATGCCGGGGTTCTGGATCGTTCGATTGATGAGCAATCCCTGCGCGCGCTGCTCAAAGAGGGTGAGGACGAATTGCGCATCGAGCTAAAGGCAGGCGCCTTGGCCAATGCGGCCCACACCTATGCCGATATTTCCACCGAAGACCTTGCGGCGTATCGGGATGCACTGGAGCATCCGTTGATGCAGCGGGTGTATGAACTGATGAATGCCGTACAGTTCGAGATCATGGCAAGCCGTTACGAACGGCTGGCCGCGCGCATGGCCGATCTTCACCCCGGGCAGGAGTTGTAAGCATGCATCGCCTGTGCCGGATCGTCCTGACCGTTTGGTTGACCCTGTTGCCAGTGATGGGCCTTACCCAGGACACTGGCGCGTTGGATCGTTTGATGCAGGTGCTTCGCATCTCCGACACGATTGAGATCATGCAGGAAGAGGGGCGGCGATACGGGGCCGATGTGGCGGCCGAAATGCTGCCCGGCGCGGATCGCGATAGCTGGGACGATACGGTGATGCGCATCCACGACCCCGAGCGTATGCAGCGCCTGATCCGCCAAGGGTTTGACCAATCGCTGTCGGCGCGGGAAATGCAGGACATAGTCAACTTCTACAGCAGTGACGCCGGCGCTGAAATCATCGCGCTTGAGATATCGGCGCGGCGCGCCTTTCTGGAGGCCGAAATCGAAGACAACGCGCGCGCACGATATGCCGGGGAGCTGCCGGAGGATTCACGGCTTCGCGGGCAGGTGGACGAAATGATTGCCGAAAGCGACTTGGTCGATCGGAATGTCACCGGGGCGATGAATTCGACCATAATGTTTTATCGTGGCATGATGGACGGTGGTGAGCTGGAGATGACGGTCGAGGATATGCTGGCCGATCTATGGTCGCAGGAAGACGCCTTTCGCAGCGACTCGGAAAGCTGGTTGGGGGGCTTCTTTTTGATGGCCTATGCCCCACTTTCGCCCGAACAGATGGAGGATTTCCTGATCTTCTGGCAAAGCGACGCCGGGACAGCGTTCAACATGGCCCTGTTCAAATCATTCGACCGGATGTACGAGGAGTTGTCCTATTTGATGGGACAGGCCGTGGCCCAGCACATGCAGAGCGAAAAACTCTGACAGTCGCGGCCCAAGCCCCCTTGACTTTGGGCCCGATCTTTTGAATAAGCGCGCATCCCGGCAGCATCGGTTGCGCGGGACTATTGTGAATTACGTCCAGGAAGGGCGCGCTGTTCGACGGTGGCAAGGGCCGAAAACACCTGCACAGGCAGGGACCACAGAACGCGGCAACGGAAAAGGAAGACGCAAATGTTTGCGGTCATCAAGACCGGTGGCAAGCAATATACGGTGCAGTCGGGTGACATGCTCCGTGTCGAGAAACTTGCAGCGGACGCCGGTGAAAAAGTCCAATTCAACGAAATTCTGATGCTCGGCGGTGACAAGCCGGTCGTGGGCGCCCCCTTGGTGGACGGTGCTGCCGTTCAGGCCGAGGTCGTCGATCAGGTGAAGGGTGACAAGGTCATCAACTTCGTCAAGCGTCGCCGGAAACACAGCTCGAAGCGGACCGTTGGCCACCGCCAGCAACTGACGCTTCTGCGCGTGACCGAGATCCTTGAAAAAGGTGGCGACAAATCGGGCGTGAAAGCCGCGGTTGGTGCAGGTTCGGTCGCCGCTGTGGCAGCAGGTGCTGCCGCTACTGCGAAACCCGCTGCCAAGAAAGCTGCGCCGAAAAAGGACGAAGCCAAGGCTGAACCCAAGAAAGCCGCCCCGAAGAAAGCCGCCAAGGCCGACGCGGGCGACGATCTCAAGAAGTTGAGCGGTGTTGGCCCGGCGCTTGAGAAGAAGCTGCACGAAGCAGGCGTCACCAGTTTTGCCCAGATCGCGGCATGGACGGACGCGGACGTTGCTGATATGGACGAGAAACTGTCGTTCAAAGGCCGGATCGAGCGCGAAGGCTGGATCGAACAGGCCAAAGAACTGGCTAAAGGTTAAGGAGAGACCCAATGGCACACAAGAAAGCAGGCGGTTCATCCCGTAACGGTCGCGACTCTGCCGGTCGTCGCCTTGGCGTCAAGAAATACGGTGGTCAGTCGGTTATTCCCGGCAACATCATCGCGCGTCAACGCGGCAACAAGTTCTGGCCGGGCGAAGGTGTGGGTCAAGGCAAAGACCACACCCTGTTCGCGGTTGTCGAAGGCAACGTGAAGTTCCACAAGGGCCTCAAGGGCCGCACCTTTGTATCGGTTCTGCCAGTGGCGGAGGCCGCCGAGTAAGCCGACCTTAGGATATTTGAATCAAAAGGGGATCGGCACCGCCGGTCCCCTTTTTCTTTTGCAGGAGGCAACCGCATGGGCGTTGCCACGATCAGTTTTCTGGCCTTCGCCGCCAGCCAGGTGGGTACGCCGGGGCCGGCCAACATGGCGCTGTTGGCCACCGGCGCGCGCTTTGGCTTTCGTGCGGCTTTGCCGTTTGTCGGCGGTGTGGCGCTTGGCAAGCAACTGATCATCTGGCCCGTGGGTTTTGGCCTGATGGAACTGGCGGCACAGGCCCCTTGGGTCTTTACCGTGCTCAAGTATGCCTCGGTGGCTTATATTTTCTGGCTGGCGTGGAAGGTGGCCAACCTGCGGCTGGAGCAAGGCCGCGAGGTGGAACAGGTTCCGGGGTTTGTGGCGGGGCTTGTCGTGCATCCGCTGAACCCCAAGGCATGGGCGATGATCGTGGCGGGCTTCACCAATTTCGTGGCCCCCGGCACGCCCGCGTTTCAGGCCACCGTGGTGATCGCGGCGGGGCTTTTGGCGCTGCAACTGCTGTTACACCCCGTTTGGACATTCGCGGGCGACCGGATCGCCCGAACCGTTGCGGGGACGCCTGCGGAGAAATACCTGATGTGGACCTTGGCGGGGTTAACCGTCGCCTCGGTTCTATTCGTGCTGTTTGGAGGAGGACAGGCATGACGATGGAAATACCGATCAATCAACCGATGATCGAGGGTGATCGTTTTGACTTGCGGCCTTTGCGGGCCTCGGATGAAGGCTTGATCGAGCTTTACGCCGGCGACGAGCGGGTTGCCGCTATGACCTCGTCGATCCCGCACCCTTTGCCGCCCGGCACGACCGAAGCCTTTGTCGCCCGTGCCCAGGCCGCTGACCGGGTTGAAGATGTCTGGGCCATGGATGGCACCAAGCAAGGCGGGCCCGAGGTCATGGGCGTGATCAGCCTCAAGCGTATTGAGCAGGGCCAATCCGAAGTCGGGTATTGGGTGGCACCCGCATTCTGGAATACCGGCGTGGCCTCATCCGCGCTTGAGGCATTGCTCAGCGCCAACCCGCACGCCTGCCGGACCTTTTTCGCCACCGTTTTTCAGGATAACCCGGCTTCGGCACGGGTTTTGACCAACGGTGGTTTCGCCTATCTTGGCGATGCCGAAACCTTCTCGGTTGCGCGGGGGGCCAAGGTGCCCACCTGGACCTATAGCCGCAAAGTGGATTGAGGCCGGCACGGCCTTTGCGTAAGGAGACGACATGAAATTTCTCGATCTAGCAAAGGTCTATATCCGCTCGGGTGCGGGGGGATCGGGCTGCGCCAGTTTTCGGCGTGAAAAATACATTGAATACGGCGGCCCCGATGGCGGCGACGGCGGCGGCGGCGGCTCGGTTTATGCCGAGGCGGTTGAGGGGCTGAACACCCTGATCGACTTTCGCTATCAGCAGCACTTTTTTGCCAAGAACGGCCAGCCGGGCATGGGCAAGCAGCGCACAGGTAAGGATGGCGACGACATCGTGCTGCGCGTTCCCGTGGGCACCGAGATCCTGGACGAGGATCAGGAAACGGTGATCGCCGACCTGACCGAAGTGGGCCAACGTGTGGAACTGGCCCGTGGCGGCAATGGCGGCTGGGGCAACCTGCATTTCAAATCCTCCACCAACCAAGCGCCGCGCCGCGCCAATCCGGGCCAGCCGGGGGTGGACCGGACGCTGTGGCTGCGCCTGAAACTGATTGCCGATGTGGGGCTTTTGGGCCTGCCCAATGCGGGCAAATCGACCTTTCTTGCCGCCACGTCGAACGCGCGGCCCAAGATCGCCGATTACCCCTTTACCACGCTGCACCCCAACCTTGGGGTTGTGGGGGTCGATGAAGTGGAATTCGTCGTCGCCGACATCCCGGGCCTGATTGATGGCGCAAGCGAGGGCAGGGGCCTTGGCGACCTGTTCTTGGGCCATGTGGAGCGCTGCGCGGTGCTGTTGCATCTGGTCGATGGCACGTCTGAAACTGTGGCCGAAGATTACCGCACGATCATTCACGAGCTGGACGCCTACGGTGGGGAGTTGGCTGATAAACCGCGCGTGACGGTGTTGAACAAGGTGGATGCGCTTGACGATGACCGCCGTGCCGAGGCCAAGGCCGAGCTTGAAGAGGCTTGTGGCTGTGCGGTTTATGAGATGTCGGGTGCTGCGAAACTGGGCGTGACCGAAGTGTTGCGCGCCCTGCGGTCCGAGATCGACGACAACCGCCTGCGCCAAAAGGCCCAAGACGAAGAGCCTGAGCCGTGGCATCCCTAAGCACCGCCCGCCGGATCGTCATCAAGATCGGCTCGGCCTTGTTGGTCGACCGGGACAGCGGTGATCTGCGCGCCAAGTGGCTGCGCGCCTTGGCCGATGATGTGGCCTGGCTACGTGGGCAGGGGGTGGATGTGATCTTGGTATCCTCTGGCTCCATCGCGCTTGGCCGCAGTGCGCTTGGTCTGCCCATGGCGGACCTCACGCTGGAACAATCGCAGGCGGCAGCGGCTGTGGGGCAAATCGAACTGGCCCGCGCCTATGCCGAGGCATTGGCGGGTCACGGGCTGCGCGCCGCCCAAGTCTTGGTGACACTGGAAGACAGCGCCGACCGGCGGCGATACCTTAATTCCCGCGCCACGCTTGAGCAGCTTTTGCAACTGGGCGCGGTGCCTATCGTGAACGAAAACGATACCGTCGCCACCGATGAAATCCGCTATGGCGATAATGACCGGATGGCGGCGCAGGTCGCGGTGACGGCGGGGGCCGATCAATTGATCCTGCTGTCGGATGTGGATGGCTTTTACACCGCCAACCCGGCGCAAGACCCCGATGCCCGCCGCTTTGACGTGATCGAGGCAATCACCCCCGAGATCGAGGCCATGGCAGGCGATGCCGGGTCGGGCCTTTCCAAGGGCGGTATGAAAACCAAGCTGATGGCAGCGAAAACCGCCACGGCAGCGGGATGTGACATGGCGATCACCGAAGGATCGGTTCTGAACCCGGTGCGCGCGCTTGACGGTGGCGCGCCCGTCACGTGGTTCCGCGCCCAAGGCGACCCGCAGCAAAAGCGCAAGGCATGGATCGCGGCGATGAAGCCGCGTGGCCGCGTGATTGTGGATGCCGGGGCGGCCAAGGCCCTGATGCGCGGCAGTAGCCTTCTGCCCGCCGGGGTGAGTGCCGTCGAGGGCGGGTTCGAGCGCGGTGATCCGCTGGAAATCGCCGATCAGGCAGGCCGGGTTCTGGCGCAGGGCCTGACGCGCTATGATGCGAACGACGCGGCGAAAATTCGTGGCCGCCGCAGCGAAGAGGTTGAGGCGGTTCTGGGCTATCCGGGCCGAGGGCCGTTGATCCACCGCGATGATATGGCGTTGTAAATGATTTGACAGGATTGAACGATGAAAGACCTTGAAAACATCCCCGCCCTGATGGCCGAAATTGGAAGGCGCGCCCGCGCGGCTTCTGCTGAATTGGCGGTGGCCAGTGCTGACGCAAAGAAAGCCGCGCTTGAGGCGGCTGCCGATGCGGTTTGGGCCCGCCGCGCCGAGATTATCGAGGCCAATACCAAGGATCTGGAGTTCGGCCGCGACAAGGGCCTGTCGGATGCCATGATGGACCGGCTGTTGCTCAACGAGGACCGCATTCTGGGAATCTGCGACGGGCTGCGCGCCGTGGCGGCGCAAGACGACCCGGTGGGCGAGGTTTTGGCCGAATGGGATATGGACAGCGGCTTGCACATCCGCCGCGTCCGCACGCCTTTGGGGGTGATCGGGGTGATCTATGAAAGCCGTCCGAATGTTACCGCCGATGCCGGCGCGCTGTGCCTCAAGTCAGGTAATGCGGTGATCCTGCGCGGTGGTTCGGAAAGCTTCCATTCCTCAGGGGCGATCCATGCCTGTTTGGTCGAAGGGCTTAAATCCGCGGGTTTGCCCGAAGAGTCCGTGCAACTGGTGCCCACCCGCGACCGCGCGGCGGTTTCCGAGATGCTGACAATGACCGATTTTATCGATGTCATCGTGCCGCGTGGCGGCAAGGGCCTTGTGGGGCTGGTTCAGCGTGAGGCGCGGGTGCCCGTCTTTGCCCATCTCGAAGGTATCGTGCACATCTATCTTGATAAGGACGCCGACCCTCAGAAGGCCCTGGACGTTGTGATGAACGCGAAAACGCGGCGCACGGGCATTTGCGGCGCGGTGGAATGTCTTTTGATCCACAAGGATGTGGTCGACACCATCGGTCAGGGCCTGATCCGTGCGCTGATGGACGCGGGCGTTGAAGTGCGTGCCGACGCGGCGCTTCAGGCGATCGAAGGCACCCAAGCGGCCAGCGATAACGATTGGGGATGTGAATACCTGGACAAGATCATCGCGGCCAAGGTGGTCGAAAATATCGACGATGCGATCGGCCATATCCGAACCCATCATTCGCAGCATACCGATTGCATCATCACCGAAAATGATGCCGCCGCCGGCCAGTTCTTTGCCCGGTTGGATAGTGCGATCCTGATGCGCAATGTCTCGACCCAGTTTGCCGATGGTGGCGAGTTTGGCATGGGGGCTGAGATTGGCATCGCCACGGGTAAAATGCACGCCCGCGGCCCGGTGGGCGCGGCGCAATTAACCAGTTTCAAGTATCTGGTCGAAGGTGACGGGGCGGTGCGGGGTTAAAGCGCCAGGCTGACCTTGGCGTCGCCCATATGACAGCGGCAGGTCTTGCCGCGCTGTGCCAGAAAGTGCGGCAGAAGCGCGAACTGCACATGCGCCGGGGCAAGATCGCAATCGGGGTAAGAGCGTTGCAGGTTTTCCCATAGGTTTGCATCTGGTGAAACCCGCGCGCCCGTGGCCTCAAGCAGCCAGCCCTCTGCGCCGGTGGAAACCCGTATCGTGCCGCCTTGGGGCAAGGCCTCTTCGCAGCACAAAAGCCCCAGAATAAGAGCCTGGGCATCGTGGCGGGGCAGGTCCGGTGGGCTGGGCCAATCCACCGTCAATCGGCTTTGCTCATAGACATCGCGCAGGATCGCAGCGATCTCTTGACCGCTTGTTATCTGGTCTTCCGTGGCCTGCCCGAAGGCCAGTCGAAACAGGCGGATACGGGCATTGGCATTGGCCGCGCTTTCATTGACCAGGTCAAGTTCGGGGCCTGTCCCACCGGCCATCGACATCAGTTCAAGCCCATTGGTCACGGCGCCGATCGGACTACTTAAGTCGTGACAAATGCGCGACCCTATCAGCGCGGCAAGGTTATCTATATGCTGGCCCATGACGGTCCTTTCAGACAAGGCGAATGCGTTGTGACGAACATGAACTCGATACTCGAACCCGGGATGCTGGTGCGCCACCCGACGCAATCCGATTGGGGAACCGGGCAGGTCCAATCGAACATCGCGGGAAAGGTGACGGTGAATTTTCCCGATCACGGCAAGGTCGTGATCGACGGGGCCCGCGTGGAACTGATACCGGTCTTTGATGACCGATGAGAGTTACTAGAGCGTTAACACAACCTTGGGGTGTTTGAAAGATATCGCGGGCGGAGCGTTGCCAAGGCAGGTCGCTCTGCATAAAACGCCGTTAAGACAATGGGTTGAGGGGCGGGCATGAATGCTGTGCCAGATTTTCGGGTGAAACTTGCCGAGACCGAAGACGAGATGCGGGCGGCGCAGCGTCTTCGTTATCGCGTGTTCGTTGAGGAATTGGGCGGTGATGGCCCTTTGGTGGATCACGACGCGGGGCTTGAGCAGGATCGGTTTGATCCGTTTTTCGACCACCTTCTTTTGTTGGATGACACAAAAAATGGCGCAGTTGTAGGGGTTTACCGCCTGTTGCGCGATGATCAGGCCAAACATGCTGGGCAGTTTTATTCCGAAGATGAGTATGACCTTTCGGTGCTCAGGTCCTCGGGGCGGAGGTTGATGGAATTGGGGCGCTCTTGCCTGGATGCGAAATACCGCGGTGGGGCGGCGATGTTTCACCTTTGGCAGGGTTTGGCGCGCTATGTTGCTGATCACAATATAGAAATTCTGTTCGGCGTGGCCAGTTTCCATGGAACGGATGCGGCCGATTTGGCTGAACCATTGTCCATGCTGCATCATAACCACCTTGCGCCCGAGGCGCTTCGTGTCTGTGCCAAAGGTTCAAGTTTTCAGGATATGAACCTGATATCAAACGATAAATTAAATCGGCCTTCCGCCATGAAACAGGTTCCGGCCTTGATCAAGGCCTATCTGAGGTTGGGCGGTTACGTGGGAGAGGGCGCATTTGTGGATCACGCGTTCAATACGACGGATGTTTGCCTTGTGATGGACAGCAAGCGTATGTCGAAAAAGCAAAAAAACATTTATTCCAAAGGGGTTGCCGGGTGAACTCAACGTGGAGCCCGGACGATGAACCCCTCGTGGCCCCGATCACGCCGGCAGGTTGGGGGCGCTTGATGCTTCGAGGCGCGGCTCTGAGCATCGTGATTGGATTAAGTGTTGTCCTTATGGGATTGATTAGACTTGTAGAAAAACCCGTTTATGGTGTTAGCCGCCCTTGGACGCCATGGATTACCCAATGGGTTTGCCGCAGTGCCTTTGCAATCTTGGGTATGCAGCATGAAACGCAAGGTGTGCGCATGACGCGGCCCGGCGCGGTGGTGTCTAACCATGTGTCATGGTTGGATATTTTCGCGCTCAATGCGCGCAAGCGGATCTATTTCGTTTCGAAATCCGAAGTGGCCGGTTGGCCCGGAATCGGGCTTTTGGCGAAAATTACCGGGACGGTGTTCATTGCGCGGGATCCGAGACAGGCGAAACATCAGCAGGAGGTGTTTGAAGAGCGTCTTTTAGCAGGTCACAAACTGTTGTTTTTTCCGGAAGGCACCTCGACAGATGGGATGCGGGTTTTACCATTTAAATCAACGCTTTTTCAGGCGTTCTTCACCCGGGAATTGCGGCATGAATTGCATATCCAACCGGTCACGGTGGTCTATACGGCACCCGCAGGTGAGGATGCGCGGTTTTACGGCTGGTGGGGGGCGATGGAATTTGGCCCGCACCTTGCGAAAATGCTGGCGGCCAAGCGGCATGGTTCTGTGAAAATTATTTATCATCAACCGGTTAAGGTGGATGACTTCCCCAATCGCAAGGTCTTGGCCGCGCATGTGGAAGGGGTGGTCCGGGGCGGTATGCCAAGGGACCGGCAAATTTCTGGATAAGTCGTACGAGTCGTACGCTTACCCCGGCATTTTCGTACGAAAATCACGGTGGCGCGAAACCAGGTCGTACGAGTCGTACGAAACGCGCCTTACCCCTGCATCGCCGTGATCAGGTCACCCAATCTTGCGGCGGGGTCGTCGGCCTGCCAAATCTCATCACCCAGCCCGAAGAAATCGGTGACCGGGGCGAGGCTGCGCACGAGGTGTTCATCAAGCGCGCCTTCGGCCACCACGGGCAGTTCGATCATTTGGCTCCACCAGTCAAACAGATCTGCCGGGGCCTGCTCGCCATCGTTCAGGGTCGATGCGCCCACCGGGCCAAAGCTGATGTAATCGGCCCCGGCCTCACCGGCATTCATGCCGTCATGCTGCGAGGCGCCGCAGTAAGCGCCGACGATGGCGTCATTACCCAGTTCCTTGCGCGCCTTGCGGACCGAGCGCGCGCCATCGATCAGATGCACCCCATCAAGCCCCAGACGATCCACCAGCAGGATATGGCTTTCGATCACCAGCGCGATATCGCGGGCATGGGTCACCTCGCGGCAGGCATCGGCGGCGCGGCAAATGGCATCCTCGTCACGGGTGGCCAAGGCAAGGCGGACACAGGCCACGTCATGCGCATCAAGAACCTGCGATAACACGTTGGGAAAGCGTGATAATTCAACCTCGGGCGGGGTGATCAGGTAAATCTGCGGCTGCTCGTCTTGTGCCATGTCTTGAGGCCTCCTGAGGATGGTTCCCGCCCTATAGCCGGGATTGCGGCCTGCGTCCATCTTTGGCTTGGGTAACCGGATTTTAACCCGCCCCGGTCTATACCGAGGCGAGAAACAAACCAGACGGAGGTGCTAAACCATCATTTCCTTGGTCGCCGAAAGGGTGATGTCGGGGTAATCCCGTTCCACCCGGTCGATATCCCATTGCAGGCGGGTAAGGTAGACAACATCGCCATCGTGATCGTGGCTGATGTGCTGTTTGTTCGCCTCGGTGAATTTTTCGACGGCTGCCTTTTCGCCCGTGACCCAGCGGGCCGAGGTGAATTGCGAGGCTTCGAACCGCACCGGCAGGCCGTATTCCATCTCGATCCGGCTGCCCAGCACTTCGAATTGCAGCGCGCCCACGACGCCCACGATAAAGCCCGAACCGAAAGCGGGTTTGAAAACCTTGGCCGCGCCTTCCTCGGCGAATTGCATGAGGGCCTTTTCAAGATGCTTGGCCTTCATCGGGTCGCCCGCACGGGCCGATTGCAGAAGCTCCGGCGCGAAAGAGGGGATGCCGCTGACGCGCAGGGCCTCGCCCTCGGTCAATGTGTCGCCGATGCGCAATTGCCCGTGGTTGGGGATGCCGATGATATCCCCGGCCCAGGCCTCATCGGCCAGTTCGCGATCGGAGGCAAGGAAAAGCACGGGGTTGGAAACCGCCATGGGCTTCTTGGTGCGCACATGGGTCAGTTTCATGCCGCGCTTGAAGTGCCCCGAGGCCATGCGGACAAAGGCCACGCGGTCGCGGTGCTTTGGGTCCATGTTGGCCTGCACCTTGAAGACAAAGCCCGAGACCTTCTTTTCCTCGGGCGAGATTTGCCGGGGCGAGGCGCTTTGCGGTTGCGGCTCGGGGCCATAGGCGCCGATGCCATCCATCAGTTCCTTGACGCCGAAAGAGTTGATGGCCGAGCCGAACCAGATCGGCGTCATATGCCCTTCGAGCACCGATTGCGGGTTGAGGGTTGGCAGCAGTTCGCGCGCCATCTCAACCTCTTCGCGCAATTGTTCCAGCAAATGCGCGGGGATGTTCTCGGCCAGCTTGGGGTCGTCCAGCCCTTCGATCTTGATGGATTCGGCCACCTTGTTGCGGTCGGCGCGATCCATCAGTTCCAGCCGATCATTGAGCATGTCGTAACAGCCCAGAAAATCGCGGCCCACGCCGATGGGCCAGCTGGCCGGTGTGACGTCGATCGCAAGGTTTTCCTGAATTTCGTCGATGATCTCGAAGGTGTCGCGGCTTTCGCGGTCCATCTTGTTACAGAAGGTCAGGATCGGCAGATCGCGCAGGCGGCAGACCTCGAACAGTTTCCGTGTCTGGGATTCGACGCCTTTCGCCCCGTCGATCACCATGACGGCGGCATCGACGGCGGTGAGGGTGCGATAGGTATCCTCCGAGAAATCCGAGTGACCCGGCGTATCGACCAGGTTAAAGCGGAAGTTATTGAAATCAAAGGACATCGCCGAGGCAGAGACCGAAATACCCCGGTCTTTTTCCATCTGCATGTAATCCGAACGGGTGCGCCGCGCCTCGCCCTTGGCGCGCACCTGGCCCGCCATCTGGATGGCGCCGCCGTAAAGCAGGAATTTTTCGGTCAGGGTGGTCTTGCCGGCATCAGGGTGGCTGATGATGGCAAAGGTACGCCGCCGCGCGATTTCGGGCGGCAGATCGGGGCGGTTATGGGCGGTATCCAACATGGATGCGCATATAGAGCGGCGGGCAGGGCGGTGCAATACGAGGGGATGATTTGGCCTGTTTACGCACCGTATCTGCCGGGTTTGCCTTCCCGGGGTCGGGCGCGGCCCTTCTTCAACCGAGACCGGATTTTCCTGAAACCGGATTGGACGGCGCGGGCCGCGCGGCCTTACCGCGTCGAGGCGCGCTTGAGCAGTTTCGCCGCGTCGGTGTGGTTCAGCAAAGCCTCGGTCACCTCGAAATCCCTGCGCACGCGGTTGTCGTGGCCGGGCAGGGCTTGGGCGAGTTTCTCCGACAGGTCCTCGGGCAGGGCGGGCCTTGTGCGGGTGTCGACCAGCAGGGTTTCGGCGGCGATGCCTTCGGCATAGATGATCTGGTGCGTATCGAAGAGCAGTTGGAAATACTCGACGAATCCGCCCCCCTCCTGCACAACGGTATCGCCGTTCACAAGGTGCCGCGCACGTACCAGAACCTCGTGCCGTCCGGCGCCCAGCTCGTCGGAGCGTTGGTAGATGAAAAGCCGGTGATCGGGGCTGACCCGCAGGTCGTTGAGATTGTGCAGGGTGTCGGCCTTGATGCGGATGGGCGCGAACTCGCCCACCGCGCGCACGGTGGAGGCGCCGATCCAGCGCACCTCCTGCGGGCCGTCATCGCGGGTCAGCACCATGTCGCCAAGGGCCAGGTCTTCGATCATGCGCTGTTCGCCCGAGGCCATGGTGATATGGGTGCCCCGGGTGAAGGAGACACAGCCCACCTCGGCAAATTTGCGGCGGGCATTGTTACGGTCGATGCCGACAAGGGCATAGCCGATGCGCGGCACAAGTTCGGCCAGCGGCAGGATATAGACCTCGGCCACGCAGCCCGCATCGTCCACTTCGACCAGCACCAGAACCTCGGTCGTCTGGCCGGTGCCCGCCATCATGGTCAGGCAGCAATCCAGGTGCAGCGCCGCGCCGGGGCGGCCGATCTCACTGCTTTCGGCGATGGTGAACCGGCCGCTTTCGTCCATCAGGACGGCCAGCCGCTCTTGCAGGGCGGTTTGATGCAATTCGTAGGTATCGCCCTGATCCAGTTCGGCGGCAAACGAGATCGGATCGCCCAGATTCGCGCCATTGACCACGGTGAAATCCACCGCTGCGTAGACAGGGATGGTTTGGGCGGGCCGGGGCGTGGTTTGTACCATGGGTGTGGGGCTGTCCGTTGGGTGTATTGAACCGGTGACAAGTGCTTTAGCTTAGGATTGTGGCAGGATCGGGTCAACGTCACGGTGTTTCGCTGGCATTCTGCCCCGGGTTGCTGCTAATCGTCACGGGGAAAATGAACAGGAGAGCAACCATGGATCTGGGACTTAAGGGAAAACGCGCGCTGGTTTGTGCATCGAGCAAGGGGTTGGGCCTTGGCTGTGCCCGGGCCTTGGCCGAGGCGGGGGTTGATCTTGTGATGAACGCGCGCGGGGCCGAGGCGCTGGAGGCTGCGGCCGAGGGTATTCGCGCCGATTTCGGCGTCGAGGTGACAGCCGTGGCCTGTGATGTGACCACGCCCGAGGGGCAGGCCAAGCTGCTGGAGGCGGCGGGCGCTGTCGATATCCTGGTCAACAACGCCGGCGGCCCGCCCCCGGGCATGTGGACGGATTGGGACCGCGAGGATTTCATCGCCGCGCTGGATGCCAATATGCTGACGCCCATTGCCCTGATGAAGGCCATCGTGCCGGGGATGATGGAGCGTGGCTGGGGCCGGGTGGTCAATATTACCTCGCAAAGCGTGAAATCGCCCATTCCGGTGCTGGGCCTGTCCAACTCGGCGCGCGCCGGGCTGACGGGCTATGTCGCGGGCACCTCGCGGCAGGTGGCGGGCAAGGGCGTGACCATCAACAACCTTTTGCCGGGTATCCATGCCACCGACCGGGCCGATTCGCTGGATAAGGGCGTGGCCGAGCGCGAGGGGATTTCGATCGATGAAGCCCGGGCGCAGCGTTTCGCCACGATCCCGGCAGGGCGCTATGGCACCAAGGAAGAGTTCGGCGCCGCCTGTGCCTTCCTGTGTTCGCAGCACGCGGGCTTTATCGTGGGCCAGAACATCCTGCTGGATGGCGGCGGGGTGAACGCGACGCTGTAATCGCGCAGTGTAATCCCGAGGTGCGCCAAGCCCCCGACGCAGGGGCTTGGCCCGGCCCTTGCGCTGCGCGGGGCGGTGTGAAGTGACGGCCGGCTTTGCCGGGCCGGGCAGGCGACCTTGCACGCGGCGTGCGGGGTTGCTATCTGCGCTTGAGAAAACCCGATAAAATCAATCGGAATGACCAAGAGGCAACCCGCGTGCAGCCCACCTCCGCCCCGCGACTGGAAACCAAGCACCTGATGCGCCGCTACGGCGGACAAGTGGTAGTGGACGACGTGTCGCTTGAGGTGATGCCGGGGCAGGTGACCTGCCTGCTTGGCCCTTCGGGCTGTGGCAAATCGACGACCCTGCGGATGATCGCGGGGGTCGAAATGCAGGACCAGGGCGAAATCTGGGTCGATGGCAAGCTGATCTGCGACACGGTGTTTCGCGTGCCGCCCGAGCGTCGCCATATCGGGTTGATGTTCCAGGACTTCGCGCTGTTTCCGCATCTCAGCGTGGGGGCGAACGTGGCCTTCGGCCTGTCCGGCGACAAGGCCGGGATGGGCCGCCGGGTGGAGGAATTGCTCAAGCGCGTGGGGCTTGGCAGCTATGCTGAAAAATACCCTCACGAACTGTCGGGCGGCGAACAACAGCGCGTGGCGCTGGCCCGTGCGCTTGCCCCGCGTCCGCGTATCATGCTGATGGATGAGCCTTTCTCGGGCCTTGATAACCGGCTGCGTGACGGGATTCGCGACGAAACCCTCGATATCCTGCGCGAACAGGACACGGCCGTGCTTTTGGTCACGCATGAGCCGGAAGAGGCCATGCGCATGGCCGACCAGATCGCCCTGATGCGCCACGGCAAGATCGTGCAGCAAGGCGCGCCTTACAACATCTATAACGCGCCGGTGGATCGTGATGCCGTGGCCTTTTTCAGCGATATCAACGTGATCCGCGGAAAGGTGCAGGGCAGCCTGGTGCAAACCGCCTTTGGCCAATTCCTTGCGCCCGGTGTGCATGAGGGCAACGAGGTGGATATCGTCATCCGCCCGCAACACATGAAGATCGATTTCGACCGGCAGGGGCGGGGGCCCGATCCGACCATCGAATACGGCACGGCGGCACGGGGCGTGGTGACTCGGGCGCGTTTCATGGGCTCGGAAAGCCTTGTGGAATTCCGCATGGACCACGACGGCTCCCATCTCAAGGCGACGGTGCCAAATGTCTTCTTGCCCAAGCTGGACACGGCGCTGTGGCTCATGATCCGGCGTGACCGTTGCTTTACCTTTCCGGTCAAGGACTGAACCGTCGTGGGAAAGGGGGCGCTGCCCCCGCCGCCCTGCGGGCGACTCCCCCGGAGTATTTTAAGAAAGATGAAGGCTTTCCTGGCTGTTTTCATCTTTCTCCAAATACTCTCGCCGGAGGCCCCGGTTTGCCATGGTGCAGGCCGCTGGACCGGAGGGCGCACCGCCGTGCCACGGGCGGCACGCGCCCGCAGGGCGCTTGGCCCGTGCGCGGGCTTGACCGCGCCCAACCGGGTTTGAAGGGGAATTTTTTGTCCGAATCCGGCGGATCAGGGCGCATTGCGCCTTCCAACCGGCGCGCAGAGGGCTTAGATACGGTTGACGAAAATCCCGGGGGCGCGCACAAACGACCCCCGACACTGGGAGAGAGAGACCATGTTCAATAATATCGGCCTTCCGGGCCTTCTTCTGATCGCCGTCGTGGTGCTGGTGCTTTTCGGCCGCGGCAAGATTTCTTCGCTGATGGGCGAAGTGGGCAAGGGGATCACTTCGTTCAAGAAGGGCGTTGCCGAGGGCAACAAGGAAATCGAAGACGCGGGTGAAGAGGCCGAAGATTCGACCGAGAGTGCGAAAGACGTCACGCCCGACGCCGAAAAAGACAAGGCGTAAGCCTCGATGCTTGATCTTGGCTGGACCGAGCTGCTGCTGATTGGCATCGTGGCGTTGATCGTCGTGGGGCCGAAGGACCTTCCGGGGATGTTCCGGACGGTGGGCAACTTCGTGGGCAAGGCCAAGCGCATGGCGCGCGATTTCAGCCAGGCGATGAACGATGCCGCCGATGACGCGGGCGTGCGGGATGTCTCGGATTCGCTGCGCAAGGCGACCAACCCGGTGGGCAGCGCCATGGACGAGGCCAAGAAGGCCACATCGACCTTTACCCAGGACACCATGGCCGGCCCGAAGAAAAGCGCGTTGAACGAAGAGCGCGCGGCGGATGCCGAGAAGATTCGCCAGAAATCCGCCGAGGTGGCGCAGGCACGGCTTGATCGCGAGGCCGAAGAGCGCGCCGCCAAGGAGGCCGAAGCCGCCAAGGCGGAGGAGGCCGCAGGCGAGGCTGGCAAGGATGGGGCCGAGGCCTCCGAGGACAAAACTAAATGAGCCCCACCGACGAGATCGAAGACAGTTCCGCGCCGCTGATCGAGCATTTGACCGAACTGCGCACGCGGTTGATCAAATCTGTCGTCGGCTTCCTGATCGGGATGATCATTTGCTTCAGCGTCGCCACGCCTATCTTCAATTTCCTGACGGCGCCCCTGTGCGATGTCCTGTCCAGCCGTGGGCAGGATTGCGACCTGATCTTCATCAGTCCGCAAGAAGGCTTCTTCGTGGCGATCAAGGTTTCGCTTCTGGGCGGCTTCATCCTGGCCTTTCCCTATATCGCCAACCAGATGTGGCGGTTCGTGGCGCCGGGCCTGTATAAATCCGAGAAGGGCGCGTTCCTGCCCTTCCTGATCGCCTCGCCTTTCATGTTTTTCCTTGGCGCGGCCTTTGCCTTTTACGTGGTCACGCCGCTGGCCTATGATTTCTTCTTGGGGTTCCAGCAGTTCGGCTCGGGCGGGGAGGCACTGCCCGATGGCGACCCGCAGAACGCCGCGCCGCTGAGCGTGGTTTTCCAGGGGTCGGCGCAGGAATACCTGAACCTGACGATCAAGTTCATCGTGGCCTTTGGCCTGTGTTTCCAGCTGCCGGTGCTTTTGACCCTGATGGGCAAGGCGGGCCTGGTCAGTTCCCAGGGGTTGGGCAATGTGCGCAAATACGCGGTTGTCGGTATCCTGGTGCTGGCCGCGCTTGTGACCCCGCCGGATGTCATCACGCAGGTGATCCTGTTTGTGGTGGTTTACGGCCTTTACGAGATTTCCATCTTCCTTGTGCGCCGGGTCGAGAAAAAGCGCGAGGAACAACTGCGCGAAGAGGGCCTGTGGTTCGACGAAGACGAGGACGAGGCCGATATGGATGAGGCCGAAGCCGCATCCGAACCCGCCGAAGACCCGCTTTTGAAAGACGACCCGTTGATGGATGAATTCGACGAGGATGACGACGAGGACCCGGGCATGGTCAACCGTGGCGAGGACAAATGAGCGCCGATGCACTTGAACGGATCGCCGCCGCGCTAGAGCGGATGCATCCGGCGCCCATGGCGGCGCCCGAGTTCGGGGCCGCCGATGCCTTTGTCTGGCATGTGGACCCCGATCGCCTGCAGCCGGTGGCGCAGGTCAACCGGGTCGAGATGTCGCTTCTGGTGGGCATCGACCGGTCACGCGATACGCTGCTTGAGAATACCCGGCAATTCGCCAAGGGCCTGCCGGCCAACAATGCGCTTCTTTGGGGGGCGCGGGGGATGGGCAAGTCCAGCCTTGTGAAGGCGGTTCATGCCGCCGTTCTGGACGAGGGGTTGCCGCTCAAGGTCGTGGAGTTGCAGCGCGAGGACCTGGTGAGCGTGGGCCGGTTGCTGACCCTGCTGCGCACCGCGCCGGACGAACGGTTCATCCTGTTTTGCGACGACCTGTCGTTTTCCCATGACGATCAGCATTACAAAAGCCTCAAAGCGGTGCTGGATGGCGGGATCGAAGGGCGGCCCGAGAACGTGGTGTTCTATGCCACCTCGAACCGGCGCCACCTGATGCCGCGTGACATGATCGAGAACGAACGCTCCAGCGCGATCAACCCCTCCGAAGCGGTCGAGGAAAAGGTGTCGCTGTCGGATCGCTTCGGGCTTTGGCTGGGCTTCCACCCCTGCGATCAGGATGAATATCTTTCGATGATCGAGGGCTATTGTGCCGCCTATGACGTTGCGATCGCGCCCGAAACCCTGCGCGCCGAGGCAATCGAATGGCAGGCGACGCGCGGTGGCCGGTCGGGCCGGGTGGCCTGGCAGTTCTTTACCGATCTGGCGGGGCGGCACGGCGTCAGGGTTTGACCACGGGCGCAAAATCGGCCGGGTCGTTTTTTTACAGGGATATATCGCAATCCTGCAGGTGGCGGCGGCCGCTTCTGACGAGACTGAAGTCAAATCAGAAGGAGACGCCAGATGACCCTGCAAGAGCGCAAACCCCGTAGCCGGTCCGGTGGCCGGTCTGCCCGCCGCGCCCTGCGCACCGCCCCCAAGCACGATATGCTGCCCGGTCTGACCCGCGGTCTTCCGCTTTGCGAGGTGATGGACGGGGCACAGGTTGAGCGGATCGACGCGGCCTCGATGGATATCCTGGAAAATGTCGGCGTGCAGTTCCGCGATCCGATCGCGTTGGAAGACTGGAAGCGTGTTGGCGCCAAGGTCGAGGGGGAGTTCGTGTATCTGGATCGCGGCCTTGTGCGCGAGTTGATCGCAACCATCCCCGAAAGCTTTACCTACCACGCCCGCGATCCGATGAAGAACGTGGCCCTTGGCGGGCCGCATTCGATCTTCGTGCCGATGACAGGCGCGCCTTTCCTGCGCGATCTGGACGACGTGCGCCGCAATCCGACGCTGGATGACCTGGCGATGTTCCACAAGCTGAGCCATATGCTGCCCGGGCTGCACAGTTCGGCCCACCACATCGTGGAACCCTATGACCACCCGATCAGTCAGCGGCACCTGCGTATCACCTATTCGTCGATGAAACACTCGGACAAGACCTTCATGGGCATGACCACAAGCCCGAAGAACGCCGAGGACGTGATGGAGATGTGCGCCATCCTCTTTGGCGAGGATTTCCTTGAAGATCACCCGGTGACCACCGGCAACTGCAACGGCAATTCGCCGCTTGTCTGGGATGAAACCATGCTGGGCGCGATGCGCGCATTTTGTAAGCGCAAACAGCCGGTGCTGTGCTCACCTTTCGTTTTGGGAGGGGCCAATACACCGGCCAGCGTGCCCGCCACAGTGGCGCAGCTCAATGCCGAGGCGCTTTCGGCGCTGGCCTATACACAGGTTATCCGCAAGGGCGCCCCGGCGATCTACGGCCATTACCTGTCGACCGTCAGCATGAAATCCGGCGCGCCCATGGCCGGTACACCCGAGATCAGCCTGATGAACTTCATGATCGGGCAGATGGCGCGGCATTACGGCGTGCCGTGGCGCACCTCGAACACCCTTGGCGGGGCCAAGACCTTTGACGCGCAGGCAGGCTATGAATCGGCCACCACGCTGTCGGCGGTGATCCATGCCGGGGCGAACTATATCTGGCATTCGGCGGGATGGAACGAGGCGGGGATGCATTGTTCGACCGCGAAATTCGTGGTCGATGCCGAACAATGCGCCATGGCCCACAAGATGGCGCGCGGCCTCGACTGGGGGGATTTCGATCAGGCTATGGCCGCCGTGCCCGACGTGGGGCCGGGCGGGCATTACCTTGGCCATCCGCATACGCAGGAGAATTTTCAAAGCGCGTTCTTCATGCCGGATCTTTTCGACAACAACTCAATCGAACAATGGATCGCCGAAGGCAGTGTTGAGATCACGGAACGCGCGCTCAACCACGCCCGCAAGCTTTTGTCGGAGTATCAAGAGCCGAAACTGGACGAAGCCAGGAACGAGGCGCTATTGGATTATATCGCAAGGCGTGAACGCGAAATCCCGGCGGCGGATGCTTTGAACCAGGATTACTAAAGCGTTCCGCCTTTAACCTGAGACATCGGCGAAAGGCGGAACGCGTGCAACGATTGAGCGGAGCACTGCGTTTCGCAAAAATCTGTGATCCAGGCTTTTCGCGAAACGCTTTAAGCGGCGTGGCTGCACCACGCTTTATGGTTGGAGTGAGGGGCGCTGCCCCTCAAACTCCCCGGGGTATTGGGACCAAGAAAAAACCCTTGAAGTGCTATGGGTTTTTCTTGGCGAAAATACCCCCGCCGGAGGCATCCGACGGCAACGCCGGGTGCCAGCGGTCGGAATCATTCGGCCAAGTGGCAGGCCACGCGGGTGTCGCCGATTTGGCGCATCTTGGGGCGTTCTTTCTTGCAGCGATCCACCGCCAGCGGGCAACGCGGGTGAAAGGCGCAGCCCGGGGGCGGGTTGATCGGGTCGGGGATTTCGCCCTTGGGCGGGTCCACCTCGCGCCCGAAGCCATCCATGCGCGGGGCGGCGTCAAAAAGCATTTGGGTATAGGGGTGCTTGGGGTCTGAAAAAAGCCGGTCGCGCGGTGCTTCTTCGACAAGGCGGCCAAGGTAAAGCACCCCGATGACATCGGCCATATGGTGCACCACCGTGAGGTCGTGACTGATGAAGAGATAGGTCAGGCCCATCTCTTCCTGCAAATCCGACATCAGGTTGAGAACCTGGCTTTGCACCGAGACATCCAGTGCCGAGGTCGGCTCATCACAGACGATGATGCGCGGGTTGGAGGCCAGTGCGCGGGCGATGCAGATCCGCTGCCGTTGCCCGCCTGAAAACTCATGCGGGAACTTGCCCGCGTCCTTGGCCGACAGCCCCACCTGTTCCAGCAGCTTTTCGGCCAGCCCTTCGGTCTTGCCGCCGCGCGCCGCCATGGGTTCGTTGATGATCTCGCGCACCCGCCAGCGCGGGTTGAGCGAGGCGTAGGGGTCTTGAAAGATCATCTGCACTTCGGCGCGGACCTCGGCCACTTTGGCCGGATCGGTTTCGGTGGCCAGGTCGACACCGTCGATTTCGACATTGCCGTCGCTGGCGGGCAGCAGGCCCACCACGATCTTGCCGATGGTGGATTTGCCCGAGCCGCTTTCGCCGACGAGGGCGTAAACGGTCTTGTCCTCGACATCGAAGCTTACCTCCGAAACGGCGGTAAGGTAGGCCTTGTCGCGCCGTTCGATCACCCGGTTGAGCCATGGTTTCGAGACATCGAACACCCGGGTGAGGTTCTTGATGGAAATCAGCGCGCTCATGCGGGCTCTCCCTTGGTGGTCTCGGGTTGGGGCAGGGGGTGCCAACAGGCCGCGCGCCCGTCGCAGTAATCAATCCGTGGCGGCGGGTCGGCGCGGCATTCATCAGTGGCCCGGTCACAACGTGGATGGAAGGCACAGCCATGCGGCAGCGACCCCAGCCGAGGCATGGCGCCGGGGATTTGCCGCAGGCGTTTCGCGCCTTGGCTGGCCATCGGGGTCGAGGCCATGAGACCGGCGGTATAGGGGTGGCGGGCCTGGGTGATCACCTCGCGCACGGGTCCGAGTTCGGCCAGACGCCCGGCATACATCACTGCCACGCGGTCGGCGGCCTCGGCAATCACGCCCATGTCATGGGTGACCAGCATGACCGCCACGCCGCGTTCGCGGCAGAGCCGTTTGAGGAGGGCGACGATCTGCGCCTGAACGCTGACGTCCAGCGCGGTGGTCGGCTCGTCGGCGATGATCAGGTCCGGCTCGGCGCAAAGTGCCAGGGCAATCACCACCCGTTGGCGCATGCCGCCGGAAAACTCGTGTGGGAAGCTGCCGATGCGGTCGCGGGCGGCCGGGATGCCCACTTCCTCAAGCGCGGCAATGGCGCGTTCCTGCGCCTCGGATTGGTTGACATCCAGATGCTCAAGGATGGTTTCGGTCAGTTGGTCACCGATGGTCAGCAATGGGTTGAGCGAGGTCAGGGGATCCTGAAAGATCATCCCCATTTTCTTGCCACGCAAGCGCCGCAGGGCCTCGCGCTTGATGTTGTGAATGGGCTGGCCCGACAGCAGGATTTCCCCTTGGGTGATCCGCGCGGGCGGGTCCAGAAGGCCGATCACCGCGTTGCCGGTCATCGACTTGCCGGCCCCGGATTCGCCCACCACGCCAAGGATTTCCCCGGCGTGGATGTCGTAACTGACCCGGTCCACCGGGCGCAGGATGCCGTGGCGGGTGGGAATTTCCACCACCAGATCGCGGACGGAGAGTACCGGGTCTTTGTCCATCTCGGGGCCTTTCATTATCGCAGCCTCGGGTTCAGCGCATCGCGCAGCCAATCGCCCAGAAGGTTGATCGACAGGGCCAGTGCCAGAAGCGTTGCGGCGGGGAAGACCAGAATCCACCATTCGCCCGAGAACATGAATTCCTGCCCGATGCGGATGAGCGTGCCGAGCGAGGGTTTGGTGGGCGGTGCGCCAACGCCAAGGAACGACAGCGTCGCCTCGGCGATAATCGCCAGGGCCAGTGAAATCGTCGCGATCACCAGCACCGGGTTCAGCACGTTGGGCAGGATATGGCGCAGCATGATCGACAGAGGCTTGCGCCCCACAAGGCGCGCGGCCTGCACGTATTCCTTGTTCTTTTCAACCAAGGTGGCCCCGCGCACCACGCGGGCAAACTGCACCCAATCCGACAGGCCGATGGCAAGGATCAGCACCCAGATTGCCATCTGGTCGCGGTATTCGGGGGGCGTGATCCCCTTTGCGATGCCAAAGATCAGCATCGCCACGAGGATCGCCGGGAAGGTCAATTGCACATCGGCCACCCGCATGATGATGGTTTCCGTCCAGCCGCCGGAATACCCCGCCAGAAGCCCTAGGATCACGCCCAGCACCATGGCCAGAAGCACCGCCGAGAAGCCGACGAACAGCGAAATCCGCATCCCGTAAAGGATGGTGGAAAACACGTCACGCCCTTGGTCATCGGTGCCAAGCAGGAAACTGTCGCCGGTAAAGGCATTGGCTTCGCCCGGTGGGGTAAAGCCGTTCATCAGGTTCAGGGTGGCCGGATCAAACGGATCATGCGGCGCGACAAGCGGGGCAAGGACCGCGCAAAGCACAAGCGTCAGCACCACGCAGAACGAGAGGACCGCCACCGGCGCGCGGCGGAAGGAATAGAGGAAATCGCTTTGCCATGCGCGGGCCAGACGGCTGGGCGCGCGTTCGGGCGTCGGCGGGATGGGAGGGGCGGTATCGGTCATGTGGTTTTCCCCGCGCTGCGATCCACCCGGAGGCGTGGATCAATGGCGAAATACAGCAGATCGACAATCAGGTTGATGCCCACGAACATGACCGAAATCATCATCAGGTAAGCGGCCATGACCGGGATATCGACGAACTGGATCGCGTTGATGAACAGAAGGCCGACGCCGGGCCATTGGAACACGGTTTCGGTGATGATGGCGAAGGCGATGATGCTACCCAACTGCAAACCGGTGATGGTGATCACCGGTACAAGGGTGTTCTTCAGGGCGTGTTTGAAATGAACCGAGCGGTCGCGCAGGCCCCGGGCGCGGGCGAACCGGATGTAATCGGTGCGTAGAACCTCAAGCATCTCGGTGCGAACCAGCCGCATGATCAGGGTCATCTGGTAAAGGCCAAGCGTGATGGCCGGCAGGATCAGCGCCTTGAGGCCGCTTTCGGTCAGGAAGCCGGTGGTCCACCAATCGCCGATGCGGGTCACGTCACCGCGCCCGAAGCTGGGCAGCCAGCCCAGTTCGACGGAAAAGAGGTAAATCAGCAAAACGCCGATCAGGAAGGTGGGCAGCGAAACCCCGATCAATGACACCGTCATGATGGTATTGGCCGAGAACCCGCGTTTTCGGATGGCGGTGAAAATGCCAAGGCCGATCCCGCCCAGAAGGGCCAGCACACCCGAGACAAAGGCCAGTTCCAGGGTCGCGGGTAGTCGCTCCATCAGGATTTCCGACACCGGGCGGCCCTGGCGGTAACTCAGGCCGAAGTTTCCCTGCACGGCCTGCTCCAGAAAGCGCCAGTATTGCACCGGGAAGGGCTTATCGAGGCCCAGGTCCGCGCGCAGCCGTTCGATATCGGCCTGTGTGCGTTCCTGGCCCAGCATGTTGTCCACCGGGTCGCCCACGAAGCTGAACATCGAAAAGGCGACAAGCCCGACGACCAGCAGCACAAGCAAAGACTGGACCACGCGACGAATGATATAGGCAAGCATGACGGTCCCCCGATCACGTCAGAAAACCGCGCCCTTGCGAAAAGGGCGCGGCGGGGCAGGGCCGCCGCATCGGGCGGCCCCCCGGGCCTTAGTTCATGGTGAAGAACTTCATTTTCGGGTCATCCTCGGGGCTGACCTCGGTGCCGACCTTGTTGGTCATGCCCCAGTTCAGCACCTGGTGGTGGATCGGGATATAAAGCTGTTCGTCCTGAACGACGTTCCAGATGGATTGGATGGTGTCGTTCCGCTTGTCCAGATCGGTTTCCGAGGCAAGGCTGACGATCATTTCATCCACTTCCGGGTTCGAGAACCCGGTGCCGTTCCAGCTTCCGCGTTCTTCGCCGCGGGTATGGACGAGGAAGTTGAAGATGTATTCCGAATCGTAAGTCGGAACACCCCAGCCCAGCATGTAGAAATCCGTCTGATCGTTGGTGATCAGCGGGAAGTGCTGTGCCTTGGGCTTGGCATCGAGGTTCACCTTGACCCCGATCTGCGCCAGCATGCCGACGGCGGCCTGACAGATCGCCTCGTCGTTGACGTAGCGGTCATTCGGGCAATCCAGCTGGATCGAGAAACCGTCTTCATAGCCCGCTTCGGCCATCAGCGCCTTGGCGGCATCCACATCGGTTTTCGAGGCGCTGTCCATCTCGGCGGTCCAGCCGTTGACGAAGGGCGGCGCGATCATGCCCGCCGGTTGGCTTTGGCCGCGCATCACCACTTGCTTGATTGCATCGCGATTGATGGCCATCGACATGGCCTTACGGACGCGCACATCGGCCAGCGGGTTGGTGCCCTCGACATCGTCACTGGCAAGATCGTCCGCACCCATGTTCAGCCCGAAGAAGATCGCCCGGTTCTGCGGCGCGGTCTTGACGACAAGGCCTTCGGTCTCGGCCACGCGGCCAAGGTCTTGCACCGGGACGTCCTGGATAAAGTCCACTTCACCGGACAGCAGCGCGGCAACCCGTGTCGCGGCATTTTGAATCGGGGTATAGACGATCTCGGAGATGTCGAGCGGGAAATCATCCTTGCCCCAATAGTTTTCATTGGCGGTCAGAACGGTTTTCACGTCGGGTTCGCGGCTGACCAGAACATACGCGCCGGTGCCGTTTGTATTGGTCGAGGCAAAGGTTTTCTCGCCGCCTTCGACATCCTGCACTTCGACCACGCCATTGTCCTCGGCCCAGCCCTTGTCCATCATGAACAGGTTGGTCAGGTTCGAGGGCAGGATGGGGTTTGGACCGTTGGTAACGAATTCCACGGTGTGATCATCTACCGCGCGAACCTCTTTGATCGAACTCAGAAGTTCCTTCATGTTCGACTTTTCGGATTTCGCACGGTTGATCGAAAACACCACATCCTCGGCGGTGAAATCGGCGCCATCGTGGTATTTCACACCCTCGCGCAGGTTGAAGACCCAGACATTGGGGTCATCCGCCTTGGGGCCCCAATCGGTGGCCAGTGCACCCTGCATCGCGCCGGTATGGTCGCGGATGATCAGCGGCTCGTACATCTGGTGGGCCAGTGTATGGGTCGGCCCCTCGTTCTGTGCGTGGGGGTCAAGCGTGAGCGAATCGCCCGCGCGCGCCCATCTCAGCGTTTCCGCCGAAGCCGATAACGTCGTGCTGGCCAGCAGAAGGGCCGTAAGTGCACCTACAACTTTCATCGAAGTATCTCCCTGTGATTGGTTGGATCCTGGCCACCTGTTGCCGGCGGCTCTGGCATGGTAGCTTAAATCTTTTGCTTCAACTGGCAAGTGTATGCACAAGATTTGATCGTCACAGGGGGGCTGACGTGGGGGCAGGCGCGTTATTCTTCACGCGCCTGCCACTCTTTCCAACGCAGCACGGCATTCGCGCCCCATTCGCGAAAAGGCTGTGGTGGCAGGCGTTTAGGCGCGGCTTCGTGGGTGAAATGTGCCGTGATTTCAGTGCCGTGACCGCAGGCGAGTTCGGCAGCGCCCATGCCGGTCAGCGTGCCGCGCGTGGTGCCAAGCCCGTTCTGCACGCAGGCCGAATAGACGCCGTTGGCGACCTCGCGCATCAGCGACACGCCATTGAGGCTCAGGCACAGGTGCCCGGCCCAGGCATGCGCCATCCGCATGCCCTTGAGCATGGGAAACCGTGCTTCGAACTTGTTTTGCATGACCCGCGCGGCGCGGGTGACATCGGATTGGCGCGCCGCCATGCCGGGGCGAAGGGCAGCACAGGTGCGGGTGATGATTCGGTTGCCGCCCTGGCCGGTGTCGATCCGGCGGACGGTGGTGCCCATCGGGTCGGACGGGGTTATGCCCCAACGCGGCGCACCGCCCAGCGCCTTGATCTGCTCATCGGTCAGGTCCGGTGTCATGGTGGCAAAGAGGAACAATTGCATCAGCCGGCCAGGGGCCACCCCGAAACTTTCCAGGTGGCCGTTGACCGACAGGATCACGCGTGCCGCCGTCACCGTGCCCTTGGGGGTCACACAGGCCCAATCGCGGCCCTTGGGCGTGATTTTCTGCACCGGGGATGTCTCGTATATTTCAACGCCGTCGCGGCGCAGCCCCTTGGCCATTCCGCGAATGAAGCCCGCGGGTTGCAACATCACGGTGCCGGGGGTGTAGAGGCCGGATTGATAATGCGAACTGCCGGTCAGTTCCCGCATGGCTTTCGCGTCCAAAGCCTCGCTTGGCTCGCCCAGGCTGGCCAAATGCCGCGCGTAACTGTCGTTATGGGCATGGGCGGCGTCACTCACCGCGCCGTTTACCTTGCCCGCCTGGTCGAAATAATCGGGCGAAATGCCGTAGTCTTCAACCGCCGCACGGGCAAAGGCCTGTGCCCGCCGGTTGAGGGCGATTATCGCCCGGTCATCGCCAGCCCCGGCATAATCTTCCGAGGTCAGCTCATGCGGCAAGTCGATCATGAAGCCCGAATTGCGCCCCGAGGCCCCTTCGGCCACGCGGCCCGCCTCCAGCACAACCACTTTGGCCTGCGGCTCAAGCTGTTTGACCCGCCGCGCCGCCGCCATCCCGGCAAAGCCCGCGCCCACCACGACGACGTCCGCCGTGGTGTCGGCCTCCAAGACCTGCGCGGGGTCTTGCCCCGGCAGGATGACCGACCACGCCGCAGGCCCCCGGTGCAGGGGCAGATGACGCGCGGTGAAGTCCTGTGTCATACCTCTGGCAATCCAAGCCTTGGGCGAAAGGCATCCAGCCCTTCGGTCAGCTCTTCGCGTGCGCCTTGCATCCGGTCGCGCAGGGTGGCGTTCAATCCGCCCTCGGTGGAAAGCGCGTCCAGCAAGGTTTTGACCTCACCCGATCCATCAAAGCGCATGCCCTTGAAATAGCCCGCGATCAGGGCCGCGACATAGGCTTCGGCCTTGGCCTCATCGCCGGTGACACCCGCAAGCCAGTCTGCGGTTGTTAGCATCTCGGCCAGAATGACCGAGGACAGCGCCAAGGCCGCGAAATGGGCATTGAGCGCGGCTTCGCTCTTGACCGGCAGAATGATGTTCTCGGCCCCAAAAAGGGCCTGAACGCTGCCAGTGTCGGGATAGACGGGCAGCGGACAGCCCCCTTTCGCGATAAAAGGCATCGGGATGGTCACGGATATATCGGTGGCGGGGGCCACCAGCCTGCGCAGGGTCTCCACCGAAACGTCGACCATGACCGAGATCAGTTTTTGCCCCTCGCGAAAGGGCAGATCGGACAGCACCTTTGGCGCCACATCGGCCATCAGGCAGGCAATGACCACCTCGCTGCCGGAAACGACCTGCTCATTCGAGGCAACGCTGACCTCGTCGAACTGTGCGGCAAGGCGCGCCGAGATATCGGCACTGCGCTCCGAGACAAGAATCTTGTGACCCTTGCCGGCAAGCGCTTCGACCATCGGCGCGGCAATCCCGCCAGTTCCCAGAAAGCCGATTTGCATCAGTCCACGGCCTCGTCGTCATCGTCGGCCAGATCAATCCAGATGGTTTTCAACTGGGTGTACTGGTCATGGGCATGCAGGCTGTTGTCGCGCCCGCCAAAGCCCGATTGCTTGTACCCGCCGAAGGGGGTGGAAATATCGCCCTCGCCAAAGCTGTTGACCGTCACGGTGCCCGCCTGCAGCATCCGTGCGCCGCGAATGGCGCGTTTCGCATTGCCGGTGAAGATCGACGCGCAAAGGCCATAATCGGTGTCATTGGCCACTTTGATCGCTTCATCAAAGCTGCCCACTTCGATCACCGACAAAACCGGGCCAAAGATTTCCTCGCGCGCCAGCGTGTCGTCGTTGCTGGCCACATCCACCACGGTCGGTTCGACAAAACCCTTGTCGGCTTTGCCGCCCAGAACGATGTTCTCGGCCTTCTCAAGATAGCCGCAGACTTTCTTGAAATGTGTCTCGCTGACCAAGGCCCCCACGCGGGTTTCGGGGTCCAGCGGGTCACCCACCACCCATTCGCGGGCATGCGCCTCGATCCGTTTCATTAGATCGGCTTTGGCGTCCCTGTGGACGATCAACCGCGAGGTGGCCGAGCAGTTTTCGCCCATGTTCCAAAAGGCGCCGTTGACAATATGCGCCGCGACCCGGTCAAGGTTTTCGGCGTCATCCATCACGACGGCGGGGTTCTTGCCGCCCATTTCAAGCACGACTTCCTTGGCGTTGCTTTCCGCGGCATAGGTCAGGAAACGCTTGCCCGTCACGGTGGAGCCGGTGAAGCTGACCATATCCACGTCCATATGACGGCCCAGCGGTTCACCCACCTCGGCCCCGCCACCGGGCATCACGTTCAGCACCCCCTTGGGAAGGCCCGCCTCGCTTGCCAGTTCCGCCACGCGCAGCGCTGTCAGGCTGGTTTCCTCGGCGGGTTTCACCACAACCGAACAGCCCGCCGCCAGCGCCGGGCCGATCTTCCACGCCAGCATCAAAAGCGGGAAGTTCCACGGCAGGACAAGGCCCACCACGCCGATCGGTTCGCGCACCACCATGGCGATATGGTCGTCACTGGCCGGGGCGACCTCGTCATTGATCTTGTCGATCGCTTCGGCATGCCACTTGATGGCATGGATGGTTTCGGGGATATCCACGGTTTCGCAATCGAAAATGGTCTTGCCGCTATCAAGGCTTTCCATCACGGCCAGTTCGCGGGCATTGCGCGTCATCAGTTTGCACAGCCGGATCAGAACGTCCTTGCGCTCGCTGGGGTGCATCTTGGACCAGCGGCCATCGTCGAAGGCCTCGCGCGCCTTCAGTACGGCGAAATCCACATCTTCGGCCCCGCAGGCTGCAATCTCGGTCAAGGCTTCGCCCGTCGCCGGGTTGACGCTGGTGAAGGTCTTGCCCGAACTTGCGGCGCGATAGCCGCCATCCACGAAGGAGGAGGTCGGCAGGGTCAGGCCCTTGGCAATCGCCTTGTATTCGTCTTTGGTCAGCAAACCCATGGCTCAGCCCTCCGCCGTAATATCTGCAATGGTTGTCTTGAGAACGCGCGTCACTTGCTCCAACGCGCGCTTGTCGTCCTTGTTGAGCGGCTTCAGCGGCGGGCGGACCGTGCCGGTGTCGATCCCCGCCATGGTCACGCCGTGCTTGATCGTCTGGATGAACTTGCCGCCCTGTTCCAGGACCCGCATCAAAGGCATCAACGCCGACATGATCCGGCGGCCCTTGACGAAATCGCCCTCAAGCACACAGGCGTTGTAAAGTGCCACATGTTCCTCGGGCAGGAAGTTCGACCCGCCACAGACCCAGAAGGGCGACCCCCAGGCGAAGAATTCCAGTGCCTGATCGTCCATGCCGCATCCCATCTGGATATGCGGGTAATCGCGGGCAAGAAGATGCACCCGGTTGATATCGCCCGAACTTTCCTTGATGCCGCAGAAATTCCGGCTGCGGCCGACGCGATCCAGAAATTCCTCACCCATCATGGTGCCGGTACGATCCGGGTAGTTATAGAGCATGACAGGAAGGTCCGCCGCCCGGTCAATCGCCAAGGCATTCAGCGCGTTTTCCCGATCCGTCGGCACCGAATAGGGCGGGCTGGCCAGAAGGATGCAATCGGCCCCAATCTCCCGCGCGGCCCCGGCCAAGGCCATGCTGTCCGGCGTCAGCATCGCGCCGGTGCCCATCACCAAGGGCACCCGGCCCTTGATCCGCTCATGGGTGAACTTGGCCAGCTCAACTCGTTCATCCACGGTCTGGGCATAGTTTTCGCCGGTTGATCCACCGGTGATGATCCCATGCACGCCCTTGTCGATCAGGTTTTCGATGACATCGCCCAAGGCGTCCCAGTCGGGTGTGTGATCGGTGAAATAGGGGGTGACGACAGGGGTATATATCCCCTCGAACTTGAAAATGGGCGTCATAAGCAGGCAGCCTTCTTATGCTGAGGTTGAACGGGGCAGGGTGCCAAGCGGTTGGTCCATCCCCGCCGGCATCACGAAGCTTTCGATCTGGTTGCGCGACAGGTTCCAATGATCCTCGGCCAGTTGCGCCGCCGTCGCCTCATCCCGCGCCGCGATGGCGGCGATGATGGCGTCGTGCTGTTGGCTGGCCTCGGATACGTTTTCGACCATGGCGGGCGTCACGGGGCGGTAAAAGGTCATGGAAATCCGCGCGTGATCGATCAACAGCCGGTGGAACGAGGGCAAAAGATAGATATTGCCCGCCATCTCGCCGGTGATCTCGTGAAACCGGTTGTTGGCCAGGGTCCGGTCGGTGGTCGACCCCCGGTGCAGGGCGGCGCGGAAGTCCTCCTGCGCGGCCTTGATCGCCTCGATCTGTGCGGGCGCGGCATTGAGGGCCGCCAACCGCAGGATCGCGCCATAGATCATCGGCGCGGCCAGAAAGAAATCGCGCAGCGTGGTGTGCGACATTTCCGAAACCCGCGCCCCGCGATTGGTGCGCAGCTCGACATAGCCAAGCCCGGCCAGTTCGCGCAGCACCTCGCGCAGGGGCGTCCGCGACAGCCCGGAGTCGGCGCAAAGCTGTGCCTCGTCCAGATCGGCGCCGGGGCGCATCCCTTGCGTCAGGATCGCGCGTTTGAGCCTGTCCAGCAAATGCGCCTTACGGTCTTTCGTGGTGTCGGGCATGGCAATGTTCCATGTTGCGAGTCATGATGTATTTTTAAAAAATACATATTGCATACATTTTGTAAATCCGGAAATATACGACGCAATGATCCCAAGGCGCGACCCATGACCAAGCCCCAGCATTTCATATTCATCCTGATCGAGGATTTCGCCCATCTGGCCTTGTCCAACGCGGTGGAACCTTTGCGCATCGCCAACCTGATCAAGGGTGAGGCGCTTTATTCATGGTCGCTTGGGGCCGAGAATGGCGATTCCGTGCGCGCCTCGAACCAGACCGTGACACTGGTTAACCATGGGCTTGGGGATTTGCCGCGTTGCGCGCGCCTGTTCGTTCTGTCCGGCCTTGAGATGCGCAACCGGATCACCCCGGCGCTTTTGACCATGCTGCGGCGCGAACGGGCGCGCGGCACCAATATCGGGGCGCTGTGTTCGGGGGCCTATATCCTTGCCAAGGCGGGTTTCCTGGAAGGGCAGAAATGCGCCATCCATTGGGATTACCACGACAGTTTCATGGAGGAGTTCCCGGAAATCCCGCTGGTGCGCAACGTCTTTGTCGCGGATGAAAAGCATATCACCGCCGCGGGCGGCTCGGCCACCGCCGACCTTATGTTGCACCTCATTGAACACGACCATGGTCGCGACCTGGCGGTCGCCGTGGCCGATCAGATGGTCTATACCGCCGCGCGCGAGGCCACCGCCGAACAGCGCGTATCGCTGCAATCGCGCAACGGCATGCGCAACCCGCATCTGACCAAGGCCATCGCCCGGATGCAGGAGCATATCGAAGACCCGATCTCGCCCTCGATCATCGCCGAGGGCCTGGGGATTTCCACCCGGCAGCTAGAGCGGCTTTTTGGCCGCTACCTCAATACCTCGCCCAAGAAGTATTTCATGGAATTGCGGCTTGAACGGGCGCGGCATCTGCTGTTGCAAACCGAGATGTCGGTGACCGAGATCGCCTGTGCCTGCGGGTTCGAGGCCACGGGACATTTCACCCGCGTCTACAAGGCGGCCTATGGCGTGACACCCACGGCGCAAAAAGCGAAACTTGGCTAGAGCGTTTCCAGTTCACCTTGAATCAAAGCGCATCACCAATATCCCGAGAAGGCCGAAGGCCTGGCAGGGTATTGGTGATGCAATAATAACTGGAAACGCTTTAACCGCGCTGCGCCGCGCCCATATCAATGCGGCGTGGTGTTCGAAAATAGCTGGATCACGACGATCCCGCCCAGAATCATGCCGGTGCCGATGATGGCGGGAGTGTCCAGCCGCTGCCCGAACATGGCAAAGCCGATGATGGCGATAAACACGATGCCCAGCCCTGACCACACCGCATAGGCAATGCCCACTGGAATGTACTTTAAGGTCAGCCCCAGCAAGTACAGCGCCACGGCATAGCCCACGACCGCCAGAAGCGTCGGCCCCAGCCGCGTGAACTGCTGGCTGGCCTGCAAGGCGCTTGTGGCCACCGTTTCGGCGGCAATGGCAAAGATCAGCAAAATGTAAACCTGTGTCATGGGGGGCGGTCCTTTCGCGTCGCGTGCCCTTGCTACGCGTTTCGCTGTGCCGGGGCAATCCGCAAGAACCGGGTCGCTTCAAGGCGCGGATCGGGCTTTGCTGAATGGTCAGGAGGCCCGCATGTTCCAGACCCTGACCGCCCTTTTGATCTTCCTGTTCCCACTGGCCTACAGCCCCGGGCCGGGGAACCTGTTTTTTGCCGCCAATGGTGCGCGGTTCGGTTTCCGTGCAACCCTTTGGGCCACGGCGGGGTATCATCTGGCAACCTGGGTGGTGACGGCATTGATTGGCTTTGGCCTGTTGCGGGCCTTGCAAGCCGCGCCGGGGGTGTTTCACATCCTGCAGATGGCCGGGGCGGGCTATGTTTTGTGGATTGCCTGGGGGATGCTGCGGGCGGGGGCCTTGGACAAGGCAGGCAAGGCGCGCCCGGCGTCTTTCATGGATGGGGTGATCCTGCTTTTGCTCAATCCAAAGGCCTATGTGATCATCACGCTGATGTTCACGCAGTTCCTGGCCCCCGGTGCGGTGAATCATGTGGGGTTGGTGCTGATGATTACCACGGTGTTCACGCTCAATAACCTGTTTGCCTTTTCGCTGTGGACCATGGCGGGCGACAGGCTGGCAGGCATTTTCGCCAGGGACAGCAGCGCACGGCGGCTGAACCTGCTGTTCGGGACGATGCTTGCGGCGGTGGCGGTCTGGATGGCTTTGGCCTAAGCGGCATCTGCATTTCGTGAAAAGCTGTGTTCCAGGTTCTTGCGAAACGCTTTAGGGTGCCGGCAAACGCGGGAGGATCGCCATGAGAACCGGACGATGTGAATGTGGCCAGGTGGCCTTCGAGGTGGACGAGGTGCGAGACACGGTAACCATATGCCATTGCAGCCAATGCCGCCGGACGAGCGGCCATTTGTGGGGCTCGACCCATGCGCCCTTCGCGGCGCTTCGGTTGACACGTGACGACGGGCTTCGATGGTATGCCTCCTCCGAGATCGCCAAGCGGGGCTTTTGCCGGTTCTGCGGTTCCAGCCTGTTTTACCGGATGAACGATGAAGACGGTATCGGCATCGCCGCGGGCTGTTTGGATGACACGCGGGGCCTGACTGTCAGCAAGCATATCTTTACCGACGACAAAGGCGATTACTATGACCTGCCCGAAGCGCCGGGATCCTAGGCGTATTCCTCGGCCCGTTCCAGCCGTGTCATCAGGAACCGCGCAAGGCTGACCGCGACCAGAACCCCCATCAACAAGGGCAGGGGCGTGCCATCGAATGCCTGCCCCACCGGGATCGTCAGGATGACCGACCCCACGGTGGCCAGGGCCCCGACGACGCTGGCCGCCATGCCCGCCACATGGCCCAGGGGTTCCATCGCCAATGCGTTGATGTTGCCCAGCGTCAGCGCGGCCTGGAAAAAGATCGTGGTTTGCCAGACAAGGTAAACCGGAAAGCGCAGGCCCTCGGGCAGGCCGACGAGGAACAGCGCCAGCACCAGCGCGGTAAAGCCGATCTGCAGGGCCAAGGTAACCGAGATCATCCGCCGCATGCCAAGCCGCATCACCAGCGCCGCGTTCAAAAGGCTGCCGGTGCCCGCACAGATCGCCATCATGAAGAACCAAAGCGGGAATTGATCGGCACGGTCGAAGGTCACTTCGAACAACTGCTGGATGGAACTGATGGAGCTGAAAAGCGTGGTCAGGCAAAGGGCTTGCACCGCGATCGAAATGCGCACGACCCTGGGGGCCAGCACGGCGCGCAGCGCCTCAAGCAGCGCCTTGCCCCGAAACGGGCGGCGTGCCTCGGGGGGTAGGGGTTCGGCAAGACGGAAAGACAGCCAAAGGCTTGTTATCGTGGAAAAGATCATGAAGCTGCCGAAAATCCCGCGCCAGCCGCTCAGCGCGATGATGCCGCTTCCGATCAAGGGGGCCACGGCGGGGGCAAGGGTGAAAACCATCATCACGAAGCTGACGATGCGCGCCATGTCCCGGCCTGAATAAAGGTCACGGATCATGGCCAGCGACACCACCCGCGCGGTCGCAGCGCCCAGCCCCTGCAACACCCGCGCCGCAAGGACCAGTTCCAGCGTGGGGGCCATGGCGGCAAGGGCCGCACCGGCCATGTAGACCGCCGCCCCGTAAAGGATCACCCGCTTGCGTCCGAAACTGTCCGACAGCGGCCCGGTGAAAAATGTGCCCACGCCAAGCCCAAGGATAAAGGAGGTGACGATCAGTTGCGCGCGGTTCGGCGCATCGGGCGTCAGTTCCTGCCCGATGCGGGGCAGGGCAGGCAGCATGGCGTCGATGGAAAAGGCCACGGTCGCCACCAGCATCGCCATCAGCGCCACGAATTCCACTCGGCCGGGTGTTCTTGCGCTCATCGGTTTTGACCTTCGGGAATGTCGGGATCGTTCGCCGCCTTGGGCTCGTCCCGCGGATCCGGCTGACGGTGCCCCAGCCGCGCAATCAGCCATTCGGTATGTTCCTCGCGCTTCTTGACTGCGAAAGCGCCGAATTGCTGGATCGCCACGGCAAAGATACCAAGGCCCACGAGGATGAAAACCGTGGTGCCGATCTTGCCCATCGGCGTTGCCGGGACCAACTCGCCATAGCCCACGGTCGACAGCGTGACGACCGTGAAGAAATAGCTGTCAAGCCACGACCATCCCTCGACATGGTGGAAAAACACCGTGCCGCCGGCGATGATAAGCAAAAGCATCGCCAGAAGGGTCAGGGCCTTGGCTCCGCGCATGTGTTCACCTTTCCTCGGTCAGTTGGCCGGTGATCTCGTCGATCACCTTGATCCACAACTCGGGCGGTTGCGCCCCCGGAACGGCGTGCTCGCCGTTGACGATGAAAGTGGGGACCGAGGTGATGCCCATCTCGCGGAACTGCTTGTCGCGCTCGCGAATGGCCTCTTCGTCGGCATCGCTGTCAAGCAGGCGGCGCACCACGGCGGCGTCCATCTCAAGCCCGTCGGCCAGATCGGCCAGAACATCGCGGTCACCGATATCGCGGCCTTCCTCGAAATAGGCTTTGAAAAGCGCAACGGCCATGGCCATCTGCCGGTCTTCGATCCCGGCCCAATGAATCAGGCGGTGCGCATCCAGCGTGTTGGGGGTGCGTTCGATGGCTTCGAAATTGATATTCAGACTGGCCTCGCGGGCCTTTTCCACCACTGGCAGATAAGCCTGTACCGCGCCGTCCTGCCCGCCGAACTTGGCCTCAAGATATGCCCGGCGGTCCATGCCGTCGCGCGGCATCTCGGGGTTAAGCTGGAACGGGTGCCAGTTGATCGAGAACGGGTGGTTCGGGCGCTCGGCCAGCGCCTGGTCCAGAAGGGTTTTCCCGATATAGCACCAAGGGCAGATCGGATCGGAGATGATATCAAGCTTGACCATGTCGGGCCTTGTAGATCGGCCGCAATTCGCGACGCAGGATTTTTCCGTTGGCGCCCGAGGGCAGCGCATCGAGGTGGTAAAAGCCGCGCGGGCGTTTGTAGGCGGCAAGGTTCTCGGTCACGTAGGCCTCAAGCGCCTCGGGATCAACCGGCTGGGGCGCGGTGTAGAAGGCCATGATGACGCGGGCGTCTTTCTTGACCTCGATGTCGGTGACGGCGGATTGCGTGATGCCGGGGAAGGCATTGAGCACCGCCTCGACCTCCAGCGGCGACACCCGAAAGCCGCCGGCATTCATCATATCGTCGGCACGGCCCAGATAGGTGATGTCACCCGCGGCATCCATCATGCCCTGATCGCCGGTCAGGAACCATTCGCCCTGGAACTTGTCGCGCGTGGCCTCCTCGGCCCCGAGATAGCCCAGCATCAGGCCCGGGTCGCTGTCATGCACGGCGATCGTGCCTTCCTCGCCGATCCCGACCGGGCCATCGGGGCCAATCACTGCCACGCGCCGCCCCGGTTGCGGGCGGCCCAGCGTGCCGGGGGTGGCCGGGTGGTCGGGGCTGGCCGAGATGAAGGTGGAACATTCGGACATGCCGTAAGCCTCGTGAATGGCGGTGCCGGTGGCCTCTTCCCAAGCCTGCCGGATGGTATCGGAAAGCTTTTCACCCGCCGCCAACCCGTGCCGCAGCTTGGGCAGCGAAAGCGCCTCACCGGTCAGCATCTTGCGATAAACGCCGGGGGCTGCGGCAAAGATCGTCGCATCGTGCCGCTTGAGCAAAAGCGGCAGTTGCGCCGGTTCGATCCCCGCCTCGGGGATCAGGGCCGTGGCCCCCATGGTCCACGGGTCCATAAGGCCGGTGCCAAGCGTATAGGTCCAGTTGAAGGCGCCCGCGTGCAACAGCCGGTCTTCGGGCCGCAACCCGTACCACCCCTGCATCATCATCTGCCGTGCCCAGATCGCGCGGTGGGCATGGCACACGGCGCGCGGCACGCCCGAGGTGCCCGAGGTATAGATGATATAGGCAAGGCGGTTCGGATCGCCCATGTCAAACTCGGCCGGGGGCAAATCACGCATCGCCTCAAGATCGGATTGATCCAGCACCGGCACATCCGTGTCCGGGCATGCAATCCCGTCGCCGCGCAGAATCAGCGAGGGGTTCAGCGTGTCGATCATCTTGGCCACTTCGGACGCCGTCAGCTGGCTTGAGGTGGGCACAGGGACAAGGCCCACGGCAATCGCCCCCAGGTAGGCAATGGGAAATTCCACCGTATTGCCAAGCCGCATCAAGACCCGGTCACCGGGTTCAAGGCCCGCCTGCAAAAGCCCCGTTCCGGTCCCAAGAACCGCCGATTTCAGGCGCGCATAGCTCCAGCGTTCCGAGCCGCTCAGGCGCAGAACGGCCAGCGCGATCTTGTCGGGCGTGTCTTCGGCATGTCCCAGCACATGCGCGGCAAGATTGAAGGGCGCGGGGCAGGGAGGGGCGATATCGGGGTGGGTCTCGGCTTGCATATCCACCGATTAGGCCGCGCGCCGGTCAGTTGCAAGTGGTCCGCCTGAAGCCTATAGGATGAGGCATGCAAAAAACGACGCCCGAGAACCTGATCCGCGTGGCCCGCGAAAACGGCCAGCAAGAGGTGGCAGAGCCGCTCAACCTTGGGGAACGCGTGCGCGAATTACGCACCGCGCGGGGCTGGACGCTGGAACAGGCGGCGAAACAGGCGGGTTTGGCGCGATCCACACTGTCGAAAATCGAGAACGGTCAGATGTCGCCCACCTACGAGGCGTTGAAAAAGCTGGCCGAGGGTCTTGAGATTTCCGTGCCGCAACTGTTCACCCCGCCGCAGCGCGAACAGGTCAATGGCCGGATGTCGGTGACCAAGGCGGGCGAGGGCACGCATCAGGCCACCGCCACCTATGAGCACGAGTTGCTGGGCGAGGCGCTGACCAAGAAACAGATGCTGCCCTATCGCGCCCGCATCCGCGCCCGCGACACTGCCGAATTCGATGGCTGGGTGCGCCATGACGGCGAAGAGTTCCTCTATGTCCTCACCGGCGTCGTGCGGCTGTACACCGAGTTCTACGAGCCGATCGAGATGCGCCGGGGCGACAGCGCCTATTACGACGCCACCATGGGGCATAACGTGATCTCGGTCAGCGACGAGGATGCGACGATCCTCTGGGTGACCTCGCTGGTTTGACGCGCCGTGCAAGGGCTTTGCAAAGCCCTTGGCCCTTGCGCACCCCCGGCGCTTACCGCCCCGGGATCAACCCCCGCGGACTGAACCGCAGCACCAAAAGCAGGATCACCCCCATGGTCAGCAGGCGCATATGCGCGGCGCTTTGCAAAAGGTGCTCTTTCAGCGCGCTACCCTCGGCCAAGGGCGCAGTGACGGTTTGCAGGAACCACAGGCCCATCGGCTCCACCTGCACCCAGAGGAACCAGATCAGGAACCCGCCCAGCACCGCCCCGAAGTTGTTGCCCGAGCCGCCGACAATCATCATCACCCAGATCAGGAAGGTAAAGCGCAGCGGCTGGTATGAGGTGGGAATGAATTGCCCATCCAGCGTGGTCATCATCGCCCCGGCGACGCCGCAAACGGCACTGCCAAGAATGAACACCTGCAAATGGCGGCGGGTGACGTCCTTGCCCATGGCCCGTGCGGCGGTTTCATTGTCGCGTATGGCGCGCATCATCCGGCCCCAGGGGCTGTTGAGCGCCAGTTGCGCAAGGATCAGGATGATCACCAGCACCACGGTGAAAAGCGCGGCATAGCCCAGCTTCACCGTCAGCGAGGAGGCCGTGACCGGATCAAGCCCCAGCCCCGTCACCCGGTCCACGAAGCCCGGATCGTTTTGCAAATCCACCTCGTAGGGCACCGGGCGCGGCAGGCCGTTCACGTTCTTTACGCCCCGCGCCAGCCAATCCTCGTTCTTCAGAACGGCCAGGATGATCTCGGCGATCCCAAGCGTCGCGATAGCAAGGTAATCGCTGCGCAAGCCCAGCGCCGTCTTGCCGATGATCCACGCCGCCCCGGCGGCCAGAACACCACCCACGGGCCATGCCAGCACCACGGGCAGGCCAAGGCCGCCAAGGTATCCGGTAGCCGCCGGGTTCACATCCTCGACCGCTTCGACGCCCCCGTCGAACACCGCGCGAAAGGCGAAAAAACCCGCCACAAGCACCACCAGCATAGCCAGCAGCCGCATCCGCCCGGCGGGCATGCGGTTATAGGTCAGTACCGCCACCACGATCACCGCCGCGCCAAGTGCGAGCCCGGCCAAAACGCCGACACCTCCGGCGGCCCAGGCCTCGGGCACCGGGGGCATGGAGACCAGCACCGTGGCCAACCCGCCCAGCGCCACGAACCCCATGACGCCGACGTTGAACAGCCCCGCAAACCCCCATTGCAGGTTGAGGCCCAGCGACATGATTGCCGAAATCAGCCCCATGTTCAGGATCAAAAGCGCGGTGTTCCAGCTTTGCACCACCCCGGTGCCGACGATCAGCAGGGCCACAAGGGCGAAAAGCCCGGTGTTCTTGACGCTCTCGCTCATACCGCTTTCCCCCGGAAAAGGCCCGTCGGGCGGAACAAAAGCACGATCAGCAAGATCACGAAGCTGACCGCGAATTTATAATTGGTCGACAAAAGCTGTACCAGGCCGTCGGGTTCCAGGGCCTCGGGAACAAGGTAGGTCAGCACCTTTTTCCACGCATAGGTGATCAGCACCTCGGAAAAGGCGATGACATAGCCGCCCGCGATGGCGCCCAGGGGGCTGCCAAGCCCACCCACGATGGCGGCGGCAAAGACCGGCAGCAACAGTTGGAAATAGGTGAAGGGCTTGAAGCTTTTATCGAGGCCGTAAAGCGTGCCCGCCACGGTGGCCAGCGCCGCCACGATCAGCCATGTCACCATGACCACCCGGTCGGGATTGATCCCCGACAAAAGCGCCAGATCCTCGTTGTCCGAATAGGCGCGCATGCTTTTGCCGGTGCGCGTGCGGTTGAGAAACCAGAACAACAGCGCCACCACGATCACCGCCGTCACCACGGTAATGCCTTGCGTGGTCTTCAGGGCCAGCCCCTCGCGCAACCCAGTCATGTCCTTGAAGTCGCGCGCCGTGATGATGAAATTTTCACCATCGCGAAAGCGCTGATCGCCCGGCCCGATAATGAACCGCACCAGACCGTTCAGGATGAACATCACGCCGATCGACACGATCACGAAGACCACCGGCTTGGCCTTCTGCGCGCGGTAGAACCGGTAGACCATCCTGTCGGTCACCAACACCAGCGCCATGCAGGCCGCGATCCCGAAGGGCAGGGCCAGAAGGGCGGTGGGCAGGGGGCCGAAACCGACGCCCAAGGCCTGTAGCCCCCATGTCACAAGGATCGTCACCATGGTGCCAAAGGCCATGGTGTCGCCATGGGCAAAGTTGGAAAACCGCAGGATTCCATAGATCAGGGTGACACCAAGCGCCCCAAGCGCCAACTGGCTGCCATAGGTCACCGCCGGCACCAGCACGAAATTCGAAAGCGCCACGATGGCATTGAGAAGGTCGATCATTCCCGGCACTCCCCGTGATAGCACACCGCGTAAGAGCCCTCGAAAAGCCCCACCTCGGCATAGCTGGCCGCCCAGTCGCTCAAAAGGGTCATCAAGCCCACCGCACCATTCTGCGCGTCCGAAACAAAGGCACGATGCCCGTCTTCCTCCGACATCAGATCGAAGGCGCGTTCGGCCGCGATACCCGACATCAAGAAACGCTCGTTCACCGCGCCGAATGTCACCTCATACGTCGTGTCCTGACAGCCTTCTGTATCAAGACATTCAGTGGTGAAGGTACAGGTCAGTGGCATTGCCACGGCGGGCAGGGGCAAAAGACAAGCCAACGCCCAGATCACTAGTCGGCTCTTCTTGGCAAACATACTCAAATCCATCCCCTCAACCGCCAAGAAACGACCGGCGCACTTCAGGGTCGGCCAGCAATTCCTTGCCCGATCCCGTATGCGCATTGCGTCCCTGCACCAGAACATAGCCCTTGTCGGCAATCTCCAGCGCTTGGCGCGCGTTCTGTTCGACCATCAGCACCGGCAAGCCGGTTCGCGCCACCTCGATGATCCGGTCAAAAAGCTCGTCCATCACGATGGGGCTCACCCCGGCCGTCGGCTCATCCAGCATCAAGACCTTGGGCCGGGTCATCAGCGCGCGGCCCACCGCCACTTGTTGGCGCTGCCCGCCCGAAAGCTCACCTGCCGCCTGATCCCGCTTGTCGCGCAAGATCGGGAACAACTCGAACACCTGCTCCATGGTCCCCGATATGTCATCGTTGCGGATGAAGGCGCCCATCTCAAGGTTCTCTTCCACCGTCATCGAGGTGAAGATATTGTGCGTTTGCGGCACGAACCCCATGCCATGGCGCACCCGCTCCTGCGGGCTGAGCGCGGTGATCTCCTGCCCATCCAAGCGCACCTGGCCCCGCCGCAGATCCAGCATGCCGAAAACCGCCTTCATCGCGGTGGATTTGCCCGCCCCATTCGGCCCGACGATCACGGCAACCTCGCCGCGATCCACGGCAATTGTGCAGTCATGCAGGATATCAGGCCCCCCACGGCCATACCCGCCGGTCATGGCCTCGCCGATCAGGAAAGGATCACTCATGCCGCAGCCCCTTTTTCTTGGTCCAAGTACCCCGGGGGGAGCGTTGAAAATCGCAGATTTTCAACGTGGGGGGCAGCGCCCCCAAGGCCTGCGTGGCCTGAACGCATAACACCCTGGGTGGCGCAGCCACGCCTTTGGATCAAACCCGTCACGCGCCCACCTGTTCCTTGTTCTTCAACCCGGTGCCCAGGTAGGCCTCGATCACCGCCTCGTTGGCCTTGATCTCCTCCAGCGTCCCCTCGGCCAGAACCTTGCCTTCGGCCATGCAGATCACCGGGTCGCACAGCCGCCCGATGAAATCCATGTCGTGTTCGATCACCACGAAGGTATAGCCGCGTTCGCGGTTCAATTGCTGGATGGCATCGCCGATGGTGCGCAAAAGCGTCCGGTTCACGCCCGCGCCCACCTCGTCCAGGAAGACAATCCGCGCATCCACCATCATGGTGCGGCCCAGTTCCAGCAATTTCTTCTGACCGCCCGAAACGGCCCCGGCGGGGTGATCGGCCAGATGTTCGATGGTCAGGAACTCCAGCACCTCGTCGGCCTTGGCGCGCAGTGCGCGTTCCTCATCGGCAATCCGCTTGCGCCCGAACCATGTGTTCCAGAGCCGCTCACCCGATTGCCCGCCCGGCACCGTCATCAGGTTCTCGCGGCAGGTCATCGATGTGAACTCATGGGCAATCTGGAATGTCCGCAAAAGCCCCTTGTGAAACAGCTCATGTGGCGGCAGGCCGGTGATATCCTCGCCCGCCATGGTGACCCGCCCCGAGGTGGGCGGCAAATCCCCGGCAATCACGTTGAACAGGGTCGTCTTGCCCGCGCCATTGGGGCCGATCAACCCGGTGATCGTGCCTTCGCGAATGCCCAGGTTTGCGCCGTCAACGGCGTGAAACCCGCCGAAATGCTTGTGCAGGTCCTCAACGACGATCATGGCAGTCTATCCCCCAAAACGGCCCTTGTCGTGGCCGTTTCTTCTTGTTGGAACGGCCCCGCGCATCTCACGGGGCCGTTCGTTACCTTGGCGATGGCGCCAGATCAACGGTATTTGACGGTTTCCATCTTGCCGTCTTCGAAGATGATCTCGCGGTAGTTGCCCGCCGATTCACCCGGGCCGATCAGTTCCACCGCGGTGGCGCCCACGTAATCCACGTCACCGCCACCGGCGATGATCTCAAGCGCCTTGCCCAGGTCCCCGGGATAGATCTTTTCGCCCGGCGCATTGGCCACGTCCATGACATGATCCTTGTAATCGCCCGACTCCACCGACCCTGCGGCCTGCATCGCCAACATGATCAGCGCCGCCGCGTCATAGCTTTCGGGCGCGAAGGTCGATGTCGCATCGAAGCTGTCGCCGGCCAGTTCGACGAATTTATCGCCGCCGGGGCTGTCGGTGCCGGGAAGCTGCCCGCTCGATCCGTCAAGCGCATCGCCGAAGTTCTCTTCCAGCGCCGTGCCGATCATGCCGTCGGGGAAGTGGAAGGTATCGAAGGCGCCGGTGTCCAGCGCCGAGCGCACAACACCGCTGCCGCCCTGATCGACGTAACCGGCCACGACCAGAAGATCGCCCCCCGCCGAGGCCATGGCGCCCACTTCCGCCGAATAGTCGGCCTTGCCGTCCTCGTGGGCGGTGTTGATGGTCACCGTGCCGCCCTTGTCCTCGAAGGCCGTGGCGAAACTGTCGGCCAGCCCCTTGCCATAGTCGTTGTTGGTATAGGTCAGCGCCACTTCTTCCATGCCACGCTCCATCAGGATCGTGGCCATGATCTCGCCCTGGCGCGCATCCGACGGCGCGGTGCGGAAGAACAGCCCGTTATCCTCGACGCTCGACAGCGCCGGCGAGGTGGCCGAAGGCGACACCATGACAACCCCGTTCGGCACCGCCACGTTCGACAGGACCGCACCGGTCACCCCCGAGCAATCCGCGCCCATAATCCCCTTGACCCCTTCCGAGGTGATCAGGCGTTCGGCGGCGGCACTCGCGGCGCCTGCGTCGATGCAGGTACTGTCGGCGCGCACCGGCACCACGGTCATCCCGTCCAGCAACTTGCCGCTGTCACTCACTTCGCTCATCGCCATTTCGGCACCTGCCGCCATATGCGGTGTCAGCGATTCAATCGGGCCGGTGAAGCCAAGGATAATGCCCAGCTTGACTTCGTGATCGTCGGCATGGGCCGCCCCGGCCAAAAGCGCCGCGGTCGCTGTTGCAGTCAGAAGTGTTTTCATCAGTTTACCTCCCTGTGAAACGATTTTCCGTCGGCGAGGGTATGGGTTACATCGCAAAAGGCAAGCGGTTTCAGGCACCAATCCGCCCAGACGGGATTTGACCCGGGGTCACCCCGGCCCCATCTTAGTCATATGTTTACCCGGAGGATCCCATGCGCCGCTTTCTTACCCTGATCGCCTTGTCTTTCGGCCTTGCCCCCGTGGCGCAAGCCATGGACAGCAGCGCCGGCCCACTGGAAATCAGCCCCATCGTCACCGGCCTCGATACGCCATGGGCCGTCGATACCTTGCCCGACGGGCAGGTTCTGATCACGGAACGCAACGGGCGGCTGCTGATCCTCGGGAACGGTCAGGCCCGCACCATACAGGGCCTGGGCCAGGTTGCGGCGCGCGGGCAGGGGGGATTGCTCGATATCCTTGTGCCGCGCGATTTCGCCCAGACGCGCGAACTGCTGTTCACCCTGTCCAAACCGCAACAGGGCGGGGCCGGCACGGCACTGGCCCGCGCCACGCTGGCGCCCGATAACCTCCGCCTGACCGATTGGCGCATCCTGTGGGAACTTACCCCCGGCTCCTCGGGCGGGCGGCATTTCGGCTCGCGGCTGGTCGAGGCCCCGGATGGCAAGATTTTCCTGACGGTCGGCGACAGGGGCGACCGGCCCTCGGCACAGGATCTTGGCCGCGAAAACGGCTCGGTGCTGCGGCTCAACCGCGATGGCAGCGTGCCTGCCGACAACCCCTTCACCTCCACTCAAGGCGCGCGACCTGAAATCTGGTCCTACGGTCACCGCAATCCGCAAGGTGCCGCGCTTGATCCCTCGGGCCGGCTTTACGTCGTTGAACACGGCGCCCGCGGCGGGGACGAGGTGAACCGCATTTCCAAGGGGGCAAACTATGGCTGGCCCGTGATTTCCTACGGTCGTCACTATTCGGGGGGCAAGATCGGCGAAGGCACGTCAAAACCCGGCATGCAACAACCCGTGCATTACTGGGACCCTTCCATCGCGCCTTCGGGCATGATGTTCCACGATGGCAAAGAGTTTTCCGACTGGCGCGGTGATGCCTTCATCGGGTCGCTGAAATTCGACTATATTTCAAGGCTTTCCGGTGACCCGCTGCGCGAGGTCGAACGCCTGGAATCGCCCGAAACCCTGCGCGTGCGCGACGTTATCCAAGGCCCCGATGGTGCCATCTGGTTCCTGTCCGAAGGGCAGGGCGCGCTTTATAGGATGTCATCACCCTGATAGCTGTGTCCCTATCAGGCTTTACCGCCCAAAGGTGTGTCGGTAGATGTATGGGATGGATGGATCCTTTGTTACCTTCACCGGCTTGTCGGCCCTGTTTGTCTTCGGGGCCTCGCAGCTATGGGATCTTACCCGGGAACATCGAAAGTCACAGCGCGCAACCCAAAGCTATATCAGGGCACTATTCGCGGAAATCGACTTCAATACAGCGGACTTGCACCGATTTAACGAGTCAACAATCGCCACGTCTGTTCTTATTAAGGCATTTCAGCGAAATAACGGTCTAATTCCGCATATTTCCGATGCAAGTCACACGATTGTATACTCGACCAACTTGGCAAGGCTAAGCGACCTTCCCAACGGACTTATTCGGGATGTCGTGGAATTTTATGGGGACCTTGCCAAAATCCGGGAGAGTGTCGCTGGTCTGGAGAAAGAAAGCTTCAAAACTATCTCGCCGGAAGGCAAAGTGAATGTCATTGAAGGTTTGTATCGCCGATCCATTAGCACAGAAGGCCTTGGCGAGTCCTTGCTCAATAAATTTGGGGAAGAGTTTTCGGATTTGAGCTTAAGAAGAAAAGAGCATTGCCACGACGAAGATCACCTGAGTGAAAGACTTGCAGACCTAGCCGAAAAAATACAGGCCGCACGGCGGCGTCATGACCTGCCCCTCTAGCTTCAACATTTTGCGAGGCTACTTCCCTGATTTTGGGCGAAAAATCAACCGTTTCACACCGAAAGCCGCGCCGCCTGCGCGCCGCGCTCGCGGTAGGGTGTTGTGTTGTAATGCGCGCGGTAGCATTTCGAGAAATGCGAGGGCGAGGCAAAGCCACAGGCCAGCGCCACGTTGATCACCGTCATGTCGGTCTGCATCAACAGGTTGCGCGCCTTTTGCAGGCGTAACTCCATGTAATAGCGCTTGGGCGAGCGGTTCAGGTACCGCCGGAACAGCCGCTCCAGCTGCCTGGTCGACATGCCGACTTCCTTGGCAAGGATCGAAGGGCTGATCGGCTCTTCGATATTGGCCTCCATCATCTGGATGACCTGGCTCAACTTCGGGTGGCGTACGCCGATCCGCGTGGGCACCGACAGGCGTTGCGTGTCCTGATCGGTGCGGATCGAGGAATAGATCAACTGGTCGGCCACCGCATTGGCCAGTTTCTCGCCATGGTCGTCGGCGATCAGCTTCAGCATCAGGTCGATGGACGAGGTGCCGCCGGCGGTCGTCATCCGGTTGCCATCCACCACGAAAACCGACTTGGTCAAATCGACCTCGTCGAATTCCTCGGTGAAACTGTCGTGATTTTCCCAATGGATCGTTGCGCGCTTGCCGTCCAGAAGCCCCGCACGGGCCAGCGTATAGGCCGCCGTGCACAATCCGCCCAATCGCAGGCCGCGCCGTGCCTCGCGCCGAATCCAGTTCAAGAGTTTCTTGGTCGTGGCGCTTTGCACGTTGGCCCCGCCGCAAAGCAAAACCACGTCATCGCGGTTCAACTCGCTCAACGGGCCATCCACCTTGAACCGTGACCCGCTGGAGCATGAGACCATGCCTTCGTCATCGGAATCGCCGGTGATAAACCATTCGTACAGGGTTTGCCCCGCCATGCGATTGGCAATCCGCAGGCTGTCGACCGCCGAGGCAAAGCTGAGCAAGGTGAAATTCTCAAGCAGAACGAAGACAAAGCGCTTGGGCGCGCCCGTCGCCTCAACCTCAACTTTCGATGTCTGCGTGGCCATTTCTCGCTACTCCCGACCGTGGACCGGCACCGTCCCCAACGTAAAGCCTGTTTCACGAACACCCCGCATTGGCAAGGGTCAAGGCAGAAAAACGCGAAAAACGGGGCGCTCCGCATATGGTCTCTTGTGTTTTGGTTTAGTATAGACACATTTCGACTGTCTTTAAGCGGAGAATGACAATGAGCAACTGGCAGAAGTCCGACTGGCGCAAGAAACCGCGCGTTCAGATGCCGGAATACACCGATGCAGCCGCGCTGGCGCAGGTGGAAAGCCGCCTGTCGCATTATCCTCCGCTGGTTTTTGCCGGTGAGGCGCGCAAGCTGAAACGCCAACTGGGCGCGGCCTCGCGCGGCGAGGCTTTCCTGCTTCAGGGCGGCGATTGCGCCGAGGCCTTCGATCAATTCAGCGCCGATGCCATCCGCGATACCTTCAAGGTGATGCTGCAAATGGCCATGGTCCTGACCTACGGGGCCAAGGTGCCGGTGGTGAAAGTGGGCCGCATGGCCGGCCAATTCGCCAAGCCGCGCAGCGCGCCGACGGAAACCGTCGATGGCGTGGAACTGCCCAGCTACCGGGGCGATATCATCAACGAGTTGGATTTCACCCCCGAGGCGCGCATCCCGAACCCTGAAAAGATGCTGCAGGCCTACACGCAGGCCGCGGCCACGCTGAACCTTTTGCGCGCCTTTTCGACGGGCGGCTATGCCGATGTGCATCAGGTCCACCAGTGGACGCTCGGCTTCACCGAGGGCGAAAAGGCCGAACGCTACCGCGACCTGGCCAACCGGATCACCGACACGCTGGATTTCATGAAGGCCGCCGGCATCGAAAGCGATCAGGCCCACACCCTGCAATCGGTCGATTTCTACACCAGCCACGAGTCCCTGCTGCTGGAATACGAAGAGGCGCTTTGCCGCCTCGATTCCACCTCGGGCAATTGGCTGGCGGGGTCGGGCCACATGATCTGGATCGGCGACCGCACCCGGCAACCCGATGGCGCGCATGTCGAATTTGCCCGCGGCGTCCTGAACCCCATCGGCCTCAAATGCGGGCCGAGCATGGAAAGCGATGACCTCAAGCGGCTGATGGCCACGCTGAACCCCGAGAACGAGGCCGGTCGCCTGACCCTGATCGCGCGCTTCGGTGCGGGCAAGGTCGGCGATAACCTGCCGCGCCTCGTCCGGGCGGTGGAAGAGGAAGGGGCCAACGTGGTCTGGGTCTGCGACCCGATGCACGGCAACACCATCAAATCCGCCACCGGCTACAAGACGCGACCCTTCGACAGCGTGCTGCGCGAGGTGCAGGATTTCTTCGCCGTTCACCGCGCCGAAGGCACGACACCGGGCGGTGTGCATTTCGAAATGACCGGGCAGGACGTCACCGAATGCACCGGCGGCATGCGCGCGGTGAGCGAGGAAAGCCTTTCCGATCGCTACCACACCGCCTGCGACCCGCGCCTCAATGCCAGCCAATCGTTGGAACTGGCCTTCCTGGTGGCCGAGGAACTGTCAAACCTGCGCAGCAGCCGCGAGACGGCGGCGCAGGTGGGCTGACCCCCGCCCGAAGGATGCAATCAAAGGCCGCGCCAGTTGCGCGGCCTTTTTTACTTCACCACCCGCAGGTAGGGCCGCTCGGCCGGGTGCGGTATGGTCCTCGGCGAAGGGGGCGCCGCCGGTGTGATGGCGGGCATGCCTTCGGCCCCGATCGGGCAACGCTCGATCGCGGCAATTCGAAACCGGCGCGGCGCGCGGCCAATCGGGCCTTGGGTGACAAGACAGCCCAAGGCGCGGCTGATATCGCCCAGATCGCTGCGCAGCGGCAACAACAGCATCCGCCCGGTCAAGGCAGGACGGCCCAAACCGCCCTCGGCCTCAAGCGTCACTTCCACCCGCGCGGGCCGGTCGAAGAGGTCAACCATGGCATCGGAAAAACGATCTCGATCCGAGGGCGCGATCAGGCAGGACAGCGGCATCGCCCGCACCTCCATGCCCATCACATCCGACAAATGCATGCCCGCGATCCGCAAGCGCGCCATCCCCGGCGCGATCCGCTCACCGACGAAGGCATGGGATAAAAGCGCCTCGATTCCGCGGGGATCAATCTGCGACCGGCGCGGGATATCCCCCTTTGGGCATTGCGCCGCCCAATAGGCCTGAAACGCGGCCAGGTCCGCGCGGCGATCCACCACCGGGGCGCGGCGCAGCGGACCCCCGCCATGCAGGGCGCGCAGTTTTTCTTTCACATCATCCAACATCGACTCACCCCCGTCATCCATCACGCAGCCCACCAAAGGCCCGTCTTGGCCTGACACCTGTTTGCCACGAGTCGGTCGGAATTTATTAAAGTTTCCACGAAATTGGTTAACGGCTCCAAGGCTTGCCAGCCTGCATCAGACCCACTAGGACAGCTCAAACCCTGCCCGCCGGAGGAAACATGCTCAGATCAATGACCGCATTTGCCAGCGCCAAGGGCGCGACCGAGGGCTATCGCTGGACATGGGAATTGCGCAGCGTGAACGGCAAGGGGCTGGACCTGCGCCTGCGCCTGCCCGATTGGATCGAGGGGCTTGAGGCCGCTTTGCGCGCCCGCCTCGGAAAGACCCTGTCGCGCGGCAACGTCAACCTCAACCTGCGGATCCAGGCCGAGGATCAGACCGGGCGCTTGGCGCTCAACCCCGGGCAGTTGCACGACGTGCTGGTCGCCATGGCCGAAGTCGAGGCACAGGCAATGGACCGTGGCCTGTCGCTGGCGCCGGCGACGGCGGCGGATATCCTTGGCCTGCGCGGCGTGCTGGATAGCGGGGCAGGGGAACAGGATACAACGGCCCTGAAAACCGCCCTCATGGACGACTTCGAAAGCCTGCTGTCGGCCTTCCTGGAGATGCGCGAGGCCGAAGGTGCCGCGCTGAATGACGTGTTGAGCGACCAGTTGAACCAGATCGCCACGCTGACTGAAGAGGCTGCGAAAGCCGCCGAGGCCCGGCAGCCTGAAATGCAAAAGGCCACCCGCGCGGCGCTGATGCGCGTGATGGAAAATGCAGACGGCGCCGACGAGTCGCGCGTGGCACAGGAACTGGCGCTGATTGCCGTGAAGGCCGATGTGACCGAGGAAATCGACCGCCTGCGCGCCCATGTGCAGGCCGCGCGCGATTTGTTGGCCCAAGGCTCTCCCATCGGGCGGAAAATCGACTTTCTGTCACAAGAGTTTAATCGTGAGGCCAATACATTGTGCTCCAAGGCGCAGAACGCGGGGCTGACAAGCCTGGGCCTCGACCTCAAGGCCGTGATCGACCAGATGCGCGAGCAGGTACAGAACGTGGAATAACCGGCCAGTGTTCCGCCCCGGGGGTTCTATCCCCGGACCCCCGGGATATTTGGAAAAAGAAGAAGTAGGAAAGATAACTAAAGATGACGCGCCGTGGGCTTTTGATCATTCTCAGTTCCCCGTCGGGGGCGGGCAAATCCACCCTGACCCGGCGGTTGCGCGATTGGGACCCCTCGCTCAGTTTCTCGGTCTCGGCCACCACCCGAACCCCGCGCGAGGGCGAGGTGGACGGCAAGGATTACCATTTCATGAGCCAGGCCGAATTCCAGCGGCAGGTGGCCGATAGCGGCATGTTGGAACACGCCCATGTCTTCGGCAATTTCTATGGCTCGCCGCGCGGGCCCGTGGAGGAGGCGATCAATAGCGGCAAGGATGTGCTGTTTGACATCGACTGGCAGGGCGCGCAGCAGATTCAGAACTCGGCGCTGGGGCAACACACGCTGTCAATTTTCATCCTGCCGCCCTCGATCCGCGAATTGCACCGGCGGCTGGTCACGCGCGGGCAGGACAGCGACGATGTGATCGCCAAGCGGATGCGCAAAAGCTGGGACGAGATCAGCCATTGGGCGGAATATGACTATGTTCTGGTCAATGACGATCTTGAGCAAACCGATAAACGGCTGAAAACCATCGTCGAGGCGGCGCGCCTGAAGCGTTTGCAACAACCGGGGCTGAATGCCCATGTCAAAGCCCTGCATTCCGAGTTCGAGGAGACCCAATGACCCTTTACATGCTGGATGGCCATAGCCCGAAAATCGCCCGCGACACGTGGATTGCCCCCGATGCCAACCTGATCGGCAAGGTGGTGATCGAGGAGGCGGCCTCGGTCTGGTTCGGCTCCACCCTGCGAGGCGATAACGAAGAGATCGTGATCGGTGCCGGGACCAACGTGCAGGAAAACACCGTGATGCATACCGATATGGGCTATCCCCTGGTGATCGGGGCGGGCTGTACCATTGGGCACAAGGCCATGCTGCATGGCTGCACGCTTGGCGAGAACACCCTGATCGGCATGGGGGCCACCGTTCTGAACGGCGCCAAGATCGGCAAGAACTGCCTGATCGGGGCCGGGGCCCTGGTGACCGAAGGCAAGGAAATACCCGACGGCAGCCTCGTGATGGGCGCGCCGGGCAAGGTGGTGCGCGAACTGGACGAAAAGGCCATTGCGGGCCTTCGCGCCTCGGCCCTGCATTACCAGGAAAACATGCGCCGCTTCCGCGACGGGTTGCAGGCGATTTAACGGGCGATGGATCACTCGACCATCCCCGCGCTGTTGCAGGCCATTCCGCTGCCCTCGGTGCTGATCGGGCGGGGCGAGCGGATACTGGGCGCCAACGAGGCGGCGCTGACCCTGCTGGGCCGGGGGATCGTGGGGCGGCATTTCATCACCGCCATTCGCCAGCCCAATGTGCTGGACGCGATCGAGACCACCCTGCGCGAACGCGGCCAGCGCACCGCGCGCTATCTGGGCAGCGACGGGGATCAGGACACCACCTTCAACGTGACCTGCTCGAAGGTGCAGACCGACCTGGGCAGCGGTGTCCTGGTCTGTTTCGAGGATGTCACCCATTTCGAGACCGCCAGCCAGATGCGCCGCGATTTCGTGGCCAACGTCAGCCATGAATTGCGCACGCCGCTGACCGCGCTGATGGGGTTTATCGAAACCCTGCAAGGCCCGGCCAAGGGCGATGCGGCGGCGGTTGAGCGGTTTCTTGGCATCATGGCCGGCGAGGCCGCACGGATGGAGCGGCTGGTCAAGGATCTCTTGTCGCTCAGCCGGGTCGAGGCCGATGAACGGGTCCGCCCGACCGATCCGCTTGACCTGGGCACGGTGCTGCAATCGGTGGCGCATTCCATCCGCCCGCTGGCCGATGAGGCAGATGTCGAGATCGCCCTGACCCTGCCCGGGGAGGTCGTGACCATCCCCGCCGACGACGATCAGATCCGGCAGGTGTTCACCAACCTTATCGAGAACGCCATCAAGTACGGCGGGTCCGGGAAAACCGTGCATGTCACCTTGCGGCTTTCCGATCACGCGCCATCCCTGCGCGGCCCCGGTGCCGTGGTCGAGGTGCGCGATGAAGGGCCGGGAATCGATCCGCTGCACATTCCGCGCCTGACCGAACGCTTTTACCGTGTGGATAGTCACCGGTCGCGCGAAATGGGCGGCACGGGGCTGGGCCTTGCCATCGTCAAACACATCATCAGCCGCCATCGCGGGCGCCTGCGCATCGAATCAGAACCGGGGCAGGGCAGCACATTCCGCGTGATTCTACCGCGGCTTGTCACAAACGCCTGACCCCGCCTTGCCACGGGCAGAACCGGACAAATTTCTTATTTGTCTACACCCTATGTTTTCTTGGGTTTTCGGGCCATCCGCCGGGCTGTCATGAAACCGTTACAAAACTTTAACAAAAGGGTCGCGTAACGCGCCTAGCAGGCAAGGCGAGGCCATCGAACGCGATGGCTGAAACCAGAAAAACTCAGGAGCTCTACATGTCCTTTCTGAAACTCACCGCGTCGGCGACTGCCATCGCAGCGCTCTCCACCACCGCCGCTTTTGCCCGTGACAACGTGCAGGTCGCCGGGTCGTCCACCGTTCTGCCCTACGCCTCGATCGTGGCCGAGCTGTTTGGCGACAACACCGACTTCCCGACCCCGGTTGTCGAATCGGGCGGCTCCTCGGCGGGCCTCAAGCGCTTCTGCGAAGGCGTCGGCGAGAACACCATCGACGTGGCCAACGCCTCGCGCGCCATCCGCGAAAAGGAAATCAAGGCCTGTGCCGAAAACGGCGTGACCGACATCATCCAAGTGCGCATCGGCTATGACGGGATCGTCTTTGCCAGCCAGCAGTCGGGCCCCGAGTTCAAGGCCTTCCAACCGTCGGACATCTTCAACGCCATCGGCGCCACCGTCCTGAAAGACGGCGAACTGGTCGACAACCCGCACAACACCTGGGCCGAGTTCAACAGCGATCTGCCCGATGCCGAGATCGCCATGTTCATCCCCGGCACCAAGCACGGCACCCGCGAAGTCTTTGAAGACAAGGTTCTTCTGAAAGGCTGCGAAGACACCGGCGCCATGGACGCCATGATGGAAAGCGGCATGGACGAAGACGCGGCCGAAGATGCCTGCCTCGACGTGCGCCAGGACGGCGGCAAGTCGGTCGATATCGACGGCGACTACACCGAAACCCTTGCCCGCATCGACGCCAACACCAACGGCATCGGCGTGTTCGGCTTGGCGTTCTACGAGAACAACACCGACAAGCTGAAGGTTGCCACCATGGGCGGTGTTGCACCTTCGACCGAAACCATCGCCTCGGGCGAGTACCCGGTTTCGCGCCCGCTGTTCTTCTACGTGAAGAAAGCTCACATCGGCGTCATTCCCGGCCTGAAAGAATACGCACAGTTCTTCGTCGCTGACGAGATCGCTGGCCCCGGTGGCCCGCTGTCGAACTACGGCCTCGTGGCTGACCCGGAACTGGCCGACACCCAGGCCGCTGTCGCTGACGAAGTGACCATGGGCGAAGGCATGTAATCCATCCGATTGCTGTCAGGGGGCGGCATATTCCGCCGCCCCCTTTTCCTTTTTGGACCTTTTGAACATCACAAAACATCGGGGGGCACATGCCACTGTTTTGGCTTATCATGATCGTGCTTGCGATTGCGGCGGGGGGCTTTGCCCTTGGGCGGCAGCGCAGCTTGGCCAGTGCGGGCGGCGATAACCGCAAACTGCACTCTTTGCCCTCTTATTACGGCTGGAATGTCGCTTTGAAGGCCGCGGTACCGGCGTTCCTGCTGATCATCGTCTGGCTTTTGGCACAGCCGCTTTACGTGGGCTCGACCGTGTCGTCGATGATCCCCGATCGCGCGGTCGCCGACAACTCCTCGCGTGGGCTTGTCATGGCCGAGGTGCGCCGCACCGCCGAAGGCCTCGACAATGCCGTTGCCGAAGGCATCATGACCGAGAATTTTGCCCGCGATCTGCGGGCCGATATCACCGATGTGACCCAACGCCTCAAGGATGCGGGTCAGATCGTCACCTCCGAAGTGACACAGCCCATTCTTAACGCCGCACAGCGGTTCCGCGTGATGAATGCCGCGGGCAACCTTTACATGACCATCGCCGCGCTGGTTCTGGCCGTGTTGGGCGCGCTTTGGGGCCTCAAGGAAGCGCATTTCGATTTCCGCGCCCGCAACGTGGTGGAACACAGCATTCGCGCCATCCTTGTCGGCGCGGCCTCCATCGCGATCCTGACCACCATCGGCATCATCCTAAGCCTTGTCTTCAACACCATCGAATTCTTCCGGCTTTACCCGGCGTGGGATTTCTTCACCGGCACAAGCTGGGCACCCAGCTTCTCGGGGCGGGGCGGAAGTTCGGACCTGGGCGTTCTGCCCTTGCTCTGGGGGACATTCTATATCTCCATCGTGGCGCTGGCCGTGGCCGTACCCATCGGGCTGTTCTCGGCGATCTACCTCTCGGAATACGCCAGCCCCCGGGTGCGCGCCTTTGCCAAGCCGATGCTCGAGGTTCTGGCCGGTATCCCGACCATCGTTTACGGTCTTTTCGCCCTGCTGACGGTTGGCCCGCTTCTTCTTACGATCTTTGGCCGCGATGGCCTTGACTGGATGCAGGCCGGGACCGCCGTGATGACCGCCGGTCTGGTCATGGGGATCATGCTTATCCCCTTCGTCAGCTCGCTTTCGGATGACATCATCAACGCCGTGCCACAGGCGATGCGCGATGGCTCTTACGGGCTTGGCGCAACCAGGTCGGAAACCATCCGGCAGGTGGTCATGCCTGCCGCTCTGCCGGGCATCGTGGGGGCGATCCTGCTGGCTGCCTCGCGTGCCATCGGTGAAACCATGATCGTGGTGCTGGGGGCAGGGGCCGCCGCCAAGCTCAGCCTCAACCCCTTCGAGGCGATGACCACGGTAACCGCCAAGATCGTCTCGCAGCTGACGGGCGATGCCGATTTCGCCAGCCCCGAGGCGCTTGTCGCCTTCGCCCTCGGCATGACCCTGTTCGTCATCACCTTGGGCCTCAACGTCCTCGCCCTCTACATCGTGCGCAAATACCGGGAGCAGTACGAATGACCGACGCATCGCTCAATCCATCGGAGGCCCCGCGCAAGGGCTCCCTGCACACTCAAAACGCGCGCACCGTCCGCCGCAACCGCGCCGAGGCCCGCTTCAAGGGCTATGGCATCGCCGCGATCCTTGTTGGCCTGTTCTTCCTCGTGGTGCTTGCGGTCTCCATCGTCCGCTCGGGCGCGCCGGCCTTCACCCGGACCGTGGTTGACGTGGAATTCACCCTCAGCGCCGCGCAACTGCAAGAGGCCGAAAGCCAGCTTTTCAAGACCAAGGCCTATCAAACCGCCTTTATCAATGCGCTCAAGGGGCAGCTTGATGAACGCGGCATGCAGGTCGAGGTCGACAATGCCGCCATCGAACGCCTGATGGGCAAAATCGGCGGCGACCTGCGCAGCTTTTACGCGGACAACCCCGATCAGGTGGGCAAGGCGGTCTCGTTTCAATTGGCCGCGTCCTCGCGCGTGGATCGTTACCTGAACGGCGACCTGACCCGCGACAGCATCGAAGACAGCCGCTTCCTGATGAAGACCGATCTTGATCTGGTCGATGCCCTGGAAGAGGCCGGGATCATCCGTAACGCTTTCAACTGGACCTTCATCACCGGCACCGACGCCGGCGTGGACAACCCCGGCGGGGCCGGGCTCGGGGCCTCGGTCATCGGCTCGTTCTTCATGATGCTGGTGGTGCTGGCCCTGTCACTGCCCATCGGTGTCGCCGCCTCGATCTACCTTGAGGAATTCGCCCCGCAGAACAAGTTCACCGACCTGATCGAGGTGAATATCTCGAACCTCGCCGCCGTGCCCTCGATTGTCTTCGGTATCCTTGGCCTGGCCGTCTTCATCCAGTTCATGCACCTGCCGCAATCCGCGCCGCTGGTGGGGGGGCTGGTGCTGACCCTGATGACCCTGCCGACGATCATCATCTCGACCCGCGCCTCGCTCAAGGCCGTGCCGCCCTCGATCCGTGACGCGGCGCTTGGGGTAGGGGCCTCGAAAATGCAGGCGGTCTTTCACCACGTCCTGCCGCTGGCCATGCCCGGTATCCTGACCGGCACGATCATCGGTCTGGCGCAGGCTTTGGGCGAAACCGCGCCGCTGCTGCTAATCGGCATGGTGGGCTTTGTCGCCCGCGGCTACCCCGACGGCATCATGGCCGGCTTCACCGAGGCCAACTCGGCCATGCCCGCCCAGATCTACACATGGGCCGCCCGCGCCGACGCCAGCTTCTACGAGAAAGCCTGGGGCGGGATCATCATCCTGCTGGCCTTCCTGCTCACCATGAATATCATCGCCATCATCCTGCGCCGCCGCTTCGAGCGTCGCTGGTAATCCGAGGGACCAACCCCATGTACGACGCACCCAACCTGGAGAGAACCGTGGCCCAAGACGACATTAAATTCGCCGCCCGCAAGGTGCAGGTCTACTACGGTGACACCCACGCCATCAAAGACGTGGACGTGGACATCGAAGACAAAACCGTGACCGCCTTCATCGGCCCCTCGGGCTGCGGCAAGTCGACCTTCCTGCGCTGCCTCAACCGGATGAACGACACCATCGACGTCTGCCGCGTCGAAGGCGATATCCACCTCGACGGCGAAGACATCTACGACAAGCGCGTCGACCCGGTGCAACTGCGCGCCAAGGTGGGCATGGTCTTCCAGAAACCCAACCCGTTTCCCAAGTCGATCTACGACAATGTCGCCTACGGCCCGAAAATCCACGGCATGGCCAAGAACAAGGCACAACTCGACGAGATCGTCGAAAAGGCCCTGCGCCGCGGCGCCATCTGGGACGAGGTGAAAGACCGCCTCGATGCCCCGGGCACCGGCCTCTCGGGCGGCCAGCAACAGCGGCTGTGCATCGCCCGCGCCGTGGCCACCGAACCCGAAGTGCTGCTGATGGACGAACCCTGCTCGGCGCTTGACCCGATCGCCACCGCACAGGTCGAAGAACTGATCGACGAGCTGCGGCAGGACTACTCGGTCGTCATCGTGACCCACTCCATGCAACAGGCCGCCCGCGTCAGCCAGAAAACCGCCTTCTTCCACCTGGGCAACCTCGTGGAATTCGGCGAAACCGGGCAGATTTTCCAGAACCCGCAAGACGAACGCACCCAGAATTACATCACCGGCCGGATCGGCTAAGGTTTAAGGATCCAAGACAATGAGTGACCAACACATCGCCTCGGCCTTCGATCGCGATCTCGAAACCATCCAGGCCCAGATCATGAAAATGGGCGGGCTGGTCGAAGAGGCCATCCTCAACGCCGCCACGGCGCTTGAAAAACGCGACGAGGAACTGGCCGAAGAGGTCCGCAAACGCGACCGGGCCATCGACACCCTCGAAGAACAGATCAACGAAGAAGCCGCGCGCGTCATCGCCCTGCGCGCGCCCACCGCGATCGACCTGCGGCTGATCCTCTCGGTGATCAAGATCTCGGGCAACCTCGAACGGATCGGCGATTATGCCAAGAACATGGCCAAACGCACCACCGTTCTGTCGGGTATGCCGCAAATCAGCGGCGCCACCGCCGCCCTGCGCCGCATGGCAAGGGAAGTCGAACGCATGCTGCGCGACGTGCTGGATGCCTATATCCAACGCGACGCCGACCTGGCCCACGACGTGATGCACCGCGACCACGACGTGGATCAGATGTACAATGCGCTGTTCCGCGAATTCGTCACCTTCATGATGGAAGACCCGCGCAACATCACCCCCTGCATGCACCTGCATTTCATCGCAAAGAACACCGAACGCATGGGCGATCACGTTACTTCGATCAGCGAACAGGTGATCTACCTGGTGACCGGGGAGATGCCCGAGGAAAACCGCCCCAAGAGCGACAAAACCTCGGTCAACCCGGAATACTCGGAACCCAAAGACTAAAACTCAGGAACGCGCATCATGGCCTCCGATCAACCCACCGTCCTGCTTGTCGAGGATGAACCGGCCCAACGCGAAGTGCTGGCCTATAACCTTGAGGCCGAAGGGTTTCAGGTGTCCCGTGCCGAAAACGGCGAGGAGGCCCTGATGCTGGTGGACGAAGGCGCGCCCGATCTCATCGTGCTCGACTGGATGCTGCCCAATGTCTCGGGGATCGAGGTCTGCCGCCAGCTCAAGACCCGCTCCGACACGCGTGGGGTGCCGATCATCATGCTTTCGGCCCGCTCCGAGGAAGTGGACCGTGTCCGCGGGCTTGAGACGGGCGCGGACGACTACGTGGTCAAACCCTATTCGGTGGTCGAACTCATGGCGCGTGTGCGCGCCCAACTGCGCCGCACACGGCCCAGCACCGTGGGCGAACGCCTGGAATACGAAGACATCGTGCTCGACTCCGAAACCCACCGCGTCACCCGCGACGGCAAGGACCTCAAACTCGGCCCAACCGAATTTCGCCTGCTGTCCACCTTCATGGAAAAACCCGGCCGGGTCTGGAGCCGCGAACAATTGCTCGATCGCGTCTGGGGGCGCGATATCTATGTCGATACCCGCACCGTCGATGTGCACATCGGCCGCCTGCGCAAGGCGCTCAGCAAACACGGCGGGGCCGACCCCCTGCGCACCGTGCGCGGCGCTGGCTATGCCCTGGGGTGACGGGTTTCCTCCAAGACTTGTACGTTTTGTACGAAAATCGGGGGGGAAACGTACAACTTGTACAAAACAGGCACCTGTTTGCCCCGTGACGCAAATCGCATAAGCAATACAGGCTAGCTTATGACATTTTCGCAATCCCGACCGGTGCCCTGACCGCCACCCGCCCGACAATGGGTATTTAAAGCGTTCCGCCTTTAACCTGATGCATCAGCTAAAGGCGGAACGCGTGCAACGATTGAGCGGAGCACTGCGTTTCGCGAAACGCTTTGACCAAGAAAAAGCCGGGGAATGGTTTTTTCTTGGGCCAAATACCCTGGGGGAGGCGCCCGAAGGGCGGCGGGGGCAAAGCCCCCAAGAATAATGCGCTTACCGGGGCAAGGGGTCTTCGTCCTCGGTCTGTGTCGCCAACCAGTCGCGAAACTTGGCCAGGGCCGGATCGCGTGATTTCTCCACCGGCCAGACAAGGTGATAGGCGCCGGGGGTTTGCGTGGCCCCGCCCCAGGCGCGCACAAGGCGGCCGGTGGCCAAGTCCTGTTCGGCCAGATAGTCCGGCAGCAAGGCCACCCCCAAACCATGCAGCGCCGCCTGCGTGATGGTCGAAAACTGGTCATAGATCGTGCCGGTCACTTGCACGCCCTCGATGCCGTGGGCGGCAAACCACGCGGGCCAGGCCTCGGGCCGGGTTTCGATATGCAAAAGCGGCAGGCGCAGCAGGTCTTTCGGTTCGCCGGGGCTGTAATCGCGGCGCAATTCGGGCGCGCAGACCGCCACCACCGACTCGGATTTCAGGCGCATGGCCTGCGTGCCGGGCCAATCGGCCTGCCCGAAATGTATAGCCGCATCAAAGGCTTCCGTGGCAAAGTTAAACGGCTTGAGCCGCGTTGACAGGTTGATCGTCACCTCTGGATGCCGGCGCGCGAAATCGGCCAGGCGCGGCACCAGCCAGCGCATCCCGAAGGTGGGCAGAATGGCCAGGTCAAGGCTGCCGCCCGCCGGGTTCACGGCCAGTTTCATCGAGGCCTGGCTGATTTTCTGCAAGGCGCCGCGCACCTCGGCGGCATAGTCGCGCGCCTCGGGTGTCAGCCAGATGCGCCGCCCTTCGCGGATGATCATCTCTACACCCAGCTGGCTTTCCAGCGTCTGCAACTGGCGGCTGACCGCGCTTTGGCTGAGGTTCAGTTCCTCGGCTGCCGCGGTGGCGCTGCCCAGACGGTCAAGTGCCTCCAGCGCGCGCAACGCGGTGGTGGAAGGCAGGAAGCGGCGGGCAGGGGGCATGTATGCGGTTTCCTCATTAATGATTGCAGAATTGGCGATATTTATTACTGCAAACTTAAGATACCGTACAGGAAACACGCAATTTTTGCATATGGAGCAAGACATATGAGCCTCGACGCCCCGAAACTCGCCCCGAAAGACAGGCCCGATCTTGGGTCATTCGATTGGGCCGATCCATTTTACCTTGAAAATCAATTGCTTGAAGAAGAGCGCATGATCGCCCAAAGCGCCCGCACTTTCGCGCAAGAAAATCTTCAGCCGCGTGTGATCCGCGCCTATGCCGAGGAAACGACCGACCCCGAGATTTTCCGCGAGATGGGTGAAATGGGTCTTTTGGGCACCACGATCCCCGAGGAATATGGCGGTTTATCAACCGGTTACGTCAGCTACGGCCTTGTCGCCCGCGAGATCGAGCGCGTCGATTCCGGCTATCGCTCGATGATGAGCGTTCAATCCTCGTTGGTCATGTACCCGATCTATGCCTACGGCAGTGAAGACCAGCGTGCTAAGTACCTGCCAGGATTGGCAAAAGGCGAATTGATCGGCTGTTTCGGCCTGACCGAACCCGATGCCGGATCGGACCCTGCGGGCATGAAAACCCGCGCTGAAAAGATCGACGGCGGCTATCGAATCACCGGCTCCAAGATGTGGATTTCCAATTCGCCCATTGCCGATGTTTTCGTCATCTGGGCCAAGTCCGATTCGCATGATGGCAAGATTCGCGGCTTTGTTCTCGAAAAGGGCATGAAGGGCCTCAGCGCACCGAAAATTCAAGGAAAACAAAGCCTTCGCGCCTCGATCACCGGGGAAATCGCGATGAATGGCGTCGAGGTGGGCGAGGACGCGCTCCTGCCCAATGTGCAGGGCCTCAAAGGTCCTTTCGGATGTCTGAACCGCGCGCGCTATGGCATCGCCTGGGGTGTCATGGGCGCCGCCGAATTCTGCTGGCACGCCGCCCGACAATACGGTTTGGACCGGCAACAATTCCGCCGGCCGCTGGCGCAAACACAGCTTTACCAGAAAAAGCTTGCCGATATGCAAACAGAGATCGCACTGGGCCTTCAGGCGGCGTTAAGGACTGGCCGTTTGATGGATGAGGCCAACGCGGCCCCCGAAATGATTTCGCTGATCAAGCGCAACAATTGCGGCAAGGCCCTGGATATCGCCCGGCAGGCCCGCGACATGCATGGTGGCAACGGTATTTCCGAGGAATTTCAAGTTATTAGGCATATGATGAACTTGGAAACCGTGAACACCTACGAAGGCACCCACGACGTGCACGCCCTGATCTTGGGCCGTGCACAAACCGGGCTACAGGCGTTTTTCTGAAGCTGCCTCTTGTCTTGGGCGGCAGGGCCGATACCTTGCCGTCCAATGAACCTGTCAGGCTTTGAAATGCATGTCACCTTGATCCCCAATCCATCCCGAGGGCCGTTATGAGCGGCCTGTCCTCGCTCTGGTCACAAAGCAGCACCGAGACCTTCGGTGCGTCGCATCTTCAAGGTGACGATACCGCCGACCTCGCGATCATCGGCGGCGGGTTCACAGGCTGTTCCGCGGCTTTGGAAGCTGCAGCGCAAGGGGCCGATGTCATCCTGATCGAAGCGCAGGGCATCGGCCATGGCGGCTCGGGCCGGAACGTCGGATTGGTGAATGCAGGGCTTTGGCTGCCCCCCGACGAGGTCTGTCAAACACTCGGGGCCGAGGCGGGTGAACACCTGAACCGTGTCCTTTCCGAGGCGCCAGAAGCAGTATTTTCCCTGATAAACCAATATGGTATCGCCTGTGAGCCCACACGGAACGGCACCCTTCATTTGGCGCATGCGCCCGGCGCGATGACGCAACTTGAAACCCGTCACGATCAGATGGCCGCGCGCGCCGCGCCTGTGACCCTGTTGGATGCAGCCGAGGCCCGGGCGCGTACGGGAACGGCGCAGGTTCACGGTGCCCTGCATGACGCCCGCGCCGGAACCATCCAGCCGCTGGCGTATGTCCAAGGGCTGGCAAGGGCGGCCAAGGGGCAGGGCGCGCGCATCCATGAAAACACCCCGGCGCTTTCGGCGGCGCAACATGGTGGGCAATGGATCATCCGAACCCCAAGCGGCAAGATTCGTGCCAAGCGCCTTTTGGTGGCCACCAATGCCTATCACGAAGGGATTCAAAACCTGCGCATGCCAGACGCGTCACGCGTCAATTTCTTCCAACTGGCGACGGAACCATTGGGCGACAATCTTGCCGGAGACATCCTGCGCGGCGGCGAGGGATGCTGGGACACCGGGCTTGTCATGTCGTCCTTGCGCCGTGACAAGGCGGGCCGGATCATTCTGGGCGGGATGGGCGACGATACAGGGATACAGGCAAACTGGGCGCGTCGAAAGCTGTGCAAGCTGTTCCCGCATCTTGCCGAGGCCAAGATCACGCATGCATGGGCCGGACGGATTTCCATGACCTATGATCACTTGCCGCGTATTCTGCGCATTGGGGGCAACGGCATGGCTGTTTTTGGCTATTCGGGCCGCGGCATCGCGCCGGGCACGGTTTTCGGCACCAGCATCGCACGTGCGCTTCTCACGGGTGAGGAACGGGATCTTCCGATTGCCCCAGTGGATCAGCACAATGAATCCTTCACCACCGTCAAATCGGTATTCTTCGAAGCAGGGGCACGCCTTAAACACTTGATCGAGGGTCGTGGGTAAAGCTTTCTGCGATGGCATTCGTCCGCCTTAATACGTCAGGGGGCAATTCCCCACGGGCACCTACATAGCACTCGGCCTAGTTTATCCTGCGCGCCGCGTGGCGTTTCAGAAATCCCAATCCTCGTCTTCGGTCGCGACGGCCTTGCCGATCACGTAGCTGGAGCCAGAGCCCGAGAAGAAATCGTGGTTCTCGTCGGAATTGGGGGAAAGGGCGGACATGATCGCCGGGTTCACCTTGCAGGCATCATCGGGAAAAAGGGCCTCGAATCCAAGGTTCTGAAGTGCCTTGTTGGCGTTATAGTGCAGGAAATGCTTTACGTCCTCGGTCAGGCCCAGACCATCGTAAAGCTGCTCGGTATAGCGGGCCTCGATATCATAGAGATCGAAGAGGAGGGAAAAGGCAAAGTCCTTGATTTCACTCCGCTCTTTCTCGGACAGACGTTCGAGGCCGCGCTGGAATTTATAGCCGATGTAATAGCCGTGAATCGCCTCGTCGCGAATGATCAGGCGGATGAGGTCGGCGGTGTTGGTGAGCCGGGCGCGCGAGGACCAGTGCATCGGCAGGTAAAAGCCCGAGTAGAACAGGAAGGACTCGAGAAAGACGCTGGCCACCTTCTTGCGCAGGGGCGAAGCGGTGGCATCGTATTCATCGAGGATCAGGCGCGACTTGGCCTGAAGGTGTTCGTTCTCGGCCGACCAGCGGAACGCCTCGTCCACCTCGGCTGTCTGGCAAAGCGTTGAAAACACAGAAGAATAACTGCGTGCATGGACCGCTTCCATGAAGGCGATATTGCTGAGCACGGCCTCTTCATGCGGCGTGATTGCATCTTCCATCAGGGTCGGTGCGCCGACGGTGTTCTGGATCGTATCCAGCAGCGTCAGCCCGGTGAAGACCCGGATGGTCAACTGCCGCTCATCATCGGTCAACTGTGACCAGCTTTGAATGTCGTTCGACAGCGGCACCTTTTCCGGCAGCCAGAAATTCACCGTCAGGCGGTTCCAGACATCAAGGTCGATATCGTCCTCAAGCCGGTTCCAGTTGACGGCGCGGGGGACGGGGCGGGGCGTGTCGGCGAGGTCTTTCATCGGGAACTCCGGGGCAAAAACGGGGGCTGTATCGTGTCGGTATAACGTCGGTGCGCCATCCGCTCAGAGCGAACAGGAGACGCAGCCCTGCACCTCGGTGCCTTCAAGGGCCATCTGGCGCAGACGGATGTAGTAGATCGTCTTGATGCCTTTTTTCCACGCGTAGATCTGGGCGCGGTTGATATCCCGCGTTGTCGCCTCGGCCGGAAAGAACAGCGTCAGCGACAGGCCCTGGTCCACGTGTTGCGTCGCCGCGGCGTAGGTGTCGATGATGGCCTCCGGCCCGATTTCATAGGCATCGCGGTAATAGTCGAGATTGTCGTTGGTCATGTAGGGCGCGGGGTAATAGACGCGGCCGATCTTGCCCTCCTTGCGGATTTCGATCTTCGAGGTGATCGGATGAATCGAGGAGGTGGCGTAGTTGATATAGCTGATCGAGCCGGTGGGCGGCACCGCCTGAAGGTTGCGGTTGTACAGACCGTCCGCCATCACCGCGTCACGCAGGGCGGCCCACTGATCGCGTGTCGGCACCTCGATCCCGGCCTTGGCGAACAGCTCGCGCACGCGGTCGGTTTCAGGGCGCCAGTCCTGATCGATATATTTTTCGAAGAAACTGCCATCGGCATAGGCAGATTCTTCGAACCCCTTGAAGCGGCCCCCTTTTTCACGGGCCAGCGCATTCGAGGCGGCAAGCGCGTGATAAAGGACCGTGCAGAAATAGATATTGGTAAAGTCGATCCCCTCGGGGCTGCCGTAATGGATACATTCACGGGCAAGGAAACCATGCAGGTTCATCTGCCCCAGCCCGATGGCGTGGCCGTCGTCGTTGCCCTTGCGGATGGACGGTACACTGTCGATCGCGCTCATTTCCGATACGGCGTTCAGCGCGCGGATCGCGGTTTCCACCGACCCGGCCAGATCGCCGCCATCCATGGCGCGGGCGATATTCATGGAACCGAGGTTGCAGGAAATATCGCTGCCCATGTGGGCATAGCTGAGGTCGTCGTTGAATTCCGATGCCTCGTTCACCTGAAGGATTTCCGAACACAGGTTCGACATGGCAATGCGGCCCGCGATCGGGTTGGCGCGGTTCACCGTGTCCTCGAACATGATGTAAGGATAGCCGCTTTCGAACTGGATTTCGGCAATGGTCTGGAAGAAGGCCCGCGCGTTGATCTTTTTCTTGCGGATTCGCGGGTCATCGACCATCTCGTGATACTTATCGGTGACCGAGATATCCGAGAAGGCGCAGCCATAGACTTTTTCCACGTCATGCGGCGAGAACAGGTACATATCCTCGTTCTTCTTGGCCAGTTCAAACGTGACATCGGGAATGACCACGCCCAGCGAAAGGGTCTTGATGCGGATCTTTTCATCGGCATTCTCGCGCTTGGTGTCGAGAAAGCGCAGTATATCCGGGTGATGCGCGTTGAGATAGACCGCGCCCGCGCCCTGCCGCGCACCAAGCTGATTGGCGTAAGAGAAACTGTCTTCCAGCAGTTTCATCACCGGGATCACGCCCGAGGACTGGTTTTCGATCCCCTTGATGGGGGCGCCGTGCTCGCGGATGTTGGTCAGCATCAGGGCCACGCCGCCGCCGCGTTTGCTGAGTTGCAGAGCGGAGTTGATGCCGCGCCCGATGCTTTCCATGTTGTCTTCGAGGCGCAGCAGGAAGCAGGATACGAATTCGCCGCGCGCCTTTTTGCCGGCATTCAGGAAGGTGGGCGTGGCGGGCTGGAACCGGCCTTCGATGATCTCGGTCATCAGGCGCATGGCCAGCGCCTCGTCGCCGCGCGCCAGCGTCAGCGCATTCATCACCACGCGATCCTCGTAGCGTTCGAGGTAACGCTGCCCGTCGCGGGTTTTGAGTGTGTAAGAGGTGTAATACTTGAACGCGCCAAGGAAGGACGGGAAACGGAACTTTTTCCCGTAGGCGGCATCCCAGATTTCACGCTGGAAGTTCTTTGAATACTGGTCGAGGACCGTTGTGTCGTAATAGCCCTCATCGACAAGATAGCCGAGCTTTTCATCGAGCGAATGAAAGAACACCGTGTTCTGGTTGACGTGTTGCAGGAAATACTGCCGCGCGGCCATGCGGTCGGCCTCGAACTGGATGTTGCCCTCGTCGTCATAGAGGTTCAGCATCGCGTTGAGCGCGTGATAATCGAGATCGGCGGTTACGCTTGCATCAAGCATGTCTTGTCCCCTGTTTCAGCCCAGAACCGGGCCAGCCCGTCGCGGATGCGGGCGGTTTCTTCTTCGCTACCTGCCAGTTCGAACCGATAGAGCAACGGCACGCCGCATTTGTCGGCGATGATACGGCCCGCCAGGGCGAACTTATCCCCGAAGTTCCGGTTGCCGCTGCCGATCACCCCACGCAGCAGGGCGCGGGTTTCGGGCCGGTTGAGAAAACGGATCACCGGTTTGGGCACCGCCCCGCGGCCCAGCCCGTCGGCATAGGTCGGGCAGATCAGGACGAAAGGCCCGGTCATCACCGGCATCGTCGTATCTGCCCCCCGTGGCAGGCGTGTGGCGGGCAGGTCCAGCCTGTCGATCATGCGCCGGGTATTGCCCGACGCGCTTGAATAATAGACCAGCCCGCCCATGAGAGTCAGGCCAGCCGACCGATCATGTCAGGGCGAAAGCCCGCCCAGTGATCATTCCCCGCGACAACGACCGGCGCCTGCCGATAGCCCAGCTCCTGCACGTGCTCCATGGCCGCGGCGTCTTCGGTCAGGTCGATGATCTCGTAAGGCAGCCCGCGCGCATCCAGTGCGCGGGTGGTAGCGGTGCATTGCACGCAGGCCGGTTTGGAATAAACGGTGATGGTCATTGCTCGGTCCCCTTTCAATGGTCTTGTGGGCATCGGAAAAAGGGGGCACGGGGAACAGGATACCGCTACGGTACCTAGCCACGCGCCCGGGCCCTCCGCCCGCGGTCGTCGTTTATCTTGCCTTGGCAGGTTTCCTGGCTTCGCGGCTCTTGCGCCTTGGCCCGCCTTCCCGGTGTCTGCCGCACCAGTGGTTCCGGACCTTGGCTTGCCGCTTACAGTTGCGGGGGCAGTGCCGGATTTTCACCGGCTTCCCTTTTCACCCACGAGGCGACTCGCAGGCACCAAAGCAACACCATATTGATGCCGACGGCGCAAAACTGTCAATATATAGATTGAAGCCACGGTGAAAAATTCTTCGCCCGTCGGCGCGATGTCTGTTTCCTTCCTGTGAAGGTCGCAAATTACCCACTGCGCCTTTGCGAATGCGGCTATCTGGAAACGGTAAGGTGCCGCCCTCGGGCGGAGAATTGGGAAGCCGGTGAGAATCCGGCACTGCCCCCGCAACGGTAAAGGTGTTGTATGGGCGCGGTCATGACCACTGGGGAAGAGGACCCCGGGAAGGTGCCGCGCGCAGGTCCGAACGGACCGCACCACAGTCCGGAAACCAGCCTTGCAGAACGTCAAACCGCGGGTGGCGGTGCGGGCGCTGTTTCGGGTTGGCGCCTCTTTGCCGGTCCTGCAAACCGCCCCTGCCGATCGCCCGCCCGAAATCGCCGCGGGGCGCGGCAGGAGGCCAGAAACATGACCCAACCAATCAGCGATCTGCTGGCACGGCGGCGGCCGGGCTATGCATTGGAACAGGCATTCTATACCGACCCGGAGATTTTCCGCGCGGACATGGACACCATCTTTTACCGCGACTGGCTTTTTGTCGCGCCGGCCTGCGAACTGCCCAAGTCTGGCAGTTACATCACCCATCAGGTGGGCGATTACGGTGTCATCATCGTGCGCGGCGCGGATGGTGAGATCCGCGCCTTTCACAATGCCTGTCGTCATCGTGGCTCGATCCTGTGCAAGGCGGCCAGGGGGAACGCGCCCAAGCTGGTCTGCCCCTATCACCAGTGGACCTATGAACTGGACGGTCGTTTGCTCTGGGCGCGCGAGATGGGCGATGATTTCGACGCCGGTCAGCACGGGCTGAAGCCCGTCCATTGCCGCGAACTGCAGGGGCTGCTCTATATCTGCCTGGCTCAGGATGCGCCGGACTTCGATGCCTTCGCAGACGCGGCCCGCCCCTATCTTGAGGTGCATGACCTGAGCGAGGCAAAGGTCGCGCATGAGACAAGCATCATCGAGCAGGGCAACTGGAAACTGGTCTGGGAAAACAACCGCGAATGTTATCACTGCGGCGGCAACCACCCGGGTTTGTGCCGTTCGTTCACCGACGATCCCACGATTACCGGCATCGAGGACGGTGTCACCCCGCCGCGCCTTCAGGCGCATTTCGACAGGCTGGAGGGGCAGGGCTATCCATCGCAATTCCGCATGTCGCAGGACATGCAGTACCGGCTGGCGCGGATGCCGCTGCTGCCGGGCGCCAAGAGCTTTACCATGGACTTGCAACCGGCGGTGACCAAATGGCTGGGGCGGGTCCGGGACGAGGCCGCTGGCACGCTGCTGAAATACCACTACCCGACGACATGGAACCATTTCCTGCCGGACCATTCCATCGTCTTCCGGGTGACGCCGCTGACGCCCACCACGACAGAAGTCACGACGAAATGGCTGGTCCACAAGGATGCCGTCGAGGGGGTGGACTATGACCTGCAACGCCTGACCGAAGTGTGGATCGCCACCAATGACGAGGATCGGCAGGTGGTCGAGGATAACCAGAAAGGCATCAATTCCCCGGCCTACGAACCGGGCCCTTATTCCCCGATCCACGAGACCGGCGTGATGGGGTTCGTCGATTGGTACTGCAATACCATGACCCGGCGGCTGGACCCTGTCGCCGTGGCGGCGGAGTAGGATCATGCAGGACTTGTCGAATATTCCCGATCGCGCGATCTGGTCGGATGACGAGATGCTGGAATGCGTCTCGGTCATTCCCGAGGTGCCCAATACCGCGACTTTCACGTTCCGGGCGCCCTCGGGCGCGTTGTTCGATTTCCTGCCGGGGCAGTTCCTGACGCTGGAAATCCCGGTGCCGGGCGGGCCGGTGCATCGGACCTACACGATCTCTTCCTCGCCGTCACGGCCACGGTCGATCTCGATCACCGCCAAGGCGCAAGCGGACAGCATCGGCACCCGCTGGATGCTGGACAATCTTGCGCCGGGGGTGAAGATCAAGGCGATGGGACCGGCGGGATTGTTTTCGCACCTCAACCAGGAGGCGGGCAAATACCTGTTCATCTCGGCCGGGTCGGGCATTACCCCGCTCATGTCGATGACCACCTGGATGTTCGACCTCGGATCAGAGCCGGATATCGTCTTCATCAACTGCGCCCGCCGCCCCGGCGAGATCGTGTTTCGCGAGCGGCTGGAACATATGTCCAGTCGCGCGCCGGGCATCGACCTGCACTGGGTCGTCGAACACCCCGACCGCTATGCCCCGTGGACGGGGTATCGCGGCACGTTCAACCAGTTGATGCTGGGCTTGATGGCCCCGGATTACCTTGAGCGTGAGATTTACTGCTGTGGCCCGGAACCCTTCATGCAGGCGGTGCGCGAGGCGCTTCAGGGGCTGGGCGTCGACATGGATCACTATCACCAGGAGAGTTTCCACGCGCCGGTGGAAACCCCCGCCGATGTCCCGGAACTGGACGATGTGGTGCCTGATGAGGACACCCGCGCCGAGATCACCTTCATCGGCTCCGGTGTCACCGCGAAAGTGGCTGAAACCGACACTATTCTGGGCGCGGCCAGGGCCAACGGCCTTAACATCCCGTCTGGCTGTACCTTCGGGGTTTGCGGCACCTGCAAGGTGCGCAAGACCGCCGGTGAGGTGCATATGGTGCATAACGGCGGGATATCGGAAGACGACATCGCAGAGGGGTATGTCCTTGCCTGTTGTTCGCACCCCATCGGCAAGGTGGAGGTCGACGTGTGAGCACCGTGCCGCAGCCCGGGAGTATCGGGTCGATGTGAAACCGGGCGCCCGCAAGGACGAGAACAGGGGCGTGAGGCCATCCCACGTCTTGGGCGTGGATTGCAGGTAAGCTCCTAATCACCAAACTTCTGTCCGAGCGTGATTTTCTGTTACTTGCGGGTCACAAAACCACGCATCCGCATCGATCTCAGCCTTGAGATGCCGCCAGAAGGAGAGAATTCGGCGCCGCGGTCCAAGGTGATGGACTGGCGTGCATAAGCGGGCAGGGGGCGAGGCCCTGGATCAGCTCCTTGAACGGCTTGGACTGGCGATCCTCGTTGCGCATGACCAACGGCACAGCGGCTGGCGCGCTCAGGCCTGTGTGACAGGCTTTGGACGTCGAAGAATGGCGATAGAATTGCTCGTCGCGACCGTCTGTCGAATAGGCGAAGCGGTGGATGGTCTCGTGGCTCACGCGGATCGGATGGTGTTCGAGCCGCATCCGTTTTCGATTGTCCGATACCCTAGAAATGAGACTGAGAACTGAATGAAAACAACGACTGAATTGCACAAGTTTCAAGACTCTTTCAGGCCGATCTTCGGTTGGAAGCCGCGATGCTTGGGCCTGTTACGTTCTAAAGTCCGGCCGACGCAACCGCCTTCGCTCACGGCTTTCGCGAACCTAATCGCTCCTTAGACCTTGACGTGAATATACCGCAAGCCCGCGCCCTCGATCTGCTGGCGAAGTTGCTCGGGCAGAACGTGATCCGTGACAATCACGTCCATGTCGGTCAACGGCCCAAGCCGCACCAGACCGCGCTGGCCGAACTTGTTCCCATCAATGGCCAGAAGCTTCGAAGACGCGTTCCTCATCGCTTCCCGGACAATGTTCACTTCGGCCGGATCGTCATCGCTAAGCGTTCCGCGCCAGTCCAGTCCACTGACGGAAATCACCGCCATATCGAATTGAAACTGTTCGAGAAATGCGTTGGAATTGTCCCCGAAGACACCGCCATCGACCTGCCGGACGAACCCGCCCGGGATGGCGACCACGAATTCCGTCATCTCGCGCAGATAGGCCGCAATTCGCAGGCTGTAGGTGACAACACGCAGGTCTCGATGGCTCAGAAGCGCGCGGGCGATCGCCTCGCAGGTAGTGCCGGTGTCCAGGAATATGGCCGCGCCATTGTGGATCTCCTTTACCGCAGCCGCCGCGATCCGCTCTTTTCGCCCCACGTTGTGGGACCGGCGGTGGCGCAGCTCGTCGGGCGGGATCGCGTTGATCGTGATCGCCCCACCGTGCATCCGTCGCAGGCGGCCCAACTCCTCCAGCTCGATAAGGTCGCGCCGGGCGGTCTGCGTCGTCACGCCGAATCGCCGCGAGATGGCTTCGAGCGACAGGTAGTTCTGCTGTGCCAGCTCGGCCAGCAGTCGGGACTGGCGCTGACCTTTCTTGGTGGTATCGGTCATCTTCTTCGCGTCTTTGAATCCTAGCCTCACGATAGTGGAAAAACCTTGAAGCGAAAAGCCGCGGCAGACGGGCTGCCGCGGCTCATGGCAATGCGAAACGCGGATCAGAAGCGCATCGACATGCCCACTTTCACGGAAGAGGCATCGCTACCGTCACCGAAGGCCGCGTTGAAGCTGCCGATCAGTTGCGTGTTGTTGCCAAGATCATAGCCGACACCGACACCAACCCGCACTACATCCCCGGCCATTCCGGCTGCGGACACATCAAAGGCCGAACCACCGGCAAATGCCGCTCCCAAGGTTGCCGTCTCGCCATCAAGCAGCGCCCGATAGGAGATGTCCGCGTGCAGAACGGTTTTGCCAGACGCGCCAGCCGTAGTCTGCATCCGCGTACCGACCTCGGCCCAAGTTGCGTCGTAGCTGTCGTTGAAGAAACTCAGCGCCGCATCGCCGCCGGTTTCCGCAACGCCATCCGCACTGACCCGGACATGCGCCAGCCGCGCAAACGGTTCCAGAGCGACCGTGCCGACCTTCGCCTCGTGCGATGCCTCGACAAAGGCCTGCGTGCTGCGCATAGAACCGTCCAGCGTCAGGCGCTGAAAATCGTTCGCGATCGCGACATTGCGGTGTCCCGACAAGCTGGAGTGGCTGTAGATCAGGCCGCCACGAAGGCTGGTGGCGCCCAGATCGGTGCCCAGGGACAGACCGAAGTGAACGTCATCGGTCTCGACCTTCCCGGCACCGCGCTCAATCGAGGCTTCACCCTTGCCGAAGCCCGCCATCAGGCCGAAAGTAAAGCCGTTGTCGGTGGCTGTGGTGACCCCCAGCAGTGTACCCGTCGCGTTGCGATCGGCGTCGCGCAGACCGTCAGTCCCCGCATTCACGCCATTGCCCGCATAGCCGCTGATCCAGACGCCGGGCCCGGCCTCGTCGGCCGACGCGTAAGGACGCCAGACATCGCTCAGCATGGCGCTCTGCTCGGCCAGCGCGCCAAAACTTGCGGCGCGGCCTTCACCGGAAAGGTCGTCAAACGCCGTGCTGGCGCTTTCACCGCCCAACATGACCACGCGATCAAATAGCGCATTGCCCATACCCAGATCCTCGACCGCATCGGCCGTGGCGCGGGCGTTGCCCCCGTTGGCCAGCGTGTGGAAGGCGGTGTCGTTGCGCTCAAGCCTAAGCCCCATCGACGTGTCAGAGTAGCTCAGATTCCCGTCGAGGAAGGCCAGGCTCGAGTTGACGCTGTCGAAGGTGCCGACGATACCGCCTGCTGCCGTCATAACCTCATAATCTGTTCGATAGGCGTAGGGGCCGTTTTCAGAAATTGTAAATACGCTGCCACCGTTGATGGTCGCGGTTCCGGTGACATCAACGCGATCGGCGTTGCCCGCCGCGTCAGTCTCGACCTCAAACCCAGCGCCAGAGTCGAACGTCAAATCGCCGTCAACAGTCAGTGTGCCGATGCTGTTGCCTGCGCCAAGCGTGCCGCCAGAGGCAACCCTTACGCTGGCAGTGGTGCCGGTGCCACCAAGGCGCGCGCCATCTTCCACAGTCAGCAGATCCGACCCCGCGATGGACCCATTGACAGAAAGCGTACCCGCCTTGACCGCAGTCGCGCCGGTGTAGGTATTGGTGCCGGAAAGTACCAGGCGCCCGCCACCACGCTTTTCAAGTCCACCCGTGCCAGAGATCACACCACTGGCATCGACATTGCCTTCGGCGTCGCGAACATCCAGCCAGCCGCCGTTGCCTTCCAGCGCGACGTCACGGCCCAGTTCGTTCATCCCGGTGCCAAGCACCGCGAGGCCACCGTCGTTCAGACGCAGGTTCGCCTCGGCGTTGCCAAGCGCGGCATCCTCATACACCACGACGGTACCACCATCGGCCACCAGCGTCTCGTCGATAAAGCTGTGGTCGTCGATGCAATACTCCGCCACCGCTTGCTGGAAGCGCGGATCGGTCGTGGTACAATCCAGCTCCGTCTTCTTTTCCTCCAACGTCAGGTCGGTGAAGATCGGGTTTCCGTTCTCGTCCGAGATCTGACCCAGATAGACATCGTTCCGCATGTTGTTGCGGGTTAGCAGGAACTCCCCGTCGCTCTCGTCCCAGGTGCTTGCACCGGAATCCCAGGCAAGTCGGGTCTGATCCGTATTATAGGTTTCAAGACGCGGACCGACCCAGGCCAGCTCATGCGCCACCGGCTCGTGGTCGGAAATCGGTTTGAGGTTACCGTTCTGGTCCACCACTTCGATACCCGAGATCACACCCAGGTAGGGATCGGTCTCGTCATCGACGACTTCGAACCACTTGCCAAAGGGCCGCGCTATAAGGAAATGGTCGATCTTCGTGCGATCCCAACTAGTCCAAGTATTGGTACGATCCTCCAGCTTGGACGTCCAGGTGACGCTACCGTCGTCCAGTTCGTGCGGCGCAAAACGCTCGCGGTCGCCCTCGGTCTGCATCAACATGAACTGCTTTTTCAGAATGTTCATGGTCGTCGGAATGTTGTCTTTGACCGGGTAGGTCTCGTCGACAAAAGTCAGGCCCTTATCGGCCATGTCCTGCGCGATAATGGTCTCCCACTGACGCCAGCTCAACTGTCCGATGTCGGTTTTGCCCGGGAATTCAGCGCGATTCGCGTCAAAGTAATTCTGAAGAACCTCGCGATAGCGCGGCTGCCCATCTTCCTGTTCGCGCATGGAGGCCATATAGGCCCCGAACTCCGCCTCACGGCCTTCGGGGGTGTATTGCTCTGCCAGATCCTGCCAAATCTGCGAACTGCCGCTGTCCATCAACACGCGGGCGAAAAGATAGGATTGCTGTTCGGCACGGTGCAGACCACGTTCGGCCACGTCACCGGCGTTAAAGTCACCTGCCATAATCAGCGGGCCGGTTTGGATGCGCGCCCAGTCGTTCAACGCCTTGGCCTCCTTGGTCCGATTGGCCGCGCTGTCGTAATAGTTGAAGTGGACACTGCCAACGACAGTATCGGGACGACCATCGGCGGCATCTGCACGCGCCCATGCAATATTGCTGCCCTGTGAATTGACGCCGGAAAGCTTGTGGCTGCCGGTGCTGCCCGGCAGACGCGATAGGATGGCTGCACTGCCCAGAGTGGATGACTGGTAGGTGTCTGCGCCCGCATCCTCTAGCAAGCCGGGAAGATGGCTGCCATAACGGGTGTACCGACCTGCCTCCTGCAACATGATCATGTCGTAGTCGCCGGGCGCGATGAACTGTGCGGGGGCTTCGGGGTGCTGGTCGAAACGGTGCCAGACATTGAGCGTCAGCAGGCGCAGCGTGGCGCCATCATCTGGCGCATGCTGCGCTTGGGACAGCGACGGCGTGATTGCAAGAGCGGCAAGGGCCGCACCGCATAGCAGTCGGCAACGAGCGGGGCGCCGCGCAAGGCGCGCACTACGGTCTTTGGTATTCATGATGGATGATCCTGAGTGGTTCACAAACAAAGTGGCGATGCCGCCGCCTTCCTCTCAAACCTTTATGTAGGTAATATAACAAATGTCGATTTTAGTACATATTATAAAATAGGCAGGGTAATCCGGTAATCCCCAAGAGAGATCCAGGGGCGTGCGGGAGTACAATCTCCTAGAAGGTGAAGAGAGGATTCTGGTAAAGAAATCAAAGTATAGCTGCGCGCAAATCATGACGATTGATCTGCCTGAATCGCCCTAGGCTAGGCTGCATTCTGAAACGCTCCGGATGGTGTTCGAGCATCAAGGTTCAAAGGCCGCGTGGCGGACGCTGATCCGGTATGAACAGCACTTTCGCGATGTCTTGCGGATACGGTCAGCGACTTCAAAGAAGATAGGCATTCTCACCGAACTTCTGTCCGTGCTTGACCTGCTGTTGGAAGCACGCATTTTCCCGGCGCATTCAAAGCAGGGCACTCCGACGCGGTACCTTGGGCAGACATTCCGGGTCTGTCACTCGATCGAACACCGCAAAGCGCTTGCAGTTGTGATTTGCTTGCTGGAGGACAGCTACGGAATTTTCGGCTTTGATCAGTCACAACGCCCGATGCGTGAGATTCAGTACCTAATGGGGCAGACACGTTTGACCGGCTCGAATGACACATCCTCAACATCGCGCGGCAGGCATTGCCGATCTGACAGGGGATAGCCAATGCTCACAAGGATCCATCCAGTTCCAAAATAGGGGTCTCAGTTTTAAGGCAACTGTACACGCGCTCCCGCGTTAACAGATAATTCGCATAATCTGTATTATGTTAAATTAATAGCCGTGATGAGTCACTCTTAAGCCACGGAACTTCCCCAATATATGCAGCACCTTAGCGCCCGTTGCTAAACTTTCTGGACGCGGCGGCCTATGGCGGTTTATCAGTGTTCCAAAGGGATGGTGATGCCTATGACCTCAATCTTGATCCTCAACGGTCCGAACCTCAACCTGCTTGGCACACGCCAGCCCGAGGTTTACGGTCACACGACGCTGGCCGATATCCAAGCGCTTTGTACGGATACGGCCAGGGATCTGGGCTGTTCCATCGCCTTCGAACAAAGCAATTCCGAAGGCTTTATGATTGATTTGATCCATGCCGCCAAGGGAACGCATGACGGGATCATCCTGAATGCAGGCGCTTATACGCATACGTCGGTCGCTTTGATGGACGCCCTCGCCTCGGTCGAAATCCCGACGGTCGAGCTGCACTTGTCAAACATCCATGCCCGCGAAGAATTTCGCCACACCTCCTATATTTCCAAGGTGGCGATTGGCGTGATCTGTGGCTTTGGCGCCAATGGCTACCCCATGGCTTTGAAGGCATTGTGCGAACATCTGGCGTGACATGATGATCGACCCGGGGAAGCTGAACAATCTTCTGAACGCGCCCGGGATCGAGGCCTTATGGGACATGCATTGCCGCCAGATGGCCGAGTTCGGCTTTGATCGGCTTCTCTATGGGTTCACGCGTTACCGGACGCCGACAACCCTTGGCGATCCCGAGGATTTCGTTCTGCTTACAAATCACAGCCCGGATTACACCGAAGGCTTCATCAACGGCAGGCTCTATACCGATGCGCCCATGGTTCGCTGGGCACTGGAAAATGATGGCGCGCAGTCTTGGTCGCATATCAGAACCCTGAAGCTGAGCCCCGAAGAAGAACGTGTTTTGGCTTTCAACAAGGCGCATGGTGTCACCGCGGGCTACTCGATCAGTTTCAAAAGTGTCTCGCCGCGCGCCAAGGGTGCGATTGCCCTCACGGCGCGGGCCGGTATGTCTCAAGACGAGATTGATCGCCAATGGGCCGACAAGGGCGAGATCATTACCGCACTCAACACGGTGGTGCATCTGCGTATCCTGTCCCTGCCCTACAATGCGCCGGGCCGCGCCCTGACCAAGCGACAGCGCGAGGTGCTGGAATGGGTCGGCGACGGAAAAACGGTGCAAGACACCGCGATCCTGATGGAGCTGACACCCGCAACCGTGGAAAAGCATCTGCGTCTTGCGCGTGAGGCGCTGAGCGTGGAAACCACCGCGCAGGCGGTCCTTAAAGCCGCCTTTCAGAACCAGATGTTCGTGATCGAACCCTGATGGGATATCGTCAACAACCCAACGGGTATGGAATCCCTGACTTACTTAACCTTGGGTAAATGCGCACAGTGTCGGGGTTCCGTGAGTGGTGGCTTTAAGCCTTGGAACACGAGGGGGTTGTACTACCGGACGATTTCACGGCTCTACAGCCCTTTGTCCTACCGGACGGCTGATCGTCGGCCTTTATACTCGGGCCGGCGGTCAGGTTAACCCGGCCTACTTCATCCCCAATGACGGGCCGGAAAAAATAAGGTGCCGCCGAAGCCCGGCGGCACCTTTACTTTTTCGACGTGAAGAAGGGGCTTAGCCCTGAGCGGCTTTGGCCACTTCGGCTGCGAAATCTTCTTCTTTCTTCTCGATACCTTCACCCACTTCCAGGCGCACATACCCGAGGATATCGGCGCCGGCTTCCTTGGCGGCGGCTTCAACGGTCAGGTCGGGGTTGATCACGAAGGACTGACCCAGAAGCGTGACTTCCGACATGAACTTTTTCATGCGGCCTTCGATCATCTTTTCGATCACGTTGTCGGGCTTGCCGGACTCTTTCGCGATGTCGATTTGAACCTGGCGTTCTTTCTCGACAATCGCCGGGTCCAGTGCGGCCTCGTTCAAAGCGGCGGGGTTGGTGGCGGCGATGTGCATGGCAACCTGCTTGCCAAATGCCTCGTCCCCACCCTTCAGGGCCACCAGAACGCCGATTTTGCCCATGCCGTCGGCCATGGCGTTGTGCACGTAGCTGACAACGATATCGCCTTCGATCTTGGCCATGCGACGCACGGACATGTTCTCGCCGATGGTGGCGATCTTGTCGGTGATGGTGTCGGCCACGCTTTTGCCGCCCAGATCCGCGGCGTTCAGCGCGTCCATGTCGGCCACGCCAAGCGCGGCATTGGCGATGTCGCCAACCATGGTTTGGAATTCGGCGTTCTTGGCAACAAAGTCGGTCTCGGCGTTCACCTCGACAGCGACCCCGGTGCCACCGTCCACCTTGACGGCTACAAGGCCCTCGGCGGCGGTGCGGTCGGATTTCTTGGCGGCCTTGGCAAGGCCCTTGGTGCGAAGCCAGTCAACAGCGGCCTCCATGTCACCGTCGTTTTCGGTCAACGCTTTTTTCGCGTCCATCATGCCTGCGCCCGTCGCGTCGCGCAGTTCTTTCACCATTGCAGCTGTGATCGCCATCTTGGCTCTCCTTGAAAGTCAGGGAATGCAGGGCGTGGTATGACCACGCCCCATGTCAAATTCGTGAAAGCGGCTTAGCTTTCGGCCGGGGCTTCAGCAGCGGCCTCTTCGGCGGCGTCCTCGGCAGGCGCTTCGCTCATCGCACCGATGTCGACGCCTGCAGCGCCCAGTTGCGCGGCGGTCCCGTCCAGCGCGGCACGGCTCACCAGGTCGCAGTAAAGCGAGATGGCGCGCGCGGCGTCGTCGTTGCCGGGGATGATGTAGTCAATGCCATCGGGCGAGCAGTTGGTGTCGACCACGGCCACAACCGGGATGCCAAGCTTGTTGGCTTCGGCAACGGCCAGCGCTTCTTTCTTGACGTCGATAACGAACAGCATGTCCGGCACACCACCCATTTCGCGGATACCGCCAAGGCTGGCTTGCAGTTTTTCCTGGTCGCGCTCGATGCCCAGACGCTCTTTCTTGGTCAGGCCCTCACCACCGGCGGCCAGAACTTCGTCGATATCGTTCAAACGCTTGATCGACTTCGAAACGGTCTGCCAGTTGGTCAGCGTGCCGCCCAACCAACGGTGGTTCATGTAGTATTGTGCGCATTTCTCGGCGGCTTCGGCCACCGGGCCGCTGGCCTGACGCTTGGTGCCGACGAACAGAACGCGGCCGCCTTTGGCAACGCATTCACGAACAGCATGCAGGGCGGCGTCCAGCATCGGGACGGTCTGCGTCAGGTCCATGATGTGGATGCCATTGCGCGCACCATAGATGAACTCGCCCATACGGGGGTTCCAGCGCTGCGTTTGGTGACCAAAGTGAACGCCAGCTTCCAACAGCTGACGCATGGAGAATTCGGGAAGACCCATGTCGTTTTTCCTTTCCGGTTTTCGCCTCGGTACGGGATGAGAAGCGGATGCTTCAACCGGTGGACCGCCGGGGATGTCTCCCCCGATCAGCCCGCCCATACCTGCGGATTGAGTAGCGCGCGTATAGACCCATTCCCTACCCCGCGCAACCCCCCCCTGCGTCATGCCCCGGACCAAGGGGCGCAGACAGTTCACGAGTATCGACCATCGGCCGCACGCCAAACCGCAGCTTCACATCCCCAGAAGCCCGGATACCTCATGCGCCATGGCCCGCACCTCGTTCGAGGCTGCCACCGAGCGTTTCGCCTCGATCACCCCCAAACCACGCCCCAGTGCTTCGGCATAGATAACCCTGTTGGCCAGTGTCGCCTGCAAGGGCCTTGCCTCAAGTCCGGCCACCGAATTGGCAACATCTTCCCCCACGCGTGTACCTGTCCGCGTGCGGTTCATGACGATATGCGTCGGCTTCCCGGCACGGTCCGCCAAGTCCAAAACATCATGCGTGGCCCAGACATCGGCCTGACTGGTGGCAACCGGTATCAGCACAAGATCCGACTCGCGCAAAACCTGCCGGATATCACTGTCGGCCTTGGGCGGCGTATCCACCAGGATAACATCCGCTTCATTTCCGATCCCCCGCAATGCGCGGGAAATGCCATAGGCCGTCGCCGTCGCGAACTGGAGGTTTTCGTTTTCCCCCAAAGTCTCTTCCCGAACATCCAGCCATTTTCCAAGACTGCCCTGGGGATCGGTATCCAGCAAGCCAACGCGCTTGCCCTCCGCCAGATAGGCAATTGCCAGGTTCGAGACGAGTGTCGTCTTGCCCGCCCCGCCCTTCTGCTGCGCCACGCAGATGATTTCACCGCTCATATGTCCAGCCTCCACAGGGTTTTCTGCGGTGCAGCATACATCGTCAACTCGAGAAAAGCGATAGGGCCGTGGCAATGGGCCACGCAAGGCAACCCGTCGCGCCGTACCAAGGATGGGCGGACCATCGCCACACCCACGAGGTGCAGAAATGGGTTTTTACTGATAATCAATGGCTTAGCATCGATTCGCCCCATCCGCCGAGGACAGCCCCCGTGACCGCCAATTTCACCCCCAGCCCAGAGGTGCAAGAGGCCCTTGATCAATCCCGTCCCGTGGTGGCGCTTGAATCCACCATCATCACCCACGGCATGCCCTACCCGCACAACGTTGAAACCGCGCGTATGGTCGAAGACGAGGTGCGCCAAGCCGGGGCCGTGCCCGCCACCGTGGCCGTTATCGACGGGGCGCTGCGCGTGGGGCTTGGGGCAACTCCCCTTGAAACCCTTGCCCGATCCACCGGGGTTGCCAAGCTCTCGCGTGCCGATCTGGCGGTTTGCATGGCCCAGGGCGGCACCGGCTCAACTACCGTATCCGCCACCATGATCGCCGCCCATCTGGCAGGCATCAGCGTTTTCGCCACCGGCGGCATCGGCGGCGTGCATCGCGGGGCCGAGCAAAGCTTTGACATCTCCGCTGACTTGCAAGAACTGGCGCAAACCCCCGTCACCGTGGTCTGCGCCGGGGCCAAGGCCATTCTGGACCTGCCCAAGACCTTGGAAACATTGGAAACCCTGGGGGTTCCGGTCATCGCCTACGGGCAAGACGCCCTGCCCGCCTTCTGGTCGCGCGACAGCGGCTTGCCCGCCCCATTGCGCCTTGACGACGCCGCCCAGATCGCCCGCGCCCACCGGATGCGCGCGGCCCTTGGCCTGCCCGGTGGCCAATTAATCGCCAACCCGGTACCGCCGGAGCATGACATCCCGGCCGATACCCTACACCCGCTTATCGTCCAAGCCCAATCCGAGGCCCAAGCGCAGGGCATTGCCGGCAAACCCGTCACGCCTTTCATGCTGCGCCGGATTTTTGAACTGACCGAAGGCCAAAGCCTTGCCACCAATATCGCTCTCATCCGCAACAACGCCCGCCTCGCCGCGCAAATTGCAGTTGAAATGGCCTGCCAATTGCCTTCGTAGCGCATATTTTGCGGGCAAACCCGGCATTATTTCATCGCGCGCGATCCCCGGGCCATTGTGACTGCCGGGTAATCTGCTTAGATACGGGCAAGATCGCACAGGCTTGTTTCGCCCATGAATACCCCGTTTGACGAAGAACCACAGCTGACCCGCAAACCCGGCATGTTCGCCGGTCTGCGCGCCAGCTTCCTGACGGGCATCGTCGTCATTGCCCCGGTGGCCCTTACCGTCTGGCTGGTTTGGACGCTCATGGGATGGGTCGACAGCGTGGTTTTGCCGCTCATTCCCTCAAGTTTCCGGCCCGAGCATTATATCGGCATCAACCTGCGTGGCGTCGGCGTGATCATCTTTCTTGTGTTCACCATCGTCGTCGGCTGGATCGCCAAGGGCCTGATCGGCAAATCGCTGATCCTCTTCGCGGAATCGCTGGTCGATCGTATGCCGGTGGTGCGCTCGATCTATTCGGGCGTCAAACAGATCGCTGAAACGGTCTTTGCCCAAAGCGAACGCAGCTTTGAAAAGGCCTGCCTGATCCAGTACCCGCGCAAGGATATCTGGGCGATTGGCTTCATCTCGACCGCCGCCAAGGGCGAGGTCAACGCCCGCGCCGAATCCGGCTCGGACCTGCTGAGTGTTTTCGTGCCGACCACCCCCAACCCGACCAGCGGCTTCTTGTTGTTCTTTCCCAAGGACGACGTGATCGAACTGGATATGAGCGTCGAAGACGCCGCGAAACTGGTGATCTCGGCGGGGCTCGTCTATCCCGGTCAGGTTGACCCGGACGACCCCCGCCTGAAGGCCAAGGCCTAACCGTACATCGCGGCCATATCCACCGTGCTGCCCTGGCCCAGGTCATCCCGGTGCGCTGCCAAAAAACGCTCCGCCGCCGCATGGCCCGCATCACGCAAGCGATACAGCGTGTAAGGGGACGGCACCAGTTTCGTCGCGACCGACAAATCGCGCATCAAGACATCATCGGCAATCATATGCACGTAAAGCCGTTTCATCGTCCCTTCGCGCAACGATCCATCATTCAGCAAACGCTGCACGAAGTGAATCGCCCGCAACTCCCGCAAAAGCGAGGAATTAAAGCTGATCTCGTTGATCCGGTTCTGAATCTCCTGCGGGCTTTTCGGAACGTCCTCGCGTTCAAGCGGGTTGATATGCACGATCAGGATATCGCTCGGCAAATTCCCTTCGAACAGCGGAAACAGTGCCGGGTTGCCGGTATAGCCACCATCCCAGTAATGCGCCCCGTCGATTTCCACCGCCTTGAACAGGGTCGGCAAACAGGCCGAGGCCAAAAGCGCCTCGGTCGAGATTTCCGCGCCGCGAAACACCTTGATCTTGCCGGTGTGCACATTGGTGGCGCCGACGAAAAACGCAGGCCCCTCCGCGGCGCAAACCGTGTCATAGTGGAACTGCTCGACGATGCGCTTAAGCGGATTGGAATAAAACGGCCCATAGGCATAGGGGCTGATCATCCGGCTCATGGCATCGGCGAAAAGATAGGGCGGCGATAGCTCCAGGGCCCCGCTCACGGCATCCGGTTGCGGCACAACGCCCGCCATCCAGGCTGGCATGCGCATGTCCTGCACCGCGCCCATCTGCTCCCAAAGCCATGCCAGGTTCGCCCGCGCCCCCTCGCGCCCGGCCTCCAGCAACCCCGATTTCACCGCCGCCCCGTTCAGGGCCCCGGCCGAGGTGCCCGACATCCCGGCAATCTCGATTTCCTCGTCTTCCAGAAGACGATCCAAAACGCCCCAGGTAAAGGCGCCATGCGCCCCGCCACCCTGTAGCGCCAGATTGATCCGCTTTGGATTGCTCACCCCTGCCCCGCCTTTTTCTTGGTCAAAATACCCCGGGGAGCGCGAGGGGCGGCGCCCCTCGCCCCGGTCGGATCGCCCCGGCGATCCGAGACCGCGTCACATGGCCGTCCAGCCACCGTCGACACTGATGGTCGTGCCCGTCACCTGCGCCGCCGCATCCGAACACAGGTAAAGCGCCGTACCGCCCAGTTGCTCCACCGTGGCAAACTCTTTCGACGGTTGCCGCGTCAGCATGACGTTCTTGATCACATCCTCGCGGCTCATGTCGTATTCCTTCATCGTGTCGGGAATCTGCGCTTCGACCAGCGGGGTCAGAACATACCCGGGGCAGATCGCATTGGCCGTGATCGGCTCTTGGGCCGTCTCAAGGGCGGTGACCTTGGTCAGGCCCACAACCCCGTGTTTCGCGGCCACGTAGGCCGATTTGAACGGGCTTGCGCGCAAGCCATGGGCGCTTGCCACGTTGATCACCCGGCCCCAGCCCGATTTGCGCATCACCGGCAGCGCGGCGGCGGTGGTATGGAAGGCCGAACTCATGTTGATCGCGATGATCGCGTCCCATTTTTCCATGGGGAATTCCTCGATCCCGGCCACATGCTGGATACCTGCATTGTTGACCAGGATATCGCAGGCGCCCGCCTGCTCGACCAAGGCGCGGCATTCGTCGGGCTTCGACATATCCGCCTTGATATAACGCGCCTCGATGCCGTGGTCCTTGCCGATCCGCGCGGCCAGCGCGTGATCCTCGTCATTGTCGGTAAAGGAGTTCAAAACCACGTTGGCCCCGGCCTTGGCCAGTTCCTCGGCGATTCCCAATCCGATGCCTGAATTCGATCCTGTGATGATGGCGGTCTTGCCTGTGACGCTCATATCGGTCTCTCCCGTAGGTTTGCGATTGCAGCATAAATGCCGCGCGCGCGAATTGCACCGGGAAAGACGGAATTGTGAAGAAAGCTGCCCACAGGTCATGCGATAAAAAAAAACGCCGGCACGAAGCCGGCGTTAAGTTATTGAGGCAGGTTTCATACAGGCAAGAAACCTATCGAGCAGTGACCCCTTTATAAGCAATCTGGCGCTGTGATCCAAGCTAAAAGTTTGAAAAGGCAAGAATCCCTCTCTACGGTCCATCCTCAAGCATATCAGGGGCCGCAGGGATTGTTGCCAAAATGAGACCAGAATTTTTCCGTTCGCTTTGCCGCGCGGCGACGTTTTTTTTACTGCTTTCGGGCAGCACAGCCGCCCATGCCGAAAAGGCGCATGGCATAGCTATGTATGGCCAACCCGCCCTTCCACCTGATTTTGTGTCTCTGCCCTACGCCAATCCCGATGCCCCCCAGGGTGGCCGGGTGGTGACCGGCAATGTCGGCAGCTTCGATTCGCTCAATCCTTTCATCCTCAAAGGCAGCGCGCCGTGGCAGCTTCGCTACCTCACGCATGAATCCCTGATGGGCCGCTCCTGGGACGAACCGTTCACCCTGTACGGTCTTCTTGCCGAATCGATTGAGACCGGACCGAATCGCCAATGGGTGGAATTTACCCTGCGCGAAGAGGCCCGATTCTCGGATGGCAGCCCCGTCACCGTCGAAGATGCCATTTGGTCGTTCAAGACCCTGGGCACCCAAGGTCACCCGCGCTACCGCGCCTTCTGGGACAAGGTCGAGGCGATCGAACAAACCGGTCCGCGCAGCCTGCGCCTGACCTTTAACGAAGACGACCGCGAACTCGCCCTCATCGCGGGCCTGCGCCCGATCCTGCAAAAATCCCAATGGCAGGGCAAAAACTTCGCCGAAGGCACCATCAACGACATTCCCCTCGGCTCCGCGCCCTATGTGGTCGAGGATTTCGAGGTGGGCCGCCATGTCACCCTCAAGCGCAATCCCGATTACTGGGGCCATGACCTGCCCCTGCGCCAAGGGGTGCATAATTTCGATGAGATCCGGATCGAGTTCTACGGCGATAACACTGTCTTGAAAGAGGCCTTCAAGGCCAAGGCCGTGTCCTACATCCGCGAATTCAACGCCGAACGCTGGGAAAACCAATATGACTTTCCCGCCGTGCAATCGGGTGAAATCGTCAAATCCGAAATCCCGCATCGCAAACCCTCGGGCATGACCGGTTTCGTGATGAACACCCGCAATCCGCCGCTTGATGACTGGCGCGTGCGCGCGGCGCTGATCCATGCCTTTAATTTCGAATATATCAACGACACGCTCACCGGCGGGCGGCAACCCCGGATCACCTCCTATTTCTCGGGCTCCGAACTGGCGATGCAGCTTGGCCCGGCCAAGGGGCCGGTGGCCGATCTTTTGGCCCCCTTCGCCGACAGCCTGCCACCCGGCGCAGTTGAAGGCTATGAGCTTCCCAAAGGCGACGGCTCCAAGCGGAACCGCCGCAACCTGCGCCGTGCCGTCAAACTCCTGTCCGAGGCTGGCTGGACCGTTCAAGGCGGAAAGCTGCGCAATGATCGGGGCGAGGCATTGCAGCTGACCGTACTTTTGCAACAGGACGCGCTTATTCAACAGGCCACGGCGATCATGGATATCTACGCCCGCGCGCTTGAACGTCTCGGGATAACGCTCGTCGTGCAATCCACCGACAAGGCGCAGTATAACGAACGCCAGCGGGTCTATGATTTTGATCTCACCTTCGCCCGCTGGTCGCTCAGCCTCAGCCCCGGAAACGAACAATTGTATTATTGGGGATCCGACGCCGGCGACCAACCCGGTAGCCGCAATCTCATGGGCATGAAAAGCCCCGCCGCCGAGGCGATGATCCAAAAAATGCTCACGGCGCGCAGCCGGGAAGATTTCACCGCCGCCGTGCGCGCCTTGGACCGGGTGTTGATTTCAGGTCGCTATGTCATACCGATTCACAGCTATGCCATTGGCCGCATTGCCCATTTGCGCGAATTGCGCTATCCACAGGATCGCTTACCGATCTACGGGGATGGCATCGGCTTTCTCCCCACGGTTTGGTGGCACGAGGCAGAATAAGAAGCAGTCTTGATAAACAAGAGGCACGAAGCCATGAAGAAACTGATCGCTTTCGCCCTGATCGCGACATTGGCCGGTTGCGCAACCGTCGACGGCGTCGGCCGCGATATTTCTGGCGCGGCACGCGGGGTCCAAAGCTGGTTCTGAGCTGAACCACTCCACCCCGGCCTACCCGGCTTACTTGATCCCGGCGCATGATCCGCATGATCGCCGCCCATCGTGCTGTTTCATCGGGGCTTTGACGGCAAGAACCGCATGATCTGCTGGGTAACGCCCAACTCCAAAATCGGGCTGAACAGGTCCCGAAGCAGGCTGGGATCGCGGGCAAACCTTTGATCTTCCCGGCCTGCATCCAGGCAAAGCGTATCATCCAGAAGCGTGGATAAAATCCGTTCATCCAGTATCCAACGCCCCCGGCGCCCTTCCTCCCGATCGCTTTGCTGAAACTCAAGCCAACGCGCCACCCGCTTGCGCGCGGCGATGTCCTGATGCGGATAGGCAAGGTAAAACCCGCTGTTCACCCGCAAACAGATATTGTCCAGGACACGCGCCGCCCCGCGAAACTCCGGTGGGACGTCGCGTTTGCGAATATAGTTGAACCGTTCCGGTTCACCGTTGAAAAACGCCTCAAGGGCCGCCCCAAGGTCGATTCCCTTTTGCGCCATGATCCAGCCAAGCACCGCCTCGGGATGCATTGACCAGTCATAGGCGCGGGCAAGGCCGGGCAAATCCTCCCGCGGCACCTTTTGGACCAGGGCAAGATGCTCCGCCTCGCTGCCTGTGCTCCAATCGTAGCCCTCAAAAAGGTGCATTCCGTTTCTCCGAAACCGACGTTAGGCTTATTGCATGGTGAACAAGGTGAAATTGCACCGCGAAAACGCTCAGATTTTGGAGCAATTGTGACGGTCTTGCGGCCATCGGCATGGGGCGCTCTTTTTCTCTGCGGGCTCACCGGTATCCTTCCAGGTGCCTTGCACGCGCAAGCCATCGAACCTGTCCCCTATGCCGATCTGCAATCGACGCTGCAGGCGCGCATAACCTTCGACACTCTCCCGCGACAACCTGAACCCGGGTTCAAGTTTGACGCGGCCATGCGGCTTGGCAGGGCATGGATGGGGCAGCATTTTGACGGTCAATCACGGCACAACCGTGGCGGCTTTGATCATGTCACCGGCACCCCCGATGCCCCGCTCCGCGTCCAACCCGGCGCGCGTGGTCAAAACCTCTCGGTCGCATATCACCAGGGCTTTGAAAGCAATGCACTTTTCCCTCTTGGCCCGGCCGGGTTCCCTAGCCTTTCGGCGCGTGGCGAAGGGGCCGTTGCCCTGCTGTTCGACCAAGGCCAGCACGCCTTGGCGTTGAAGGTTCATTCCGATTACGTCAGTCCCTTGGGCCGCGCCCCCGAACCCGGCCAGGTATTCCTGACGCTCTACACCCGCCAGGGCATGGTCATCGCCCGCCATACACGGCCCTTGCGCCCCGGCATCACCCAAATCGGCCTGCGCCGCGCCAATGGTCTGCCCGATATCGCCGGTGTACTGATCACCAATGACGACCCCGGCGGGATTGCCATTGACGATATCCTCTATCAAACTGCCCCTGCTGCATTCTGAACCGGAGGGATAGATGCCAAAAGGCTACTGGGTGGGACACATGGAAATTGATGGCCCCGCACAATACGAAAACTACAAAACCGCGAATGCGGCCCCCTTCGCGGAATACGGCGCACGCTTCCTTGCCCGTGGCGGCCCGTTTGAATGTGTCGAGGGCGAAACCCGCGCCCGCACCGTGATCATCGAATTTCCCAGCTATCAGGCCGCGCTTGATTGCTATAACTCCGACGCATACCAAAAGGCCAAGGCCCTGCGCGATCCCGTGGCGCGCGGTGATCTGGTCATCGTCGAAGGCTACGAAGGATAAAGCGCATGTTCCAAGGCATCCTGAACGCCCTCAAGGCGCCCACGCCGCAACCCCTGCCCGAACCCGACGCCAAGCTGGCCCTTGGTGCGCTGCTGGTTCGCGTGGCACTGTCCGATCACCGTTACCGTGTCGAGGAAATCGGCCGGATCGACTGGCTGCTGGCACGGATCAACGGCCTTAACCCGGTTGAGGCCGCCAAGATGCGCGCCACCTGTGAAAAGCTTGAAAAACAAGCCCCCGACACCCAGGATTTCGCCCACCTCATCCGCGAAACCGTCAGTTTCAACGCCCGCATCGACGCGCTTGAAGCGATGTGGGAAGTCGCGCTTGCCGATGGTGTTCGCCAGGACGAAGAAGTGGCCGTTGTCCAGGCCGCGCAAGAGGCCCTCGGCCTCTCGCAACATGACAGCGACGCCGCCCGCGCCCGCGCCGAATCCGAAATGAAACCGGGCTGACACTGGCCCCCGCCGCGATAAGGCTTATATTCCCCCCATGTTTGCAGATTTCATCAAATCCCTGTTTCAGGATGATCCCGAACCTCTCACCGATCACGACGCGCGTATTCCGTTGACGGCCCTTCTGGTGCGCTTGGCGCGGTCCGACAACGATTATGCCGCCGCCGAGATGATCCGCATCGAACAAATCGCGCAAACCCGTTTCGGCCTGACCAAGCCCGAGGCCTCCCGCCTGCGTGCCGATGCCGAACAGTTCGAGTCCGAGGCCCCCGATACCGTCCGCTTCACCCGCGCCATCAAAGAGGCCGTGCCCTATGAAGCCCGCATCGGGGTGATCGAGGCCCTGTGGCAGGTGGCCCTTGCCGACGGCGAGCGCGACCAACACGAAGATGCCCTGATCCGATTGGCGGCCAATCTTCTGGGGGTGAACGATCGCGATAGCGCGCTGGCCCGTCAACGGGTCGATACCCAAGGCTGACAACACCCTCCAAAATGGGCTGACCCTGCGTCAGAACGGCGGAATTTTCCCCGTTGCCTCCGTTTTGCAAGTTGCATCGCGCCATTTTTTCGGCCCTATTGTCGTGTCAGAATGTAAATCACTCACGGATGCTGCCTTGGCCAACGACACGCCCGTCATCGAAATTCGCAACCTGCACAAGGCCTATGGTGCGCTCGAAGTGATCAAGGGCGTGGATATCACCGCCCACAAGGGCGATGTGATCTCGCTGATCGGCTCCTCCGGCTCGGGCAAATCCACCATCCTGCGCTGCGCCAACCTTCTGGAAGACAGTCAGCAGGGCGATATCCTTTTCAAGGGCGAGCCGGTGAAATGGCGCGGTGAGGGCCTGCACCGCCACCCCGCCGACCCGCATCAGGTGCTGCGCATCCGTACGAACCTGTCCATGGTCTTTCAACAGTTCAACCTTTGGGCCCATATGACCGTTCTGCAAAACGTCATGGAAGCCCCGGTAACCGTGCTTGGCCGCGACCGCGCCGAGGTGGAAGAAGCCGCCCGTGGTTACCTCGACAAGGTCGGCATCGGCGACAAGGCCGATGTCTACCCCGCGCAGATGTCCGGCGGCCAGCAACAGCGCGCGGCCATCGCCCGCGCGCTTTGCATGGAACCCGAGGCGCTTTTGTTCGATGAACCCACCTCCGCCCTCGACCCCGAGCTGGAACAAGAGGTGGTCCGCGTCATCAAGGATCTGGCCTCCGAAGGGCGCACCATGATGATCGTCACCCACGATATGAAAATGGCGGCGGATGTTTCCGATCACGTCGTTTTCCTGCACCAGGGGCTGATCGAGGAACAGGGCGCACCCGATGCCCTCTTCGGCGCCCCCAAATCCGAGCGGCTGCAACAGTTCTTAAGTTCGACAATGGCCGCTTGATCCAACCAACCAAAGGGAGAAACTTTATGAAGAAACTGATCCTCTCCACCGCGGCACTGGCCTTTACCGCCAGCTTCGCCATGGCACAGGACGTCGTCCGCATGGGCACCGAGGGCGCATACCCTCCGTGGAACTTCCTCAACGACGCGGGCGAGGTTGACGGGTTCGAGCGCGAACTGGGCGATGAACTGTGCAAGCGCGCCGAACTCAACTGCGAATGGGTAACCAACGAATGGGATTCGATCATTCCCAACCTCGTTTCGGGCAACTACGACGTGATCATCGCGGGTATGTCCATTACCGACGAACGCGATGAAGTGATTGATTTCACTCAAAATTACACGCCGCCCGACCCCTCGGCCTATGCCGCGATGTCCGATGACGTGGATGTTGAAAACGGTGTGATCGCCGCACAGACCGGCACCATCCAGGCAGGCTATATCGCCGACTCCGGCGCGACCCTGATCGAATTCGCCTCGCCCGAGGAAACGCTGGCCGCCGTTCGTAACGGCGAGGCCGACGCGGTGCTGGCCGATAAATCCTTCCTCGTGCCCTTTGTCGATGAAGACCCCGACCTTGTCTTTACCGGCCCCGACGTGCCGCTTGGCGGTGGCGTGGGCATGGGCGTTCGCGAATCCGACACCGAACTTCGCGAAACCTTCGACGCCGCCATCCAGTCGATGAAAGACGATGGCTCGCTCAACGAAATGATCACCAAGTGGGACGTCTCTTCCACCTTCTGATCACACGACCCCGACGGAGGCCCGCGCGGCCTCTGTCTCTCTTTTCGGGCCGATAAATGTTTTCCTACTGCGCCGATCCATCCACGCTGACGGGCCTCACATGGCTCTCGTGCTACCTGACCACGGGCAAGCACATGGCCTTCTATACCTCCTTCGGCGTGGTGCTGTTGCTTCTGGCCATCACCGCACCCACCGCGCTGGCCTTCGGGTTTGGCGGGGCCGCGGCGGCGCGTTCACGGTTCCTGCCGATGCAACTTTTCGGCAAGGGTTATATCGCCATCGTGCGCGGCGTGCCCGACATCGCCTTTTTCCTGTTTTTCGTCATCGCCCTCGATCAGGGTTTTGAATGGCTGCGGCATCAGGTGCTTTGCCCCGACTGGGATCAACCCATCCGGCAGGGCAATGATTTCGTTGTCTGCCAGGCGGCCAAACTGCCCCTGGGCAACGCGCCGCAATGGATACATGAGGTCTATGGATTCCTTCTCGCGATGCTGACCTTCGCCATCGTCTTCGGCGCCTTCGCGGCCAATGTCCTATTCGGCGCCATGCGCGCGGTACCGCACGCCCAACTGGAAACCGCCGAGGCCTATGGCATGACCCGCCGCCAGACCTTCTGGCGTATCCTCGTCCCGCAAATGTGGGTCTATGCCCTGCCCGGCCTTTCCAACCTCTGGATGGTGCTGATCAAGGCCACGCCGCTGTTGTTCCTGCTGGGGGTCGAAGACATCGTCTATTGGGCGCGCGAACTGGGGGCCACGGCCAACCCGCGCTTCACCCAGTACCCGCACGGCGACTGGCGCATGTGGTACTTCCTTGCGCTGCTGATCTTCTACCTCGGGTTCACGCGTGTTTCCGAGGTGCTGCTCGAACGCCTGATGCAAAAGCTGACCCACGGCCAGGCCACCACCGGCGGCGAAGCGCAACGAAAGGCGGCGACATGAGCTGCTGGGAAACCATCGCGGATTACGGATTGCGCAGCCTCGGTATCGGCGAACGCCTCCTGCCGCGCGAAAACTTCACGCTTTGCCAACAGGTTACGCTGATTGGCTCGGGCCTTTTGTGGAACATCTACTTCGGCGTACTGGCGCTTCTAAGCGGGTTTTTCCTTGCCACCGCCGTGGCGCTTGGCAAGTTCTCGAACAACCGGGTTCTGCGCAAAGCTTCGGAATGGTTCATCTTCGTTTTCCGCGGCTCACCGCTTTTTATCCAGTTCTTCTTTGCCTATTTCGCCTTCCAATCGCTGAAATCGGTCTACCCGTTCTTTGACCCCTTCACCGCCGCATGGCTGGGCGCCCTGATCGTGCTTTTCCTCAACACCGCCGCCTACTCGGGCGAGATCTTTTACGGCGCGCTGCGCTCCATCCCAAAGGGCGATGTCGAGGCCGCCGATGCCTATGGTTTTTCGGGCTGGGCGCGCTTTCGGCGGATCGTCTGGCCCACCATGCTGCGGCTGGCATGGCCCGCCTACACGAACGAGGCGATCTTCCTGTTCCACGCCACGACGCTGGTCTTCTTCTCGGGCTTCCCGGCGTGGCAACAACGCGGCGATGCGCTCTATTACGCCAGCTACTTCGCCGACAAGACCTTCAACCCCTTCGTCCCCTATCCGATCCTTGCCGGGTACTTCATCCTGCTGACCTTGCTGATCATCGCGATCTTCGGGTTGATCAACAAACGCCTCAATCGGCACCTGCCCCAAGCGGCCAAGCGTGGGCTGAAATTTCGGATGAACCTGATCCGTTGAAACCACGGGCCAAGCCCGTTCGAACGGGCTTGCACCACGCGGTTTCGAAACCGCGTCAAAAGGGCCTTCTAAGGCCCTTGCCCCAAGCCGCTTCGAAGCGGCTTGGATGTCATTCCGCCGCTGTCGCCTCGGCTTCCCCGGCCTCGATCTCTTCGGCGCGTTTCTCGACTTGCTCGACGATATGGTCGATCATCTGGTCGTTGGTCATCTTGTGGCTGGCCTTGCCCGCCAGATAAACCATACCGCTGCCTGCGCCGCCGCCGGTAAAGCCCACGTCGGTCATCAGGGCCTCGCCGGGGCCATTCACCACGCAGCCGATAATGCTCAGGCTCATCGGTGTCTTGATATGCTCCAGCCGTTGCTCAAGCGTCTCAACGGTCTTGATCACGTCAAAGCCCTGCCGCGCGCAGCTTGGGCAGGAAATGATGTTCACCCCGCGATGCCGCAAGCCCAGAGATTTCAATATCTCATAGCCGACCTTGACCTCTTCCACCGGATCGGCCGACAGGCTCACGCGCAGGGTATCGCCAATCCCCATCCACAACAGGTTGCCCATGCCGATCGAGGATTTGATCGTCCCGCTCATCAATCCCCCCGCCTCGGTGATCCCAAGGTGAATCGGCGCGTCACAGGCCTCGGCCAATTGCTGATAAGCGGCGGCGGCCATGAAGACGTCACTGGCCTTCACGCTGATCTTGAACTCGTGGAAATCATTGTCCTGCAGGATGCGCATATGCTCCATGCCGGATTCGACCATGGCATCGGGGCAAGGCTCGCCGTATTTTTCCAAAAGATGCTTTTCCAAGCTTCCGGCATTCACCCCGATCCGCATGGAACAGCCATGATCTCGTGCCGCCGCGATCACCTCGCGCACGCGCTTTTCATCCCCGATATTGCCCGGGTTGATCCGCAAACAGGCCGCCCCGGCCTCGGCCGCCTCGACCCCGCGCCGGTAATGGAAATGGATATCGGCCACGATAGGCACCGGGCTTTCGCGCACGATCTCTTTCAGGGCCTTGGCGCTTGCCTCATCCGGGACCGAAACCCGCACGATATCCGCCCCCACTTCGGCAGCGGCCTGCACCTGTGCGACGGTGGCCGCGACATCGGTGGTATCGGTATTGGTCATGGTCTGCACCGAAATCGGCGCATCGCCCCCGACAGGGACGTTGCCCACGTGAATCTGGCGGCTCTTGCGGCGATAGACATTGCGCCACGGACGAATGTGATTGAGCGACATCAGGCCCCCTTCAGGGATTGGATACTGTCTTCACGGGGCAAGATAGGGCGCATGCCCCGGGGCTGCAATCACTCGGATGCAGTGGCTTCCTGCGGCACGTCGCCCGTCTGCAACTCCGCCACATAGCGTGACAGGTCCTCGTCCCGGGTCAAATCGGCCACATCATAGGTTTGGCTCAGGTCGGTCGCATCCAACGCCAGGTCCGAGGTAACCGATCCGCGCGGCCCCGCAGGCCCGTAATGCTGACCGTTGACGTTGAAATAGATCGCACCGGATTCGCCCACCCGCAGGGTCGGCGGCTCTTCCGTCGGCGGTACATCCCATGTGTCCCCGGCATTCATGATGCCTTCGTAAATCACCGTGCCATCGGCGGCCCGCACCCGCACCCACGCAGGCCGAACCGCGACCATGCGCACACCGGCAGGCGGCGTTTCCAGAACCTGTGGGCTGGGCCGATCCTGCGCCTCGGTCACCGCCACTTCGATCGACTCGCGGTCGGCCTGCGGCAAATCGGGCCGCAACAGGCCCACCTGCGCCGGGCTCAGGGTCGAAATCGGCGCATCGCGCGCCACCATCACGGGCACGTCCAATGCCTCGGGCCGATAAAGACGGTCCAGGCGGTCCTCGACATCTGGCGCGGCGAATCCGCCGGCAATCTCGGTGCTGTCCTCGTCCCGGTCCTCGGTTTCACGAACGGCCGTTTGCAAAGGGTCCAAATCCGACAGGACATCAGGCGTGTTTTCGACCGGGGCCACCTGCACGCGCTGAACTTCGTTCAAAACGCTCCACCCGCCATAGCCGATGCCGCCGATCAAAGCCAAAAGCACCAGCGCCGAGCCGATGGCCCCCGGTTCGATCCGCGCAAGAAAGCTCTCGCTGGCCGGAACAAAGGGCGTGCTGGGCGACATCAAGGGGTCGACCGGTTTTTTCGATTGGCTTGCCAGACGCGATGTGCTGTCGCTCTTGCGCCGCCCCGAGGCCTCCGCCGACATGCCATGCGCGGTGGAAAAGCCACTCTCGGCGCAAAATGCCGCGAATGACTTGTCGGGGTCCATGTTCAGATAACGGGCATAAGACCGGACATAGCCGGGAATGAAACCGGGCGTGTCAAAGGCATCGGGATCGGCGTTTTCAATGGCCGCGATATAGCTGGCCTTGATCCGCAGTTCTCGTTCGACGTCCAGAAGGGATTTGCCAAGGGTTGCGCGTTCACCGCGCATCATATCGCCAAGCCGTAACTCAAAATCGTCAAACCCACGGGGTTCAACTTCCTCGTCGTCTGGCTTGCGCGAAAAACGGCGCCCAATCATGCAACCTGCCCCTTAGCGATGCTGCCCACGCCCCAATGTCCCGATTCGAGCGTTTTCATGTTTGTTTAGGGAAAATTAGCACATCGCAAGGTTAATTGCACCTGCGGCGCGCTCAACCGGTTAATTCGGCGCGATTCAGCGCACAATGGCTCCATAATTCATCCATGGCCCGCACAAGTGCATCCATTTCGTTCGGTCCATGTACCGGCGAAGGTGTAAAGCGCAACCGCTCGGTGCCGCGCGGCACAGTCGGGAAGTTGATGGGCTGAACGTAGCAGCCATAGCCATCCAGCAACATATCCGACAGTTTCTTGGTATGCACCGGGTTGCCCACGATCACCGGCACGATATGGCTACCGTGGTCAATAAGCGGCAGGCCCATGCCCTTCAGGCGGGTCTTGAGGATCTTGGCCTGGGTCTGTTGCTGATCCCGCAGCTTTTGACCTTCCGAGGTTTTCAGGAAGGCAACCGAGGCCGTGGCCCCCGCCGCCAAGGTCGGCGCCAGCGAGGTCGAAAAGATGAATCCCGGCGCGTAACTCCGCACCGCGTCACACATTTTTGCCGAGGCCGCGATATACCCGCCCATCACGCCATAGGCCTTGGCCAGCGTGCCGTTGATGATGTCCAGACGGTGCATCAGGCGGTCGCGTTCGCAAATCCCGGCCCCGCGCGGGCCGTACATGCCGACCGCGTGCACTTCATCGATATAGGTCAGCGCGCCAAATTCGTCGGCCAGATCGCAGATCGCTTCGATGGGTCCGAAATCGCCATCCATCGAATACACCGATTCAAAGGCGATCAGCTTGGGCGCCTTGGGGTCGTCGGCGGCCATCAACTCGCGCAGGTGTTCCACGTCGTTGTGGCGGAAAATCCGCTTGGCGCCGCCGTTGCGGCGCACGCCTTCGATCATCGAGGCATGGTTCAACTCGTCGGAATAAATGATCAGCCCGGGGAACAGCTTGGGCAGCGTACTCAGCGTGGCGTCATTGGCGATATAGGCACTGGTGAACAAAAGCGCGGCTTCCTTGCCGTGCAAATCGGCAAGCTCGGCCTCCAGCCGCTTGTGATACACGGTGGTGCCGGAAATGTTGCGCGTCCCGCCCGATCCGGCGCCGGTGGCATCCAAGGCCTCGTGCATGGCTTCCAGAACGACGGGATGCTGACCCATCCCAAGGTAATCGTTGCCGCACCAGACCGTAATCGGTTGCTCGGACCCGTCGGGTTTGCGCCATGTGGCATGGGGGAACTGGCCATTCTGGCGCTCAATATCGATAAAGGTGCGATAACGCCCTTCCTCGTGTAGCTTCGCAATCGCCGCATCCAGCTGTGCCGAATAATCCAACGGGTTCCCCTCCTTGGTCGTATCCGCATGAGATCGCCGCCCACACGGAGCAGTCCTCCTCAGGACTGACATATTCATCAACTTAGATGCATATATCGCGCGCACCTCTCACGCAACAGGTTACAATTTGCCGCCCCCCATCACTTTGATTTTGATCAAGTTCCGCATGCGAGTTCGGTCAAGGTGCTGGACAGTCCCGCGCGCCCTGTTACCCTCCGCGCAAAACACCAACCAACCAAGGAAAGCGCCATGTCCATCGACGCCGTTCTGTCCCGAATCGACGATCAACTGCCCGAGGCGACGGAACGCCTGCTAGAGCTTCTGCGCATCCCCTCGATCTCGACCGATCCGGCCTATGCCGACCATTGCCAAAGCGCGGCCGACTGGCTGGTCAAAGACCTGCAAAGCCTTGGTATAAAGGCCGAAAAGCGTACAACCCCGGGCCACCCCATGGTCGTGGGGCACGTCGAAGGGCCCAAAGACTCCGCGGCCCCGCACCTGCTGTTTTACGGCCATTACGATGTGCAACCCGTCGACCCGCTGGACCTGTGGGACAATGACCCCTTCGACCCGCAACTCGAAGACACCCCCAAGGGCCGGGTGATCCGTGGCCGGGGCAGTTCCGACGACAAGGGCCAGCTTATGACCTTTGTCGAGGCCTGCCGCGCATGGAAGGCGGTCAACGGCACCCTGCCCTGTTCCATCACCTTCTTTTTCGAAGGCGAAGAAGAATCAGGCTCGCCCTCGCTAACCCCCTTCATGAAAGAAAACGCTGACGAGTTGCGCGCCGATCTCGCGCTGATCTGCGACACCGGCCTCTTTCAATCGAAAACCCCGGCCATCGTCACCATGCTGCGCGGCATGCTCTCCGAGGAGTTCACCATCACCGGGCCACGCGTCGATCTGCACTCCGGCTTTTTCGGTGGCCTCGCCATGAATCCTATTCGCGTGATGTCGCAGGTGCTGGCCGATCTGCACGACAGCCAGGGCCGGGTCACCATCCCCGGCTTTTACGATGGCATCCCCGAACTCTCCGACGAGGTGCGCGCCCAATGGGACGGCCTCGGCTTTGACTGGCAAAGCTTCCTTGGCGGCGTCGGCCTGTCGAAACCCGCAGGCGAAGAGGATCGCACCCCGCTGGAAATGATCTGGTCCCGCCCCACGGCGGAAGTCAACGGCATCTGGGGCGGCTATACCGGCGACGGGTTCAAAACCGTCCTGCCCGCTGAGGCCCACGCCAAGATCAGCTTTCGACTTGTCGAAGGTCAGGACCCCTTGAAACTCCGCGCCGCATTCCGCGATTTCGTGCAATCCCGCCTGCCCGAGGATTGCAGCGTTGAGTTCAAGGGCTACGGCGCCTCGCCCGCCTCGATCATGGACAACACCGACCCCGCCTTCGAGGCCACCCGCCAGGCCCTGTCCGAGGAATGGCCCGATCCCGCCGCCTTCGTCGGCTGCGGCGGCTCGATTCCCATCGCGGGCCATTTCGGCAGCATCCTTGGCATGAACGCCATGCTTGTGGGGTTCGGCAAGGATGACGACGCCATTCACTCGCCCAACGAAAAATACGACCTGGAGAGTTTTCACAAAGGCACGCGAAGCTGGGCGCGCATCCTGCACCGGTTGGCGGCTAACGCGGCATAAATGTCTCGCCCGGCGGCATCACCCGCCGGGCAGCGCCGACCCGCCCTATCGAATAGTCCCAGCCTAGCAGGGCAGACACATGACCATCCCCGGCTTCACCGACCATGCCATAACCCTCGCAGGCCAGGACATCGCCTATTCCATCGGCGGCTCCGGTCCGCCGCTCCTGCTATTGCACGGCTTCCCGCAAACCCGCGCCATGTGGGCCCGCATCGCACCGGAACTGGCGCAATCTCATACCGTGGTCTGCCCCGATCTGCGCGGCTATGGGCAATCCGGCAAACCGCAGGAGGTCAGCGCCTACAGTTTCCGCGCCATGGCCGAGGACATGCGCCTGCTGATGGGCCACTTGGGCCATACCGAATTCGCCGTGGCGGGCCATGATCGCGGCGGGCGCGTCACCCATCGTTTGGCGCTTGACGCGCCGCAATGCGTGACCCGCGCCTGCGTGATGGATATCGTACCGACCCACACACTCCTGTCGGACCTGAAACAGGAGGTGGCGACAGCCTATTATCACTGGTTCTTTCTGGCCCAGCCCGCGCCGTTTCCCGAAACCCTTATCGGGCACGATCCCGACGCCTATTACCAATCCTGCCTTCTGGGCTGGGGCGGTGCGCGGCTCTCGGATTTCGACGCCGATCAGCTGGCCGCCTACCGCGGGGCGTGGCGCGATGCCGAAACCATTCGCGGCATGTGCAACGATTACCGCGCCACGCTCAGCCATGACATGGCCCACGACAGCGCCGATCTCACCCAACGCATCGGCTGTCCTACGCTGGTCTTGTACGGGGCCGATGGCGCGATGGCCCAACACTACGATGTCGCACAAACGTGGGCCGCAAAATGCACCCAGATGCAGGCCCACCCGATCCCCGGCGGTCACTTCTTCCCCGACACGGCCCCAAATGAAACCACAGCCGCGCTAAAGGCGTTCTTCACTCTCTAGCGCAAGCCGATTTCTTCAAAAGAAATCGGACCGAAATCTTTTCAAGATTTCGGCATCGCCCGCCCGCCCTTCACCAAAGCCAAGACCCACGGGGCCGAATGCAGGATCAGGTCAAACCAATCCAGCCCGCCGCGCAACTCCCCGGCAAACAGCATCTTCAGCTTTTCCCAGATATGCGGCTCGGGCGTATAGGGTGCCAATCCAAGCGTCAGTACCATGAAACCGACGATCCACCACGGAAGCCTGTCTATGAAACCACCCATGGGCCTGCTCGCATCGTGGTTGGGGAAAATGGCGCGGTTGACGGGGCTCGAACCCGCGACCTCCGGCGTGACAGGCCGGCACTCTAACCAACTGAGCTACAACCGCGCGTGAGGGGCTGATTAAATCACGCCCCTGCCCCCGTCAATGGGCAATTCACCGATAATTCCACCCATGTAATACCCGCGTTTTCCCAACGCGCCGAACGCCCCTTAAAGGCGTGAAAAAAAGGCGTGAAAATTGTCACATGATTTTCCGGGAAAAGAGACGCAGCAGTGGCGCGGTTGACGGGGCTCGAACCCGCGACCTCCGGCGTGACAGGCCGGCACTCTAACCAACTGAGCTACAACCGCCCGCTGCGTGAAGGGCGGTTTACGCCGCCCGCCTGCCCCCGTCAAGCGCCTCTTTCACATCCATGTCGGATTTTTCGCCACCCGCCCAAAGCGCGGCATTCCGGCGCAGCTTTCCCAGCCGTGTTGTCGGCGTGAAACCGCCGCCTATTTCGTCACCTGAAAAGGAAACCACCAGAAGGAAATGCAATATGTTCAAAGGCTTCGGTACCGCCATGATCTTTGTCACGGGCTTTCTCGTGGCACTTCCCGCCGTCTTCGCCCTTGCGGTATCCGGCGACGGCTGGCTCCAGCAACTTGACCAGATGTCACCCTTTTTCTAAGGGCCAGTTCTTGCAAAGGGGAAATGGTGGGTCGTGAGAGGCTCGAACTCCCGACATCTTCGGTGTAAACGAAGCGCTCTACCAACTGAGCTAACGACCCGATGCGCGGGTATTTAGCCCGGCTTTTTCAAAGGCGCAAGGGGTGTTGTTGCACGATTGTCCCTTAACTCGGGCAATAGGGCGCCAAGCCATATGAAAGCGGTTTCGCGAAATGCCGTGCATCGTTCAATGGTTGCCTGCGTGCCGCTCTTTGCCGATGTCTCGGGTCAAAGGCGAAACGCTTTCAACACCTATCCATAAAGCCGCCGGGTAAACCGCCGCCACATCAAAAGCGGTGTGGCCAACACCATGAAAAACATCACCCCGCCCGAAAGCTGCACCCACCATGGAATTTGCAGCATGGTGTGGATCAGCGTGAACAGCCCAAACAGGAACGGCGGGCTGATGAACGACAAGATCACCGCAAGGTTGAAAACCCATTTCTTGACCCGAAAGGCCGCCGTTTTGTTGAGGTGTTGACGATATTCATACCAATAAACGTCCCCCTTGGTGTCAACGCTTTGCTCCTTGCGAAACAGGAAACGGTCGATCCCTGCAATCGTCAAGGCATCGTCGATCCAGAACAGGAACAGCGTGATTGAAATCACGGTCAGCACGCACATCAGGGCAAAGACAAAGGCCGCGTTCTGCATGATCTTTTGCGCCACTTCACCGCCGCCGACGACAACGCTGAAGATCCCGAAGAAAGAAAGCACCCCAACGTTGATCAAGCTCAGGCGGACATATTCAAACTGCTGTCGGCTTCGGCGGTTTTTCTCCTCGCGGAGCATCGCCAACTCGTTCAGCATGATGTCCTTTTCAATATCCATGGCGCGGTCCTGATCCTGCGTGGGGGCTGGCCTTATATTGCCCGCCCGCGTGATCGTTTTTCAAGGCAAACCGACACGACCTGGCCCTTAAACAACAACGGCGCACCTATTTAGGCACGCCGTCGGGAAATGGTGGGTGATAGAAGATTCGAACTTCTGACATCTTCGATGTGAACGAAGCGCTCTACCACTGAGCTAATCACCCGTTGCCGGGTTCATTAGCGTCACTCAGCAGCCTCTGCAACACCATCTTTGGGATTTTCTGCATCGCCTTCGCCCGCCTCGCTTTTCTTGGCTTTGCTCTGGCGAATCTTGGCCACCGTGACCCTCACGTTCGACGAGTCCTTGGTGCGCTGTTGCTTGATCTTGGCAAAAGGCGGCAAGTTCAGGTCGCGGCCCTCGCCGATCGCCTCGCCCATGACTTCCATCATCGCCTCGATAACGGGCTTGGCAAATTTCTTGCGCACGCCCGAGCGTTCGATAACCGCATCCATCAGCTCTTTCTTGCGCAGCATCGGGGCATGGGTGCTGGGGGTGCTTTCGCTGACCACCGTGGCCTTGGGCGCGGGTGTCGATGCCACCTCGATCTTGGCCGCGGTCGCGGGCTTCTTCACGTTCGCCTTGGTCGGTGCCGTCGCTTTGCGCGCGGATGCGGTTGAGCGTGTTTTGGAGGTTTTGCCCGCTGTCGTCGACGGCTTCACTCGCGTTGACGTGCCGGTTTTGCGTCGCGTGCTCATAATGGCCTCAATTGTTGCTCTTTGATCAACAATTTAACGCAAAAGCATTGACAATACCACCCGAGAGTTGACCAGCAAGCGCCAGAATCGGTACTTTAAAGCCACACTATCCGGGGAAGATAATCGTGAAAAAGACAATAACAGCCCTCCTGTGCGCCGCCAGCCTCATCACCACGACACCGGCTCTCGCCGGAAGCCTCTCGGACCCCGTTGTCGCACCCGAAGTTATCATCGAAGAGACAATCCAAAGCTCCTCGTCCGAGAAACTGCACGGCCTCTTGGCAGCCCTGACAATCGTGTTGATCATCGTCGGCAAAGGCGCCTGATCAAGCAACCCTGCCCTAAAGCGTTTCGCGAAAAACCTGAATCACAGATTTTCGCGAAACGCAGTGCTCCGCTCAATCGTTGCACGCGTTCCGCCTTTCGCTGATGCCTCAGGTTAAAGGCGGAACGCTTTAGGCAGGGCCACCACGGTAAAACGCGAAAAACCCCGCCGGAGTGTTCCGACGGGGTTTAAAGCTTCTGTGCTGGGCTGATCGCTCAGGGCAAAGACACAACGCTTTAGTGCGCCGTCGCCCCTGTTCCGTCCCCGCCTTTCATCGCGGCTTCGGCAGCGGCGGCCTCTTCGGCCTCCTCGTCCCATTCCACCGGCTCGGGCGTACGCACCAAGGCCAGTTTCAGAACGTCGCGCACGTGATCGACAGGGATGATATCCAGCCCCTCTTTCACGTTGTCGGGAATCTCGACAAGGTCCTTCTCGTTCTCACGCGGAATAAGCACCGTCTTGATCCCACCGCGCAGCGCCGCCAACAGCTTTTCCTTCAAGCCGCCAATCGCCAGGGCATTGCCGCGCAGCGTCACCTCGCCGGTCATCGCGATATCCTTGCGCACCGGAATACCCGTCAGGACCGACACGATCGAGGTGACCATGGCCAAGCCGGCACTCGGGCCATCCTTGGGCGTGGCGCCCTCGGGGACGTGCACGTGAATATCCCACTTTTCAAACCGCGGCGGTTTCACCCCGATGTCCGGGCTGATCGACCGAACATAGCTCGAGGCCGCGTCGATGCTTTCCTTCATCACATCGCCCAGCGTCCCGGTGGTCTTCATCCGGCCCTTGCCGGGCAGGCGCACCGCCTCGATGTTCAAAAGCTCACCGCCCACCGAGGTATAGGCAAGGCCGGTCACGACACCCACCTGGTCCTTCTCTTCGGCAAGGCCGTACTTGAACTTCTTGACGCCAAGGAAATCACCAAGGTTCTCCGGCGTCACCTCGATGGTCTCGGCCTCTTTCTTGATGATCTTGGTCACCGCTTTCCGCGCCACCTTGGCCAATTCACGCTCAAGGTTCCGAACACCGGCTTCACGGGTGTAATGCCGGATGATGTCGGTCAGCGCCCCGTCGCTCAGGTCGAATTCGCCCTTCTTCAGGCCATGGTTCTTGACCTGCTTGGGCAGAAGGTGCTGCTTGGCGATCTCGCGCTTTTCGTCCTCGGTGTAACCCGCCAGCGGAATGATCTCCATCCGGTCCAAAAGCGGCCCCGGCATGTTGTAACTGTTCGCCGTGGTCAGGAACATCACGTCGCTCAGGTCGTATTCCACCTCCAGGTAGTGGTCCACGAAGGTCGCGTTTTGCTCGGGGTCCAGAACCTCCAGCATCGCTGACGCCGGATCGCCCCGGAAATCCTGCCCCATCTTGTCGATTTCATCGAGCAGGATCAGCGGATTGGTGGTTTTGGCCTTTTTCAACGCCTGGATGATCTTACCGGGCATCGACCCGATGTAGGTCCGGCGGTGACCGCGAATTTCGCTTTCGTCACGCACGCCGCCAAGGCTGATGCGGATGAACTCGCGCCCCGTCGATCGCGCAACACTTTCCCCGAGCGAGGTTTTCCCCACGCCCGGCGGGCCGACAAGGCACATGATCGGCCCTTTGAGCTTTTTCGAGCGTTGCTGCACCGCCAGATATTCCACGATCCGTTCCTTGACCTTCTCAAGGCCATAGTGATCGGTATCGAGGATTTTCTCGGCGCGGCTAAGATCCTTCTTCACGCGGGATTTCTTGCCCCACGGAATCGACAGCATCCAATCCAGATAGTTGCGCACAACCGTGGCCTCGGCGCTCATCGGGCTCATGTTCTTGAGCTTTTTCAGCTCGCCCTCGGCCTTTTCGCGCGCTTCCTTGGAAAGCTTGGTCTCGGCAATGCGGTTTTCCAGCTCTGCAATTTCGCCTTCGCCATCCTCGCCATCGCCAAGTTCCTTCTGAATGGCCTTCATCTGCTCATTCAGGTAATATTCGCGCTGCGTGCGCTCCATCTGGCTTTTGACGCGTGTCTTGATCTTCTTCTCGACCTGCAAAACGCTCATCTCGCCCTGCATCAGGCCGTAAACCTTCTCCAAACGCTCGCTCACGCTCAGCGTTTCCAGCAGGTCCTGCTTTTGCTCCACCTCGATGCCCAGATGCCCGGCCACCAGATCGGCCAGTTTCGCGGGCTCCTCGGATTCACTGACCGCGGCCAATGCTTCCTCGGGGATGTTCTTTTTCACCTTGGCATAGCGCTCGAACTCGTCGCTGACGGTCCGCAACAGCGCGTCAATCGTCGCCTGATCGCCCGGCATCTCGGTCAGGTACTCGGCCCGCGCCTCGAAATAATTGTCGTTTTCAAGGTATTCGGTGATCTTCACCCGCGCCACGCCTTCGACCAGCACCTTAACGGTGCCATCGGGCAGTTTCAGCAGTTGCAGTACATTGGCCAGCACACCGCTTTGATAAATCCCTTCGCTCGAAGGGTCGTCTTCGCCGGCGTCGATCTGACTGCTCAGCAGGATGTGCTTGTCGTCCTGCATCACCTCTTCCAGTGCCCGGACCGATTTGTCTCGGCCCACGAAAAGCGGCACGATCATGTGGGGGAAAACCACGATATCGCGCAGCGGCAGCACAGGGTAAGATGCGTTGAGAGGCTCTTGCATGCTCGTTTCCTTCGTTCTGGGCAGGTGATCCGGGCCCCTGTCACAGGCAGCCGCGCCCACCTCCACGTTTCCTGATTGTTAACTTGGGGCGCAGGCCCACCCGTTTCAACCAATTGCCGCACAGTTTGCCCCTGTAGGCGGGCCGCCACAAGGCCTCATTGCGCTGCAATCGCGGCAAATCCGGCAAAGCCGCCGCACGGCATGACTTTTTCCTGATCCCCCGGCACTGCGGCGGGGATCAAAGCCGTTCGATATCCCCGGCCTTCCGCGCCTCGTGGAAATCGGCCTCCCATTCGGCAAACCGTCCTGCGGCAATCGCCTGCCGCATCCCCTCCATGATCTGCTGGTAATAATGCAGGTTATGCCATGTCAGAAGCATGGAACTTATGATTTCCTGGCTGCGGAACACATGATGCAGGTAGGCGCGTGAATAATTCCGGCAGGCCGGACAGGTGCACTCTTCATCCAAGGGGCGCGGGTCGTCCTGATGCCGGGCATTCTTGATATTAAGTTGCCCGTGGCGGGTGAAGACCTGCCCGGTGCGCCCCGACCGCGACGGCAAGACACAATCCATCATGTCCACGCCACGTTTCACCGCGCCAACGATATCGTCGGGCTTGCCCACCCCCATCAGGTACCGCGGTTTCCCGGCAGGCAGGTAGCCCGGCGCATAATCCAGAACGCCGAACATCGCCTCCTGCCCCTCGCCCACGGCCAGCCCGCCGATGGCATAGCCGTCAAAGCCGATTTCCGTCAGTGCCTTGGCCGATTCTTCACGCAGCCCGGGGTTGACGCCCCCCTGCATGATGCCAAACAGCGCATGACCGGGCCGGTCGCCGAAGGCCTCTTTCGACCGCGCCGCCCACCGCATCGACAGGCGCATCGCGCGGGCGACCTCCTCGTCGCTGGCAGGCAGCGCCGGGCATTCGTCGAAACACATCACGATATCGCTGCCCAGAAGCCGCTGAATCTCCATCGACCGTTCGGGCGTCAAGGCGTGCTTGGACCCGTCGATATGGCTTTTGAAGGTCACGCCCTCTTCGGTCAGCTTGCGTAACCCTGCAAGGCTCATCACCTGGAAGCCGCCGCTATCGGTCAGGATCGGCCGCTCCCAGTTCATGAAACGATGCAACCCGCCCAAACGGTCGATCCGCTCGGCCGTCGGGCGCAGCATCAAATGATAGGTATTGCCCAGCAGGATATCGGCCCCGGTGTCCCGCACCGACTCGGGCATCATCGCCTTCACCGTGGCCGCCGTGCCCACCGGCATGAAGGCCGGTGTGCGGACCTCGCCCCGTGGGGTGGAAATCACGCCTGTCCGCGCCGCCCCATCAGTGGCCTTGAGTTCGAAGCCGAATAATGCTGTCATCAGAGCCTCATATGCTGGTTGCGCCCATATCGGGCAAATCACGCCCCATGACAAGAAGGCTGACCCATGAGTGATACCGACAATCCCACCGAACCCCTGAATTTCGGCTGGGAGGAATGGATCAGCTTACCCGACTTGGGCGTGCCCGCCCTGCGCGCCAAGGTCGACACCGGGGCGCGCACATCCGCTTTGCACGCCTTCGATATCGAAACCTTCGGGCCAAGCTCCAAACCCAAGGTGCGTTTTACCGTCCACCCGATCCCCGGGCGCGACGACCTGGTGATCCCCTGCTCCGCCCCGATCCTCGACCGGCGCGAGGTCGCCTCCTCGAACGGCGAAAAAGAACTGCGCTACGTGATCGAAAGCACCCTGTCGGTCAACGGCGATGCCTGGCCGATCGAGATCACCCTCACCAACCGGTCGACCATGACATCGCGGATGCTCTTGGGGCGCCAGGCGCTCAAGGATCATATCTCGATCGTCGCCACCGACCGCTTCTTGCAGCCCGAGCTTAGCTACGATGTCTATCACACCTCCAAGATGCGCTCGGTCCAACCCAACCGCGCCCTGCGGATCGCGGTTTTATCGCGCGAGGATAACTATTCCACCCGCCGCCTTGTCGAAGAAGGCGAAAAGCGCGGCCATGCGGTTGAGGTGATCAATACCACCCGGTGTTACATGGCGATCAATGCCATGGCCCCCGAAGTGCATTACGACGGCAAGCGCCTGCCGCGCTTCGATGCCGTGGTTCCGCGCATCGGGGCATCCATCACGCCTTACGGAACCGCCATCATCCGGCAGTTCGAAACCATCGGCACCTATTGCGTGAACGGCAGCGATGGCATCTCGGCCAGCCGCGACAAACTCTATGCCCATCAGATCATGGCCCGCGCCAAGATCGGCATGCCCAACACCGCCTTTGCCGCCTCGCCCAAGGATACCGGCAACCTCATCGGGCTTGTCGGCACCGCCCCCCTGATCGTGAAGCTTTTGGAATCCACCCAGGGCAAGGGCGTGGTGCTGGCCGAAACCAAGAAAGCCGCCGAATCCGTGATCGACGCCTTCCGGGGCCTCAAGGCCAACTTTCTCGTGCAGGATTTCGTCAAGGAAGCCGCCGGTGAAGACATCCGTTGCCTCGTGATCGGCGGCAAGGTGGTGGCCTCGATGAAGCGCACCGGCGCCGATGGCGATTTCCGCTCCAACCTGCACCGTGGCGGGTCGGCCAAATCCGTGCGCATCAACAAGGAAGAACGCGATACCGCGATCCGCGCCGCCAAGGCCTTCAACCTCAACATGGCGGGCGTTGACCTGCTGCGCTCGGAAAACGGCCCCAAGGTGCTCGAGGTCAACTCCTCCCCCGGTTTCGAAGGTATCGAGAAATCCACTGGCAAGAATATCGTCGGCATGCTCTACGACCAGATCGAAAGCCGCGTGCGCCCGGCCCCGATCCGCCGCCGCAAGGCGGCCACCGGCACGGCAAAATCCAAGGGCTGACCCCATGTTTTCGTACGACTCGTACGACGCGTGATCTGACCCCGGCGATTTTCGTACGAAACTCGGGATTTTTCGTACGACTCGTACGATGTGTTTCGCTGCACTGGACGTCGCAATCTATAAAACTTATATGTTCTGTCAGGATAACCGCAGGAACCTACCATGACGCACAGCCCCGAACCCCTCGAAGGTGCCCCCCTGATCGCGCCATCCAGCACGGAGCATCCGCTTTACGATCAATTGGTCGAGGCCTGCCGCACGGTCTATGACCCTGAAATTCCAGTGAATATTTACGATCTGGGGTTGATCTACACGATCGAGATTTCCGAGGATAACGCCGTGCGCGTGATCATGACCCTTACCGCGCCGGGCTGCCCCGTCGCCGGTGAAATGCCCGGCTGGGTGGCCGAGGCGATTGAACCTGTCGCAGGCGTCAAGCAAGTCGATGTCGAACTTGTCTGGGATCCGCCCTGGGGCATGGATATGATGAGCGACGAAGCCCGCCTTGAATTGGGCTTTATGTAAAACATTCAACAGGTTGGAGGCCAAACCTAATGTTCGGAATTCCCGGCAAACAAGCGGTCAGCATGACCAATGCCGCCGCCAGCCAGATCGCGAAACTGATGGACAAAGAGGGCCATCAGGGCCTGCGCATCGGCGTCAAGAAAGGCGGTTGCGCGGGCATGGAATACACCATGGAGTATGTCACCGAGGTCGATCCCCACGATGAGGTGGTCGAACAGGATGGTGCGCGGGTGCTGATTGCCCCCATGGCGCAGATGTTCCTCTTCGGGACCGAGATTGATTATCAAACCTCGCTTCTGGAATCGGGGTTCGTGTTCAACAACCCCAATGTGACCGAGGCCTGCGGCTGCGGTGAATCCATCAAGTTCGAAGGCATGTAAGCTTTGCGCTTCATGTCATTGATAAATAATAATAAAACGGAATACCTTTTGCATGACACGTAAACTTGCCGCCGGGAATTGGAAGATGAACGGCACAGGTGCCGCGCTGGATGAACTCAATGCCATCGCCAAGGCCCACAGCGCCCCGGCCGTCGATATCCTGATTTGCCCGCCGGCGACCCTGCTCATGCAGGCCGCGGCGTTAACCGCTGATAAACCACTAGATATAGGGGCACAGGATTGTCATCCGCAGGCCTCCGGCGCCCATACCGGCGATATCTCGGCCCCGATGATTGCCGACGCCGGCGGTGCCGCGGTGATCGTAGGCCATTCCGAGCGCCGGGAAAATCACAACGAAAACAATGATTTGGTGCGCGAAAAGGCGCAGGCTGCGCATGACTCCGGCTTGACCGCCGTGATCTGTATCGGCGAAACCCTCGCCGAACGCGAAAGCGGCGATACACTTCTGATTATCGAAGATCAGCTATCCGGCTCAATTCCGGACGGGGCGACACCCGACAACACCGTTATCGCCTACGAACCCGTTTGGGCCATCGGCACCGGCAAGGTGCCAAGCCTTGACCAGATCGGTGAAGTGCATGATTTCATTCGAAAAAACCTGACCGAGCGGTTTGGCGACACGGCACAGGGGATCCGCATCCTCTATGGTGGGTCGGTCAAGCCGGGCAATGCCGCCGAGATTTTTGCCGTGCCCAATGTCGACGGTGCCCTTGTCGGCGGCGCCAGCCTGAAAGAGGCCGATTTTTCGCCTATTATCAATGCCCTGGAAGACGAAGCTTAATTAACCTCAAGGGGTAACATGGTGGTGGATTTGATCTCTTCCATCGACAATAGCGCCGTCACATTGTGCACCTTCACCTCTGAAATCAGCGCCTGGTAAAAAATATCGTAGGCCCGCGCATTGGCCACCCGCACTTTCAGGATATAATCGATATCCCCCGCCAACCGATGCGCCTCCTGCACCTCCGGCCGATCCCGCAAGGCTTGCAGGAAGGCGCCCTGCCATTCTGCATCATGCTCTGACGTGCGGATCAGCACGAAAAAGCAGGCCTCATATCCAAGCGCCTCGGCATCCAGCAGAAAGGTTTGCTGCTTGATGATCCCGGCTTCGCGCATTTTGCGAATCCGGTTCCAAACCGGTGTCTTCGAGCTCCCCACGATCTTCGCGATTTCATCCAGTGACTGCCCGCCATCGCGCTGCAGCTGCACAAGGATTTTTCGATCCAGCTCATCTATCCGAACAGCCATTCCTGTTTTTCCTTTTTCCGAGAACACGCCCCGCCGGCATCAGCACCATTAGAACGTATGTTCTTAATTGCGCCAGCATATGGCATCAATGTGGGAATAAATTCTATATTAGCCCGAGAGTCAAACAGATCGCGGGGCCTGTCCCATGAAACATTTTCCCATCTTTCTGGCCGTCGAGGGCCGCGGCATCGTTCTGTCGGGCGGTGGTGACGCCGCGCTAGCCAAGCTGCGCCTGCTGCTCAAGACCGAAGGCCGTATCACGGTATTCGCCGCCTCGCCCGCGCCCGAGATCGAAAACTGGGCCGCCGAGGGCCGTTTGACCCTCAAGCGCCGCCCACTGGCACCCGGCGACACGCGCGACGCCGCGCTGTTTTATGCCGCCGACGAGGACGAGGCCGAGGATGCCCGCACGTCGGCCATTGCCCGCACCGACGGCGCCTTGGTCAATATCGTCGATAACCTGGAAGACAGCCAGTTCATCACCCCCGCCATCGTGGACCGTGACCCCGTCACCGTCGCCATCGGCACCGAGGGCGCGGCCCCGGTTCTGGCGCGATCCATCAAGGCAGACCTCGAGGCGCGCCTGCCCGCAACCCTTGGCAGGTTGGCCCGCATCGGCAAGGCCTTCCGCAAGGCGGTTGAGGTGCTGCCCATGGGCCGCCGCCGCCGCGATTTCTGGGCGGATTTCTATTTCAACGAAGGCCCTCGCGCCTTGGAGGATGGCGGAGAGGTGCAGGTCAACAACGCTCTGCAAACCCTTCTATCCAAATATGAAAACGCAAGTGACCGCGAGGGGCACGTGGCCTTCGTCGGGGCCGGTCCGGGCGACCCGGAGCTTTTGACCCTCAAGGCCCGCAAGGCGCTTGATGCGGCCGATGTGGTGATCCACGACCGCCTGGTCACGCCGGAAATCCTTGAACTCGCTCGCCGCGAGGCGGTGCTGGTCAACGCCGGCAAAGAGGGCTTCGGCCCTGCCATGACCCAAGAGGAAATCAACGCCCTCATCACCCACCACGCCGCGCAAGGCGCCCAAGTTGTGCGCCTCAAAGGCGGCGACCCAACGGTCTTTGGCCGCTTGGACGAAGAAATCGAGGCCGTCGAGGCCGCCGGCATCACATGGCACATCGTCCCTGGCATCACCGCCGCCTCGGCCAGTGTCGCCAGCATCGGCCAGAGCCTCACACAACGGGGTCGCAATGCCTCGGCGCGTATCCTGACGGGCCATGACATGAAGGGCTTTGCCGATCACGATTGGCAGGCGCTTGCCCGCCCCGGCGAGGTCGCCGCGATCTACATGGGCAAACGCGCCGCGCGCTTCATCCAAGGCCGCCTGATCATGCATGGCGCGGCGCGCGGCACCCCGGTGACCGTTATCGAAAACGCCTCGCGCCCCGATCAACGGGTGATTGGCACATCCCTCGATCAACTCTCGCAGGATCTTGATGCGGCCAAGGTCACCGGCCCGGCCCTCTTGGTCTATGGCCTTAACCCCCGGGCGGCCCAGGCCCAAATTTTGCATAACAAACAGGAGCTTGCCTGACATGCCCCGTGAATTCACCCCCAAGGTCGTGACCGCCAATGCCCTTGTCGAAGGCGATGTTGTTTACCTGACCGAAAACGATGAATGGACCCGCCATTTGTCCGAGGCCGAGGTCATCACCGATGAGGCCCACGCCCAGTTGCGGCAGCTTCAGGCCGAAACGGAAACCGAAACCGTCGTCGGTGTCTACCTCGCCGATGTCACGCCCGGTGCAACGGGCCCCGAACCCACCCACTTCCGCGAGGATTTTCGCCGCACCGGCCCCTCGAACTATCCCCATGGAAAACAGGCAGAGCTAACCGATGTATGATTATACCGACTTCGACGCGGCCTTCGTGGCCGAGCGTAACCGCCAATTCCGCGCACAGGTGGAACGCCGCCTCGCGGGTGCGCTGACCGAGGATGAGTTCAAGCCCCTGCGCCTGATGAACGGCCTCTACCTGCAACTGCACGCCTATATGCTGCGGGTGGCGATCCCTTATGGCACGCTCAACAGCCGCCAGATGCGCCAACTGGCTTATCTGGCCGAACGGTGGGACAAGGGCTATGGCCATTTCACCACCCGTCAGAACATCCAGTACAACTGGCCCAAGCTGCGCGATGTGCCCGATATGCTGGATGCCTTGGCCGAGGTGAACATGCACGCCATCCAGACCAGCGGGAACACCATCCGCAACGTCACCGCCGATCACTTCGCCGGGGCCGCCGCCGATGAATTGGCCGACCCGCGCCCGGTGGCCGAGCTGATCCGGCAGTGGTCGACCGACCACCCGGAATTCCAGTTCCTGCCCCGCAAGTTCAAGATCGCGGTGACAGGAAGCCCCAATGACCGCGCCGTGACCCGCGCGCATGACATCGGGCTTCAGATCACCGAACAAAACGGCGAGTTGGGCTATCGCGTCATCGTGGGCGGCGGTCTTGGCCGAACGCCGATGATCGGCAAGGTGCTGAATGACTTTGTGACCCAAGAAGATCTGCTGCCCTATCTTGAGGCCGTGGTCAGTGTTTGGAACCTTCTGGGCCGTCGCGACAACAAATATAAATCGCGCATCAAGATCACCGTGCATGAACACGGGATCGACGATATCCGCGCCCGTGTGGATGAACGCTTTGCGGTGATCCGCCCGACCTTCACCGGTGTCGACACGCAGCTTTTCAAGGAGATCAAAGCCGCCTTCGCCGCACCCGCCTTCAAGACCGCGCCGACCGCGCTGCACGACACCACCTATCAGACCGATCCGATCTATCGCGCATGGTGCGATACCAACCTCGCCACGCATCGCGCGCCGGGCTATGCCATCGTACAGATCAGCCTCAAGGCCCATGGCGCCACACCCGGCGATGCCACGGCCGAGCAGATGCGCGTCATGGCCGATCTGGCCGAATTCTATGGCCATGATGAGCTGCGTATCAGCCATGAGCAGAACGTGATCCTGCCGCATGTCCATAAATCCGACCTGCCCGCGATCCATGGCATCCTGAAACGCCATGGGCTGGCCACCGCCAATATCGGGCTGGTCTCGGATATCATTGCCTGCCCCGGCATGGATTACTGCGCGCTTGCCACGGCGCGGTCGATCCCGATTGCCCAACAGATTGCCACCCGGTTCGACGAGTTGAAGCTGGAACATGAGATCGGCGATCTGAAGATTAAAATCTCGGGCTGCATCAATGCCTGCGGGCATCACCACGTGGGTCACATCGGAATTTTGGGTCTCGACCGGGCGGGGGTGGAAAATTACCAGATCACCCTTGGCGGCGACCACACCGAAACAGCCGAAGTCGGTCAACGCACCGGCCCGGGCTTTTCGGCGGATGACATCATCCCGGCCATTGAACGCTTGGTCCAAGCCTACCTGACGCATCGCGACGGTTCGCAGGAAACTTTCCTGCAAACCTATCGCCGGCTTGGCATGGCCCCTTTCAAGGCTGCGCTCTATGACGAGGCACAGGCCTATGCCGCCGAATGATTTGAGCCAACGTGCCGAGGCGCTTAACGCGCGTTACCGGCATCACTCGGCCACCTCGGTGCTATCGCACACGTTGCGAGACCCGGAGGCAGGCGCGCTTGCGCTTGTCTCCAGCTTCGGGGCCGAGTCGGTGGTGCTGTTGCATATGGTGGCCGTCGCCAAGCCCGATACGCCGGTAATTTTCATCGACACACAGATGCTCTTTACCGAAACGCTGGTCTACCAACAGGAGGTTTGCGAACGTCTGGGCCTGTCCGATGTACGCGTGATCCGCGCCTCGGACGAGGCGCTTGAAACCACCGACCCGGCACAGACGTTGCACCGGCACGATACCGACGCCTGTTGCACCCTGCGCAAGACGGTGCCGTTGCAACGCGCTTTGCAAGGATTCGACGGCTGGATCACCGGGCGCAAACGCTTCCAGGGGGCCACCCGCGCCAGCCTTGATTTCTTCGAAGTCGAAGACGGCACAGACCGCCTCAAGGTCAATCCGCTGGCCCATTGGACGCCTGACGATATCCGCACCTACATGGAGGAAAACCGCCTGCCCAAACATCCGCTTGTGGCACGTGGCTACCCGTCCATCGGCTGCCAACCCTGTACCACGCCGGTTGCCCCCGGCGAAGACCCCCGCGCGGGCCGCTGGCCCGGGCAAGACAAAACCGAATGCGGCATCCATTTTGTGGATGGCAAAGTGACCCGCCAAGGAGAAAACGCATGAGTTACATCGTCACCGACAAGGGCTTTCAATCCGACGATTGGACAGCCCCCATCACCGCCCTTGAAGACGCCCGCGAAGGTCACGGCATTGACCTGCCCAGCAGTGCGGACCCCAACGAACTGGCCGGCCGCCTGCGGACTACCCCTTTGATTCGCGTGGATTTTCCCAGTTTCGCCGATGGTCGCGGCTTTACCATTGCCCGGCAATTGCGCCTGATGGGTTTCAAGGGGCGCCTGCGGGCGCGGGGCCATGTGATCGCCGACCAATACGCCATGGCCCGCCGCGCGGGCTTTGACGAGGTGGAAATCAGCGATGATCTGGCCACCCGCCAACCCGAGGATCAATGGCAATTCCGCGCCGATTGGCGCGCGCATGACTACCAAGCGCGCCTGCGCGGATAAACCGCCCTTCACCTGACCTAAATCAAAGATTACTCTGAGGTGTCGGTTTAATTCACCGGCAAGCGACACAATGAATGAGATCAGTAAAGTGACCGAAGCCGCGGCCAAATCTGTGCCCAAAACCCCCACCCTGCCCGATGCCCAGACCGTCACACAGGTCAAGCATTGGACAGACCGCTTGTTTTCCTTCCGGGTGACCCGACCCGCCTCGCTCCGATTCCGCTCGGGCGAGTTCGTGATGATCGGGTTGATGCAGACCGATGAAAAGACAGGCAAGCAAAAGCCTCTCCTGCGGGCCTATTCCATCGCCTCCCCCTCGTGGGACGAGGAGTTGGAGTTCTATTCGATCAAGGTGCAAGACGGCCCGCTTACCTCGCGCCTGCAGCACATCGAACCCGGCGATCAGATCATCCTGCGGCCCAAGCCCGTGGGCACCCTGGTGCATGACGCCCTTCTGCCCGGCAAACGCATCTGGTTCTTTGCCACCGGCACCGGCTTTGCGCCCTTCGCCTCGCTACTGCGCGATCCGCAGACCTATGAGGATTACGACGAGGTGATCATTACCCACACCTGCCGCGAAGTTGGCGAGTTGGAGTATGGCGCGCAATTGATCGAAGACATCCGCAGCGACGAGATGCTCGAAGAGCTTATCGGCGAAGGCTTCCATGAAAAGCTGCGCTACTATCCCACGACCACCCGCGAAGACAGCCCCAAGATGGGCCGCATCACCGACCTGATGCGCAAGGGCGAGGTGTTCGCGGATCTGGGTGTGGAACCGCTCAAGCCGGAAACCGACCGTGCCATGGTTTGTGGCAACCTTGCCTTCAACCTCGAGATCAAGGAAATGCTTGAGGAATACGGCCTGCGCGAGGGGGCCAATTCGGACCCCAAGGAATACGTCGTGGAAAAAGCCTTCCTCGACTAAACCCTTCTCCCGACAACGAAAAAACCCGCGCCAGTCACTGGCGCGGGTTTCTTTTTGGTCGCTAAGCTGTGGCTTACATACCCAGTGCGTCGCGCACCCGGCCCAGAACCTCTTGCAGCGCGTCGGGGTTCTCTTGCGCTTTCTCAAGCGATCCCTTCAGCAGGGTCTTTTGCATATCACCCAACTCCGAGTTGTCGATCATGTCGGATACTTTCGACATGTCGAACCCGTCAACGGTCAGCAACTCGGACATGCCGCCGGTGCTTTCCGCGGCAGCGTCGTTTGCCGCGTCGGTCGCGGTATCAGCAGCGTCCGAGGCGGCATCTTCCGTGGTTGTGTCCACGGCGTCCTCGGCCGCTTCTGCGCCTTCGGTCATGGTGTCGCTGGCGGCGTCTGCCGCACTGTCAACCGAGTCTTCGGTGGCTTCGGCCGCGTCGGTTGCGGCATCCGTTGTACTGTCCACGGCCTCTTCGGTGGCGTCGGCTGCGTCCGTCGCGGTCTCGGTGGCGGCATCCGTGGTGCTATCGACGGCCTCCTCGGTGGCTTCAGCCGCGTCATTCGCCGTTTCACTGGCTGCCTCGGTCGCCGTGTCAACCGCGTCCTCGGTTGCTTCGGCGGCATCCGACCCCATGTCGGTTACGGTATCGGCTGCCCCTTCAGCGGCCTCCGTCGCGGTATCAACCGCATCCGATGCAGCGTCGCTTGCCGCGTCGGCGGCTTCGCTGGCGGTATCCGCCGCTGCATCCGCTGCGTCACCGGCCGCTTCGGTGGCCGTGTCAACCGCATCGCTTGCCGCCTCTGTCGCGGTATCCACGGCATCGTCGGCCGCGTCCGCAGCGGCATCCGCCGCCTCGCCGGCCGCATCCGCCGCCTCGTCAACCGCATCGGCTACGGAGTCCGCGGCCCCGTCGACCGCATCACCGGCGGCATCGGCCGCATCGTTCAGGGCTTCGGGTGCTTCGACATCCTCTCCCCCGGTCACGGTCTCGGTCATCTCCTCAACGGATTTGCCCGTGAACAGCATGTAACCGCCAATCAGCACAACTGCGGCCAGAATGATCCACAACAGGTTTCTCATAGTCATAATCCCCTTGGTATAAAGGCCCACCCAATTAACCGGACCCCCGTTTCATATGGAATTACAGATGCCGACCTAAAAGAGAAGGTGCAAGGGGGAAACCGTTGGATTTCGGCTCAGATCAGCCGATTTTGCTGCTTGAAACACGGCCCCCGCGCGGTTACCTTTCGACTTCAACTTTTTACAACTATCGAAGGAACGAAGCCATAGCCCGCAGACCTCACAACGCGCCGCCCACGCGCGATACCGGCCCCCGCGTCAACGAAAAAATCCGCGCAGCAGAAATCCGGCTCATCGGGGCCGATGGCGACAACGTCGGCGTTGTCTCGCCGGAGCGGGCGATGGACATGGCGGAGGCGGCTGGGTTGGACCTGGTTGAGATTTCGCCGAATGCCAATCCGCCGGTCTGCAAGATCATGGACTATGGCAAGTACAAGTACGAACAGCAAAAACGCGAGTCCGAGGCGCGCAAGAAACAAAAGGTCATCGAGGTGAAGGAGGTGAAGTTCCGCCCCAACACCGACACGCATGACTATGACGTGAAAATGCGCAACGTCCTGAAATTCCTTGAAAAAGGCGACAAGGTAAAGGTTACCCTGCGGTTCCGTGGCCGTGAAATGGCGCACCAGGACCTGGGCCGTGAATTGCTCAATCGCGTGGCCGAGGACGTCAAGGAAGTCGGCAAGGTCGAGAACATGCCGAAGATGGAAGGCCGCCAGATGATCATGATCATCGGTCCCGTCGCCAAGTAATCCAAGACGTACATTTTGTACAAAATTCTTCGAGTTTTGTACATGAATCGCGGCCCATCCGGCGCGCTCTGTACAGACTGTACATAACCGCCCCTGGCGCCATCGGCCCGGGGGCGGTTTTCATGTCAAAAACACCAAGGGAGGCACAAATGTGGGAAGAGCGTTTCCAAACGCCGGACTACGTCTTCGGCACCGAACCGGCGGCCTTTTTGAAAGACCACGTGGAGCTTTTGGCCCCGACTGGCGCCACGGCCTTGTCCGTCGCCGATGGCGAGGGGCGCAATTCGGTGTTCATGGCCGAACAGGGGCTTGAGGTGACGGCCCTGGAATACGCACCCTCGGCGATCACGAAGGCCCGCAAACTGGCCCAGGCGAAAGGGGTCACCGTGGATTTCCACGAGGTGGATGTTCTCGCCCATGACTGGCCCGACACCTACGACATCGTCGCTGGCATATTCATTCAGTTCGTCGGACCAGACGCGCGCCCTGCCCTGTTCGACGGCATGAAGCAAAGCGTGAAGCCCGGTGGGCTGATCCTGCTGCACGGCTACACGCCCGAGCAGTTGACGCATGGCACCGGCGGCCCACCCTGCGCCGAGAACATGTATACCGAAGAGATGCTGCGCACCGAGTTCGCCGATTGGGAGATTTTGGAGTGCCGCGCCTATGAACGGCATATCGAAGAAGGCGAAGGCCACAAGGGCCAATCGGCGCTGATAGACCTGGTGGCGCGGAAGCTGCGTTGACGGTTGTGGTGGTCGTGCGACCCAAGGGGTCTTGAGCGGTCATTGACTGCTGTCAGCCCCAGAGCGGACCAACGGCCCGCGACGCGTATTGCGATAGCTGACCTTCACCGATCATGTCGCGATATGGGAAAATGCATGCGGAGCGTATAGCGACTGCAGCTAATGTATTACGCTGTTGTCTTTCTAGACTGATGATAGCCCGAATAACCAACTGTGCCGAGCTGGCCAACGAGCTTAAGACTAGATTTGTGGGCGTCGTAGGCTACTGAACGATCAATCGGTTCGTCATATCGAGCAGAAGAACGATACGGGATTTTTGGCAGCAGCGGTTCAAGATTGTCTATGCCTACAATTCCACAGTCAGTTCTCAGCTTTTTGAACAAACCATCCAGCCCGTGGACATAAGGTGCTTTTTTATCTGTGACTACAGCATAAAGCCCTTTCATGAACTTTTCGGCGACCTGATAAGACGAATATAAGGATTGACCATAGTCTGGCCTCTGAGCAGTCAAATGCAATGTCGCTGCTGCCCAATCCGCCTCTGCTCTGACGAACAATGGGTTAAATTTCATGAACCGCTTGAACGCGTCTCTCGCATTCAGCCCCAAATTATATAGCTCAACTACCTCGTTGATATCGTCATTGGTGAAGCGGTCGAGGCGAGCTTGAGTAATGCCTGTCAAATGGGCGCATGGGTTATATATTTCCGGACCATTCTGGCTTTTGCCTGAGGTGTCTGGCAAACTGCGACTTGGGGCCACTAAGCCACCAAAAATGATTGGAAGATTGCCTTCCCAAATATCACCATCAGCAATGATCGCGACACGAGCATTGGCAGATGGATCTAGTTTGAGACGGTCACCATAAAACTCTTGATACCATGATGAGATCCTCTGTGTGATCAAATCAGGAAAGCTATCTTTTTCAGGATCGTGCTCGTTAAGTGGAAAGAGCGGCAATCCGGGAAGGTCCAAAGCTTTTGCAACCTTCATAACAGCATGAATTTGCCGTGCATGTGGTGGAACATCGTCGGCTTGAAGTTCTCGATCCGCAGTTTCGATGATCGAGTTCAAATTCTCTGGCAAGTCACTCATACGTTATTCCCTTACCTGTATTTCAGAGCATGCTACACGAATGACAGCTATCGGAAAACGGACCATACTTTGCAAAGGTCACTATCTGCGCAAAGCCGCCATTCGCTCCCCGCGCGGAATCACGGGCCGCAGGCCCGCCGCGCATCGACGGGCCGCCCCCCGGCACGGCGATTGCGTTGGGCTTGGTGCGCCGCTGGGAGGTTACGCGCCAGTGTCCTGGATAAAGTGCTTTCGCTCAACGTGTGGTTCGCCGTACCGCGGCCCGTCGATGCGCGGCTTTGACACAGGCGGCTTGCAACGCGCCACCTGCCCCTAAAGCTGTTCGAACTGGGCCTGTTGCTTGGCGCTCCAGCGGACGGTGAGGGTGAAGCCTTCCTCGGTCTGCTGCTCGTCTTCCACCACGCCTTTTTCAAAAAGCCATGCGCGCTTGCGGCCTTCGTCGAAGCCAAGGGTCAGGGTGGTTTCATGGGTGGCTTCGGTGATGCCTTGGGTGATCGCCGCGATCAGCGGCTCCATCCCCTCGCCCGTCCAGGCCGAAAGCGCCTGCACGTGATCCTGCCGCGCGGCGCGGGTCAGTACCGCCTCGCGCCTGTCCGGGTCCAGCCGGTCGGTCTTGTTCCAGACCTCGATCTGCGGCGTATCCTCGGACACCCCGAGACTGTCCATGATGGCCTTCACATCCTCGGCCTGTTCCTCGGTTTCGGGATGCGAGATATCGCGCACATGCACGATCAGATCGGCGGCCAGCACTTCCTCAAGCGTGGCGCGGAAGGCGGCGACCAGTTCGGTGGGTAGATCGGAAATGAAGCCCACGGTATCGGACAGTATCACCTCGGGGCCACCACCGGGTAATTCGATGCGCCGCATGGTCGGGTCCAGCGTGGCAAACAGCATGTCCTTGGCCATGACCTTGGCCCCGGTCATCCGGTTGAACAGCGTCGATTTCCCGGCGTTGGTATAGCCCACGAGGGCGACGATGGGAAACGGCACCTTGGCGCGGGCCGAGCGGTGCAATTCACGGGTTTTGACCACCTTGTCGAGTTGCCGGCGCAGGCGTACCAGTTGTTCGTCGATGGCGCGGCGGTCGGCCTCGATCTGAGTTTCGCCGGGGCCACCGACAAAGCCAAGCCCGCCGCGTTGCCGTTCAAGGTGGGTCCAGGCGCGGACAAGCCGCGTGCGTTGATAGGACAGCGCGGCCATTTCCACCTGCAACACGCCTTCGCGGGTGGCGGCGCGTTCGCTGAAAATCTCGAGGATCAGGCCGGTGCGGTCCAGCAGCTTCACGCCAAGGGCCTTTTCAAGGTTGCGCTGCTGTACCGGGCTGACCGGCCCGTCGACCAGCACAAGGCCCACCTCGTGGGCTTCCAGCCGCGCCTTCAGTTCCTCAAGCTTGCCCTTGCCGAAAAGCATCCCCGGATGCGGCCGCGGCAGGCGCACGACCTCGCTGCCCACGACATCCAGGCCCGGCAGCGCATGCGCAAGCGAAATTGCCTCTTCCAGGGCAAGATCGGCATCGCGCGCCGCCTCGTGGCCGCGGATGTCGGGATGCAGCACCCATGCACGGGTGTCGTCGCGTTCCGTCGTCGTCGGGATCGTCAACCTTGGTCGTCGCCTTCATAAAGGCTGACCGGTTGCGAGGGCATGATGGTAGAGATCGCGTGCTTGTAGACAAGCTGCGATTGGCCGTCGCGCCGCAGAAGAATGCAGAAATTATCGAACCAGGTGATCACACCTTGCAGCTTGACACCGTTGATCAGGAAGATCGTTACCGGAATCTTGGTTTTGCGGACCTGATTGAGAAATGCGTCTTGAAGATTTTGTCGGTCGGATGCCATGGTGATACTAACCTTTGTTCTTGCGTTGGCCGCGGATCGGCACGGTCTCTCCCTCGGGCGGAGTATGAAGGGGTCGCGCGCGCATTTCCACCCCAAAAATCAATTCCTTGCGGGCCGTCAAATGGCAAGGGTCAATCCCGCCATAGGCCGGGATTTGCCAATGCGATGATGGCAAGGGTTTCAAGGCGCCCAAGGACCATGGCGGCACAAAGCACCAGCTTGGCGGCCGGGGTCATGGCCAGCAGATCAATCGGCGCTTCGGCGGCGGATTGCGTCAGCGGGCCGGTAGTGCTGAGCGCGGCGATGGACAGCACGATCGACTCCTGGAAGCTTTGCCCAAGACCGGCCAGCACGATCGTCACCAAGGCCAGCGACAGCGCGAACAGCATGAAGAAAATCCATGCGATAAAGGCCCCCTGGCGGCGCAACCGGCGGCTTCCGGAATTGGCGCGCCCCACCGACGATGGGTGAACAAGCCGCTCCATCTCGCGGCGGCCATTGAGGTAAAGCGCATAGACCCGCAACAGTTTCACCCCGCCCGCCGTGGTGGCCACACCGCCGCCCACCAAGGCCAGCCCAAGCAGGATCAGCCCCGGCGTGCCCAGACCCGACCAGCCGCGCGCGGCCTCCCACGCGGCGCTTTCAAAGCCGGTGGTCGACAGGAAGGACAGCACCGTGAACATGCCCCCCCACAGCGCGCCCACCGCTTCACCGATGTTTTCCATTTCGTCCACGTCGAAGGCGCCGATGAAATGCCGCGAGAACAGCAAAAGCGGCACGCCCAGCACCAACAGGATACCGATGCGGAATTCGGGATCGTCCCAAAGGCTTTGCCGCCCGGTTGTCAGGGTATCGGTTGAAAAGGTCAGCCGCGACAGCGCGAACAGCAAGAACAGGAAGATCACCACCTCGCCGCCATACCCGGCCGCGCCGTTATGGATACCGCCGATGGGGGAAATCCCGCTGGTGGCCATGGTCGACATGGCATGGATCAGCGCCACGAAGGCGCGTTCGCCGTTGATCATCATCAAAAGGCACAGGATCGCCGTCAGGCCAAGGTACATCGGCCCGAGCGTCGCACTGACCTGTTGCAGGCGCTTGATGGCGCTGGCCCGTTCGAAGCGTTGAAACCCGGTGGCCTCCTGCCCCGGTTCGGCGCTGGCGGTCACTTCGAACCCGCCCAGATTGAGCGGTGCAAGGATGGCCGACGCGGCGATCCAGATCATCAAGCCGCCGAACCAGCCCACCAATCCGCGCCAAAGATGCAGCGGTTCGGGGATTCGGCCGGGATTGTCGAAAAGCGTGGCCCCGGTTGTCGTCAGGCTTGAGACCATTTCGAAATAGGCATTCAGAAAACGGGTGGTCTCAAGCCCCTCGTAAAACGGCAAGGCCAAGAACAGCGGCAGCGCGGTATAGGCCAGGAAAAGCGCCCCGAGGTGTTGGATATCGGTGGTGTTTTCCCTGTCTCGCCCGGATATGGCCAAGCCGATGATCGCCACGCAAGCCAGCCCCAGAACGCTTGAATAGAAGAACGCCCGGGCGACACTGTGATCGTCCAGCATCAGGGCATGCACGGCGGGCAAAAGCATGGCCAGCGCGGCAAGCCCGGCCAGCACAAGGATCAACGGAAAGGTGAGCAACCGGGCGATCATGGCTCAGAAAAAATCAATCGAGACCTGAAGCAATTGCTCCACCCGGCCCACGTCGGCGGCCAGCGCAAACAGGACCACCACATCGCCCGCCTCGATCTTCAGACCGCCGGTCGGCTTGCGGATGTCCGCGCCCTTGCGCACGGCCCCCACAAGAACGCCTTCGGGAAAGTCGATATCGCGGATCGCCTTGCCCGCGATCGAGGAGGTGGACATCACCTCGGCCTCGATCACCTCGGCCTCGGCATCGCCGATGGAATAGACCGATTTCACCCGCCCATGCCGGATGTGCCGCAAAATCGAACTGACGGTCGTGGCACGCGGATTGATATAGGCATCAATGCCCAGTGGCTCCATCAAGGCGGCCAGCGTCGGGTCATTGATCAGCGCGATGGCATAGGGGCAGCCCTCGGCCTTGGCGCGGACGGCGGACAGCATGTTGGTCTTGTCATCGTCGGTGACGCAAAGCACCGCATCGGCCCGGGCGATCCCGGCCTCTTTCAGCAGGCTGCTTTCCAAACCGTCGCCGTTCAACACGATGGTGCGTTCAAGCGCATCCGCCGCGCGTTCGGCACAGCGCCGGTCGCGTTCGATCACCTTGGTGCGGGTGCCGCTGCGGTGTTCTTCAAGGGATTTGGCCACCGCAAGGCCGATATTGCCGCCCCCCACCACGACCAGACGTTCCTGTTTGTCCTGGCTTTTGCCGAACACCTCAAGCGTGCGGGGGATGTCCTCACGCGGGGCGAAGACATAAGCCTCGTCACCGACGAAAAGCTGGTCGCCCGCCTCGGGGGCAAAAAGCCGCCCGTCGCGGCGAATGCCCAGAACCACGACCCGCAGGGTGGAAAACAGATCGCTCAATTGCCGCAAGGGGGTGTTGACGACCGGGCAATCGCCATCCAGCCGCAGGCCCATCAGTTGCGCGCGCCCGCCCATGAATTGCTCGGTATCGAAGGCCGCGGGGGCGGCCAGACGTTGCAGTGCGGCCTCGGCCACCTCGCGTTCGGGGCTGATCACCACGTCGATGGGCATGTGATCGCGGCGGTAAAGATCGGAATAGATCGCGTCGAGGTAGGATTGGCTGCGCAGCCGGGCGATCTTGCGCGGGATGGCAAAGACCGAATGCGCAACCTGGCAGGTGACCATGTTCACCTCGTCCGAATAGGTGGCCGCGATGATCATATCGGCATCGCGCGCCCCTGCCCGATCAAGAATGTCGGGATAGCTGGCAAAACCGGCCAAGCCCTGCACATCCAGCGTATCGGTGGCACGGCGCACCAGATCGGGGTTGTTATCCACGACCGTGACGTCGTTCTTTTCGCCCGACAGGTGGCGCGCGATTTGCCAGCCCACCTGACCGGCCCCGCAGATGATGACTTTCATCGGCCTCCAAGCCTCGTCTTGTCTCGAAACAGTTGCATGACAGGTTGGCTATGCTTGGTCAATTGGTTTGTCCTTGGGCGAATTTGCGGTAAAATACCCCCATGACAAAGGTTTCATCTTTTCGCACCGCGCCCGTTCTCGTGCTTTTCACCCTGTTGGCGGCCTGTGCGCCCCTGACGGTTTATTATAAGCAGGGGGCCTCGGTCGCGGCGATGGAGCAAACGCTGAACGATTGCAAGATAAGCGCCATTCGCAAGGTGCCGCCGCGTATCCTGACGCGTTATATCCCGCCGACAAGGGCGCCCTATACGCAGTGCGACGCCGATGGCAATTGCTATACCTATTACCGGATCACCTCGCCCGGGCGTCATGAACGCTATGACGCCAACGAGGATTTGCGCCGCCAGACAGAGCGGCTGTGCATGGCCGGGGCCGGATACGAGAAAGTCAGCATCAAGGAGTGCGACCCCAAGCAGGTTGAAAACGCCCGCCCGCTAAGCGCCACGCGCACCTTTCCGCCGCTGACCGAGGCCTCCTGCGCGGTGCGCCTGAAATCGGGCCGCTGGAAGATCGTGACACCGGGCGCGGAGTGACGGGCCCCGCAAGGCACGGCCCGCCCTTGGTGCGGCGCGGTTACTTGTGGACGATCTCGGCCTTCAACGATTGCAGTATTGCGTATACCTCGTCCCGCAGGGCCGCGTCATAGTTCAGCGCGGTCATGGTCGTCATGATGTCGTCGGCTGCCGCCTCGTATTCCTCGGGCGCGATATCCATGTCGCGATGCGCCTCGGCCATGCTGCGCCCACGGTAGGCATCGGGCCCGCCACTTCCTGCGGCGAAGAAATCGCAGGTGTGCTGCTTGATCTCTTCTACCCGCTCGGGGCGGTCTTCGTAGGGCAGGAAGCGTGCCTTGATGACCGGGTTGCGCATATGCGCGGCCACGGTGCCGTCGACGATCCGCCGGATTCCGGCGGCTCCACCAAGTTTTTCGAACAGGGTCACGGTGCTAAGGTCTTGCGCCAGTGATCGGGGCATTTCTTGCTCCTTTCCGGTAGGGCTGTTCTGGGGGATGCGACCCGGTCAGGCGGGCGCCGATTGCGCGGCCTTGACCGCCTTGGCGGTCATTGCCTTACCGCCGATGGCCCATTCGCCACTGGCAACCTCCTGCACCCTGACCCAGGTCACACCGCGCAGCGCCTCGCCCTCGATCTTGACCATGGCTTCGGTCACGTCGTGGATCATCTTTTGTTTCTGGCTGTCGTCAAAAACGCCCTCGATCAGTTGAATATCAACAAGTGGCATGGAATTCCTCCCTTGAATTCGGTTGGTTATTTGCTTCACCGGCATCGATCCGGTGCCAGTTCAGGCTGACATCTGGGGCAGGTTTCACACCAGTTCACGAAGTGAACCCCGGCGGTACATTATCTGAACTGGCCGCGGGCGGGGTTTGGATGGCACACTACCCCCACCCCGAGAAAGGAGGCCGGAATGACAAACGAAAGCTACAGGCAGTTCTGCCCCGTCGCCATGGCGGCCGAGGTTCTGTGTACCCGGTGGACGGTTATCGTGCTGCGCGAGTTGATCGCCGGCTCGACACGCTTCAACGAATTGCGCCGTGGCGTGCCGCGGATGTCGCCGGCCCTTCTGTCCAAGCGGCTGGGCGAACTGGAACAGGCCGGTATCGTCAAGCGCAGCCGCATCCCCGGCCCGCCCGAGATCGAGGCCTATTGCCTGACGCAGGCCGGGCGCGACCTGCAACCGGTGGTCGAAGCCATCGGCATGTGGGGCCAGAAATGGGTGGAGACCGAACCCTCGCTGGAAAACCTCGATCCCGAGCTTTTGATGTGGGACATGCGGCGCAACCTGAACACCGATCCGGTACCGCGCCGGCGCACGGTGATCGAGTTCATTTACCCAGAATTGCCCGAATCCCAACGCAAATGGTGGCTTATCGTGGAGCCGGACCGCACGGTGGACCTGTGCCATATCGACCCGGGATTCGATGTCGATCTTTACGCCACGGTCGACCTGCGCACGATGACGGAAATCTGGATGGGCCTGCGCAGTGTCGCCAACGCGGTGGACCGCGAAGCCCTTGTTCTGGTCGGGCCAAGGGCCCTGATCGACACCATGCAAAGCTGGCTGGGCCTTAGCCCCTTTGCGGCGCAGGACAAGCTGGCAGGGTGATCACCCTGCCGCGGTATTCTCATCCTCCACGACGGCTTTTGCCCCGGCCTTGGTGCCTGTCACGACGCCCAGGGACTTCAGCTTGCGGTGCAGCGCGCTGCGCTCCATCCCGACGAATTCCGCCGTGCGGCTGATATTGCCGCCAAAGCGGTTGATCTGGGTCATAAGGTATTCGCGTTCAAAGGCTTCGCGTGCTTCGCGCAGGGGCATGGTGGCCACGGCGCTGGACAAGACAACGCGGCCCTCATCCACAGGCCCGCCTTCGTTGTCGCCGGGCAATTCACGCGCCTCGATCTCGCCGCTGCTGTCGCCAAGGATCAACACCCGCTCGATCACGTTGCGCAGCTGCCGCACGTTGCCGGGCCAGTTCATTGTTTGCAAAAGCGCCGAGGCCTCATCGCTCAGGCCACGGTTTGGCAGGCCCTGCGTCCGGTGCAAACCGTCGATGAAATGCGCGGCCAGTGCGGGGATATCCTCGCGCCGTTCCTCAAGCCCGGGAACATCGATCGGCACCACGTTCAGGCGGTGAAACAGCTCGCGCCGGAAACGCTCGGCGGCAATTTCGGCCTCAAGATCGCGCGAGGTTGAGGAGATCACCCGCAAATCCACCTGCACCTTGCCGCTGCCGCCCACGCGCAGGAAGGTCTGATCGACAAGCACACGCAGAATCTTGGACTGCGTGCCAAGCGGCATGTCCGCCACTTCGTCGAAATACAGCACCCCGCCGTTGGCCTCTTCCAGAAGGCCGGGCTGCACGCCGTCTTCGCCCTCGCGTCCGAACAGCACCTCTTCCATGCGGTCGGGCTCCACGGCGGCACAGCTGACGGTGATAAAGGGCGCATCGGCGCGGTTCGAATTGGCGTGGATGTAACGTGCGGCCAATTCCTTGCCGCTGCCCGCTGGCCCCGACAGCATCACCCGCCCGTTGGATTTGGTCACCTTGTCCAACTGCCCGACAAGCATGCGGAAGGCCGAGCTTTCGCCCAGCATCTCGGTCGGGCCGGTTTCACGCCGCTTGAGTTGCTGGTTCTCGCGACGCAGGCGGCTGGTTTCCATGCCGCGCCGGATCACCACCATCAGTTGGTCGATGTTGAAAGGCTTCTCGATGAAATCATAAGCGCCCTGCTTGATCGCGGCGACGGCGATTTCGATATTGCCGTGCCCGGAAATGATCACCACCGGCACATCGGGGTAATCGCGCTTGACCGTCTTGAGGATGTCGATGCCGTCCATCTGGCTGTCTTTCAGCCAGATATCGAGGATCAAAAGCGCGGGCGGCGCATCGGCGAATTGCGCCATGCATTCGTCGGAATTGCCCGCAAGGCGGGTGCCGAACCCCTCGTCCTGCAAGATGTCCGCGATCAGTTCCCGGATGTCCCGTTCATCGTCGACAATCAGAATATCGCTCATGTGCGCCTCATACCGCCTGTTGTTCCATTTCACTCATACATTCGCCTGCGGGCTTCAACGGCAGGCGTACCACCGCCATTGCCCCGCAATGACCGTTCCCGTCAAAGGCGGGCGCATCGGTCAGTTCCAGCGTCCCGCCATGTTCTTCGATGATCTTTTTCACGATGGGCAGGCCAAGGCCCGTGCCCTTTTCGCGGGTTGTCACATAGGGTTCAAACAGCCGCGTGCGATCCTCGGGAAGCCCGATACCGTTGTCGCAGATGCGGATCACCGCATTGTCGTCCTCGACCGTGCTGGTGACCCGGATCATCGGGCGGTGCCCTTCGGGCGCGCCTTTTTCCTGAAGGCTTTCAATGGCTTCGCCGGCGTTCTTGATCAGGTTGGTCAAGGCCTGCGAAATCATCGTGGAATCCAGATCGGCGGGCATCGCCTCGTGGCGCAGGTCGGTATCGAAACGAACCTCGGGCTGACCGGCCTCTTGCAACAGCACCGCCTCGCGCAGGATCTGGCCCAGATCCTCTTGCTTGGTTTGCGGCTCGGGCATGCGTGCGAACTTGGAAAACTCGTCCACGATCCGCCGCAGATCATTGGTTTGCCGCACCACCACGTCGGTCAGCTCCTCAAGCGATTGCGCCTGGTCGGTGTCCAACAGGCGCGAAAACTTGCGCTTGATCCGTTCGGCCGACAATTGAATGGGCGTCAGCGGGTTCTTGATTTCATGGGCTATGCGCCGGGCCACGTCACCCCATGCCGCCATCCGTTGGGCGGCCACAAGATCGGTCACATCGTCGAAGGCCACAACATAACCCTCACGCCGGCCATCCTCGTTATGGCGGGTCGACATGCGGACCAGAAGGTTTTCAACCCGCCCGCCGCGCGCCACCCGGATTTCTTCCTGGACAAAGCCGCCCGACGTGGACTTGAGCCGCGAGAAAAGCGCGCCGAACTCGGGCACCGCAACGCCGATATCCACCGATTGCTGATCTTCCTGCCAATCCAAAAGGCGCTTGGCCGAGCGGTTGACGAAAGTGACCCGGCCTTTCACATCCAGCCCCACAACCCCGGATGACACCGAGCCAAGCACCGAATCGAACAACCTCCGGCGGCGTTCGATCTGCCGGGTATTGGCCAAAAGCGCCTCGCGCTGGCCTTTCAACTGGCGGGTCATCTGGTTGAAATAGGTGGACAACTGGGCGATTTCGTCGTCGCCCTCTTCCTCGCGCACGCGCACGTCAAGATCCCCCTCGCCCACGCGCTGCGCGGCACTGGTCAGGCGCCCGACGGGCCGCGACAGGCGTTCGGCGAACCAAAGCCCCAGCCAGATCGAGGCAAGGATCAGGATCAGGGCAAAGCCGATGTAAAGCAGGCCAAACTCGAACAGGACACGGCCCCGTTCGCTTTCGCGTTGCTTGTAGAATTCGGCGGTTTCCTTGGTTTCGTCCAGCAGGCTCAGGATATCGCCATCGACATTGCGGCTGACGTAAAGATAGCGGTCGGGAATCTCGCGCAGCGGCATCAGGGCGCGAAACTCGTTATTGTCCCAATCCTGAATGACGATGATGCCCTCTTCGCGGGCCTGGGCAATCTGTTCAGGCGTCGGTTGTTCATAATCGAATAGATAGGATCGTTCGCCGCGCGAGCGCAAATCGCCGGTGCCGTCGATCACGAAGGCCTCGCGCAGGCCGCGTTGAATCTCGCGTTGTCCCCGCGACAAGACCTGCCGGATTTCGCCATCGTCGATGAATACCGCCGCCTGCTTGGTGGCATTGATGACCGAGGCCAAGGCGCGCGCATCGGTGATCAGATCGCGGCGGTGCTCGTCTTCATAGGCCTGCGCCGCGGCGACCGAACTGTCCACCACGCGGCCAACCCGGTCGGAAAACCATGCTTCAAGCCCCATGTTCACCGACAGCGTGGCAAAAACCGCGACCGCCACCGTGGGCAGAAGCGCGATCACCGTGAAAACCCCGGTCAAGCGCAGGTGCAACCGCGACCCGGCCGAGCGCCTGCGCCGCGCCGCCACCATGCGCGCAACCCGTTGCAGCACCAAGCCCGCAACGATGAGAACATAGACCAGATCAAGCAGCATCACGCCGCGCAACACGCGGCTTGAGGCGCCTTGATCCAGCGGCCCCATGACAAGGAAGGTCACAACGGCAAGAATCGGCCCAAGGATGACAAGACCAAGCGTGGCGATGGTCTGAATCCGCCGCTTGCGCCGCATACGGCTCAGACCGTCCCATGTCAGGATCGCAGGTATGCGTGTCCGTGTTGCCACCCATGTCCCCCATCAGCTTGTGGTGCCGCAGGGGCACCGCCGCAATATGTGGCTATTCTTGGGGTGGCAGCCCCCAAAAGCCACAGCGTTGTTGCACTTTTACATCAACTTGCGGCGGCGTGTCACGTGAATATCAAGCTCGGTGATCTTCTTACGCAGCGTATTGCGGTTGATCCCCAGCAGATCGGCGCATTTCGCCTGGTTTCCGCCGGTGGCATCGAGGGCGATTTCGATCAAGGGCAGCTCAACCTCGCGCAGGATTCGCTGGTAAAGGCCCGGTGGCGGCATGACGTTGCCGTGCAAATCGAAATAGCGCCGCAAGTGCCGCGACACCGAGGCCGAAAGCGATTCCCCCTGCCCCTGCGTCAAAACCGGCTGCGCGGCGGGTTGATTGCCCAGAACGGCCTCGACCTCGGTGCGGCTGACCTCTTCGTTCTGCGCGGTCAGCCCGATCCGGCGCACGGCGTTTTCCAACTGTCGCACGTTGCCCGGCCAGCTATAGGCGCGCATCAATTCCAACGCGCCCTCCGACAAGCGGCGCGGCGCGTGGCCCTCGCGTTCGGCGCGCAGCAGGAAATGCTCGACCAGAAGCGGCACGTCATCCACCCTGTCGCGCAGGCTGGGCACGGCCACGACGGCCCCCGACAGCCGGTAATACAGATCCTCGCGGAACCCCTCGTTTTCCAGCTTCTCGGCCAGGCGCCCCTGGCTGGTGGCCATGAAGCGCGGCACGTGATCGCCCGGCGCATCCATCATCCGCACCACCCGCGCCTGTGCCTCGGCGTCCAGATCGCCCACCTCGTCCAGAACGATGGTGCCGCCCTTGGCCCGCGACATCACCTTGGCCGGGCCTTCCAGATCGGTCAGGTCCGATGGCGTGACGGTAACGAAGGGCAAGGTGCGCCTGTCGGAAAAATCATGGATCGCGCGGGCGATCAGGCTTTTGCCGGTGCCCGACTCGCCAGTGATCAGAACCGCCAGATCGGTGTTCATCAACCGCGCCACCACGCGGTACAACCCCTGCATCGCCGGTGTCCGCCCAATCAGCGGCAATTCCTCGGGCCGCTCGTCCTCGGCCGTTGGCGTAAGTTGCCGCGCGCCCGCCTCCAGGGCGCGCGAGGTGCGCTTCATCAGGTCGGGCAAATCGAAGGGCTTGGGCAGGTAGTCGAAGGCATCCGCCTCCTCGGCCTGAATCGCCGTCATGATCGTGTTCTGCGCCGAGATCACGATCACCGGCAGGCCGGGCCGGTCGGCGGCGATCTTGGGCAGCATCTCAAGCCCATTGCCATCGGGCATCATGACATCGGTGATCACCGCGTCGCCCTTGCCTTCGCCCACCCACCGCATCAGCGTGTGCAAGGACGATGTTGCATGCACCTTGCACCCCGCCCGCGTCAGGGCCTGCGTCAAAACCGTGCGGATCGTGCGATCGTCATCGGCAACCAATACCGTGCCATCCATCAGCTTTCCTCCAGCTCCTTGCCTGCCCGTGGCAGGGAAATCCGAAATGCCGTGCGCCCCGGCACCGAGTTGACCGAGATCCAGCCGTCATGCTCGGAAATGATCTTGGCCGCGAGGGCAAGGCCCAGCCCGGTGCCGTTGTCGCGCCCCGAAACGAAGGGGTCGAAAATATCGCCTGCAATCTCTTCGGGCAGGCCGGGGCCATCGTCGATCACCTCGATCTGCAAGGGCAGGCTTTTGCCGCCGCCATCGCGGCGCACCCGCAGGCTTTGTTCGTAATAGCTGTGCAATCGAATCACGCCGCCGCCCTCGCCCGCCGCCTGCGCGGCATTGCGCAGCAAGTTCTGAATGACCTGCAACAATTGGTCCGGGTCGCCCTGTGCCAATGGAAGCGAGGGGTCGTAATCCTCGATGATGGTCATATCGGCGGCCACCCCCACGATGGCCGAGCGCCGCGCCCGGTCCAGCACATCGTGCAGGTTCACCGCCTGCATCTTGGGCGCGCTGACATTGCCGAATTGCTCCACCTGTTCGAGCAGGCCGACGATGCGGCGGCTTTCGCTGACAATCAGATCGGTCAGTTCCAAGTCCTGCGGATCAAGGTTCATCGACAAAAGCTGTGCCGCGCCGGTGATCCCGGCCAGCGGGTTCTTGATTTCATGGGCCAGCATTTCGGCCATGCCGATGGCCGATTTCGCCGCCGATTTCACCGATTGGCCTTGCGTCACCCGCCCCGCCAACTCGCGCGGGGAGATCAGCAAAAGCATATGCCCCGCCTCACCGGCCAAGGGTGCGATTTGCAGGTTGCAATGCAACGGCGCACGATCGCCGGTGCCCACGTCCACGTCATTGACGAACAAGGGTGCATCGTTGTCGCGGGCCCGCTCGAAGGCTTCCTCAAGCGGCGCATCCACGGCCAGTTTGTCCCAAACCGGTTGACCGCGAAGCGCCTTCGACGAGGAATTCAAAAACCCCTCGGCTGCCGGGTTCACGCGGTCTATGCGGTCCATCGCGTCCAGAACCAGCGCCGGCACCGGCAGGGAAGACCAGATCGCCTCGTCACTCATGCGGCGGCCCTTTCACCATCGCGGATGGCCTGCGGGATCAGGCGCAAGACCTCGGCGCTGTCGCGGCTGGTCAACAGCCGTTTGCGCAGCTCAACGCCGGTGCCCGCCTCGTCCAGGTACCAGCCCAGATGCTTGCGCGCGACACGGTTGCCCAGTTCGGGGCCGTAAAACCGCAGCATTTCTTCGTAGTGATCCGCCACCATATCCTCGAATTCCCCGCCCTGCGGGATTTGCGGCGCGGGTGCGCCCCAAAGCTCGGCGGCCACCTGTGCCAAAAGCCATGGCCGCCCCTGTGCGCCGCGCCCGATCATCACGCCATCGGCCCCGCTGGCCGCAAGCGCCTGCTTTGCTGTCTTGCCATCCACGATATCGCCATTGGCCACCACCGGGATATCAACCGCCTCTTTCACCGCCCGAATGGCCGCCCAATCGGCACGGCCCTTGTAAAACTGGCAGCGGGTTCGCCCGTGGATGGTAATCATCTGAATGCCCGCCGCCTCGGCCCGCCGCGCCAGGTCGGGCGCATTCATCAGGTTATCGTCCCATCCCAATCGGGTCTTGAGCGTGACAGGCACGTCAACCGCGCCGACCACCGCCTCGATCAGGCCAAGCGCATGATCAAGGTCTTTCATCAGGGCCGAGCCACTGGCGCCTGCGCCGCTGCTGCTGGTCACTTTTTTCGCGGGGCAACCCATGTTGATATCAATCAGCCGCGCGCCATTGGCCGCGACCATGCGTGCCGCTTCGGCCATCCAATGGGCCTCGCGCCCAGCCAGTTGGACGGATGTGTTTTCAACCCCGAAGCCAAGCTCCGCACGCTCGCGCACGCCCGGCTTGGCCTGCACCATTTCCTGGCTGGCAACCATTTCACTGACCACCAGCCCCGCGCCGAAACCTGCCACCAGATTGCGAAACGGCAAATCGGTGATTCCCGCCAAGGGCGCCAATAGAACCGGGGGTGTCAGGTTTCTGTCTGCGATGGGCAGCATCGTGTGCTTAATCCTTGTGCAATGCCTTCTCTCTACGCGTTTGCCCTCGGCTCAACAACGTTTACAAGGTGTTTTCGACCCATTCTCGGGCGGTTTGCCTATTTTTTATGCACGATCTTCGAGGATTGCGCTTGGCCTGACCACCGCCTATTGCTTCCTCCATGCAATGCGCCGCCATCATCGTCGCCGCCGGGCGCGGCACCCGCGCCGGGGGGGATCAGCCAAAGCAATGGCAACCCCTTGCAGGGCGTCGCGTGATCGATTGGACGGTGGCTGCCTTCCAGGCCACGCCCGAGTTAGACCGTATTGTCGTGGTCCTGCATGCCGACGATCTTGATCGCTATGATCCGCCCGAGGGCGTTGAGGTGACGACCGGCGGGGCCGAGCGGTCAGACTCCGTGCGGCTTGGTCTGGACTACCTTTCCGCAACCGGGTTTTCGTACGACTCGTACGTTGCCATTCATGACGTCGCCCGAAGTTGTACGAAACCGGCGTACGTTTCGTACGTTTTGTACGAATTATCCCAAGGCCCACAGCGCGCCGTGGCCCCCGCGCTGCCCGTCACCGATGCGCTTTGGATCGGGCAGGATGGCGAGGTGGCAGGCACCCGGGATCGCAGCGGGCTGTTTCGCGCGCAAACCCCGCAAGCCTTTGTTTTCGAAGATATTTTAGCCGCGCACCGCGCGCATGCTGGCCCCGCCGCCGACGATGTCGAGGTGGCCCGCGCCGCGGGCCTGCCGGTGCGCATCATCGAAGGCGACGAAAACAACCTCAAGATCACCCATGCGCACGACTTTGCAAGGGCTGAAAAAATACTGGAATTTCAAATGGATATACGCCTTGGCAATGGCTATGACGTGCACCGTTTCGGCGATGGTGACCATGTTGTCCTCTGCGGTGTCAAAATCCCGCATACCCGTGGATTGCAAGGCCACTCCGACGCAGATGTCGGGATGCATGCCCTGACCGACGCTATATATGGGGCGTTGGCCCTGGGTGACATTGGCCGCCACTTCCCTCCGAGTGACCCGCAATGGAAAGGCGCGGAAAGTCATATTTTCCTACGCCATGCCGTTGAGCTGACTCGCCAAAAAGGTTTTGAATTCAGTAACGTAGACGTCACTCTTATCTGCGAGCGCCCCAAGATCGGGCCGCATGCCGAGGCGATGCAACACGCCCTGTCCACGATCATGGGCCTTGAGACATCCCGCATTTCGGTCAAGGCCACGACCTCCGAACGCCTTGGGTTTACCGGCCGTGAAGAAGGTATCGCCGCCCAAGCCACCGCAACATTGGTGAAGACATGACTATAACCCACTCTATTGCAACGTTTTTCGGCATCGGCCATATGCGTCCCGCCCCCGGCACCTGGGGATCACTCGCCGCTATCCCGGTGGCATGGGGCCTGCACGCTTTGGGTGGGCCGATCCTCTTGGCCCTTGGCGTGATCCTGTCGTTTACTTTAGGATGGTGGTCCACCGCATTGGAAACAAAAGGAAAATCCGATCACGACCCTTCCGAGATCGTGATTGACGAGGTCGCGGGCCAATGGCTGGCCTTCCTTCCGGTCTCTATCGGCGCGGCCCACACCGGCGCCGCCCTTACCGCGCTTTGGCCGGGCTGGATCACGGCCTTTGTCCTTTTTCGCCTGTTCGACATCTGGAAACCCGGCCCCGTCGGCTGGGCCGACCGGCGCGGCGACGCGCTTGGCGTGATGCTTGACGATATCATCGCCGGTGTCTTCGCCGCCCTTGGTGTGCTACTCTTTGCGGGCTTGTCACACGGAGTTCTGGGACTGTGATCGCACAGGAGATCCTCGACCTTGCCCGCGCCGATGGCGTGATGATCACCACCGCCGAATCCTGCACAGGCGGCATGGTGGCGGTGGCGCTGACAGATTTGCCGGGGTCGTCGGATGTACTTGAACGGGGCTTTGTAACCTATTCGAATAACGCGAAAAAAGAGCAACTTGGCGTATCGCAAAATACCCTTGATGCGCAGGGCGCCGTGTCGGAACAAACCGCCCGCGAAATGGCCGAGGGGGCGCTGGTCCACTCCCACGCCGATCTTGCCGTTTCCGTTACCGGCATTGCCGGTCCCGGCGGCTCGGATCATAAGCCCGAGGGCCGGGTTTGTTTTGGTCTGGCCCGCAAGGGCCTGAAAACGTTCACGGAAACCAAGGAATTCGGCGCCCAAGGCCGGGCAGAGGTGCGCCGCCTGTCACGCGATTACGCCCTGGCCCTTCTCAAACGGGCCCTGACCTGAAGGGTTCCATTTGCATCAACTCTGAAAGGGCATCCAGATCGGGGGCCCTTTCTGTCTGCACCGCCTGCCATAGCTGTGCCTCGTGCTCCCCGACAAGGGCCGCCCCCTTACGGCGCAGCGCCTGCCATTTCTGATCCGGGTCTTGCGCTGCCATCAGGTCATGATGCCCCTCGCGCTGTGGACCGTCCTTGAGGTCAAGCGCGACCCGCGCCTCGGTTTCGGCCAAGCCCTCGTCGGCCACGACCCGAACCTTGTCGCGAAACGCCACAAGCGCGGCATCCTGCGCGCAGGCATCCGAGAAACTGGCGATATCGGCGGTGTTCCAGCCATGCAGCACCATCCCGGCCACATGGGCATAGGAAAACTTTGCCCCAAGCCCGGTGTCAGGGGCGGGTTGATTGCAGACCGTCAGCCAGCGGGGGTGCGTGGTGATCGTGATGGCCTTCACAGCCTCGGCCTCTGCCTTCAAGGGCGTCAGCGCCTCGATCGTCGCGTGCAGACCGTGACAACAGGCGTGCAGTTTATGCGACACTTCGGCCATCTGCCAAACCTCGCCCAGGCCGTCCCATGCAGCCATATTCGCCTCGCCCGCATGTGTCGGGCCAAAGCCCTGCGGGCCATCCAATCCGTCCGGGTTGGAAACAAAGCCGCGCGCCGCCAGATCGGCACAGACCACCCCGCATTCGGCGGCAAGCCCCGCATTCATCGGCTTGCCCATGGTGCCGAACTGCGATTTGAGGCCCGCGGCCTTCGTTGCGGCCAAGCCGAACGCATGGGCCACCTGCCCCGCGTCCAGCCCTTTCAGGCGGGCGACGGCCGCCGTGGCCCCAAAAGCGCCTGCCGTCGCCGTCTGATGAAAGCCGGCCTGATAATGCCCCCGGCCCAGCCAAAGGCCCACCCGCGTGGCCACCTCGAACCCGATACAGGCGGCCTCAAGCGCGGCCAGACCGTCCTTGGGCGCAGCGGCCATCACGGCGGGCAGCACCCCCACCGACAAATGCCCGATATGGGCGAAATGCGTGTCGTCGTAATCCAGGGCATGGGAGATCGTCCCATTGACCAAGGCCGCCGCCCGCGCCGGGACATGACCCCCGCCAAACATCGACGCCTGTGCCGTGCCGCCATCGTCAAGCGCCTGCGCGCGCATGATCGCGGCCACGGGCTCGGACACGCCTGCCATCCCGCAGGCCATCCAGTCGTAAAGCGATTGGGCCATGATCCCGCGCGCCGCCTGCGCGGGTTCCGCGTTTGCCACAAACGTCGCGATGTCACGCGCCAATGTCATCCGTAAAGCTCCTTTGCGCGGGTTTCGAAGGCGCGCACGATCCGCTGCATCGCCTCGTAGAAAAACAGGCCCGCCGCTTTTTGCAGGATCATGTTCTTGAATTCGAAATCAACGTCGAAATGCACGATACAGCCCTCGTCATCCTCTTCGAACCGCCAGTTCGAGCGCATGTATTTGAACGGCCCGTCCAGATATTCGGTTTCGATCACCCGATCCCCGGGCCACAGGACGACGCGGCTGCCGAAACGTTCGCGAAAGACCTTGAAGCTGATCACCAGGTCGGCCTCCATGACCCTGGAGCCATCCGCCTGATCGGTGACGCTGCGCACCCGGGCCGCCGCAGTCCACGGCAAGAACTTGGGATAGCTGCCCACATCGGCCACAAGGTCATACATCTGTTGCGCCGAGTAAGGTAGCGGGCGGCTTTCGGAATGGGAGGGCATTGATGAAGCAAGCCTTGATTTTCGCGTGACAGTATCTGGCTTTTTCATAGACTGGCCCACGAAATTCAAGGGGGCGGAATGACCAAACACCCATATGTAATCGACCAGATGATCGGCAGCGCCGAGATTTCCGCGCGGATCGACGCGTTGACCCAAGAGATCAAGGCAGAGTTCACGGATACCCGGAAACTGGTGGTCGTCGGGCTTTTGCGCGGCTCTTTCATCTTTATCGCCGATCTGGTGCGGCAGCTTGAGATGGAGGTCGAGGTGGATTTCATCGAAACCTCGTCTTACGGCAACAGCACCGAATCCAGCCGCGAAGTGCGGATATTGAAAGACCTGCGCGGCGATATCGAGGGGCGCGACGTTCTGGTGGTCGAGGATATCGTGGATACCGGCCACACGCTGGCCCATGTTCTGACCCTGCTGCGCAGCCGCCAGCCCGCCAAGCTGCGCAGCATTGCCCTTCTTGACAAGCCCTCGCGCCGCGAGGCCGAGGTCACCGCCGATTGGATCGGCTTTACCATCCCGGACGAATTCGTCGTGGGCTATGGAATTGACTACGCCCAAGCGGGCCGAAACCTGCCCTATATCGGCAAGGTGCGTTTCACGGAATGACCGAAAGGAAAATGGCGCACCTGCAAGGATTCGAACCTTGGGCCTCTGCCTTCGGAGGGCAGCGCTCTATCCAGCTGAGCTACAGGTGCCTTTGGGTGCGGCTATAAGACAAAGCGCTGCGCCCTGCAATCGGAAATCAGGGGGCTTGCACAATCCGCGATACCCGGCCCCAATGGCGACGCCCCACAAGGACAGACTACAGATATGCGCAACACACCCCTTTGGCTTTTGGTTTTTCTGCAAGCCGCCGTTTCCGCGGCCAGCCTGATCGTCGAAATCGTCGCGGGGCGCATGCTTGCGCCTTACGTTGGCATGTCGCTTTACACCTGGACGGCGATCATCGCGGTGGTTCTGGCGGGCTTTTCCGCCGGTCACTGGCTGGGCGGGCGATGGGCGGAAAGGCCCGCAGCACGGGCCATGACGCTAACGGGTTGGGCGCTTTTGGCGGCCGCGATCACCACGGCGCTTGCGGGTATGCTTTTGCGGCTCGGGGCGGGGCCTGTGCTGTCGCTGACGGACAACCCGCTTTGGTCCATTACACTGCTTTGCACGCTGGCCTTCTTTGCCCCATCGTTTTTTGCCGGTGTTCCGGCCCCCGTTCTGGCGCAAATCGCCGTCACCCGCGCCGAACAGTCAGGTCGCGCGCTTGGTGCGATGTTTGCGGCCGGGGCCATCGGAGCGATTGCCGGCACGCTTCTGGCCGGGTTCCTTTTCATCGCGTGGCTGGGCAGCGCCCTGACCATGGTAACCGTGGCCTTGGCCTATGTTCTGGGGGCGGTGCTGTGCTTTCATCTTGCGCGCGGCCTGGTGCGCCTGCCGGTGGCGGCCGTTGCGGCGCTCACCCTCGGGCTTTGCAGCTACAGCGCCACCCAGCCAACCCCCTGCGACAGCGAAAGCCGCTATTTCTGTATCCGCACCGAAAGCATCGGCGCCGACCCGAACAGCCCCGTGCACCTTATGGTGATCGACCATCTGGCCCATGGCATCAGCGCGCGTGACCTGCCCCGCGTCATGTTCACCGATTTCGCCGCCATGCTGGATGGACTGGCCCGGATGCGCATGGGCGAGCGCCCGTTTTCCGCCTTCTTCGTGGGGGGCGGCAGTTTCTCGATACCCCGCGCCTGGGCGGATCGTGGGACCGGGCCGTTGACGGTGGCCGAGATCGACCCCGAGGTCACGCGCATCGCCGCGCGGGATTTCTGGTTCGATCCCGAGACCGCCACCATCCTGACCCAAGACGCCCGCCGTGCCCTGCTGAGCCGGCCAATGGCACGTTATGACGTGATCGTGGGCGATGCCTTCACCGATATCGCGGTGCCGTCGCACCTGATCACGCAAGAGTTTTTCGAGCTGGTCCGCGACCGTCTCAACACCGGCGGAGTCTACGTGATGAACGTGATCGACTTCGAAGACAGGCTTGAGGCGCTGGCCGCGGTACATGCCACCTTGGCAACGGTTTTTCCCAAGGTTGAAATCTGGACCGAGCAACGCCAGCCACAGCCGGGGCAACGCATGGTGTTCGTGCTTGTCGCCTCGGGCGCGCAAAGCCCGGTGGATAGCATCACCCTGCCCGCGCCCGACCCCACAACCTATGGCGCCCTTGGGCGCGGCTTTACCGAAGGCCTTCTTGCCCGGAAAAAACCGCTCATCCTGACGGATGATTACGCGCCCATCGACCGCCTGCTTGGGCCGGGTTAAACCGCCCACCCCGTCCCGGACCTGATCCGGGACCTCAGGCCACCACCCTAACCGAACAGCTCATGCGCCAGTTCCAGCGCATCGACCAGCGCGTCGATTTCCTCGGTCGTGTTGTACATGGCGAAAGACGCGCGGCAGGTCGCCGTGACTCCCAGATGATCCATCAACGGCCCGGCGCAGTGATGGCCCGCGCGCACCGCGACGCCCTTCTTGTCAAGGATCGTGCTGATGTCATGGGCATGGGCCGCCCCCTCCATGGTGAAGGAAAAGATCGCCGCCTTGTCGGGCCGCGTGCCCTGCTGGTGCAGCCAATTGAGGCCGGTCAACCGCTCCTGTGCATAGCGGCTGAGCGTATCTTCGTAGGCGGCAATCGCCTCCATGCCGACGTCCATCATGTATTCCAAGGCCACCCCGAGGCCGATGGTCTGCACGATCCCGGGGGTTCCCGCTTCGAACTTCATCGGCGGGTCGGCATAGCTGACCTCGTCCTTGCTGACCTCGCGGATCATGTCCCCGCCGCCCATGAAGGGGCGCATTTCGGCCAAGCGGTCCTTGTGCACGAAAATCGCGCCGGACCCCGAGGGGCCATACAGCTTGTGACCGGTGATCGCATAGAAATCACAGCCCAGGTCATCTATATTCACCGGCATATGCACCGCCGCCTGTGAGCCATCCACCAGAACCGGCACGCCCTTTTCGCGCGCCGCGTCACAGATCGCCTTTATATCCACCTTGGTGCCCAGAACATTCGACAAATGCGTGATCGCCACCAGTTTGGTCTTGGGGCCGATGGCATCAATCACCTTTTGCGGGTCCAGATGGCCGGTGGCATCCACATCCACCCACTTGAGGTTGACGCCCTGCCGTTCGCGCAGGAAGTGCCACGGTACGATATTGGCGTGATGCTCCATCACCGACAGGACGATCTCGTCGCCTGCTTCCATGCGCGGCATGGCCCAACCGTAGGCGACCATGTTGATGCCCTCGGTGGTGCCGGAATTGAGGATGATCTGATCCTCGTCCGCCACACCAAGGAAGCGCGCGATGATCCCGCGCACGCCTTCGTATTTCTCGGTGGCCAGATTGCTCAGGTAATGCAGGCCACGATGCACATTGGCGTATTCCTCGGCATAGCTCTTGGTGATCGCGTCGATCACCGCCCGGGGTTTCTGCGCACTGGCCCCATTGTCCAGATAGACAAGCGGCTTGCCATTCACCTCGCGCGACAGAATCGGGAAATCACCGCGTATCTTTTTGACATCCAGCATCACGTCGTCCCCACGAATACCGAGGCTACAACCCCGAGGAAAATTGACAGGCCAACCGTCGCCCCGACAATCGAAACGATCAAGACAGCGGCGGATTTCACCATGCTGTCAAACTCATGCGCCACATCCAGCGCCGAAATCACCGCCCAGACCCACCAAACCGCCATGGCCAGGATCAAAAGCGAACTGACGAAAGGCATCAGAACACCCAGCACCGCAATCCCCAGCATCAAGGCGAAGGTCACCGCCTGAAGCCAGGCCATGACGGCCAGAACATCCGACAAACGCCCCTGCCCGCCAAAGACCGTTCCAACCCAATAAAGCACGAAGACCGAAACCACCGCGCGCGCCCATTGCAGCAGGGCAAAGATCAAGGGCGCATCGTAGGCGGGCGTGCCGCGGATCAGTTCGCCCATATCGGCGGCCGGCATCGGGGCCATCTGCAAAAGCCCCGCGAACACCATCGAGGTCACGACCGAGACCAGCGTGAGCGCCATCCAAAGCGCCTGCGCGGGCAGATCAAGCGCCAAGAGGTGGCGGGCGGCCTCCTTCGGGGTTTTCAGCGTCACGAAGAACAACGCCTTCCAGTCTGCAAATACCATGGCTACCCCCAACCGGATTCCCGTAAGTTGGCCAACCAGAACCACAAAAAGACGATGCACCACAAGGCCCCGACCAGCATCAAGGCCCCCCCCGGCCCGATAAACCCGGCCACGAGACCGTTCAAAAGCATCAATGGACTGGCCGCCAGAAAGGCCCAGAAAAGCGCAAGACGCGAGGCAAACCCGCTGGCGCGACCGCCAAACACCCGAAGGATCAGGCCGCTTAGAAACGCCAGCAGATAGAAAATCAACGGTGCGATGAACATCCACGCCAGCAGCGAGGCCCCCATCATCGGGTAAACATCCTGCTCTGTCAGATGTGCCTCGCGCGACAGACGTGGCCATTGCGCAACGAAAGTCACCGCGCAGCCGGCCATCAGGATGGCAAGCGCGCGGCCCTCGTTTTCGCCCATGGACAAAAGCCTGCGAAAAACGGTCCGCGGCCCCCTGTAAGAGGCCGCGATATCGCGTGTGACAGGCATCAGCCGCGCCGCCGCTCCAGCCAGCCTTCCAGCCGTGCGTTGATCTCGTCGCGCAGGGCTTCGTCCTCGATTTCCTCGACCGCTTCGGCAAGGAACGAGAGCGTCAGCATATCTGTCGCGATCGCCTTGGGCACGCCGCGCGCCCGAAGGTAATACAGCGCATCCTCGTCAATCGCTCCCGACGTGGAGCCATGCGAACAGGCCACGTCATCGGCGTAAATCTCAAGCTCGGGCTTGGCGTTGAACTCGCTGTCGCCATCCAGAAGCAAGGATTGGCTGATCTGGTAGCCATCGGTTTTCTGGGCATCGGGTTTGACAAGGATCTTGCCTTGGAAAATCCCCTTGGCCCCGTTGCGCAGCACCTTCTTGAACACCTGGCGGCTTTCGCAATTCTGCGCATCGTGGGTGACGAACACCGTATCGTCGTGGTGGAAATCACCGTCGCCCACACAGGCCCCGGCAATATGGGCCACACCGTTGTCGCCGACCATCTCGACCACGCATTCGTTGCGCGTCAGAACGCCATTGGCAGTCAGCGTGAAGGTCTTGAAGGCGCTCTCCTCGCCCACCCGGGCGAAAACATGCGTTGCCGCGCGCCGCTCGTGGTCACGCCCTTGGGTGCGCACGTGGTTGAAAGCCGCGCCATCGGCGACGTCCACTTCCATCACATTGTTGAAGCGCGCCGCCGCCGGACCGTTTTCCAAAACGGTCAGGTCCGCGCCGGCATCAAGCTTGACAACATGGTGCAAGAGTGCGTCGGAACGTGTTGATTTATGGTGATAAATCAGGTTCACGGGTTTGCTTACCTTGCCGGTGACATGGATCACCACGCCATCTTCCGCCAGCGCGGTGTTCAGCGCCGCAAGCGGGCGATGCACCGGGTCTTGGCCGCGCGCTTCCATGCTGCCGTACAGGTCTTTTGCCCAATGGATATCGGCCTGCGCCACATCTGAAAGCCGCTCGATGCTCAGACCTTCAAGCGAAAGGTCGTCACTGGCCTCGGCGTCGAACACTCCATCGACAAAGACGACCTTAAGGCGGTCCACGCCGTCGAAAATCGGGGCTTCGCCCTCGTCGAACAGTGCCGCCTCGGGCACCTCGGCCTGAACCAGCGTATCGGGCCTTGTGAATTTCCAGTATTCATCGCGTGCCGTGGGCAGGCCCATCTCGCGCACCCGCGCGATGGCGGCTTCACGCAGTTGCGTCAGCCACGCCGCCCCTTGCGGCAAGCTTACCGTGCTCAACCGCGCCTCGGTCGCGTCCTGTTTTGCCTGCGGCAATGCCATTACGCCACCTCCTCAAGCAGATCGCTGTAACCATTCTTTTCGACTTCCAGCGCCAGTTCCGGACCGCCGGTCTTGATGATCTTGCCATCGGCCATGATGTGCACCACGTCTGGTTTGATGTGGTCCAAGAGGCGCTGATAGTGAGTGATCACAAGGAAACTGCGGCCTGCGTCGCGCAGGGCGTTCACCCCCTCCGACACCAGCTTCATCGCGTCCACATCGAGGCCGGAGTCGGTTTCGTCCAGAATGCACATCTTGGGTTCCAGCACAGCCATTTGCAGAATCTCGTTGCGCTTCTTCTCACCCCCCGAAAAGCCCACGTTGACCGGACGCTTGAGCATGTCGTTGCTCATCTTCAGGGTCGCGGCTTTCTCGCGCACCAGCTTGAGGAAATCGGCCGCGCTCATCTCTTCTTGGCCACGTGCCTTGCGCTGCGAATTGAGGGCGGTGCGCATGAAGGTCATGTTGCCCACGCCGGGAATTTCCACCGGGTACTGGAACGCCAGGAAAAGGCCCGCCGCGGCGCGCTCTTCGGGTTCCATATCCAGAATATCCTCACCTTCCAGCGAAGCCGACCCCTCGGTCACCTCGTAACCATCACGGCCGGAAAGGACATAGGACAAGGTCGATTTGCCCGACCCGTTCGGCCCCATGATCGCATGCACCTTGCCCGCTTCCACGGTCAGGTCCACACCCTTGAGGATGGTCTTTTCCTCTTCTTCAAGATCAACGTGCAGGTTCTTGATTTCCAACATGTTTTTCGCTCCTAACTCGTGTATTTCGCGGGGCCGGTCCGCCCCTTGTTCCATTCAGTCCAGCACGACGGCGGTGCCACTGGCCGAGACCATCAGCATCGACTCGCCCACAACCTCGTAATCCAGATCGACACCGACAACGGCATTGGCGCCAAGCGCCGCCGCGCGTTGCTCAAGCTCGTTCAGTGCCGTGTCGCGCGCATCCTGCAACTTGCTTTCATAAGCGCCCGAACGGCCACCGACGACATCGGTGATCTGGGCAAAGAAATCCCGAAAGATATTCGCCCCCATGATCGCCTCACCCACCACGATCCCGCGGTAATCGGTGATCTTGCGACCTTCAACGCCGTTGGTGGTCGTGACAATCATCATGCGCTCCTTGTCAGGCCGGGCGGTGGGCCTTAGCCCACCGAGCCTTCGAGGCTGATCGCAACCAGTTGCTGCGCCTCCATGGCAAACTCCATCGGCAGCGCCTGCAACACGTCCTTGCAGAACCCATTGACAACCAAGGCCACTGCCTCTTCCTCGTCCATGCCGCGCTGACGGCAATAGAACATCTGGTCGTCATCCACCTTGGAGGTGGTCGCCTCATGTTCCACACGGGAAGAGTTGTTCTTAACCTCGATATAAGGCACCGTATGCGCCCCGCATTTGTCGCCAATGAGCAGGCTGTCACACTGGGTGTAGTTCCGGCTGTTCTTGGCCTTGGGGTGCATGCTGACCAGCCCGCGATAGGTATTCTGCGCCACGCCTGCACTGATCCCCTTCGAGACGATCCGCGACTTGGTGTTTTTGCCCAGATGCACCATCTTGGTGCCGGTATCGGCCTGCTGGTGGTTGTTGGTGATGGCGATGGAATAAAACTCGCCCTGGCTTTCATTGCCGCGCAGGATGCAGGACGGATACTTCCAGGTGACCGCCGAACCGGTTTCCACCTGCGTCCACATCACCTTGGCCCGGTCGCCCCGGCAATCGGCCCGCTTGGTCACGAAGTTGTAAATGCCGCCGGTGCCATCCTCGTTCCCGGGGAACCAGTTTTGCACGGTGGAATATTTCACCTCGGCGTCTTCCTCGACGACAATTTCAACCACCGCCGCGTGCAACTGGCTTTCATCGCGCTGCGGCGCGGTGCAGCCCTCAAGATAGCTCACGTAAGAGCCCTTGTCGGCAATGATCAGCGTCCGCTCGAACTGTCCGGTATTTTCCGCATTGATCCGGAAATAGGTGCTCAGCTCCATGGGGCAGCGCACACCGGGGGGCACGTAAACAAAGGAGCCATCCGAGAACACCGCCGAATTGAGCGTAGCATAGAAGTTGTCGCTCACCGGCACCACCGAGCCAAGGTATTTCTTGACCAGTTCGGGGTGTTTCTCGATCGCTTCGGAGATCGAACAGAAAATGACGCCCGCCTTCTCAAGCTCTTTCTGGAAGGTCGTGCCGACCGAAACCGAGTCAAACACCGCGTCAACCGCCACCTTGCGGCCCTCGGCGGGGGCCTCCTCGGCCCCTTCGACACCGGCAAGGATCATCTGCTCCTTCAGCGGGATGCCCAGCTTTTCATAGGTTTCCAGAAGCTTGGGGTCGACCTCGTCCAGCGATTTGGGCTTTTCGGTCATGCTCTTGGGACGGGCATAATAATACTGCTCCTGGAAATCCACTTTCGGGTAATCCAGCATCGCCCAGTCGGGCTCTTTCTTTTGCAACCAGCGCTGATAGGCCTGCAGACGCCACTCGGTCATCCACTCCGGCTCGTTGTTCTTTTCGCTGATCAGGCGCACGATATCTTCGGTCAGGCCCTTGGGCGCATATTCCATCTCGATATCGGTTTCCCAGCCGTATTTGTAAGCGCCGCCAACCTCGCGCACCGCATCGACCGTTTCCTGATCAACGCCTTCCTTGACCTGTGTGTCATCCAGTGCCGCCATAAGGCCACCTCCTTGGTTGTCGTGTCACGCCGCCCGGGCGCGATGCTTGGTCCATTGCTTCAGCCATGCCTCGCCAAAGCGCATGACCTCGTCTTTCGACGTCTCGGGTCCCAGTGAAACCCTCAGCGCACAGGCCGCGTCTTCGGGGGTGAACCCCATGGCCTCCAGCGTCCCGCTGGCGCGCACCTTTCCGCTGGAACAGGCCGAGCCGCTGGACACCGCAAAGCCTGCCAAATCCATCGCCATGACTTGCGTTTCGCCCTTCCATCCGGGCGTTATCATGCAAAGCGTATTGGGCAGCCGCGCGCTATCTTTCCCGACAAAAATAGTCTCTTTTGCCCCGTCTGCAATCACTTTTTCTAGAATCTTTCTAAATTCGGCAGTGCGCGCCCAAACTCCATCCGAAAGATCCCGCATGGCCGCCTCCGCCGCCGCGCCGAATCCGGCAATCCCGATAACGTTCTCGGTCCCCGACCGGCGGCCCATCTCTTGCCCCCCGCCCTTGATCCGCGCCGCCACCTCGGTGCCGCGCTTGACCACCAAGGCACCGACACCCTTTGGCCCACCAAGCTTGTGGGACGAGACAATCGCCATCTCGCACCCCGACCAGTTGAAGGCCAAGGGCAATTTGCCGAAGCCCTGCGTCATATCCGACATGGCCAGCCCCTCGGGCAGGTCCTGTATCACCCCGGTCTCCGAATTGGCCAGTTGCAACACCGATTGCGCCGGATCGCTCACCGTCACATGGCCATTCGAATCCACCGGCAAATCCGCCGTGATCCAGGCCTTGACCGCATCATGCTCCACCGCGGCCCCATGCAACCCCCGCCCGGCACAGGCCAAGGCCGCCGCTTCCGTGGCCCCCGAGGTAAAGATCACATCCGCCCCATCGGCCCCGAGTGCGGAGGCCACCTGCCCCCGGGCCCGCTCGATCAGCCCCTTGGCCGCGCGCCCCTCGCCATGCACCGACGACGGGTTGCCGACCACGTCCATCGCCCGGATCATGGCCGCGCGCGCCTCGGCCCGCAAAGGGGCCGTCGCATTGTAGTCCAAATACACCCGGCTCAAACCGTCCGCTCTTTCTTCTTTTCACAAATATCCTGGGGGGAGCGTTGAAAACCGCAAGGTTTCAACGTGGGGGGCAACGCCCCCCGCCCGGGCGACGCCGAAGGCGGCGCAAATCCTCCGCGACCGGTCCTCATTCCTCATCCACCACGGCAAAGAATGTGGGCACCGCCGGACACGGGGCCAAACCGTTGCCCACCACGTCGCTCAACCGGGTCTGGTGCAGGAAAACGTACACCTGTGCGCTCAACCCCTCCCACAAGCGGTTGGTCATCGACTGCGCCCGCGATCCGCTGGCCGCGCCCGAGGCACCGGCGCCCTTGTGCAGGGCATCCACGGTCTCATCCACCGCCGCCAGCACCTCGAACACCCGGATTTCCGATGCCGGCCGTGACAGGCGATAGCCACCGCCCGGCCCACGGACCGAGGTCACCAGCTCGGCCCGCCGCAGCTTGACAAAAAGCTGCTCCAGATAGGGCAGGGAAATGTCCTGCCGCTTTGCAATATCGCTCAGCGTCACCAGTGTTTCGGCGTCCTGCAAGGCGATATCGACAAGCGCCACCATGGCGTAGCGGCCTTTTGTGCTCAGTTTCATGGCGCTTCCTCCGCGAATAGATTGACCTGACCCCGCGCAACGCTTATCTCGGCTAGGGTCTGGCCTGCCACGCTGGCCTAATTTAGAACATTTCTAAGGTGCTTGAGCAATTCCGTCAAGAATACCGCCCACACCTTAGCAAGAAGGACAAGGGAATCCATGCCCGAGGTAATTTTTCCCGGCCCCGAGGGTCGGCTCGAAGGCCGCTATCACCCCCAAAAGGAAAAAGACGCCCCCATCGCCATCGTGCTGCACCCGCACCCGCAGTTCGGCGGCACGATGAACAACAAGGTCGTCTATAACCTGCATTACGCCTTTTACAACATGGGCTTCACCGTGCTGCGCTTCAATTTCCGCGGCGTGGGCCGAAGCCAGGGCGAATACGATCAAGGCGTTGGCGAACTTTCCGATGCCGCCTCGGCCCTCGATTATCTACAGTCGATGAACAACAACTCAAAGCACTGCTGGGTTGCGGGCTTCTCTTTCGGGGCCTGGATCGGCATGCAGCTTTTGATGCGCCGGCCCGAGATTACCGGATTCATCTCGGTATCGCCCCCCGCCAACATGTACGATTTTTCCTTCCTTGCGCCCTGCCCTTCTTCGGGCTTGATCATCAACGGCGCGGCCGATCGCGTGGCACCCCCCGCCGACACGACGGCGCTGGTCTCGAAGTTGCAGGAACAGCAGGGTATCACCGTAACCCACGACGAGGTCGAAGGCGCCGGTCACTTCTTCGAAGAGCCGTACATGGATTCCATGATCGACAACGTGACCGGTTACGTCAAACGCCGACTGACCGAATCCACGAGGTAACCCATGGGTGTCACCGAGGACTTGGCCGATGAACTGGCTTTGGACGTTATCAAGTATGTCGACGCCACCGGCGACGACAGCATCATTTCCGATATCGTCAAGCTGCTCGGTGCCACCTCGCAAACCGCCGAAGAGGCCTTTTTGACCTCGATGCGCGTGCGCCGCGCCAATATCGCGGCGCGCAAATTGCTTCTTGATCGCGCCAAGGCGTTCAAAGCCAAGGCCGAAAGCGGGTCAGGCAGTGCCGGCTGAACCGTTTCGCCCTTAGCTGGGGATCAGGTTAAGGGCGGACCGCTTTAACGGCGGAACGGTTACGACGACGATACCGATAGCGCACGCCCTCGCCGACCTCCCGGGAATCGGCATCCCGATTCGGTTTGACGTTACTGCGGCGCATCGGTTTCAGGCGGTACCGTCAGTTCGACACTCGCTGTAAACCCCTCGGGCAAGTACGACAGCCGGCGTTCGATGATGTCGCGTTGGCGGGGGCCGCTCACGCGCCCGCGCAGGCGGATCACGTCGCTATCCACCTCCAATGCACCGCGTTCGAGCATCGAAAGCGCCACGATTCCGGCCCGCGCCGCGCCCCACCATTCCGGGCTGGCCAAGACATCGGCAAAACTCAGATCGTCGGCCTGCACCTCGCGCCCAAAGATCGCCCCCTGCGAGGCCACCCCGAGATCCCGCGGCACTTTCCCGGCGCTGACCACCGCTTGGCCATCGAACTGCATCGTCAAGTAGAATGGGCGCCCGTCATCCAGGAAGTCCAACACGATATCCGGGGTGTAACCCTCTGGCATATCGCCAAAAATTTCTTTCACCGAAGCACCGGCATCAGGATCGCGCAACAAGGCATCAAGCCGCAACTGGCGTTCGTCAATCGACAGCTTGCCTTGCTCGGCCAGCGCCAAGGCCTTCACGCCTTTGTCCACCGCCCCGGAAAACCTCGGCTTGACCGGAAGATAGGCCACCGCAATTCCGTCATCCATGACAGGTGCGCCAAAAGTCTCGGCCATGGCGGCGATGTCCATTTCCTCCGGCAGTTTTCCCTTGGCGCGGGCCGTTTTTCCATCCCATTCCAACAGCAGTCGCGCCGGGCTGCCATCGTCTTTCAGCGTCAAATCCAGATCCACGACAACCTGGTCCGCAAGCGGGCGCAGCGCCGCTTCGATCCTGGCGCGCTCATCCGGGCCGAACGCCTGGCCCGAAAGGCGCAACCGCCCGTTCCGAACCCGCATTTCCCCCGCGTCGAACACCCCGAGCGCCTCCAGCCCCCGCGTCGCCGCGTCCCACCATGCCGGATTGGCCGAAACCTGGGCCAAGGTCATGTCGGATGCCGTCATTGGATGGCCCAGAAAAGCCCCTTGGGTGCGCAGGTTCAGATCATTCGGCACCTTGCCCGTGGCTTCGGCCTTGGCGCCATCGAATGTCACGGTCAAATCAAACGGTTGACCATCATCCATCTGGATCACATCGACGCTTGCGATCATTTCCTCGGGCAATTCGGCCATCACATCCTGTACCTGCGCCATGGCCCGGTCCGACCACGCCTCGCCGTTCAGGCTCAGGCTGCGGCCGGTCACGCTCAGATGCCCGATCCGCAGATGGCTCAAGGCCTGCACCCCAAGACGCAGGGCCGTGTCCCAATCCGCCACGGGGGCGGAAACAGGGCTTCGCGCCACCTCGGAAAGGTCATAATCGGCGATTGTCATGCCCTCGGGCAGCTTGCCCGCGAAACGAATATTTCCCTCCACGCTGCGCCGTGCCGAAAGGCGCATCGGGCTGCCGTCATCCAGCAAATCCATATCGACAGACAGGTTGAACGCCGCCGGTGCCGCCTCAAGCAGGCGCTCGGCGCGACCGGCGTCCAGCGGCGTAAGGGCGGTTGCCTCAAGCGTCACCGCATGATCTTCCATCACCACGCGCCCGGCCTCAAGATGGCCTGCGGCCTGCGCCACCAAAGCGGCCATTTCCAGCCATTTCCCCGGCGCACCCGAGGCCAGTTCCAATCCGGCCAGATCGGCCTTGAACACCTGTGACAGCCGCGTTCTGGCGGCCTCGGTCGGCACCGAGCCGGAGGCCGTTACCCCGCCTTCCGCCTGCCATTCGAAACTCGTTACGAAGGGCACCGCGGGGTCCAGGACCTTGACCTCGGCATCGATACTCCCGTGCCCTTCGATCTGGCGCAACCCGTTCAAAAGCCGGGTTTTCTCGGCTTCACTATCGACCAGTCCGGTCAAGGTCAGGTCGCGGCCGTCCACCTCGACCTTTACCGCGTGCCTGGCCTCGCGGATCACCTCGCCCGAGGCGGCCCGCAGCCCCGCTTCGACAAGCGGGTCCTCTTTTTTGAAGTCAAACACCCCAAGCATGAAAAAGGCCGCGATCAAGGCGATCGCACCAAGCACATCTTCCAATCGGGCAAAGGGTTTCCTGCTCATATCAAGGCTGCTTATCCTGCCCTGTGCAACGCGATGTCAAACCCAAAAGACCGTGGCGCCGTCAGGTCAGCCCCATATCGCGGCCAAGCATGGCCGCATGGGTCCGATTGCGCGCCCCCAGTTTGCGCGACAACGTCTTGACATGAAGCTTGACCGTGACTTCCTGGATATTGAGATCACGGGCGATTTCCTTGTTGGATTTACCCTCGGCCACCCCCCGCAACACATCCTTTTCGCGCGGGGTCAGGACGACGCGTTTTTCGGATTGCCCGGGGTCGTTCAGAAACTCCAGGGGCATGTAGGTTTCACCAAGCAGCATGTGGCGCACCGCCGTAACAAGCGACATCGGGTCAAGCGTTTTGGGCAGAAACCCCGCCGCCCCCGACCGCAACGCCCGACGCGCCACATCCGGCGGGGCCGCGCCGGAAAGGATTGCAACCGGACAGGCGACCGCCTCTTTCATGCGGCCAAGACCGCCAAGGGAATCCATCCCCGGCATCGCGTAATCCAACAGCACAAGGTCGAATTCCACCGTCCGCGCCTTTGCAAGCGCCTCTTCCAGAGACGCGGCCACAGCCACCTCCAAGCCATCCTGTTGTCTCAAATACGCAGCAATCGTTTCACGAACAAGGTCGTGATCATCGGCCAACAATAAGTGTTTCTTGTTCATCCTAAAGCGCCCGGCGCTCCCGTAGCCTCAGTTCAAATGCCGTTCCCGGCACACAAGTCCTGTCCCCTACCACACAGGTAATTTACCTTTGACCTATGCCTTTGAATAGGGGGATAGTTCTGAAAGCGGAAAAAACGCTATTATCCGTGGTGTAGTCCTTGGTATCGGAAAGTCTCGTATTTTGCTTGAGCGTCGTCAATTTCTTGCGATCTCGGGGGGCGGTTTGCTGGCGTGGCTTTGTCCGCATCAGGCACAGGCCGAACAGGAAGATCCGCTTTTCACCCTGGTGCAACCGCTTTCGGGCGGGCCGGGCACCCTTACCACCAAGATTACCCGCGCGCATTTGATGTCTCTCCCACTGTCGGGCTTTGAAACCAAGACCGTTTGGACCCAAGGGCAGCAACGGTTCGATGGCGTGTGGCTTGCGGATTTACTGGCCGAGTTCGGTATCACCGAGGGAACCCTGACAGTTCAGGCAATCAACGACTACTGGGTTCAAATACCGGTAAGCGAGGTCAATCGCGGCGGCGCGTTATTGGCCTTGATGCGAAACGACCAACCGATGACAGTGCGCGAGAAAGGACCTGTCTGGCTGATTTACAACTACGACTCCGACCCCGCCTTTCGCACCGAGATGATTTATACCCGAAGTGTCTGGCAACTGGACCGGATCACCGTTTCGCGCTAGCACGATGTGACGCTTCCTTTCGCGAGACCCTTGTCGATGGCTGCCGGAAAACTGATACGACGTCTTTTGCGTCGCAGATTCCAACTTACCGTGTTCAGCGGTCTGGCCGGTATTTGCCTTGTCGCTGCGGTCTACATGACCGCGCAAGTCTTTTTCAAACTGGACGAACTGGGCACAAGCGCAACCGACAACCTGCAATGGACCGTGGCGCAGCTTGAGGTGGAGCAGCTCAAGGCCATCGACGCGCTTGATCGTATGGATGGGGACAACCCGGCCACGATCGACGAAGCGCACCGCAGGTTCAATGCCCTCTACAGCCGGGTCGTCACCCTGTCGCGCGGGCGCGGCTTTGCCGAAATATGGGCCAACAACGAATTATCCCCCAACCTGAAAACGATCAAAGCCGAACTGACGTCGATCCTGTCGGTCATGGATGGCCCCGACGACGACCTCCTGGCGCAACGGGCCCGTCTGATCGACCACCTTGAGAGTCTCACCCCGCCTATTCGGCAACTCTCGATCGCGGGGGTGGCCATCGACGCGCAACAAACCAACAACGAACGCAACGCGCTTTTAGGCCAACTGATCCGGCTGACCGCATTGGTGGTGCTGATGATGGTCGGCATGATCTCTCTGCTGATCCTGTTGTGGCGGCTTTTTCATCTTTACCGCCGCCGGGCGCTTGAAAACCGCAAGACTCTGAACCGCCTGACGACCATTCTGAACACCTCGCAGGATGCCGTATTGGTGGTGGCCCCGAACGGTGACATCGTCGACAAGAACGCCGCCGCCATCCGGATGTTCGGCCTTGCCGAGGCCACCGATGGGCCGCCGCCCAATGTCCGGAACGTTCTTTTCCGGCGCGACGACAGCGGAGAATTGGCCCCCCTGGCCGGGGCACGCCTTATCCAATCCTGCGCGCAGGGGCCAAACCGATGCGCCAATCTCATGGCACGCGCACCGAACGGCGATCATTTTCCCGTCGAGCTTTCGGCCGATATGGCGGATCGCATGGGCGACGAGGTATGCGTAAGTTTCATCCGCGATATCTCGCGCCGGGTCGCGGCGGAATCCGAAATGCAGGTGGCGCGCGACAATGCGCTGGCCGGGGAACGGGCCAAGGCGCGTTTCCTTGCCATGATCAGCCACGAGATGCGCACGCCACTGCATGGTATACTGGGCACCCTCGACCTTCTTGATGAAACCCGCCTGACCAAGGAGCAGCGGCGCTATGCGCGTATCATGCATGGATCGGGGCAACAGTTGCTGAACCAGATCAATGATGCGCTTGAGATTACGCAGGCCGATGGCGGTACGCTGCGCCTGCGCGAAACCGTGTTCAACCTCGACAAGCTTTTGAAGGATTTGACGACCGCGGAACGTCATAACGCCGAAGCCCGCAACACCACGCTTGAGTTTTTGCCGCCGAAGCAACCGCTGGGGCATGTTTCGGGCGACAAGGGCCGTGTTCAACAAGTTCTGATCAACCTCATCGCGAACGCCATAAAATTCACCGAGAACGGCACCATCACCCTTGAGGCAACGCGCCACGAGGGAACGAGCAACGATACATCCATCGTGGAAATCCAGGTTTCCGATACCGGCATCGGCATCGGTGAATCCGACCTGCCCCGCATCTTCGACGATTATGTGCGCCTTGGCGGAGAGGCCTCCGAGATGGTCGAGGGCACCGGGCTTGGACTGGGTATTGCCCGGCAACTGGTCACGCTCATGGGTGGGCAAATCGGGGTCGAAAGCGTCGAGGGGGAAGGAAGCCTTTTCTGGGTCTGGCTGCCTTTGCCCAAGGCCGCGAAGAAGCCGCATCGCGAAACTGTCGACCCCGAGAAACACGGCACCGCCCGCCGTTCGGTTCTGATCGCCGAAGACAACAGCGCAAACCGATACGTCCTGGCACAGATGCTGGAAAAGGATGGCCACAGCGTGCGCGCCGTGGCCGACGGGGCCGCCGCCATTGCCGCCGCCGAGATTGATGCCTTCGACCTGATCCTGATGGATATCTCGATGCCCGGTATCGGCGGTCTCGAAGCGGCGCGCAGGATCACCCAGGGCACTGGCCCCTCCTGCAACGCCCGGGTTCTTTTCCTGACCGCGCATATCAATCTTGAAACCGAAATCGACGCAGAGCTTCACGCCTCGGGCGCCGAAGGCATACTCACCAAACCCCTGCCCCGCAGTGAGCTTCGCGCGATTGTCGCCGGTAAGCAGGCCAATACCGAGCCCCTGCGAAACCCGCCCGCGCCCGACCACCCGGTCCTTGATGACCATGTTCTCAAACAGCTTACCGAGATGATCCCGCCCGATCGCTTGACCCTCACGCTGCAGGATTTCTTTGCCGAGGCAGACACATTGATTGCCGAGGCCGGGGATTTGTTGGAACAGGCAGACTTCGGCACGCTGGCCGACAGGCTTCACAAGCTTGCAGGTTCGGCCGCCATCATTGGCGCAACCGCAATGCAATCCACGCTGAGCCGGGCCGAGGACGCCTGCCTGTCAGGCCGAAAAGATGACATCGGGGCGCATCTCGCCTTGCTGAACGATATCTGGAAAGTAACACGCGCAAGACTGTCCGCCCATCACCGGGCGGCTTGACCCGAGACAATAGATTGTCAATCGCCGGCATGGTATTACCATTCCTGCAAAGCGGGCAACCTTCGAACGCCCCATAACAAAGAAGGGCAAATTCGTGCCGGTCTGGAAACAAATCTTGGTCTTGTGCCTGCTTGCGGCTGTCGGATACGGCGCATACGAAGGCTATCAGCGATATTCATCGACCGGCACCGAAAGCACAGCCGCGCAATCGCGTGGTGCAAGCGCGGCAACAGTCGAAGTGGCCCAGGCCGAGGTGCGCACCCTGCGCGACATTGTCGAAGCCGTGGGCACCAGCCGCGCCAAACGCTCCATCGAGATCGTTCCCGAAACCGATGGCCGTGTCGTCGAACTTGGCATCACACCGGGCGCAGGGGTCGACAAGGGCGCCGTTCTCGTGCGTCTTGACGACACGATTGCACAGGCCGATCTGGTCGAGGCCGAGGCACGCCTGACAGAACGCGAACAAGCCCTGTCGCGCGTAACACAGTTGCGCCGCACCAATGCCGTGGCCGAGGCCGCCTTGGAGGAAGCCACCGCCCGCCTTGCCGAGGCCCGTGCGCAGCTTGATCGCGCCCGTCAAAGGCTGACCGAACGCACCATCCTGGCCCCATTCGCGGGCGTGGTCGGCCTGGCCGAAATCGACGAAGGCGCACGGGTCAGCGCCGGAACGCTGATCACCCGGCTTGACGACCTTTCCGAAGTCGAGGTTGAATTCGCCCTTCCCGAAACCCTGTTCGCCCGGATCAAGATCGGCCAGAAGGTCACCGCCCACAGCGCGGCTTTCCCCGGGCAAAGCTTCACCGGACAGATCGAGGCCGTCGACAGCAGGATTGACCCGATCAGCCGCGCGTTCCGCGCCCGCGCTGTCATCCCCAACCCCGACGGCATCCTGCCCTCGGGCATGTTCATGTCGCTTGACCTGATCATCGACGAGGCCGAGCACCTCGTCGTTCCCGAAGAGGCGATCATTTTTCAGGCCGCTCAAAGCTATGTCTTCACGCTCGACGGCGATATCGCCACCCGCGTTGCTGTCAAAACCGGTGCGCGCCGCGATGGCATGGTTGCCCTTCTCGATGGGCTTGACGCCGGAACGCGCGTTGTCATACGCGGCCTGCACCGGGTTCGTGATGGCCGACAGGTGCAGATTTTGAATGCCGACAGCCCCGCATCAGATCCCGACGGACAAGGCTCATGACGCTTTCGGATATCTCTGTTCGCCGTCCGGTGCTTGCCGCCGTGGCAAGCCTGTTGTTGATCGTCTTCGGCATCGCCGCCCTGCGCGACATCCCGGTGCGTGAATTGCCCGACGTGGACAATGCCGTCGTCACCGTCACCACGAATTACCGCGGCGCCGCCCCCGAGGTGATCGACACCGATATCACCGAAACCGTCGAAGGGGCCGTGGCCTCGATCTCGGGCATCCGGTCCATTTCATCCGAAAGCCGGCAGGGCCGTTCCCGCGTTACGATCGAGTTCGAGGCAGGCCAGGACGTTGACGTCGCCGCCAATGACGTTCGCGATGCCGTCGGGCGCGTGCGCGATGACCTCCCCGAGGAGGCCGAAGCGCCAGAGGTCGAAAAAAGCGATGCCGATGCCGACCCGGTCATGCGTCTTGCCGTCACCTCCGACCGGATGACGACGCCCGAGATCACCGATTATATCGACCGCTTTATCGTCGATCGCCTCGCCACGCTGGATGGTGTGGCCAACCTGCGCATCTATGGCGACCGGCCCTTTGCCGTGCGCATCTGGCTGGATCGCCGCGCGCTGGCCGCGCGCAAATTGACCGTGGCCGATGTGGAACGCGCGCTTTTGCGCAACAACGTGGAACTTCCCGCGGGCGAGGTGCAATCGAAAGACCGCCAGCTTTCCGTGCGCCTCAACAGCCGCCTGCAAAGCGTCGAGGATTTCCGCGACGTGGTGCTGGACCGTGTGGCGGGCTACCCCGTCCGGCTTGGCGATGTCGCGCAGGTCGCCCCCGGCGTGGCCGACGATTCCACCATCGCGCGCAGCGACGGCCGCGTTTCCATCGGCATCGCGGTGCAGCGCCAAAGCCAATCCAACACCTTGCAGATATCCAACGCCGTAAGCGCCGAGATTGATCGCCTGCGCCCCACCCTGCCCGAAGGCATGAAGATCATCGTCGGCTCGGACGATGCGCTTTTCGTCGGGGCTTCCATCCGCGAGGTGCTGCAGGCGCTTGGCATCTCGCTTGTTCTCGTGGTGCTGGTCATCCTTGTCTTCCTGCGCTCACTGCGTGCCACGCTGATCCCGGCCATCACCATCCCGGTTTCACTTGTCGGGGCCTTTGTCCTGATCGGCGCGTGGGGCTTTTCGCTCAATACACTAACACTGCTGGCGCTGCTGCTGGCCATCGGTTTGGTGGTGGATGACGCCATTGTTGTTCTGGAGAATATCCAGCGCCGGATCGAGAACGGTGAAACACCCCTTGTCGCCGCCATGAAAGGCGCCCGGCAAGTGACCTTCGCGGTGCTGGCCACCTCGGCCACCCTGATCGCGGTTTTCGTGCCGCTGTCTTTCATGCCGGGGCAAGTGGGGCGGCTGTTCATCGAATTCGGCTGGGTCATGGCCGGCACGGTGGCCATCTCGACCTTCGTCGCCCTCACGGCCTGTCCTGCCCTGGCCTCCAAGGTTCTGCGCAAGGGGGCCGCCCCCGCCCCTCAGGATAGCCAAGCCCCGCGCGGCGTCGTGCAGAAAAGCTATACCGCGCTTCTGACCCGCGCCTTGCGCATGCCCGTGGTGGTGCTGGCCCTCGCCGTCACGATCATCGGGGGCGCGGCACTGTTTTACGACGGCCTGCCCCGCGAACTGGCCCCCCGCGAAGATCGTGGTGTGGGCTTCGTGCCGCTGACCGCCCCGCAAGGCAGCACCGTGGAGTATACCGACCAGGCCGCCCGACAGGTCGAAGCCATCCTGCAACCGATGCGCGACGAAGGCATCGTCGAAACGGTTTTCACCTTTACCGGCTGGGGCAACCGGGCGTGGCGGTCCTTCGTTGTCTTCCGCCTGGCCCCGTGGGACGAGCGCAGCACACCCATCAGCGACGTGGTCCGCCGTATTTCCCCGCAGATGAACCAGGTCACCATTGCACGCGGCTTTCCCGTCACCCCGGCAGGGCTTGGCCTGCGCGGCAATTCCACACCTGTGCGGGTGGTGATCGGCGGCCCCGATTTCGACAGCGTCAAAGACTGGTCAACGGCGCTGCTTGAACGCGCGGAAACCATCGAAGGGCTTGTGAACCCGGAAATCGATTTCGAACAGAACCTGCCGCAACTCGACCTGCGCATCGACCGCGAACGCGCCGATGATCTGGGCATTTCTGCCGATGTGATCGCCAACACCCTGCAAACCATGCTGGCCTCGCGGCAAATGACCACCTTCGTCAGCCGGGGCCGCGAATACCCGGTGATCGCCCAGGCGCAGGAGGACGACCGCCGCACGCCCTCGGATATCGACAATATCTTCATTCGTGCGAGCGACGGCGAAAGCCTTGTCCCCTTGGGCGCGCTTGTCACGGTCGAAGAAAACGCCGCCGCCCCCTCGCTGCGCCGCTTCGACAGGTTACCCTCGATCCAGCTTTCCGGCGCGCTCGCCCCCGGGTATGACCTCGGGTCGGTCCTGGGCGAGTTGGAGCAGGCCGCGGCCGAGATCCTGCCTGCCGAGGCCAACCTGGGGTACGAGGGCCAATCGCGCACGTTCAAGGATACCGCCTCGGGGGCCAATATGGTTTTTGCGCTTTCGCTATTGATCGTCTTTCTGGTGCTGGCCGCCCAATTCGAAAGCTTCGTGCATCCGGTGACCATCCTGTTGACGGTGCCGGTGGGCGTTGCGGGCGCGATCTATGCCATGGCGCTTGGGGGGCTGTCGCTGAATGTTTACAGCCAGATCGGGATCATCCTTCTTATCGGGCTCGTGGCCAAGAACGGTATCCTGATTGTCGAGTTCGCCAATCAATTGCGCGACGAGGGCAAGGACATCCGCGAGGCCGTGATTGCCGCCGCCACCCTGCGCCTACGTCCGATCATGATGACCGTGCTGTCGACCGTCCTTGGCGCGCTTCCCCTCGTGCTGGCCACTGGCGCCGGGGCCGAAAGCCGCAACGCCATCGGCACGGTAATCATCGCCGGGCTTGCGCTTTCCGCCGTCCTGATGCTCGTGGTCACACCGGTGCTATATGACCTGCTGGCCCGCTTCACCCGGCCGCGTGGCGCCGTGGAACGCGCCCTCGAACAGGAGTTGCAAGACGCGACATGACGCTATCGGAAAAAACTTGCCTAACGCTGATGTGATGCGCTTGACCGTGGCATTCACGGCGCCTGCATGAGATGTATGCGCCAACACTTGGAAGAAAGCTGCCTGACGTGAAAGATTCGCTGCCGAAACGTGCCTGCGCCTTGGTCTTGATGCTGGGCCTTGTGGCCATGCCCATTGGCGCGCGGCCCAGCGAGGTGCGCCTGTCGGCCCCCGGGGCCGGCGAGGATCTGGCCAACCGGCTTCGGGATGGCTCCTTGACGTTGGAAACCGCCAAGCGCGACGACGCGACACCCCAAGACATCCTGGCCGCCGCGCGCGCCGATTACGCCCGCCTGATCGGCGTGATGTTCGAAGCCGGGCGTTACGGCCCGTCGGTTCGCATTACCGTCGACGGGCGCGAGGCTGCTGCGATTCCGCCGCTTGAGGCCCCCGCCCGCATCGACGAGGTTCAAATTACCGTCGATCCCGGCCCGGCCTTCCTGTTTGACCGCGCCGAGGTGACGCCACGGGCCCCGGGCACCGAATTGCCCAAGGGGTTTCGGCGTGGGGCCCTGGCCCGCGCCGATACGATCCGTGACGCCGCACAGGCCGGGGTCGAAGGCTGGCGCGACACCGGCCATGCCAAGGCCCGTGTCGCCGACCAATCCATCACCGCCGATCATGGCAAGCAGGCCCTCACGGCGCGCATCGCCCTTGCGCCCGGCCCCCGCCTGCGGTTCGGCAGCCTGATCCCGCGCGGCGAAAGCCGCGTCAGGCCCGACCGCATCCGGGAAATCGCCGGCTTGCCCGAGGGCACGACTTTCGACCCCGAAGAGGTTGATCGCGCTGCCACCCGCCTGCGTCGCACCGGCACATTCCAATCCGTCGCCATGCAAGAGGCCGAAACCGCCAATCCCGATGGCACGCTCGATATCAACGCCCAGATCGTCGATGCCAAGCGCCGCCGTATCGGCTTCGGCGCCGAGCTGTCCTCGCTCGAAGGGGTGATGCTTTCGGGGTTTTGGCTTCACCGCAACCTTCTTGGCGGGGCCGAACGCCTGCGCATCGATGCCGAGGTCGGCGGCATTGGCGGCGACTCGGGCGGCATGGATTACCTTCTCAAGGGACGATTCGAACGTCCCGCCACCATCACCCCCGACACCGCCCTGTACATCGAAGGCGAACTGGCCGAAGAAGACGAGCCCGACTACCGCGAACGCCGCGTTCGCCTTGGCGCAGGGGCCAGCCATATCTTTTCCGACACCCTCACCGGGGAAGCCGGAATTGCCTATCAATACACCGAGATCGACGACGATCTGGGCAGCCGCACGATCGAACACCTGTTGTTTCCGACCTCGCTCACTTGGGATACCCGCGATAACACGCTGGACGCGCGCAAGGGTTTTTATGTCGCGGTCGAAGCCACCCCGTTCCTGGGCCTTGATCAAGGCGGCTCTGGTGCGCGGCTTTACACCGATGCGCGGGGTTATCTGGCCCTCGATGCCAACGACAGCGTGATCGCCGCAGCCCGCGCACAGATTGGCTCGGTCAATGGCGCGGGCCTGACGGAAGTGCCGCCCAACATGCTGTTTTTCTCGGGGGGTGCGGGTACTGTCCGGGGCCAGCCCTATCAATCGCTGGCCGTCGACCTGGGCGGCGGCAACCGTCTTGGCGGGCGGTCGTTCTTTGCCCTGTCAGGCGAAATTCGCGCCGACCTGAAAGGCAAATTCGGGGCCGTGGCCTTCGCCGATACCGGCTTTGTCGGTCAAGACAGCTGGGGCAGCCGCAACGGCGACTGGCACAGCGGTGCGGGCTTTGGCCTGCGCTATGACACCGGCATCGGCCCCATCCGGGTTGACCTTGCCACGCCGCTGGACAACGGCGCTGGCGAAGACTTCGAACTTTACATCGGTATCGGGCAGGCCTTCTGATGCGCAGCCTTTTGATCTTCATATCCATGCTCATTTGCCTTGCCGCTCCAGCCGCCGCGCAGGACGATGATCGCGGGCTGATCATCGGCTTTCTGGAAGACAACCTGTCGGACGCGGGCCGCGAGGTGCGCATCGAAGGGTTCCGGGGCGCGTTATCCTCGCAAGCTACGCTGGACCGGCTGACCATCGCCGACGACGACGGCATCTGGCTTGAATTGCAGAATGCCGAACTTGATTGGACCCGCAGCGCGCTTTTGAGCGGGCGGCTCAATATCGACAAACTGACCGCCGAAGCCATCATCCTGCGCCGTCTGCCCGACGATGGCGGGCCAAGCCCGGCCGACACCGAGGCGCGAGAGTTCAACCTGCCCGACCTGCCCGTTTCGATCAACATCGGCACCCTGCGTATCGACGAGGTCACCCTCGCCGCGCCTGTGCTGGGCGAAGCTGCCGAATTCAAGTTCGAAGGCGCCATGGCGCTCGATGCCGGGGAAGGCACCGCCGAACTGGCCATCACGCGCCTCGACAAACCGGCCGAGTTGACGCTAGACGCGGGATTCGACAACTCCAGCCGCGAACTTTCCATCGACCTTGCGCTGAGCGAAGCCGAGAATGGCCTTTTGTCGCGTATAATCAACCTGCCCGGGCAACCCGCGATTGACTTTACACTGGCCGGCAACGGGCCGTTGGATGACTACAACGCAGAACTGGCCCTTGCCTCGGACGGGGTTGAACGGTTCAGCGGCACCATCGCGACAATGCGCGAGGCCGACACCGCCACACGCCGCTTTTCGGCGGATCTTGCCGGGGATCTTCGCCCGCTGTTCCAACCAGACCTGCGGCCCTTCTTCGGGCAGGAAACCGCGCTGGAATTGCGCGCAACGCGTCGGGATGACGGGGCGCTGTCAATCTCGCGGTTCCGGGCGGAAAGCGCGGCCATGGACCTGCGCGGCGAAGCACGGATTGCCGCCGATGGCTGGCCCGAACAATTCGCGGTGACAGGGCGTATCGGCACCGACGACACCCCGACCCGCCTGCCCTTTTCCGGCCAGCCGACACAGATACAAAACGCGCGCATAACCGCCAGCTACGACAAGGCGCAAGGCGAGGCTTGGCAAGCCCAGGTTCGGGTCGACAACCTTGAGAACGGCCCCGTGGTGGTGCGTCAGGCCGAATTCACCGCGAAGGGCAGCCTCGACAGCGATGCACCGCGCCGCTTTGACGCCGATCTCATCACCAGCCTGGCAGGCATCAGCCACAAGGACGAGGCCCTGTCGCGGGCGCTTGGCCCATCGGCCAATGCCCAGGCCCGCCTTGCATGGCGCGAGGGACAGCCCCTTGATATTCTGGACCTTGCTGCCAAGGCCGGTGACCTGACCCTTTATGGTGCCGGTCGATTGAAGGCCAGCGGCGAGGGCCTTCCGCTTTCGGTAAACCTGCGGTTGGAGGCCCCGGCGCTTGGGCGTTTCGCACCACTGGCCAACTTGCCGCTTGAAGGCGCTGCAATGCTGACGGTAATCGGCAATTCCGACCTGCTGACCGGCGCGTTCGATGGGGCGCTTTTCGCGGAAACCGCGAACCTTGGCCTTGGCAATCCAACCCTCGATCCCTTGATCGCGGGCGAAGGCCGGTTGATCCTGTCCGCCCTGCGCGATGAAAACGGCATTGCCGTCGATCAGCTTGACCTGGTCACACCCGAGGCGCAAATCCGGGCCATTGGCCATCTCAGCGGCCAATCCGGCACCCTGACCCTTGATGCCGACATCCGCGATCTTGCGCGCGCGGACATCCCGCTTGAGGGGCCCGCCCGCCTGAGCACCGCGATTGAATGGCAAAAGGACAGCCCCCTACGCCTGTCCAATCTGAACGCCTCTGTCGCGCAAACCACGTTCAACGCCAGCGGCACGTTTGACCCCGCCGACGACAGCCTGCCGGTCACGGGCACCGCCCGGATCGACGCCCGCAACCTTGCGCAGTTCTCCCGCCTGGCCGGTCGCCCGCTTCGCGGCGCGGCGCGTTTGTCCCTTGAGGGGCTGGGCCGCATCAATGACCAGACCTTTGATCTTACCCTTGACGGTGACGCCCAAAACCTGCGCACCTCGATTGCCTCGCTCGACGCACTTCTGACCGGGGGGGCAAGCCAGTTCTCGGGCCGGATCGCCAAGGGCGACGGCCCGATCGACCTTCGTGCCCTGACAGTCGATACCCCCGGCCTGACGCTAAGCGCCTCGGGCGATGGCCCCGGTGCACCGATCGACATCAACGCCCGGCTGGCCGATTTGGCGCGGATCGCGCCGGGGCTTTCCGGCGCGATGACGGCGCGTGGCAGTGTCCGCATCCTCGAAGACTGGGCTCGCCGAATGTCACTGACCCTCACCGCCGATGGTCCCGGCGGAACCCGGGCGGATATTTCGGGCCGTCTTGAGGATTACGGTGCCTCGATGGATCTTCAGGCCAATGGCGCCGCGCCCCTTGCCTTTGCCAACCGCTTTATCGAACCGCGCGCCATCCAGGGCACCGCCCGCTATGACCTGCGCCTCAACGGCGCGCCCAGCCTCGCCGCCCTGTCCGGCCAGATCACGACCGAGAACGCCCGCGCGACGCTGCCCACCTACGGCGTGGTGATCGAAGGGATCGACAGCCGCGTCAACCTGACGGCTGGCCGCGCCAACATTTCCGTCACCGGGCGCAGCGGCGCCGGGGGCAACCTGCAGGTGGATGGGCCGATCACCCTTGCGCCACCGTTCCAAGGCACATTGTCCATCACCCTTGATGGGCTACGCATCGTCGATCCCGACCTTTACAGAACCTCGGCCAGCGGCCGAATGACCCTCACCGGCCCCTTGGCCACGGCCCCTCGGTTGCAAGGCACCCTGCGTCTGGATGAAACCTCGATCCGAGTACCAAGCAGCAGCCCGGTCAGCACACGAGTCCTTGAAGGCGTCAACCATATCAACGACAGTCGGACAGCGCGCCAGACACGCGCCAAGGCCGGCCTTGGCCTTGGTGCAGAACCCGACGAAGCGCGCGCCACCTCGCTTTCGCTTGACCTGACGATCAATGCACCCAACAGGATCTTCGTCCGGGGGCGCGGTCTGGATGCCGAACTTGGCGGTCAGCTCATCCTGCGGGGTTCGGCCTCGGATATCGCCCCATCGGGACAGTTCAGGTTGATCCGTGGCCGCTTTGACATCCTTGGCAAGCGCCTCACCCTGACCGAAGGGCAGATAACCCTGCGCGGTGCGCTTGATCCCTACCTGCGCTTCGTTGCGGAAACCGACGCCGGCGAAATCACCGCCCGAATCATCATGGAAGGGCTGGCCAGCGCGCCCGAGGTAAGCTTCACCTCCTCGCCAGAGCTGCCACAGGAAGAGGTGATCGCCCGGCTTATCTTCGGGCGTGGTCTGGACAAGATTTCAGGGTTTCAAGCGGCACAGCTTGCCTCGGCCATTGCCACCCTGCGCGGCGGCGGTCCGGGTATCCTTGGCACCTTCCGGTCGGAACTTGGCCTTGACGATCTGGATGTCACCACCACCGAAGACGGCGCCACCGAGGTCAGCGCCGGAAGCTACATATCCGATAACGTCTATTCCGAGATTTCCGCCGACAGCGACGGCCGCCAGCAGATCGAGCTGAACCTCGATGTCTCGCGCAATGTCACGGTACGCGGCAGCGCCAGCAGCGATGGCAATACCGGGATCGGGGTGTTCTTCGAAAAAGACTACTGACCGGGATCACAGGGGATAGCCGCGCTCGCGAATGACAGCCCAGATATCAAGGTTCAATTGCCGCAACCGGCCAATCGTCTTGTCGATCTGCGCAAGCTGATCCTCGCCCGCGGGTTCCTGTTTGCCCATGATGATCTCATCCTTTCGGTCGGCAATCCGCATCATGATGGTCTGCGGCGTGCCCCCTTCGGGATCAAAGGAATAGATGCAATGGTTGTACTTGTTGCGCAGCCTTGATTCCTTGCGAAACCTTTGCGTCAGCCGGGTAACGGCACGCCGCTCCTCCTCGGGCACGCGCGACAGTTTCGACAAGCGATCCACCAGGTCAAGCCGCGCCGCCGTGGTGTTCAGCGTCAGGAAAACGACAACGGCGGTTTCCTTGTCCATCCCCGCCAAGCCCGCCATGACATGGATGAACAGGCTTTCGGTATTGGTCCAGGTGTAATTCAAGCGCCCCACGCGAAGCAGGATGTCATCAAGGGGATCGTGTTCAGTGGCGGCGGTGCTGGACATGGATCATCGCCGCCTCGGTCCGGTTATGAACACCCAGCTTGGAAATGATGTTCCGCAAATGCAGCTTCACGGTATTCTCCGACAGTTCCAGCCGCGCGGCGATTTCCTTGTTCTGGCAGCCGCCCGCGACAAGCTCCAGTACCTCGCGTTCGCGGGGCGTCAAACAGGCCAGCCGGTCCACCTCGTCGGGGGTATCCAGCGGCGCTGACGCCGGGCGCGACATCAGGTCCGGCGACACGTAGTGATGCCCCGTCAAACATAATTTCAAAACCGAGATCCAGCCGTCGATCCCCATGTTCAGGGGAAACAAGCTTCCCAATGGATCGGGATAGGCGGAATTCTCCATCAATCGCGCGGCGCGTCCGGCGTTGCTGAAGGCGCAGGCAAACTGCGTTCCGATGTTCCGCGTCAACCACCGCGCCTGTACGACGTCCAGCGCCTCGGCCGCGGATTCGTCCAAAACGATCAGCCGCAGGTAATCCCGCCACTGCGGACCGGCGGCCATCACCTCGTGAACATCGTCGAACTTGGTGACATGAACCCCGGGCAATTCCGCCTCGGTCGCGCGGCACAAGCAATCGGAAAACAGGTGCCGCCGCGAAACGAACCCAAGTGACGCTTCTATCGGCACTGGTTGCGCCGCAGGCTCACGTTCTTCCCCGGTCAATATTCTATCGCTATACATTTCAATCGCTCCCCAGTTCTAGCAACAGGCTTCGAAATTCCCCCCAACCTGCCTTGGGACTGCTCGATCTCAACGCGACTATGCCAAGGTTGTCACCCATTGGCATTAACCATTGTCAATGGAACGAAAGTCGGACCTACCCAAAGGAAGCGGGCCCATCACCCACCCTATCCGCGTGGGCTAGTCCCAATTGCCGACTGTTTTTGAATCACCTTCAGACTGATCCTGACTGGGTTGCGGCCTGTCCCCAACAGCCTGCAGCACCAAGGGCAAACGCCCATGAAAGGAGGTGACAGAAACTGCAATGTCCCCGGACAGCCAAAGGGCAAAGCCCCGAAAAACTGTCCTTATCCACCACAACAAATCAACCACGCATCCCCGACATGTCACTTGATAGAAGAGTGGTGACCCGAGGATGCCCAACAAAAAGGGAGCCACACCATGAGTGGTAAGAAGCACTTCATGTTCGGCCTGCAAGGCCAAGGTCAACTTCAAGGCCAGGGCCAAGGTCAACTTCAAGGCCAAGGTCAAGGCCAGGGTCAGGACCAAAGCCAAAGCCAAAGCAGCAACAATGAAAGCATCAACCTGAACGGCAATGGCAACGGGAATGCCAACGGCAATCTCAACGGCAATGCCTCGCTCAATGGCAACGAGAACGGCAATGGCAACTCCAATGGTAACGGGAACGCCAATGGCAACGTGAACGGCAACGCCAATGGCAACGTCAATTCCAATGGCAACTTCAACACCAACACGGCCAACAACGCGGCGACCAATGGCGCAAGCAACACCGCGCATAACAACGCCGTCAACCATGCCTCCAACACGTCCAAGACCGATGTTGATACACATGTCACCACGAAGGTGAACGTGGAACTGGGCCTTGAGGACCTGATGCCGACGTCGGATGACGATTTCGGCGATTTCGACCTCAGCGGCGGCAGCAGCATCGGTGACGTGCTGATGGCCAACAACGGCTCGAAAGCGACCTATGCACCCAACGCCGACTACGGCAACGACATCAAGTTCAATGGCGTGCTCAAAGAGGCGCTGAATGGGCAAGGCAACGATGCCGGTATCGCGATGGGTCAATCGGCCACGCTGAACGACCAGGACGAACTTCACAACGCGACGGTCAGCAATAACGCCAACTGGCAACAGAACGGCAACGCCAATGGCGGCACCGCGACGTCGGATGAAGGCATCGAGGCCCAACCCGGCGGCGGGGCCGGCGGTGACAATGCCGGGTCCCTCGGTGGTATCGGCGGATCGGCCATTGCGGCCACCGGCGGCACCTCCACCAGCAGCGGCAACGGCGGCAGCAACGGCAACACCGATGCGGACGGCGGCGGAGGGGCCAGCGGTACCGGTGTCGGGCTCGGCTCGATCGGTGTCGGCGTCGGTGTCGGCGGCGACAGCGGCGCAGGCGGTGCCGGTGGCAACGGCGGCAATGCCGGGTCCGGTGCGCTTGGCGTGAATGACGCCGAAGGCGGCGATGCAGGCGCCATCGGTGCCGGTCTCGGTGTCGGCGGCCTTGGCCTCGTGCCTGTCGGTCTCGGCCTCGGCGCGGCCAATGCCGTTGCCGGTGAAGGCGGCGACGGCGGCAATGCCGCGTCCGGCGCAATCGGCGGCAACGACGGCGACGGCGGCGCAGGCGGCAGCTCGCCCGGTATGGGCGCTGGCTTCAGCAACGGTCTGGGGGCTGGTCTCGCGGCAGGTGGCGACGGCGGTCATGCCGGTGCGATCGGTGGCGAAGGCGGCAATGCCTTGGGCGGCAAGGCCTTTGGCGGCTGGACTGACGCGACGGCCGGGAACGGTGGCCATGCTGGCAAAGCCATCAATGGCGACGGCGGCAACGGCCACGCTGGCGTCTGGGGGTCGAACAATGGCGATGACGGCTACGTCAACGGCCTGTCCGAGGCACAAGCCTCGGCTGTTGTCGACACCTCGGCCTTCAACCAAAGCATCGTCCAGGGTGCCAACGTGCTGGGCAACACGGTCGACATGACCGTTGTTGGCGGCTCGCTGACCTCCACGATGGTGGGCGAAGACGATACCATGGCCTAAAATGGCCCTGCCCCGCGCGGTTCCGGTCGCGCGGGGTTCTTCTTTTGCGATTGTTATTACTGGTTTTCACGGGGCGGCCCCCCAGGGTTCCGATCAATACGCACCTTTCAGCGGGGTACGATCATGAGCAGGGATCTCACGACCGAAGCCATTTCGCATTTCGTCGGTTTTTTCAGCCAAACAGTCGAAGAAGCCCGCATGCGGCAGGATTACGATGCTTTCAAGGCCATGCAGCGCCTGAACGACCAACACGATGGGCTTTTGAACGTCACGGTGAACGTATCGTCGGATTACAATCTGGCCGACTTTGAACCGAACCTGAACGCCCGCATCACCGATTATTCCGAAGCACGCATCACGCCCGGCCCACCCGCCGACCCGCTGCCCGTCGATCTGGGCGGCCTGGGCATTTTCGGCGCCAACAGCGCGGGCAACCCGGTCATGACCTATCCCATGCAACTCTGGGGTGGCGGGATTTCCCTTGCAAAGCCTGTCCTGCCCCCGCCCTCGTCCGTGGCCACCGCCATCGTCCAGAAAATCAGCCTGCAGGACACCGACCTTCTGATAACCGCAACACCCACGGCCGGGTTCGTGCCTTCCGATTACCATATCGAAACGCTCATGGTCATGGCGCAGATGGCCAAGGATCTATCGCTGGACTGGCCCGCAACACTGCCCGAAACCGGGGACGATATCACGCCCCTCGGCGTGGCCTTCTACCAGTGCGCACAGGATGCCCCCCCGCCCGCCATCGACGGGGCCACCATCCACCACCTCACCGGGGCCGAGGCTGCGGGGATACATGTCAACGGTAGCGAAGCCGGGGAACTGCCCGATCTCGATGCCGCCCTTCCCCCCTTTCTTCAACGCGAGGAAGACGACCATGATGAGCTTCCCCACGAGGTCATCACCGGCGCCAATAACGCAACAAACGCCCTTTCGCTGTCGATCAACTGGATCGACGCGCCGGTCATGGCGGTCATGGGCGACAGCCATTCCATGAATGCCATCGCGCAGGTCAATGTCCTGTCAAACCTCGATCGCGAAAACGGTACGGCCCCGCTTCATGGCGCCGCGGACACCACTCACAATATCGCGGCCATTCTCAACAGCGCGATTCCCCCCGCAACCGACGCGGATGCCCCCGGGGAAGACGCCCCCGAATTTCCCGATACCGCCATCGTGGCGCGGCTTACCGACGATCTGGTGAATTTCAACTGGGTCGAACAATACAACTACCTTGTCGATAACGACATCCTCAGCGTTCAGTTCTCCGGCAACGAAAGCTTCCTGCAAACCGGCGGCAACACTGCCACCAATCTGACCCTGCTTCAGGAGCTTGGATTCCACTACGACCTGATCGTTGTCGGCGGCGACCTGATCAACATCAGCATCATCAACCAGGTCAATGTTCTGCTCGACAACGACAGCGTCACCTACAGCGACGGCTGGTTGACCTCGGGCGATAGCAACCTGCTCTGGAACGAGGCGGTCATCGAAACCCTTGGCCATGATGCCTATGGCGAGCTTAGCATCGCCTACGAAGCACTCGGCGAAAGCCTTGCGGCGGGCTCCGATAACGTCGGGGCCCCGATCCTTGAGAATTCTGCCTTCGAAGGCCTCGATATGCTCAAGGTTCTCTATATCGACGGTGACCTGATCAACTTCCAATACATCAGCCAAACGAACATGGTCGGCGACGCGGATCAGCTACAGTTGCACGCCGCGCAAATGGCCGCGCAAGACGGGGCCGAGGCCTCGCTTGTCGTGGGCGAAAACGCCCTGCTCAACCTCGCAACCATCTACGAGGCCGGCCTCAACTCGGAGATTCAGATCGGCGGCGATCACTATTCCGATGCCCTGATGTATCAGGCCGGACTGATCGTCACCGACGAAAGCCAACTGGCCTCCGACGGCGGCAATGGCCTTGCAAACGAGGCCGTGGTCTTCCTCACCGAGGAGAACAGCGAAACCAACCACCAACAGGATCAAGCCACCCCGCATCCAATCGGCGACGACATGGGCGCCGACCCGATGGGCGGGGTTCTCATCTGATCGCAGGCCCGCGCGAAACGAGTATAGAAAGAAGTCCGTGACATGAATTTCACACCCAAGGATTTGAAACCCGATCCCGAAACCGAGGTTCATGAAACCGAAAGCCGACCTGATCCGCTTGAACTGCGCGAGGACCAACGCATCGAAGATGCCGAGGCCCGCAGCCCCGACAGCGCGCGGCAGGATGGCACCACCGAGCCGATCAATACCGCGCCGATGAAAACCGACACCACCCCGCCCGAAAAGCAATCGGGCGACGGCGATGGCGACGGGGGCGGCAGCAATGGCGGCGGCGGTGGCGGTTTTCACAAGCGGATGGGGCCGGTCGATTTCTCCGGCAATCTGAAAAAGGGCCTCGCCGCGGTTCGGCGCAATCTGTCCATCGTCATGATATTCACCTGCATGACCAACCTTCTGATCCTTGCGATCCCGATCTACCTGTTCCAGATTTCCGACCGGGTCCTGACAAGCCGTTCGGTCGATACGCTGATCATGCTGACAGCGGTGATCATCGGAGCCGTGATCTTGCAAGCTTTCTTCGACGCGATGCGCCGCTTTGTCCTGATGCGCACGGCTGTCGAACTGGCGGCCAAGCTGGGCTCGTCTATCCTGTCGGCGGCGGCACGTGCGGCCCTGACCAGCAATGGCCGCGAATATCAAACACTTGGCGATCTACAGCAATTGCGCGGCTTTCTTGTCTCGGGCACGCTTTTGTCTTTCCTGGACATGCCCTTTGCGCCGCTCTTTATTCTTGCGATCTTCTTGGTGCACCCACACTTGGGGATGATCGTGGTGGTCACCGCGCTGATCCTGCTGGTCATCGCGCTGATCAACCAAAAGACCACCTCGAAACACTTCGCCGTCGCGAACCAACACCAAGGCATGGCGAATATGCACCTCGATTCCATGTCGCGGAACAGCCAGATCATCAATGCCCTCGCCATGATCCCCGAGGCGGTCTCGATCTGGGGGCGCGATACCGCCGCCTCGCTCAAGGCACAGGTCCACGCCCAGGATCGCAACATCACCTCGGCGGCGTTTTCGCGCGGTGTCCGCCTGCTGACGCAGGTCGGGATGTTGGGCTGGGGGGCATTCCTGGCGATCGACGGACAGATTACCGGAGGCATGGTGATCGCCGCCTCGATCATCGCGGGCCGTGCCCTTGCCCCCATCGAGGGCGCGATCGAGGGCTGGAACCAGTTCATCCTGTCGCGCGCCTCCTACGGGCGCATCTCCGGCCTGCTTACCGAATCCCCGCTCAATACCGACCGTTTGCGCCTGCCCCAACCCGAGGGGCGGCTTGATGTCGAACGCCTGCTTTACGTCCCGCAAGGCACCAAAAGCGTTGTTCTCAACGGCCTGTCCTTCAGCCTCGCGCCCGGCACCTCGCTTGCTGTTATCGGCAACTCGGGCGCGGGCAAGACCACCCTTGGCAAGATGCTTGTCGGCGCGATCCTGCCCACCTCTGGCTGTGTGCGGCTGGACCTGATGGACCTGCGCAACTGGGATCAACGGCAATTCGGGGAAAACATCGGCTACTTGCCGCAGGACGTGCAGCTTTTCCCGGGGACCATCAAGGACAATATCGCCCGGATGCGCGCCGACGCCACCGATGCGCAAATCTACGAGGCCGCGCGCCTTGCCGACGTCCACGACATGATCGCCAACCTGCCCCATGGCTACGAAACCTTCGTCGCCGCCGACGGGGCACCCCTGTCTGGCGGGCAGAAACAACGGATCGCGCTTGCCCGGGCCTTCTTTGGCAATCCCCGCCTCCTGGTGCTTGATGAACCCAACTCGAACCTTGACGTCGCAGGCGATCAGGCCCTCGCCCGCGCCCTGCACCACGCCAAGGAACAAAAGATCACCGTGGTCGTGATCACGCAAAAACCCTCGATCCTCGCCCATGTCGACAAGATCGCCCTTCTGGCCGGCGGCAGCCTTGCCTTGATGGGCCCGCGTGACGAGGTTCTGCAATCCATCCGTGGCGGCGGTGGGCCGGGCACGGATGGCCCCGGCACCATTCCCGACAATCGCGGCTGAAACGCGCAACCCGGAGACCCAAGATGAGACAACTCGCCAAGCCCGCAGCCCCCGAATGGTTCGATGAGGTTCCCCGCTCCATCGTCCGGCACACGTTTCTTGGTATTCTGGTCATCGTTCTGGCCTTGGGGGGCTTTGGGGCCTGGGCGTTCCGCGCGCCGCTTGCCGCGGCGGTCATTACCCAAGGCAGCTTCGTGGCCACAGGCAACAACCAGATCGTGCAACACCTCGAGGGCGGAATGATCCGCGAAATTCTCGTCGGCGAAGGCGATTTCGTCAAAGCCGGGCAACCCATCATGCACCTCGATGAAACCGCCGCAGAAGCCAAACTGCGCGAACTTTTCCTGCGCCGCGCGCGGCTTGAAATCCTCACCGCCCGGCTTCTGGCCGAATATCGCGGTGCTGAAACCTTCGACATTCCCCGCTTCCTTGACGGTGAACAGGACGACCCCGCGGTTCAGCAGATCCTGCGCAACCAAACCCTCAATTTCGAAGCTGCCCGCACCAAGCTCAACAAGGACATAAGCGTGCTGGAGCGCAACATTGATGCCCTCGACAGCCGCCTTGATGGTTACAGCGCGCAACTTTCCTCGCTCATCACCCAGATCGCCCTGTTGGACGAGGATATCGAGGCACAATCCATCCTGTTCGAAAAAGGCCTCAGCCCGAAAACGCGTATTAATTCGCTGCGCCGGGCCAAGGCCGACGGCACGGGCCAGATCGGCCGCCTCAAGGCGCAATTGACCGAAACCGCCGCCATGCGCGCGAAATACCAGGGCGAGATCGAACAAGCCCGCATTGCGCACCAACAGGCCGCCCTGGATGAATTGCAATCCGCCGAGGCCGAGCTTGACTCGGTGCGCGAAAATTACCGCAAGGCGGCAGATGTCTATCGCCGGTCCTCGATCAACGCGCCGGTCTCGGGCACCGTCGTCAGGATGAACTACAACACCCCCGGCGGCGTCATCGAAAGCGGCAAGCCGATTGCCGAAATCCTGCCCACAAGCGTCCCGCTCATCATCGAAACCCAAGTGCCGCGCGTTGACATCGACAGCGTCAAACTCGGCCAAGAGGCCACCGTGCGCCTGACCTCGCTCAATCAACGCACGACGCCGGTTCTCTTCGGAACAGTCTATTACATCTCGGCAGACGCCCTGCCCGACGATTCCGAACTTATCCCGCAAGAAGTCTACCTCGCGCGAGTGCAACTCCCGGCAAGTGAGCTGTCCCGCGTTCCCGGTTTCACCCCCACACCCGGCATGCCCGCCGAGGTGATGATTCAAACCGCCGAGCGCACCTTCTTCGAATACCTCAGCAAACCGATCGTCGATTCCATGCAACGCGCCTTCCGCGAGCAATAGGCGACCCGCGCCAGCAAACGACATGAAAGGGAAAATGGCGGAGAGACAGGGATTCGAACCCTGGAGACGGTTTCCCGCCTACACACTTTCCAGGCGTGCGCCTTCGACCACTCGGCCACCTCTCCGTGGCGCCCTCTTTAACGCCGGGCGCAGGCGATGTGCAAGGGGGTTTTGCACCCCAGGGCTCAGCTATCCAAATGAAGCGAAACGCGCCGGTTCTGGCGGCCTTTTTTCTCGATCTTGCCAAGCCGAACGCGCCCGATTTCGCCGGTGCGCGCGACATGCGTGCCGCCACAGGGCTGCAGGTCCACCTGATCGCCTTCGGACCCGATCCGAACCAGCCGCACCTGCCCCGCGCCGCGCGGCGGCGCAACCGACATGGTTTTGACCAAACCGGGATTCGCCGCCAATTCCTCGTCGGTGATCCAATCCTCGGTCACGGCAAGATCGCGGTCGATCAAGGCGTTCAGGCTGTCTTCAAGCGCCTCCTTGTCCTCGGGCGCTTCCGGCATGTCGAAATCCAGGCGGCTTTTCTCGGGGCCGATGGACCCGCCTGTTACCGGCAACGGAATAACCACCGACAGCAAATGCAATGCGCTGTGCATCCGCATATGCTTGTAGCGCCGATCCCAATCCAGAACCTGTTCCACCTCTGTACCGACCGGCGGCAGGGCCTGCGGCGCGGCGGGCACAAGGGCAACCTCGCCGTCGTCGGTCTTCACCGTGGTTGCCAGGTCCAACGCGCCACCGTTCCATTGAACCCGGCCACTATCGCCGGGCTGCCCCCCACCCGTGGGGTAAAACAGGCAACGGTCCAGAATGATCCCGCCCTCGGGGGTATGCGCCGCGACATGCGCCATGGCCCGGGTCATGTAGGGATCGTCGCGAAACAACATCTCGCTCATACATCCCCCCCATCGCCATCGACGTCGATGTCCGGTTCCGCATCGTTAAGATCGGCCTCGGTGATATGCGCGGAGGCGTCGGAGGTGGTGACCCGCGCCGATGTCCCGCCAAAGGCCTCGGGATTGCGCAGCCAGATATCCTGTTGCGCAAAGGGTATCTCGATCCCTTCCTCGGCAAAGCGGCGGGCGACCTCGTGGTTCATGTCCGATTTGACATTCAACACGAAATTCACATCGCGCAGGATCGCGCGTATCTCGAAATCCATCGAACTCGCGCCAAAGCCCTGAAACACCACGTAGGGTGCCGGGTTGGCCAGGACCAAGGGATGCGCCTCACCGATCTCAAGCAATATTTCCTCGACCTTGCGGGTGTCCGAGCCATAGGCCACGCCCACCGGCACGATCACCCGCCCCACGGTATTGCCACGGGTATAATTGGTCACCGTACCGCTGACAAAATCGGCATTCGGGACGATCACATCGGTCCGGTCAAAGGTTTCGATCCGCGTCGAACGGACCGAGATATCCTTGACCGTCCCGTGTTTTCCGCCCACCTCGATCCAGTCGCCTTCCGAGATTGGCCGCTCGATCAACAGGATGATGCCCGACACGAAGTTCGACACGATATTCTGCAGGCCAAAACCAATCCCGACCGAAAGCGCACCGGCGACAATGGCCAGGCTGCTAAGGTCAATTCCCGCACTGGTAATGGCAATCAGGGCCGCAAGGAATATACCGATATAACCAACGCCCGAAACAATGGCGTTACGCCCGCCCGGGTCGATCTTGGTTTTCGGCAATACGCTGTTCTTCAGCGCCCCTTGCAACAGCCGCGTAACCACCAGGCCGATCGCGAAAACAATGGCCAGCGTCAGGAAGATCGTCGGCGAAATCCGCGTTTCCCCGATGGTGACCCCTTCCACGAATTGCGTCCACAATTCCGTCAGGTCCGCCACCCGCGCACCCCAGACAAGGGCGAAAAACGGAAGCGACAGGATAACCAGCACAAAACCGATAAGCACCGGGATCAGGGAATCCGCCGCGCCCTCACGATTGCCGCTCACCAAGACATAGAGTTCCACGAAGAACTTCTGCAGAACCAACAGCACGGCCAGCAGCAACAGCGAGAACAGCGACGGCAGCATCATCCATTGCGCCGCCTTGAAATAGCCAACAGCGGCCAAAACCGGCGCCAGAACGGCCAACAACAGCAGAACCCGCGACAAAAGACGCGCCATGCGCGCGCGATAGGTTTCATCGCCGGACTCGTCGGTGGAATTCACGCCATGCTTGTGAACCAGGTGCGCCAGCCGCCACAGCAACAAGGCAGCCACCACCATTGCCGGGAAAAGGATGGCATTGGTGGCGCCTTCCGCCCATCCCATGAACTCCGATGCGTTCAGCAGCAACATGTAGATGACCATGACAAGGCCAAGCGATGCCCCGTACCAGCGCCCGGCAAGCCGGTCGTCGGCATCAAGGTTCAGTGGCGGCACCCGCAGGTCATCGGCCGGGAATATCCGCGTTGCCAGCCACCGCGCCAGCAGAAAGGCAAAGCTGGCCCCTAGGAACGCCGATAAAAACTGATCCGTCCGCACCCCGACCAACCCGGTGGCATAGGCCGCTTCGGTGATCGCGTAGATCCCGGCATAGGGCAAAAACAAGCTGCCAAGCGACACGAAGAAGCCCGCGATCCAACGCCCTGCCCCCGGTTCCTGTTTCAAGATGCGTCGTGTCAGCCGCTTGCTCCAGCGCCGCCCGCGCAGAACAAGGATCACGCCAAGAACAAGCAACACGGCGACGACGGGCAGGTTTTCCTTGGTCTCGTCGTACTGCGCCGGGTTCGACCACGCCGCCAGGAACTCCGAGTGCAACGCATGGCCGGTGTTGAACAGCGCCGTCACCCCATCGGCCAAATGGATCGGGTTGATCGGCGAGGGCCCGAATTCCAACAACTCGTCGGTCTGTCGGTCGCGAATGATCTGATCAATCCCCTTGATCAGGCCATCCGCGCGGCTGTGCGCCAATTCCGCCCGTTTGATCGGGGATTGCAACTCGGCCAGCCTGTTGTTCAGGGTATCGCGCTGCTGCGCGATATCCGCCGACTCGGGCTCACCGTCAGGTGCCGGCCCAAGCGCGGTCAGCTGGTTGCGGACGGTCTCGATGACCGTGGCGTTGCTCTCTTGGGCCACCTGGAATTGCCGCCGCCAGTCAACCAGTTCTTCCCGCAGACTTTCCAGCGCCGAGGTCGAGGCCCGGCTTGCCTCGATCGCGTCCTCGGCCCGTGTGGCCACGCTTTGCCAGCGGTCGTAATCCACACCCGCAACCGTCGGCTGCGCCATGGCCGCCCCGGTGCCGATGACCGGCGCAAGCGTGATCGCCCCCAAGGCAAGGACAAGCAGCAGGCTGAAAAGACGAAAAACCCGTGTCATTATTCGACAAACACCCCCGGGATGCTGCGCGGGGCCTGATCCAGCCAACCGGGCGTCGGCAAATCCTTCTCGCGCAGGAAGTCAGGATTGAACAGTTTCGATTGATAGCGCGTCCCGTAATCGCACAGCACCGTCACGATGGTATGCCCCGGCCCCATGTCGCGGGCCATCTTCATCGCCCCCGCCACGTTGATCCCCGACGAGGCCCCAAGGCACAGGCCCTCTTCCTCAAGCAAGTCGAAGACAACCGGCAGGGCCTCGGCATCGGTGGCCTGATAGCAATAATCGGGCTTGAGACCTTCCAGGTTCTTGGTGATCCGCACCTGGCCGATGCCTTCCGCGATCGAGCCGCCCTCGGACTCCAACTCGCCGGTCGTGAAATAGGAATACAGCTTGGCCCCCATCGGGTCGACAAGGCCGATCTTCACGTTCTTGGGCTGCAACGCCATCGCCACGCCCGTCAAGGTACCACCCGAGCCACAGGCGCAAATGAACCCATCCACCTTGCCGCCGGTCTGTTCCCAGATTTCCGGCCCGGTGGTCTCAACATGCGCTTGCCGGTTCGCAACATTGTCGAACTGGTTGGCCCAGATCGCGCCCTTCGGTTCGGTTTTGGCAAGTTCTTCTGCCAAACGCTCGGAATAGCGCACGAAGTTATTGGGGTTCGAATAGGGCGCCGCCGGCACCTGTACCAGGTCGGCGCCCGCCAAACGCAGCATGTCCTTCTTTTCCTGGCTCTGCGTTTCGGGAATTACGATCACGGTCTTGAAGCCCATCGACGACCCGACAAGCGCAAGCCCGATCCCGGTGTTGCCTGCCGTTCCCTCAACGATGGTTCCGCCGGGTTCAAGCTCACCGCGCGCCATGGCATCGCGGATGATAAACAGCGCCGCACGGTCCTTGACCGATTGTCCGGGGTTCATGAATTCACATTTCCCCAAAATCTCACAGCCGGTTTCCTCGCTGGCCCGGCGCAACCGGATCAACGGGGTATTGCCAACGGCCTCGGCCAGATCCTTTGCAACCTGCATACGCCCACGACTCCCTGTGGTGATTTGATCATTCAGACTTAGAACCTGCAGCCCATGAACTCAAGCGGATGCACGCAGGCGCGCGCGCTCGCGTTGCAACCACAAAAGCGACAGGACCAAAGGCCCGTTATCCGCTTCGCCACTGTGCAAAAGGTCCATTGCCTGCTCGAATCCAAGCACATGGGTTCGGATATCCTCATCCTCGCTTTCAAGGCCACCCTGCCCCTTTTCCACCTCGGGCAAATCGCACAGCCCAAGAAATAGGTGGAAATATTCCGTTGAACACCCCGGCGAGCAATAATGACTGCTGATATGCTCAAGCCCCCGCAAGGCAAGCCCGGCCTCCTCCTCGCATTCACGGCGCGCGGTCACGGCCGGGTCTTCCCCGCCGTCGACACGCCCCGCCACGGGCTCCAGCATCCAAGGCCGCGCATCACCGCGCCCAAAGGGGCCCATACGGAACTGTTCGACCAAAAGAACCCGGTCGCGCCGCGGATCATAGGGCAAGACAATGGCCGCATCCGTCGCCACGAAAACCTCGCGCCGCACCTGCGGGCTCATGCCGCCCGCGAACCCGGGGTGGCGCAATTCATAGGCACGGGTCAGGAAAAACCCGGCATGCGGCGTCTGGCGGCCAATCACCTCAACGGTATCGCGTCGCGTGGCCGACCGCACCGTCGCAGGCACCGGGGTCCGCGCCGCCACGCGCGCCTCGGCACGTGCATAGACCATCTGCATCTGCCCGCGCACCACGTCGGCCCCGCGCCTGTCCCGCAGGTCCATAAGCTCATCAATGGCCTCAGCCGCGATCGCCTGCCAACGGTCCGCCCACGCCTCAAGCTCCCACCGTGGCAAATCCGGCGGCCCCTCGGGCGGCAAAACCGCCATGACGCGCGCGCCCGCAATGCGTCGCGGCACAATCGTCCAGTCCAGCACATCGGCCAAATAGCAGATCCTGCCCCATGCCGCGTCATCGGCGGCACCGATCACCCCCGACGAAACGCCCGAGTCGCAGATCCGTGAACAGGGAAACACCCAAGAGGCGTCTGTCACAAGCTCAAGACCCGGCAATGACCCGTCCCGCACCTCGCCGGGCAAAAGCCTCTCGCGGATCGGGCCACAGGCCCATGGGCCACACAGGAAGACCGCCGTCATCGGTTTATTGCCACCGCTGTTCGGCCCATTCCCCAAACAGACCGACAACGACGCCCCCGACGACCAAGGCAATGATCAGGTTCTGGTCAAGAAGGTACTGCCCGAAATCGACTGCGATCTCGAAAAGCCCATTGGCGGCATCCATCGGCCCCTTGTATTTCTTCTGCAAGGCCTGATCCAACATCTCGTTGGCGCTTTGAACGAACAGGCCCCAAAACACCAAGGCCGCCGCACCGGTCAATCCCGCGGCGACCCCTTGCCGATAGCCATAGCCAAGGCGCGTGCCCACGGTCACCCAACCGCACAAAATACCCAGGACAAGGTTCACAATGTTGAAAGCCCCGAAATCGGTATGCGGCGGCATCAATGGCCGGATCAAGTCGGACGCGATCCAGCCGACGGCGCCAAGGCCAGCAGCCGCGAACAATTTGCCCGCCGTGGGCATGTGATCGGTATAGGGCATCCTATCGGGGCCTTGCGATTGTGATCTGGGTCACATCGCAATTACCCCCATGGAAGGCCCCCGCACAAGAGGTCAGATAGAAATTCCACATCCGGCGAAACCGGTCATCAAAGCCCATGCGCGCCACATCATCCCATTTGTCGTTAAAGGTTTCATGCCAGCGGCGCAGGGTCTGGCTGTAACTTTCGCCGAACTCGATCGAGCGTTTGACCTGCAGCCCGGCGCGCTCCACCTCGCGGCGCAAGACCGTCGGACTGGGCAACATGCCGCCGGGAAAGATGTATTTCTGGATGAAATCCACGCCCTTGCGATAAACGTCCCAGCGGCTGTCCGCGACGGTGATGATCTGCAAGGTGGCCTGCGCCCCGGGGCGCAGGCGGTCGCGTACGGCGTCGAAATATACCGGCCAATAGCGTTGCCCGACGGCCTCGAACATCTCGATGCTTGCAATCCCGTCATAGGTGCCGCGTTCATCGCGGTAATCCTGCAGCTTGAACTCCACCCGGTCCGAAAGTCCCGCTTTCTCGATCCGTTCGCGCGCGTAATTGTATTGCTCTTGGCTAATGGTCAGGCAGGTCACCTTCAGGCCCCGTTCAGCGGCCGCATATTCCGCAAAGCCGCCCCAGCCACAGCCGATCTCAAGCACATGATCGCCGGCTTTCACGCCCATCTGGTCCACCATCGAGGCGTATTTCTCGACCTGTGCCGCCTCAAGGCTTTCCTGCCCGGTTTCGAACAAGGCCGAGGAATAGGTCATCGTGTCATCCAGCCAAAGACCGTAGAAATCATTCCCCAGATCATAGTGATAGCTGATGTTCTTGCGGGCCTGTGTCTTGGTATTGCGCTGCAGCCAGAAACGGACCTTCTCATAAAACTGCACGAGGCCCTGACCGGGATAGCCATTGTACATGTCATCGTTGCCCGCGTTCACCAGATCCATGAAGGCCTGCAAATCCGGCGTGCTCCACCAGCCCTCGAGATAGGCATCGCAAAACCCAAGGTATCCTTCGCGCACCATCCGGGCGAAGACATCCCCGTCATGCACGACGATCTCGGCAACCGGCCCGGGCTTGGCCCCCTCGGCGCGAAACACCCGCCCGTCCTCCAGGCGAATGTCCAGACGCCCATGCTCAAGCTGCTTGGCCACGCCGAAGCATTGCGAAAAGTAACGCGGCAGGTTGGCCTGCCCTTTTGTCTCGGTCAGGATCATCCCGTTTCCTTGTTGGTCTTCGTTAAAGGCTATGGCGCGCAGGTCGTGTTCGGCAAGGGTTTTTCCCACAATTCAACCTTTCCAACCTTCGTAAGCCTCAAGCGCGCGGCTCCGTCCCTCCTTGAGGCCGACAATCGGCGCCTCGGGATAGGGCATATGCGCATTGAGCTTCCATGACCGGGGCACCGCCTCGAAATACCGTAGCGCGGTCTTGGTCGGCCCCTTTTGCCCTTCCGCGATCCACCGGCGCAAATAGGTGCCCCCCGGGTCGAATTTGCTGGCCTGCGTCTCGGGGTTGAAGATGCGGAAATAGGGCGTCGCATCCGGGCCCGAGCCCGCCGCCCATTGCCAGCCCAAGGCGTTGCTGGCCGGGTCCCAATCGGTCAGGCAGTCCTCGAACCATTTTTGCCCAACGCGCCAATGGGTCATCAAATGCTTGGTCAGATACGAGGCCACGATCATCCGCGCCCGGTTGTGCATCTTGCCCGTGACATACATCTCGCGCATGGCGGCATCCACGAAGGGCACCCCGGTGCGGCCCTGCTTCCACGCCAAAACCTTGCCGTCGTCCTCCTCACCGTCGGACCACGGAAAATCCCGCCACTCCGCGCGCCAGCTTTGCCCGGTGATATGCGGCGTGTGGTAAATCAGGTGATAGGCAAACTCGCGCCAGACCAGTTCTTTCAGCCATGTCTCGGCCCCCGGCTTGCCCTCTTCCATGGCCCGCCGCCCGGCGTGCCAGCACCGGTGCGGTGAAATCTCGCCAAGCGCAAGGTTTTCCGACAACCCCGAGGTGCCATCCTCGGCGGGCAAATCCCGCGCCGCGTCATAGGCCCCAACGGCCTCGCCCATGAACCAGCCAAGCCGCCCCTGCGCGGCCTCCTCGCCCACCCGCTGATAGGGGCGGCACACCTCGGCCCCGCGGTTCATGGCGCGGCCCAGGTCCCAATCGCCCAGGGCATCGCTATCCGGCCAGACGTCGGGCCCCGCAATGTCCGAGGGCGCCGCCAAGGGGGCGGCCACGTCCTTGCCCCGAACCGCCCGCCAAAACGGCGTATAAACCTTGTAAAAGCCCCCCGTGCCGGTCTCGACGGTCCACGGCTCGAACAACAGGTGGCCGGCGTGGCTTTCCACCGCCACACCATCGTCTTTCAACGCCGCTTTCACCTGCTTGTCGCGCTTGATGCTTTCCGGATCGTAAAGCCGCGACCACATGACCGCGCCCGCGCCCAGTTCCTTCACCAAGCCGCGCAACACCTCCAAGGCGCCACCGCGCCGCAGGATCAAGCGGCTGCCCAAAGCCTCCAACCGCCCGGTCATATCCTCCAGCGACAGGCCCAAACGCCACTTCGGCGCGGCGCCAAGCCCCTCGACCAGATCATCGCAGATGAACACCGGCACCACGGGCCCTCCCCGCGCGATCGCCGCATCCAACGCCGGATGATCGCTCAGGCGTAGATCACGGCGCAGCCACAGGATCGTCGGTCGGTTGTCACTCATGCTTTGCCCCCGGTGTGGTTTAGCTTTCTACGCGACGGGGCGCACACCGGATCAAAGAATATCTTCCAAGGCGTTCAAAAGCTTATCCACCTCGGCGCGCGTCGTGTAATGCACGAAACTCAGACGCAACACGCCCTGTTCGGCATCCACGCCCATGGCCCCCAAGGCGCGAAGCGCGTAGAAATCTCCGCCCCCCGCCATGATGCCCCGCGCGGCAAGGTCGCGGGCCGCGTCCGCTCCGGGCCGCGTCAGGGCCAAAGCCACCGTCGGTGCGCGCGCCTCGGCCTGCGCAGGCCCCAACAGCCGGACGGTATTGCGGTCCTTCACCGCGTCCAGCACAGGCTGCAACAACGCCACTTCATGGGCGCGCATCAGGTCATGCAACCCCTGCCCGCGCGCCGCCGCATCGCCTTGGATCCCGTGATGCGCCGCAAGGGTATCCACGTAATCCGCCATCCCCGCACAGGCCGCCACCTGCGCATGATCCGGACCTGCCGGTGTGAACCGCTTGTACAAGACACCCGCGTTGAAATAATGCGCCTGGTTGGGCAGCAACTCACCCAATTCCCGGCGGATCACCATGATCCCCTGATGCGGCCCATAGGTTTTATAGGCCGAGAACAGGTAAATATCCGGCCCCATGCCGCCCACGTCCGGCAATCCGTGCGGCGCGTAACTCACCCCATCGACGCAAACGAACGCCCCCGCCGCATGGGCGGCGGCGGTGATCTCGACCACCGGGTTGATCGCCCCCACCACGTTGGAACAATGCGGAAAACAGACCAGGCGCACCCGCTCATCCAGCAGGTTTTCCAGATCCTCCAACCGCAACAGCCCGCTGTCGGGGTCAATCCGCCACTCGCGCACCTCTATCCCCTCGTCGGCCAAACGCCGCCACGGCCCGGAATTGGCCTCGTGATCCTGATCGGTGACAACGATCACGTCGCCCGGTTGCATCCACTGGCGAAAGGCCTGCGCCAGAACATAGGTATTCTGCGTGGTCGACGGACCGAAACTCACCTCGTCGGCGGCCACGCCCAACAGCGCCGCCAACCGCGCCCGCGCTTCATCCATCTCCTCGCCCGCCAGACGGCTGGCCTCGTAGGGGGCATAGGGCTGCACCTTGCGCTGCCGGTAAAACCTCGTCAGGCGGTCAATCACCTGCCCACAGGTAAAAGACCCTCCCGCATTCTCGAAAAACGCCTGCCCCTCAAGGCTGGCTTCGGAAAATGCCGGAAACTGGGAACGCACGAAATCTGTATCAAGCTGCATCTGCAGGCCTCCTCGCTTTTGGCCTACTGAAATGCAAAAGGCCCCGGGGGACAAGCCCGGGGCCTTCGCAATCGGTTTATCTCGGTTTAGCGCTTCTCGCTCGCCAGACCTTTCCAGATGGCATAGCACATCACCAGCAGAACCAGCGTGAAGGGCAAGCCGGTCGAAATCACCGCCGATTGCAGCGACGCAAGCCCGCCACCGATCAACAGCACGATCGCAACCGCACCTTCGAAGATGCACCAGAACACACGCTGCGACACCGGCGCATCCACTTTACCGCCTGCGGTAATCGTGTCGATCACCAGCGACCCGGAGTCCGAGGACGTCACGAAGAAGACGATCACCAGGATGATCCCGATCACCGAGGTGATGGTTGCCAGCGGCAGTTGCGACAGCATGTAGAACAGCTTGAGTTCAAGTGCCGCGTTCTTCGCCCCTTCGTAGCCATCGGCCACGACCTGGTTCAGCGCGGTACCGCCAAAGACGGTCATCCACAGGATGCAGACAGTGGTCGGAATGATCAACACGCAGATCACGAATTCACGCACCGTACGGCCACGGCTCACGCGGGCGATAAACATGCCCACGAAGGGGGACCAGCTGATCCACCAAGCCCAGTAGAACGAGGTCCAGCCCTGCATGAAGTTCGTGTCTTCGCGTCCGAACGGGTTCGACAGCGCGACAAGGTTCTGCAAGTAGGCCCAGATGCTGTCAAAGAACAGCGTCAGCAGGAAGATCGGGCCACCGACGAGGAACACGAAAACCAGCAGCAGTGCCGCAAGGCCCATGTTGATCTCGGACAGGACCTTCACGCCGCCATCAAGGCCACGCACAACCGACACCAGCGCCACGGCGGTGATCGCGGAAATCAGGATGACCAGCAGAAGCGGATTGTTCTCAACGCCGCTGTCCTCGCTGTTGCCATAGGTGATGCCCATGAAAGAGCGTGTGCCTTCCGCCGCATCGCCCGACCCAAAGAGGAACGTCAGCCCCGAGGCCGTCTGCTCGGCGCCAAAGCCCAGCGAGGTCGCCAGGCCGAAAAGCGTCGCGAAAACGGCCAGCGTGTCGATGATATGGCCGGTCCAGCCCCAGACGCGCTCGCCGAACAGCGGATAGAAGGCCGAGCGCAACGTCAGCGGCAGGCCCTTGTTATAGCTGAACAGCGCCAGCGCCAGCGCCACGACCGCGTAGATCGCCCAGGGGTGCAGACCCCAGTGGAAGATCGTCGCCGCCATGCCAAGACGTTGTGCCGCGGCATCGTCGCCCCCGGCTGCGCCCAGCGGGGCCCAGTCGGTCCGCGCGCCGTTTTCCATCGACGTCCCGCCAAGCGAGCTTGAGAAATGGCTCATCGGCTCGGACACGCCGAAGAACAGCAGGCCGATGCCCATACCGGCCGCGAACAGCATCGCGAACCACCCGATATAGCCATAATCCGGCGAGGCATCCGCCCCGCCAAGTCGCACACTGCCATAGGGCGTGACGATCAGCAGAAGACAGAAGATGACAAAGACGTTCGCCGCGCTCAGAAAGAACCAGTCAAAGCCCTTGGTGACAGCCGAAAACAGCCAGCTGAACACGTTACTGGCCTGCTCGGGCAGCGCCAGCGAATAAAATACGAAGATGACGACCGCCAGCCCCGAGATGAAGAAAACCGGGTTGTGAATGTCCAGTCCGAACGGCCCGATCTTCGCTTCGATATTATCCTGACCGATCTCGTAATCGGTGTCGATGATATCCGCAGGCCCCTCGGGCGCAGGAATACCCTGATTTGTTGATTCATCGGCCATGAAGGCCCCCCTTAGTTAATTGCCGATCCGCCGCTTGCTCCGCGCCGAGTCCTGTCCGTCACCCGGTGCCCTGACACGTCTGGCCTATATCGGCGGCTCCCTAGTTACGCGAACGGCACCGCGGATGAGTCCGTTGCTCTTTTCCTTTGAGAGAAGGCACAGCCCTGTCCGCTCTCCGTATGTCGAGGGTAACAACCCTTTGCTAGGCAGATCAAGCCGTTGCGGCGCTTTCCACTCGGAAAGCGACCTGTACCTTTATCGCAAAGATCGTGAAAACCCCTGCGGCACCTCGCCTATTGCCCTTCCCCGCCAGCCCGCGTAAACCGCGCCAAGATTGCAGCAAGGACGCCCCAATGCCCGTTCTCGTTATGAAATTCGGCGGCACCTCCGTCGCCACGCTCGACCGAATCCGCCGCGCCGCCAAGCGCGTGGGCGTCGAAGTCGCCAAAGGCTATGACGTCATCGTCATCGTCTCGGCCATGTCGGGCGAAACCAACAAGCTTGTGGGCTACGTGGGTGAAACCTCGCCGCTTTACGACGCGCGCGAATACGATGCCGTGGTGTCATCCGGCGAAAACGTCACCGCCGGGCTGATGGCGCTGACCCTGCAGGAAATGGATGTCCCCGCCCGCAGCTGGCAGGGCTGGCAAGTGCCGCTATTGACCACCTCGGCCCATTCCGCCGCCCGGATCGAAGAGATTCCGACGGACAATCTCAATGCCCGGTTCGCCGATGGCATGCGCGTGGCCGTCGTCGCGGGTTTCCAGGGCATCTCGCCCGAAGGCCGCATTACCACCCTTGGCCGGGGTGGATCGGACACCACCGCCGTGGCCTTCGCCGCCGCCTTCGGCGCCGAACGCTGCGATATCTACACCGATGTGGACGGCGTCTATACCACCGACCCCCGCATCGCCGACAAGGCCCGCAAGCTCGACCGCATCGCTTTCGAGGAAATGCTCGAACTGGCCTCGCTCGGGGCCAAGGTGCTGCAAACCCGGTCGGTCGAACTGGCCATGCGCTATAACGTCAAGCTGCGCGTTCTCAGCAGCTTCGAAGAACAATCAGACGACGCAGGAACGCTGGTCTGCGCCGAGGAGGAAATCGTGGAATCAAATGTTGTAAACGGCATCGCCTATTCCCGCGACGAGGCGAAAATGACCCTGATCTCCGTCGCCGACCGCCCCGGTATCGCCGCCGCCATCTTCGGGCCGCTCTCGGATGCCGGCGTCAACGTCGATATGATCATTCAGAACATCTCGGAAGAAGGCCGCACCGACATGACCTTCTCCTGCCCCATCGATCAGGTGGCGCGCGCCGAGAAATCCCTGTCCGAGGCCAAGGACCGCGGCGAAATCAACTATCATGACCTCGTGGCCGACACCAACGTGGCCAAGGTTTCCGCCGTCGGCATCGGCATGCGCAGCCAGTCGGGTGTCGCCGCCAAGATGTTCCAGACGCTGCGCGACGAGGGTGTGAACATCAAGGTCATTGCAACCTCCGAGATAAAAATTTCCGTCCTGATCGACCGGAAATACATGGAACTCGCCGTCCAATCGCTGCATGATGCCTTCGAGTTGGACAAAGTAACCTGAACCCGTCACCCTGAAACGCGAACGGGTTTGGGGCCGGAAAGAACGAGGGCCAGTCGCGGCGCGGGCAAGGATGACGCAAGAGCACCAAACAGACAGCCGCCAGATGCTGGGCCGCCTGCGCAGCGTCATGGCCGAAGATGCCGCCGGTCAGCAACGGCTTGACCGGATCACCACGCTTATCGCCGAGGAAATGAAGACCGAGGTTTGCTCGATCTATCTTTTCCGCGATGAAGACACGCTTGAACTCTGCGCCACCGAAGGCCTCAATCCCGGGGCCGTGCACGAAACCCGCATGCGTCTTGGTGAAGGTCTGGTCGGTCGCGTCGCCCGCACGGGCAAGATCATCAACACCGACGATGCCCCCGGCGCGCGCGGCTTCCGCTACATGCCCGAAACCGGGGAAGAAGCCTATTCCGCCTTCCTTGGCGTGCCCATTCAGCGGCTTGGCGAAATGCTGGGCGTTCTGGTCGTGCAATCCAAGGACAAGCGCGACTTTTCCGAAGACGAGATCTATGCCGTCGAAGTGGTCGCCATGGTCATCGCCGAAATGGCCGAACTGGGGGCCTTCGTGGGCGAAGGTGCGGCCATGTCCGCGCGCCACCAACAGCCCGTGCTGTTTCGCGGCACCTCGGCACAGGAAGGCGCGGCCCAAGGCCATGTCTGGCTGCATGAACCGCGCGTTGTCGTCACCAACCCCATTGCCGAAGACCCCCACCGCGAACGCGACCGGCTAAGCGAGGCCGTCGAAGAACTGCGCGTCGGTGTCGACAGGATGCTGTCGACCGCCAAATCGGGCGACAAGGAACAGCTCCAGGTTCTCGAAGCCTACAGGATGTTCGCCAATTCCAAGGGCTGGATGCGCCGCATGGAAGAGGACATCGCCCGCGGCCTGTCGGCCGAGGCCGCCGTGGAAAAGGAACAATCCACCGCCCGCGCCCGCATGGGTCAGGTCACCGATCCCTACCTGCGCGAACGGCTGCACGATCTGGATGACCTCTCCAACCGGTTGCTGCGTATCCTGACCGGCCAAGGCAGTGAAACCGGCGCCGACATGCCCGCCGATCCCATCCTGATCGCGCGCAATATCGGGCCTGCCGAGTTGCTGGATTATGGCCGTGGCCTCAAGGGTATCGTGCTCGAAGAAGGCTCGGTCGGCTCACATGCCGCGATCGTGGCACGCGCCTTGGCGATTCCGCTGGTGATCCATGCAAACCGCATCACGAACGAGGCGCTGAATGGCGATCACATCCTTGTTGACGGGGAACAGGGCATCGTCCACCTGCGCCCCGACGATACCGTGGTCGGCGCCTTCCGTGACAAGATGGCGATGCAAGCCAAGGCACAGGAACGCTATGCCTCGATCCGCGATAAACCCGCCGAAACCCTCTGTGGTCAGCATATCTCACTGACCATGAACGCGGGCCTGATGGCCGACCTGCCCAGCCTCGAAAGCTCCGGGGCCGAGGGCGTGGGCTTGTTCCGGACCGAGTTGCAGTTTCTGATCCGCAATCACATGCCCAAGCGCGCCGAACTGAGCGAGCTTTACGCCCGCGTCATGGATGCCGCCAAAGGCAAGCGCGTGGTGTTTCGAACGCTGGATATCGGCTCAGACAAGGTCTTGCCCTACATGAAGGCCGTGGATGAACCCAACCCTGCGCTTGGCTGGCGCGCGGTGCGGGTGGCGCTTGACAAACCCGGCGTCATGCGGATGCAGCTACAGGCGCTTGTGCGCGCCGCCGCCGGGCGGCCCCTTTCGATCATGTTTCCCTTCATCGCGCAGCGCGAGGAATATTTCGCGGCCCGCGCCGAGATGGACAAGGCGCTTGAACGCGAACGCATCCTTGGCCATCCCCTGCCCGAGCACCTTGAACTGGGTGCGATGCTGGAAACGCCGTCGCTCGCCTATGCCTCGGACAGTTTTTACGAGGCCGTGGATTTCCTTTCCATCGGCGGCAATGACCTCAAGCAGTTTTTCTTCGCCGCCGACCGCGAGAACGAACTGGTCCGCAAACGCTATGACACCCTGAACGTGTCCTTTCTTGGTTTCATCGAACACATCGTTGACCGCTGCGCGGCCACCAATACCCCGCTCAGTTTCTGTGGCGAGGATGCAGGCCGCCCGATCGAGGCCGCCTGTTTCGCCGCCATTGGCCTCGAAAGCCTGTCGATGCGCCCGGCCTCCATCGGCCCGGTGAAATCCATCCTACGCCGGACCAACCTGATCGAGCTGCGCAACGTGATCGACCGCGCACGCGATGAAGGCGCCCAATCTGTCCGTCCGGCGGTGATGGATTACCTGCGCGGCAAGCTCTGATCCGGGGCGTTTCGTACGACTCGTACGAAAGTTTCGCGCCCGCTATGGATTTTCGTACGAAATACGGGGGGCAAGCGTACGACTCGTACGAAATTTTTGCCCTCTCTTCCCTTTGCAAACGCCCCCGATTTGCCTATATCTGGTGTGTTCCCTTGGGAACTATGGACATAAACGCGCTCGTAATAAGCGGATCGGACCCGGGGGCGGTACCCGGCGGCTCCACCAAAAAAGCCTTTCGTTGGAGGTGGTTAGGGGGCCGAAACAGGATCGACGAACGTCTAAAGGGGTTAGCTTTGTCCCGGTGAGATACCACCGTTATCGGTTCGCTAAAGCATAATTGCCAACGACAATCGTGCTCCGGTCGCCGTTGCTGCGTAAGCGGTAACAAGACCGAAATCTAAGCCCAGCCCTCTAGCAAGGTCTGGCGGGGTTCGCAGGCACCTGGCAACAGAAGCCTGCACTTCTTACCATAACACCCTGATATTGCTAAATTTTTATGACGTCGCGCAAAAGCCTTGCGCGAATCCTGAAGGGCGTTATCACCCTTTTATGCGACCCTCCTACGGTGATCTTTTCCGGGTCTTCGGACGTATCGGCCTGCTGTCTTTCGGCGGGCCAGCCGCGCAAATCGCGCTGATGCACACAGAGTTGGTAGATCGCCATAAGTGGTTGAAAGAAAACCAGTTTCTTGGCGCCCTGTCCTTCTGCATGCTGCTTCCCGGCCCCGAGGCCATGCAACTGGCCACCTACGCCGGCTGGCGCCTGCGCGGCACCTTGGGCGGCCTCATCGCCGGAGGTCTTTTCGTCCTACCCGGTGCAATTGTCATTCTCGTCCTCGCCATGGGGTATTCCGCTTTCGGGCAAGTCCCTGTTATCCAAGCACTTTTTACCGGCATCAAGGCGACCGTGGTGGTGATCGTCATCCAGGCACTCCTGTCGCTGTCCCGCCGTGCGCTCAAAGGCTGGGACAGTTGGGCACTTGCCGGTTTGGGTTTCACCGCGATGTTCTTCCTTTCGGTTCCTTTTCCCGTCATTATCGCCATAGCCGCGCTTTGGGGCGTTGTCATGCGGCCCGAATTCGACGCGCAAAAACGTGAAGATCACAATGTAACCAGTTATATTAAAACAGTAAAAACCGCCCTGATATGGATCGCCATATGGGCCGCGCCTGTCTTTTTGGCATGGGCCTCGGGGGCCAGTTTCCTAACCGAGGTCGCGCTTTTCTTTTCAAAGCTCGCGGTCGTCACCTTCGGAGGTGCCTACGCCGTTCTGGCCTACATGACCCAAGCCGTCGTCGAAACCCACGGCTGGCTTACCACACCTCAAATGATCGACGCCTTGGGCCTTGCCGAAACAACCCCCGGCCCGCTGATCCTTGTCACGCAATTCGTCGGCCACCTCGCGGGGTACCAAGAAGGTGGCGTGACGCTGGCACTCCTGGCGGGTGTCATGACCCTCTGGGTTACCTTTACCCCTTGTTTTCTTTGGATATTTATCGGCGCGCCTTACATCGAAACCTTGTTGTCGCGCCCACGTCTCAAGGGCGCCTTGACCTCCATATCGGCGGCCGTGGTCGGTGTAATCCTCAATTTGTCGGTCTGGTTCGCGCTGCATGTCATCTTTGCCGAGGTTCAAACCACGGCCCTTGGCCCTACCCCCACCCTCGGCAGTTTCAACGCCCTGTCTGCCGCTTTTGTCGGCGTTGCGGCTTTGCTTCTTTTGGGCCTGAGGATGTCCATGATCCTTGCCCTGACGCTCATGGCCATCCTCGCCGGTGGTCTTCACATCCTGATGTAAGGAACCTGCGCCAGAGGCCTTTTGTTTTGCCTCGAATCCCCTATGCTTAGCCAAAAAGTAACGGGGCGAAGAATGTCTGAAACGATTGACTATGGAAAATTGATGCATCGGGCCATGCGCGGCCTGATTCAGGAGGTTCTTTCGGACGTTCGGGATAACGGCCTTCCCGGCGCGCACCATTTCTTTATCACGTTCGATACCACCCACCCCGACGTACAGATCGCGGATTGGCTGCATGATCGCTATCCCTCTGAAATGACTGTCGTAATGCAGCATTGGTTTGATGACCTCGAGGTCACCGATGAGGGATTCTCAGTCACCCTGAACTTCGGCGATGCGCCTGAACACCTTTACGTGCCCTATGATGCGATCCAGACGTTCGTTGACCCGTCGGTCGAGTTCGGTCTCCGGTTTGAAACGCAGGACGAGGACGAACCGACAGATCCCACCGACGACGGTCACGACGAAGAAGAAATGTCTGAGATCCCCGAAGATCATACCGATGCCGAAGTCGTCAGCCTGGATAGCTTCCGCAAGTAGCGCAACATCGCAGCACTGTATTCTACGGTATACATTGTTGATCTTTCCGGCGGGTCAGGTATGACAGGATCAACCGATACGCAGGAGATCCACAATGACCGCAACCCGCATCGAAACCGATAGCTTCGGCCCCTTGGACGTGCCCGCAGACAAGTACTGGGGCGCGCAAACCCAACGTTCCTTGATGAATTTCCCGATTGGCTGGGAACAACAACCCGTCGCCGTCGTGCGCGCGCTGGGCGTAATCAAGAAGGCCTGTGCGCAGGCCAACAAGGAACTGGGCAACCTTGACCCGAAACTGGCCGATGCCATCATTCAGGCCGCGGGTGAGGTGTTCGAGGGCAAGTTCGATGACAATTTCCCGCTGGTCGTCTGGCAAACCGGATCCGGCACGCAGTCGAACATGAACTCGAACGAAGTGATCGCCAACCGTGCGATCGAGATCCTAGGCGGCGAGATCGGGACGAAAGACCCCGTGCACCCCAACGATCACTGCAATATGGGGCAGTCGTCGAACGACACTTTCCCGACAGCGATGCACATTGCCGCAGCGATGAGCGTCCATGACGTTCTGCTTCCCGGCCTTGAGAAACTGGCCGCGTCACTGGAAGAAAAATCAAAAAAATTCAAAGACATAATCAAGATTGGCCGAACCCACACGCAGGATGCAACGCCGCTGACCCTGGGGCAAGAGTTTTCGGGTTATGCCCATCAAGTCCGCCAAGGGATCGCGCGGGTGAAGGCCGCGCTGCCGGCGATTTACGAGTTGGCGCAAGGGGGCACGGCTGTTGGGACTGGCCTGAACACGCAAAAGGGCTGGGGTGAGATGGTTGCGGCCAATATGGCCGAGGTCACGGGCCTGCCGTTTGTGACCGCGCCCAACAAGTTCGAGGCTTTGGCTGCGCATGACGCGATGGTGTTCATGTCCGGTGCGATCGCCACCGTGGCCGGTAGCTGCTATAAAATTGCCAATGATATCAGGTTCTTGGGCAGCGGCCCTCGTTCGGGCCTTGGGGAATTGATCCTGCCCGAGAACGAGCCGGGTAGCTCGATCATGCCGGGCAAGGTGAATCCGACGCAGGCCGAGGCGCTGACCCAGGTGGCGGCGCATGTCATTGGCAACGACGCGGCGATCAAGTTTGCCGGGTCGCAGGGGCATTTCGAACTGAATGTCTACAACCCAATGATGTCCTATAACCTGTTGCAATCTATACAACTTTTGGGTGACGCGGCGGATAGTTTCACCGAGCGGATGCTCAATGGGGTGCAGGCCAACGAAGCGCGGATTGAAAAACTGATGCGCGAGAGCCTGATGTTGGTCACCGCCTTGGCCCCGACCATCGGGTATGACAATGCCACGAAGGTTGCCAAGACCGCGCACAAGAACGGCACGACACTTAAAGAAGAGGCTGTAAACCTCGGATTTGTCGACGAAAAAACCTTTGACGAGGTTGTTCGCCCTGAACAGATGATCGGGCCGAAGGACTAAGGAAAATGTCGAAACCGGTGAACCTGAAGCGGTTTCGCAAGGAAAAGGCCCGGGCGGAAAAACGCGCCCGGGCCGATGAAAACGCGGTCAAGCATGGCCGGACGAAAGCCCAGAGAGAAATTGAAAAAACGCGCAATACCAAGGGCTTGTCCGACCTTTCTAATCATGAGCGAGACAAGGAATGAGCGGGCGGCCCATCAAACGATCGCTGACGCTGCGAGGGCATCGCACCAGCGTGTCGCTGGAGGAAGACTTCTGGCGGGCCTTTCGTGATATTGCTGATGAAAAATCCATTCCAATCAATGCCCTAGCGGCTGAAATTGATGAGGCGCGCGGGGTTGATTCCGGGCTGGCCTCGGCCATTCGGCTTTATGTTTTAAGGCATTATCGCGACCGGGCGTGAATTCTGTACAGTTTGTACATCCGCACCCCGGTTTCTGTACGGAATTCGGCAGGGTCGAAAAAACCTCTGTACAGAATGTACAAAAGTCCCGCCTAATCCCTTGGCGTGATCCGAAGCCAGATGCCATCCCTGCCGCGCACCGTCAGATGCGCCACCGGCATAGCGGGGCGATCCGGGACCAGATCGAAGCGATAGGCACGAACCAGCATCGACAGTAAAAGCGGCCCTTCGATCATGGCAAAGCCCGCGCCGGTGCAGACACGCTGTCCGGCGGAGAAAGGCATATAGGCGGTGCGCAGGCAGGTCTTGCCGTTTTCGGTGGCAAAGCGCGCCGGATCAAATTCATCCGGGCGGTCCCAAAGGCGTTCATGGCGATGCTGGTGCCATGGGCTAAGCACGATTTGCGCGCCCTTGGGCACGTCGCGATCCCGGAAGCGTTCGGGGCATTGCGCCTCGCGCACCATCATCGGGACCGGCGGATAAAGCCGCAGGGTTTCGCGAAAGACATCGCGGGCCAGCCGCAGTTTGCCGACCTGTGCGAATTCCGGGCCACCCTCACCGTAGGTCTGCAATGCTTCCTCGGCCAGTTTTTCCTGCCAGTCGGGGTAAAGTGCGAGAAGGTAGAGCGCCCAGGCAAGGGCCGAGGCGCTGGTTTCATGCCCGGCAAGGAAGAAGATCGCCACTTGATCGACCATTTCCTCGGTTTCGAACCTTTCCCCGGTCTGGGGGTCTTTGGTGGTCATGATCTTGGTGGCCAGATCATCGGGGGCGGTGCCGGATTCGATCTCGTCCATCCGGGCGGCGGTGAGTTCGGTGATAAGCCTGCGGATGGCGGCGGCGGTTTTCCGGGCCTCGCCCCGGTGAAAACGCGGCATCCAGCGGGGCAGCGGCAGGAAAGCCCCGAGGTTCAGCACGGGTTGGGCGCGCTGATGATCGCGGAAGGCATGAAAGACACGGCTGGCGATGTCGTTTTCGATGGGAATGGAAAACAGCGTGCGAAAGATCACGTCGGCGGCAGCATGCGAGGTCTGGGCCTCGATCTCATGCGGGGTACCATCGGCGACCCCGGCAAGGCGCGTCACGGCCCCCCGCCCGGCCTTGAGCATCGCCGGGTAGGTATCGCGCAACCGGCCACCTTCGAACGCCGGGTCAATGATGCGGCGTTGGCGTTTCCATGCCTCGCCATTGGTGACGAACACCGAATTGCCCAGAAGCGGGGCCAACCCTTCGCGGATGCGGTTGGATTTCGGGAAATCGTCGGGGCGGTCCTTTAGGACCAAGTCCACAAGCTCGGGCTGATTGCAGAGGTAGGAGCGGAAGAAAGGTGTTTTGAACTCGGCCATCCATGCGCGGTAGAGGCGCGCGGGTTGGGCCGAGAGGATATCCTGGCGGAAAAGCTTCATGTAGCGCCAGAGCGAGACGCGCCCGTCGCGCGCCGGGGGCTTGGGTGGCAGGGTCATGCGGCCATCCCGGTGAATTTATTGGCCGGAAGGGTGATGATGCTGGGCGATGGCGGGCGGCCTTCGAAACGGGCGCCCAAGGTTTGCGGGCCGGCGGTGATCTGGAAATAGTCGTAGTCGCCGGGGCGGTCGAAGGCGCAAAGGTATTGAAAGTGCAGTCGGAAAAAGCGCCAGCGAAGCGCTTTCCAGCGGTCCGGGCTTAGGGTGTGGGTGAAGGCCGCAGAGAGCACCAAAGGGGATTTCTGGCCCTCTGGGGCCACGCCGGACACGGCCACGGGATCGCAGAGCGCGAAGGCGCAGCCATCGCCGGGGGCGGTGACATCGACCCATGAAAGTTCATCGCGGGTTGAGAGGTAATGCAGATCGGCGCGCAGGCGGTGGGCCTTGGGCAGGAAAGAAACCATCGGGACGACCTGCCCGAGGCTGAGAAAGGACAGCGTGGGGCCATTTGCGGGGACGCGGTTTTGGCGGATGAGGTCCGACAGGATCGACACGCCCAGATGTGCGCCCGAGGAATGGCCGACGACGAGCACCTCGTCGAGGTTTTCCGTCAGGGCCTCGGCAATTTCATCGGTGAAGTCGGCCATGCGCGCCTCAAGCTCGGGCGGGTTAGCGCCCTTGTGGCGGGCGGAATAGGCGTAGTCGTGCATCAGGTAGTAGGCAAATAACTTGTTATCCTTCGCCTTGAACCAATGCAGCAGGCCCCATGCGGTTGGCAGAAGGCCCAGCCAATAGGCGATGCTGGCCGCCATTTGGTGGGCGGCGAAGCTGGTGCTTTCTTGCCCTAGCGGCAGGAACTGCGTGGCCCATGCGAGGATTTTGCCGACAATATGCCCGGCGAGAAGCGCGAGGATCAGTTGCAGGATCAGCATCCCCACCGGGTAAAGCGCGGCAATCACCGGCCCCTTGCGCAGGCGCATGAGGCGGAAGAGCGCACCGCAGGCGATATAGGCCCAAGCGGTGCGGATAAGTTGCGCATAGGTGCCAAGGATTCCCTGTTCCATGCTGTCGCGCACGATGTCGGACCAGACGAGGACGTCGAAGGTGGTTTGGGTGGTTTCCCCGTCGATTTGGCCTTGGACGTTCCAGCCGTAGCGCCCCTTGCCTTTGTCGGTTGCCTTGGGGCTGAGGGTGATGTCGTAGCCGGAAATGCGCGCCTGCTCCGCGCCCTCCTTGCGGTAGAGTTCGCGATAGCGGCGGGGGTGGATCGGATCGTACCCCGGGATGTAGAATACGCGCCGTTTGCGCACAGGGCTTGGGCTGCTCATGACCTCGGACCTCTTTACCCGGCAACCCTAGCGCAGGTTTCTGGCAAGAGTAAGGCCTATCCCAGGGCTGCAAGCGACGGGAAGGTTTCCAGCAGCCAGAAGGAGAAATCGGAAAAACCGCCGGTGAGCATGAGAAGGCCGATGGTCCAGAGCAGCAGGCCCATCACGCGCTCGATCTGTTCCATGTGGCGTTTCATCCAGCCCATGAGACCCGTCAGGCGCGGCAGGAAGGCGGCGACCAGCAGGAAGGGCACGCCGAGGCCGATGGCATAGACTGCCAGAAGGAGCGTGCCGCGGGTCACGTTGCCCTCGGAGGCGGCCATGGACAGGATCGCGCCCAGTTGCGGGCCGATACAGGGCGTCCAGCCGAAGGCGAAGGCAAGGCCAAGGATATAGGCCCCGAAAGAAGAGCCGCCCTTATCACCCACGTCGAGCCGCGCCTCGCGATCGAGAAAGCCGATGCGGTAGACGCCGACGAAATGCGCGCCGAAGCCCATCACGAGTAGTCCCGCGACGGTGTTGAAGGTGTCCTGGTATTGCAGGAAGGTTTGCCCGATGGCCGAGGCGGTGAAGCCCAGAAACAGGAACACCGTCGAGAGGCCCAGCACGAAGAAAAGCGCCGGGATCACGGCGCGGGCGCGCTTTTGGCCCTCTTGGCTGAGTTCCGTCAGGGTGACGCCGCTCATGTAGGCGATATAGGGCGGCACGATGGGCAAGACGCAGGGCGACAGGAACGAGATAACCCCCGCCATCAGCGCCACGATCATGGCGGGCAGAAGCCCCGCGTCGATGATTTCGATTCCAAACATAGGCCTCACATAATCCAATTGCGGGAGGGCGTCACGGCACGTCATATCACAACCCTGTGGACAGGCTGTAACAGAGCGCTTAAGTCGCAGATATGGAGATTGCCGAAATCTTGGATGCGCGGGGATTGCTGTGCCCCCTGCCCGTTTTGAAGCTGCGCAAGCGGATGGTGCCGCTGGCGGCGGGCGATTGCATCGAAATGCTGGCCGATGACCCGGCGGCGGTGATCGACGTGCCGCATTTCTGCGCCGAATCGGGGCATGAGGTCATCGAGATGCGCGAAGGCGACGGGCACCAGGTTTACGTGGTGCGCAAGGCGGGCTGACCGGCCTGGTTTTCTCGCCTGGGCAGAGCCGCCATTGCCCCTTTTGGGCATGATACGTCGTTTTCACACAACAGGGCGGCGTGCAGGCCGCGACGCAGAAATCTTCAGCGGACATATCCGTAAGTGAGCCCTTGGGCGGTCGAAACGCGAGGAAACGGGATGATACAGGTTTTAGGGGGCGTTTGGGCCCTGTTGCTTGGAATCGTGTTCATCATGCTGGGCAACGGCATGCATTTTACCCTGATGGGCCTGCGCGGCGGGATCGAAGGGTTTTCGGCCTCGGAACTGGCGATTGTCACCTCGGGGTATTTCGCAGGGTTCCTGTCCGGGGCCCGCCTGTCGCCGGAATTGATCCGCCGGGTCGGCCATGTGCGGGTTTTCGCGGCACTTGGCAGCCTGATGTCCGGCGCGCTCATTGCCTTTCCCTTGTTGCCGGACCCATGGCTCTGGACGATCCTGCGGGTCATCGTGGGGTTCTGCATGTCGGGCATCTTTGTAACCGCCGAAAGCTGGCTGAACGATGCGGCCACGAACGAGACACGCGGCAAGGTCCTATCGGCCTACATGATCGCGCAGACCCTTGGGGTGATCGGCGCGCAGGGGTTGCTGACGCTGGGCGATGCGGGAACCTCGGGTCTGTTCATCGGCGCCTCGATCCTCGTGTCGCTGGCGCTGACACCGATCCTGCTGTCGGTCAGCCCGGTACCCGCCGCCGAGGTGGCACGGCCCATGCCTTTGCGCACCCTGTTTCGCGGCGCGCCGTTGAGCACGGTAGGGATATTCCTGTTGGGCAGTGTTTACGCTGCGCAATCGGGGATGGCCGCTGTTTTTGGCACACAGACGGGCATGACGACCGCCGAAGTGGCCCTGTTCATGGCCATGCTTTTCGGCGGGGCCCTGTTGCTGCAATATCCCATCGGTTGGCTGTCGGACCGGATGGACCGGCGCAAGTTGATCTTCGGGGCGGCCCTGCTTGGCGCGCTGGCGTGTGCGGCGGGCTGGTTTCTGGGCGGGGCGATGTGGCTGTTGATGGCTGCGGCCTTCATGGCAGGCGGCACGACGATGCCGCTTTACGCCCTGTTTCTGGCCTATACCAATGACGCGCTTTCGACCGAGGACATGCCCGCCGCCTCGGGCGGGCTGGTCTTTACCTTCGGTCTTGGGGCCATCGTAGGCCCGATGGTGACAGGCTCGGCGATGCAATGGGGCGGGCCGTTTGCCTTCTGGCTTGTCCTTGGGGCGACCTTTGGGGCCATCGCGCTTTATGCGCTTTACCGAATGACGCAACGCGAGGTGACGCCGGTGGACGAGACCGAGAGCTACCTTGGGGTTCTGCCCTCGGCTTCGCCGGTGGCGGTGGAAGCGGCGGGGGCATGGGCCGCCGAACAAGCCGAAGCCGAGCGCGAGGACGAAGCCCCCTGACACGGCGAGGCACTTGGAATAAAAAACGCCGCGTCCCGAGGGGCGCGGCGTTTTGTGTTTCCGCTTAAAGCGTTCCGCCTTTCACCTGATGCATCAGCGAAAGGCGGAACGCGTGCAACGATTGAGCGGAGCACTGCGTTTCGCGAAAATCTGTGATTCAGGTTTTTCGCGAAACGCTTTAGCGGCCGAGGGACCACCAGCCGCGTTTCTTCGGCTTGGGCGGTTCCGACTCGGCGGTGTCCGTCGCGGTTGTCGTAGGCTCTTTTACAGGCTCTTTGGCGGGCTCGGGTTCGGGGGCCTCTTCAGCCGCGGGGGCGGCTTCTTCCTTGGCCTGCGGTTTTTCCTTTGCCGTGTCCTCCTTGGGGGCTTCCGGGGCGGCCTCGGGCGTATCGGCCTTGGAGTCAGCCTTGGCTTTCGAACTGCTGCGCGGTTTGCGAGTGCGCTTTGGCTTGGGCTTTTCGGCGGTTTCCTCGGTTCCGGCCGCCTCGGCCTCGGCTTCGGCGGGTTTGGCCTCGGATGTCTCTGCCTCGGCGGTTTCCGCCGTATCCTCGGCTTTGGCCGCCTTGGATTTGGAGCGCGAGCGCGAGCGGGTGGTTTTCTTGGGCTTGTCCTCGGCAGGTTTTTCCTCGGACGGCTTATCGTCTGCCTTGGCTTCGGATGCCTCCTCGGGTTTGGCCTCGGTGGCCTTCGCGCCCTCGTCGGCGTCGGACGCCTGCCCGTCATTGTTGGCGTTCTGCGACTCGCCGTTTTGCCCCTCTTCGCCCGATTTGGACTTGGAGCGGCGACGGCGACGACGGCGGCGTTTCTTGGGCTTGCCCTCTTCGCCGTTGTTGTCACCGTTTTCGGCGTTGTTGTCCGATTTGGTTTCGGCCGGTTCGTCGGTGGATTTGTCGATATCGTCCATCAGCGAACTATCGACCGAAACAACCGGCGCGGTGGCCTCGGGGACATTGCGCGTGGCGGTCTTGAACTTCTCGATGCTGAAATCGGGCGAGATCAACAGCGGATCGCCTTCGATGCGCACCGAAAGGCCATAGCGGGCCTCGATCTGCGCGACGTGTTCGCGTTTTTGGTTCATCAGGAAGTTGGCGATGCCCACGGGGCATTTAACCAGTACTTCGCGTGACCGGCCGCGCACACCTTCTTCTTCGATCTGGCGCAGGATCGACAACGCAAGGTTATCGTCCGAGCGGATGAGGCCGGTGCCGTGGCAATGCGGGCACGGCTGTGTCGTCGCCTCGATCATGCCGGGGCGCAGGCGTTGACGGCTCATTTCCATGAGGCCGAAGCCCGAAATGCGGCCCACCTGAATGCGGGCGCGGTCGGTTTTCAGCTTGTCCTTCATGCGCTTTTCGACGGCGCTATTGTTCTTGCGCTCGTCCATGTCGATGAAGTCGATCACGATGAGACCGGCAAGATCGCGCAGGCGCAATTGGCGGGCCACCTCTTCGGCGGCCTCAAGGTTGGTTTTGAGCGCGGTTTCCTCGATCGAGCCTTCCTTGGTGGCGCGGCCGGAGTTCACGTCGATCGCGACAAGTGCCTCGGTCACACCGATGACGATATAGCCGCCCGACTTGAGTTGTACCGTCGGGTTGAACATGCCGCTGAGGTAGCTTTCGACCTGATGGCGGGCGAAAAGCGGCATCGCGTCCTGATAGTGTTTCACGTTCTTGGCGTGGGACGGCATGATCATTTTCATGAAGTCCTTGGCGATGCGGTAGCCGCGTTCGCCTTCGACCAGAACCTCGTCGATCTCGCGGTTGTAAAGGTCGCGGATCGAGCGTTTGATCAGGTCGCCTTCTTCGTAGATTTTCGCCGGCGCGATGGATCGCAGCGTGAGTTCGCGGATCTGTTCCCACAGACGTTGCAGGTATTCGTAATCGCGCTTGATTTCCGCCTTGGTGCGCTTGGCCCCTGCGGTACGGATGATCAGGCCCGCGCCCTTGGGCACGTCGATCTCGCCCGCCGTTTCCTTGAGTTTCTTGCGGTCGGCGGCGTTGGTGATCTTGCGGCTGATGCCGCCGCCACGGGCGGTATTGGGCATCAGGACGCAGTAACGGCCCGCAAGGCTGAGGTAGGTTGTCAGGGCGGCGCCCTTGTTGCCGCGCTCTTCCTTGACGACCTGCACCAGAAGGATCTGGCGGACCTTGATCACTTCCTGGATCTTGTAGCGGCGCGGGCGCGGTTTGCGCGGCGGGCGGATGTCTTCGTGATCGTCGTCATCGGCGACGGATTCGATCGACTCGTCCTTGGCCGTGGCATCCGAGCGCTTGGGCTGCCCCCCGTCGTCGTCGCCCTCTTTCGTTTCGGGGGCGTCTTCGGTTTTGGCGTCAGCGGGGGCCTCGGATTTATCCGCTTTTTCGACGCTTTCGGGCGTGGCGTCGTCGGAGGGTTCCTCGACCGGGGTTTCGGCCACGGTTTCCATCGGCGAGGTGCCTTCGGGCGTGGCATCCTTGCCGTCGGCCTCAAGGTCGATGGTTTCCATGCCGGAAATTTCATCGCGCTTGGCATCGGCCTCGATGCTGATCACGGCATCATTGGTCTCGGCCTTTTCGGCCTTGGACTTGGAGCGCGACCGGGACCGCGAGCGCGACGGTTTCTTGGGTTTCTCGTCGGCTTCTTCCTGGGCGCGCTGTGCCTCGGCATAGGCGCGTTCCTCTTCCAGCAGCGCCTCGCGGTCGGCCACGGGGATCTGGTAGTAATCCGGGTGGATTTCCGAAAACGCAAGGAAGCCGTGGCGGTTGCCGCCGTAATCGACGAAGGCCGCCTGAAGCGAGGGTTCGACCCGTGTTACCTTTGCGAGATAGATATTGCCGGCGAGTTGCCGTTTGTTGTCGGATTCAAAATCAAATTCCTCGACCTTGTTTCCGTCGACCACCACAACGCGGGTTTCTTCCGCGTGGGTGGCATCGATGAGCATTTTCTTAGCCATGTTATCCGTTTGCACCGCGGCATACGCGCAAGCCCCTGCCCGGGTGGACCGAGGGGGCGAGCGGAATGCGGGGGGTGTCTGTTGGGCGCGATGGCGGGCGTACGGAAGGGTGCGCCGGTTTCGGCACCTGCCCCTAGCCTATGTTGTAGCGCGCGCTTCATCGCGGTTCTTCTTCTCCGGCGCTTTGCCTTGCGCCAACTCTTGCACCTGCAGGGCCGCTTATGCGGCGGCAGGCATTCGGGTGATCCCCGGTCGGGGGATCATATCGGTCTGTTTCGAGGTGTGGACGTAGTTATCGTCCGACAGCGGCCCTAAACAGCGAAACTTGTGCTGCGCGGGAGTTTTCCCGGCCTGTAGGTCACACTAAAGGGTAGGATGGACCAATTACAATGGGGAAAATGCAAGGTGCCTGTCGCAGGGCGCCTGAAACGCCCTACAGGTAATCCGAGCGTTGCAGGCCGTACTTGGCCATTTTCTCGTTCAGGGTGCGGCGCGGCAGGCAGAGTTCATCCATCACCGAGGCGATAGAGCCCTTGTGGCGGCGCATGGTGTTGTCGATCAGCATGCGTTCGAACGCCTCGACATATTCCTTGAGCGGTTTGCCCTCGGTGGTCATCACCGGCTGCATTTCCTGATGGTCGGACATCAGGAGCGAGGCAATGGTGCCCGAGCCGCGGCGCGATTGCAGGACGGCGCGTTCGGCCACGTTGATCAGTTGGCGCACGTTGCCCGGCCAAGGCGCCTGCAGAAGCTGTGCGGCCTCCTGTGCGCTGACCTCGGGGGTTTCGCAGCCATAGTCATCGGCGAAATTCTCGGAGAACCGGGTGAAGAGCGTCAGGATATCCTCGCCCCGCTGGCGCAGGGGCGGCACGGTGATCCGCAGCGCGCCGAGCCGGTAAAACAGGTCCGAGCGCAGGGCGTCTTCGCAGGTGCGATCCTGTTCTTGCATGTTGGAAATGGCAACGATGCGGGTTTCGGGCGGCGTGCCTTCGTCGTTGATGTAGGTCAGCAGGCGGGCCTGCGCGGCCTCGGAGAGCGACTCGATATCTTCGAGGACAAGCGTGCCGCCGCGCGCCTCTTCCACCGCCGGGATCTGGCTGTCTTCGGGTTGTACCGGGCCGAACAGGCGTTTGATCAGCGCGTCTTCCTCAAGGGCGGCACAGGAGACCAGCACGAATTTCTTGCCCGCGCGGGAGCCCACGGCATGCAGCGCATGGGCCACGAGCGTTTTGCCGGTGCCGGTTTCGCCTTCGATCATGACATGGCCATCGGCCTGCCCCAGATCGAGGATATCTTCCTTGAGGCGTTCCATCACCGGCGAGGCGCCGATCAGCTTTTTCATCAATTGCCCGCCGTCGGAAAGTTCGCGCCGCAAGGCGCGACTGTCCAACGTCATGCGGCGGGCATTGGTGGCTTTCTTGGCCAGCTGGTTCATCTTGTCGGGATTGAAGGGCTTTTCGAGAAAGTCATAGGCCCCCATGCGCATCGCCTCGACCGCCATGGGCACATCGCCATGGCCGGTGATCATGATCACCGGCAGGCTGGAATCGGTGCCCATCAGTTTCTTGAGGAATTGCATCCCGTCCATGCCCGGCATCTTGATGTCCGACACGACGATGCCGGGGTAATCGGGGCCAAGCACCTTGAGCGCCTCTTCGGCGCTTCCGAAGGCCTCGGTGTCGTAGCCCGAAAGCGCCAGCCATTGGCTTATGGATTGGCGCATGTCCTTTTCGTCGTCGATGATCGCGATTTTCATGGCACTCGGCATGTCAGTCACTCCGCAGCACGGGTTTCTTCAGGTAAGATAGGGAGTTGCATTTCAAATACAGCCCCCCCGTCAACCGCATTGCGCGCGGTCAATCGGCCCCCAAGGTCGTTGACGATCCCCGAGGAAATGGCAAGCCCCAAGCCCACCCCGTCGCCGGGCTGCTTGGTGGTGTAGAAGGGTTCAAACAGGTTTTCGATGTCCTTGAGGCCATGGCCGTTGTCGCGCACGGTCAGCATCGCGGTTTCGCCACCGGCGAGCAGGATGTCGATTGCGGGATCGTCGCTGGCCTCGGTTGCGTCCATGGCATTGCGCAGCAGGTTGATGATTACCTGTTCGATGCGCACCCTGTCGCCCATCACGACCACCGGTTCATCGGGGATGAACCGGGTGATGGTGATCTTGCGCTGACGCAGTTGCGGTTCCATCATGGCAAGGGCGGAATTGAGTGCTTCGCCCATTTTTACAGGCTCGAATGCGTCACGTTCCTGTCGGGCGTAGGATTTCAACTGCTTGGTGATGGCGCCCATCCGTTCGATCAGGTCGTCGATCCGTTGGAAGGACGACAGCGCCTCGTCGGGGCGGTTGCGGGTGAGCAGAAGGCGCGCACCGGCAAGGTAGGTTTTCATCGCCGCGAGCGGTTGGTTCAACTCGTGGCTGACCGCCGCCGACATCTCGCCCAAGGCGGCGAGTTTGGAGCTTTGCGCGAGGGTCTGTTCGGCCACGGCGAGGTTTTCCTGCACCCTTTCGCGTTCGGCGATTTCCCGCTGCAGTCTTGCGTTCAATGCGCGAAGCTCTGCCGACTCGCGTTGGAAAAGCGCCATGCGCACCGCTGTTTTGCGGTTCAGGAAATAGAAGGCGAGCGCCAGAAGAATCGCGAACCCCATGATTTCGAGCGCCAGAACCCCGTTCACCTTGTCACGGACACTAGCGTAGGTGGTGAACGACGCGATGCGCCAGCCACGGAAGGCCACGCGCCCCTCGACCCGCATCACCGCCTCGCCCTGAAGGTAGGCATCGGCGGGAAGGGCCGTCCAATCGGCGGTGGCCTGAATGGCGCGCTCGATGGCGCTGTCCACCGGTTCGCGGCGCAGGGCCTCGGCCTCGCTTAGTCCGCGCCAGCGGGGTTCGGTGGCAAGGATGATGCGGCCCTCGCTATCGGTAACCAGAACGGCATCGGATATCCCGGCCCAGGCGCGTTCGTATTTGCCAAGATCCACCTCGACCACGATGACACCGGCGATCTGGTTCTGGCTGTCGATGCGGCGCGAATAGAAGAAACGGTATTGCCCGGTTTCATCCTCGAGCACCTGGAAAATCGTATCGCGAGAGCGCAGAGCCTCAACGTAATAAGGGGCTTGGCGGTGACTTTCGCCCAGCTTGTTGCGCTCGGTTGCCGCCACGGTGCGCCCGTCACGATCCAGCAGCATGAGCGAGGCGGCGCCGATTTCGTCAAGGAACGACAGGAGGCGCTGTGTGGACTGGGTGTAATCGCCGGTATTGAGCGCCTGAATAAGGGCCGGGTCACGCGCCAGAAGCTGTGGCACGATGGCGTTCTGGCGCAATTCGCTAAGCAAGTTGCCGCTGTAGAGCACAAGCCGCAATTCGGCCCGGTTGCGTGTGTTTTCGGTAAAGCGATCGGTGAGCAGCCGGTTGGTCACATAAACCACGGCGATGGCCATGACGAGGATCGCCAGAAGCGCAAGCCGCGCCCGCCAACTGACTGAACGCGTGCGGCGGCGCATCGAGTTATTTGAGGTTGGCAGAAGGCTCATTACGGTAATTTACGCCCGCATGGGCAAACCGGCAAGGGGATCAGGCCGCCACCACCTGGGCAACAACGCTGTCGAACATCGCCGCGCCATCGGTGCCGCCATGGGCCTCTTCGGCCATGCGTTCGGGGTGCGGCATCATGCCGAGCACGCGGCGATTTTCCGACAGGACACCGGCGATATCGTCGGCCGAACCGTTGGGATTGGCGTTATAGGTGAAAGCCACCCGTGCCTCGCCGTGAAGATGCTTGAGCGTTTCAGCATCGGCGAAATAATTGCCGTCGTGGTGGGCGATGGGGAAGGTCACGGTCTGACCGGGTTCATAGCCGCTGGTGAAGGCGCTGTCGGCGGTTTGCACGGTCAGACCGACCGGCTTGCAGATGTATTTCAGAGCCGCGTTGCGCAGCAGGACACCCGGCAGAAGGCCGGTTTCGGTGAGCACCTGAAAGCCGTTACAGATGCCAAGCACGTAACCGCCCTTTTCGGCATGGGCCACGACCGAGCGGCAGATCGGCGAATTGGCGGCAATCGCGCCGCAGCGCAGGTAATCGCCGAAGGAGAACCCGCCGGGCACGCCGATGAGGTCGATGCCCTCGGGCAGCGCGGTATCCTTGTGCCAGACCATGGAGACCTTGGCCCCTGCCCGCTCAAGCGCGACGGCCATGTCGCGATCACAGTTGGAGCCGGGAAAGACGATGACGGCGGCGTGCATCACGACACCTCGACCGAGTAGCTTTCGATCACGGTATTGGCGAGCAGCTTTTCGCACATCTGCGTGACGGTGTCGCGCGCCTTGTCGGCGTCGGTCTCGGCAAGGTCCAGTTCGATCACCTTGCCCTGACGCACCCCTTCGACCCCGTCAAAGCCCAGTTGGCCAAGGGCGTGGCGCACGGCCTCGCCCTGCGGGTCCAGAACGCCGTTCTTCAGCATGACATGCACGCGAGCTTTCATAAGTCATCTTCCCGTGTTTGCGTGGCGCGGGCGGCGCCGGTTGGCGGATTGGCGGCGCGATCAGTTGATCAACGTCGGTTTGGTCATCTGCGTGGTGTTCTTGGGCATGACACCAAGGCGGGTGGCGACCTCGGTATAGGCATCCGTCAGGCTGCCGAGATCACGGCGGAAGACATCCTTGTCCAGTTTCTCGCCGGTTTCGATATCCCACAGGCGGCAGCTGTCGGGGCTGATTTCATCGGCCACGATCAGGCGCATGAAATCGCCCTCGTAGACGCGGCCGATCTCGATCTTGAAGTCCACCAGCTTGATCCCGACGCCGTACATGACACCGGAGAGGAAATCGTTCACCCGCAACGCGAGGCTGAGGATGTCGTCCATGTCCTGCTGGCTGGCCCAGCCGAAGGCGGCGATATGTTCCTCGGTCACCAGCGGATCACCGAGTTTATCGTCCTTGAGGCAGTATTCCACGATCGGGCGCGGCAATTGCATGCCTTCGTCGATGCCAAGGCGCTTGGCCATGGAGCCCGCGGCATAATTGCGCACGATCACTTCGAGCGGGACGATTTCGCAACTGCGCACCAGTTGTTCGCGCATGTTGAGCCGTTTGAGGAAATGGTTGGGAATGCCGATGCTGGTCAGTCCCATCATGAAATATTCCGACAGGATGTTGTTGAGGACGCCCTTGCCCTCGATCACTGCCTTTTTCTCGGCATTATAGGCGGTTGCGTCGTCCTTGAAATACTGGACGACGGTGCCGGGTTCCGGCCCTTCGTAAAGCGTTTTCGCCTTGCCTTCGTAGATTTTCTTGCGCCGCGCCAATGCAGCCTCCGTCATTGACCGGGGATGAGTCCCGCGGGTCTTTGGCGCCCTCTTAGTGCATGAGGGGAAACGCCGCAAGATGGCTCAACATGCCATAGGGGCCTTGCGATCCGGGCCGCGGGGCGGCATATCTTGGCAAACTGCAACGCTGCACTAGGGGAAATGGCCCAATGACCACCTTCGACGATCGCGAATCCGCATTCGAAAACAAGTTCGCCCATGACGAGGAAATGAAATTCAAGGCCGAGGCCCGCCGTAACAAGCTTTTGGGCATTTGGGCGGCTGAGCTTCTGGGCAAGACCGGCGCGGATGCCGATGCCTATGCCAAGGAAGTCATCCTGTCGGATTTCGAAGAAGCCGGTCACGAAGATGTCGTGCGCAAGGTTGCCGGTGACCTTGGCGATCTGGCCGATGCCGACACCATCCGGGGCAAGATGGACGAGTTGCTGCGCGTCGCCAAGGAGCAGTTGGTGAAAGAGGCCGACTGAGCCGTGGAGCTGTTTTTGAATTTGGGACGGGCCGCGCCATAGCGCGGCCCGTTTTTTATCGCCACAATGCGCAATAACGAGCACCTGCTGGAGCCTGCATGACTGACACAGGTGCAAACTTCATACCAAACGCGGTTCAAAAGATCGGTGCCGCGGCGCTTGAATTGTACTTACCTGGATAAAATCAAGCAGCTCACTACCTGCAGCGTTTCGTGTAAAGCTGTGTTTTACAGTTTTGCCGAAACATTACAGGCAAGCCCCGAAACCAGCGTTTCAGCCATCCCTCTATTTGGTAGGGATCCCTCAAAAAGGCCTCAAGATTGCACAGTGTTGCCGCAAACCCAGATTATCCAAGACATCTGGGATAGTGTCTGGCAGTTTGATGAATGGTGACAAGATACATTCGTTTCACAAACAGTAGAGAGCGGTGCGTTCTGGAAGTGCGAGAAATGCCAATTCAGCGCCTTCGGTAACTGAAACAACTTCGTGCGAGTAATAGATAAAGTTTTGCTATGCTATTTATGAGGATGATCATAGGTGGAATGACTGCGAGCGTTGCACGGAAGACCCAAGCATTGGCGTGTATACCAAAAGGTCGCGCGAGACCGCTTCAGCCGTCCTGCGACATATCTTTCGAGGCGACGAGGGGGTACGCATGAATCCATTGATCAGATCCATTGCTGCTGCACCTTCAAAGCGCCGTAACAAAGCATTGCATCGCCTGATCTTTGGACGCGGTTTCAATCAAGATACTAATCGCCGCCTTTTGATCCTTTTTGAACCAAACCGGATATCCTACTCGTCAGTTTTCCCCTTCCTTGATTATGCGCCTGAGTTCCGCGCGCGCTACGATGCCGAGATCCGTTGCTTACCGGTTGATCAGGCACTGCAACAGGGCATCCCAAGTGGCCTATCGACGGCCACGCACATCATCGCGCAGACTTGGCTCACTAACCCAAAAGAACGGCATGAACAACTTGAGAGGCTCATAGCGAGCCTAACCAGCGGCGTGAGGTGGGCATATCTGGACAGCTTCGCCAATGCCGATATCCGCTGGGCTGGGATCTTTGAAAGTGCAGCTTTATACTACAAGAAATCACTATTTATAGATCACTCCGCGTTCACTCGGCCAAGCTATGGCCATACCAATCTCTCTGAGTACTATGGACGCCTCTACGGTCTCGAAGACGACATCACCGATTGGGGTGTGCCGCAATCGGTGCTTTCCAAGCTTCGTATTGCTCCGAATTTTCTGACGGATCCTGATCTGAGTGCTTCTCTGCTGACTGAACCCGCGGAACATGCGCCCGACAGGGAAATCGACCTGCATGCGCGCCTTGGTGGCGTCGGTGCAGACGGCTGGTATGGGGAAATGCGCCGACACGCCGCACGCGCGGTGGACGAGTTGAGCGGTCTTCGCGTTGCCAAGGGAACCGGCGTATCACGCCCTGTGTTCGCCCGGGAACTCGAACGCTCGAAGGCTTGTTTCAGCCCTTTCGGCTATGGCGAACTGTGTTGGCGGGACATCGAGGCGATCGCGGCCGGTTGCGTGCTTATAAAGCCGGATATGTCGCATCTGAGGACCGAGCCAGACCTTTTTCGAGACGGCGAAACCTATATCGCCTGTCGTTGGGATTTTGCGGATCTTGCAGACAAGCTTACCGAGATACTCGCGGATGATGAGAGAAGGCTCAGCTTGACAGCGAATGCAAAGCACATCGCAAAAACCTATCTTGAATCGGCTGGCCCGGTTTCGACCTATGCCGATCTTTTCGAAAGTTAATTCTCTGATCTAAGATTGATGCTGCTGAACTGACAGCACGTCACAGCAGACCATGGAAATTGGTCGGGCGGAAGAAACAGCCCTGCGTGTTTTGGACTTCGGCTGTGACCACTTGGCTTTATCGGCTTCGCACAGCTGAAATCATGTTCAAACATGCCTGAACCTGCCTAAAGCGGTCCGCCTTTAACCTGATGCATCAGCGAAAGGCGGAACGCGTGCAACGATTGAGCGGAGCACTGCGTTTCGCGAAAATCTGTGATTCAGGTTTTTCGCGAAACGCTTTAGGTGAAAGAAGCGCATGATCCTCATGCAATCTATGAATTTGCCTCACGCACCTACATATGACAGGAAGCATGAAACGGCGGGCGCAACCCCGCCTGAAACCGTTTGAAAGGCGCAACATGAGCAACGCACTCAGCAGAATGATGGAAAACCGCGACTGGATCCTGGCCGATGGGGCGACGGGCACGAACCTGTTCAACATGGGGCTGGAATCGGGGGATGCGCCCGAGTTGTGGAACGATGTGCACCCCGACCGGATCAAGAAGCTGTATACGCTGGCGGTGGATGCGGGCAGCGACCTGTTCTTGACCAATTCCTTTGGCGGCAATGCCGCGCGCCTGAAGCTGCATGGCGCGGAAAAGCGCGCGCGGGAGCTGTCGCGTATGTCGGCCGAGATTGGCCGCGACGTGGCCGATGCGCGGGACCGCGATATCATCGTCGCAGGCTCGGTCGGGCCGACCGGCGAGATCATGGCGCCCATGGGCGAATTGACCCATGAGATCGCCGTCGAGATTTTCCACGAACAGGCCGATGGCCTGAAAGAAGGCGGCGCGGATGTGCTGTGGCTGGAAACGATCAGCGCGCCCGAGGAATACAAGGCCGCCGCGGAGGCTTTCAAACTGGCCGGGATGCCGTGGTGCGGAACGATGAGTTTCGACACGGCGGGGCGTACGATGATGGGCGTCACCTCGGCCGATATGGTGACCATGGTCGACAAGCTTGACAACCCGCCGCTGGCCTTCGGGGCCAACTGCGGTGTCGGGGCCTCGGACCTGATGCGCACGGTCATGGGCTTTATCGCCCAGGGCACCGAGCGTCCGGTGATCGCCAAGGGCAATGCCGGGATTCCCAAGTATGTGGATGGGCATATCCACTATGACGGCACGCCCGAGTTGATGGCGGAATACGCGGTTCTGGCGCGCGATGCCGGGGCCACGATCATCGGCGGCTGCTGTGGCACCATGCCCGAGCACCTGTCGCATATGCGCGAGGCCCTGGAAAACCGCCCGCGCGGCGCGCGCCCGACACTGGAAGAGGTTGCCGAAAAGCTGGGCGGGTTTTCCTCGGCGGTCGATGGCACGGGCGAGGATGACACCCCCAAGCGCCGCACCCGCCGCCGCCGCGGTTAAAACAGGCTGAGTTGGTCGCCCGGTTTCGGGGGCGGCTTGAAGAGATCGCAGCGCAGCCTTGGCTGCGCGCGGTCAAGGCCCAGCCGTTTGGCCGCCAGATCGAAGCGTTGTGCGATCATCCGGGCATAGGTGCCGCTGCCACGCATCCGGCGGCCCCAATCGGCGGAATAGTCCTGCCCGCCGTGCATCTCGCGCACCCGCGCCATGACGCGGCCCGCGCGGTCGGGGTAATGGGCGGCCAGCCATTCACGAAACAGCGGCGAGACCTCCAGCGGCAGGCGCAGCATGATCCATGAGGCCGCCGTGGCCCCGGCGCCCTGCCCGGCCTTGAGCAAGGCCTCGATCTCGTGATCGGTCAGCCCCGGCACGACGGGCGAGGTCATCACCCGCACCGGCACCCCTGCCCCTGCCAGCCGTTCGATCACTTGCAACCGCCGCGCGGGCGACGGCGCGCGCGGCTCCATCCGGCGCGAAAGCCTGGGGTCGAGGGTGGTGAGCGATATGCCGACCCGGACCAAGCCGCGCCCGGCCATATCCGACAGAATATCCAGATCGCGTTCGATCAAGCTGCCCTTGGTGACGATGGCCACGGGATGATTGAAACGCTGCAGCACCTTGAGGCAGGCCCGGGTCACTTCATGGGTCTTTTCAACCGGTTGGTAAGGGTCGGTATTGGTGCCGATGGCAATGGGCGCCACCCGGTAGCGCGGCGCGCGCAATTCGCGGGCCAGGACCCGGGGCGCATCGGGACGGGCCACAAGGCGGGTTTCGAAATCAAGCCCCGCCGACAGGCCCAGCCAGGCATGGCTGGGGCGCGCGAAGCAATAGATACAGCCATGTTCGCAGCCCCGATACGGGTTGATCGAGCGATCGAATGGTAAATCGGGCGAACGGTTGTAGGTGATGATCTTGCGGGGTGTCTCCTCTCGCACCTCGGTGCGCAAGACGCTTTCGCCCGGCGCGGTCGGCTCAAAGCTGCGCGTCACCGCCTCGAAGCGGCCGGTGTCGTTGGACCCTGCCGCCCGGCCGGGGCAGCGCAGCGCGGGATCATGCGTAACCTTGTCTGACATGGCTCCAGACTGGAACAAATAGGGAACATACGCAACAACCCCGTATAGAACATGAAGGATTTTCGAGGGTATTGGCGCGCATAAGGCGTTAAAGGTCGGTAGCGACGCGGCCAGTGTCGCAATTCGGAAAGTTGGTCTGCGGCAAATTGACGAAAGCTGAAGCAGAGACAAACGCGCCGCTGGCGCCACAGGAATCAAGGAAACCGCTCATGTCTGATGAAGAAGACGACATCATCCTGTCGGAACTCGACGACGAGGAACTTGTCCAACAGATGTGGGACGACCTTTACGACGGTCTGAAGGAAGAGATCGAAGAAGGCGTCAATATCCTGCTTGAGCGCGGCTGGGCGCCCTACAAGATCCTGACCGAGGCATTGGTCGGCGGCATGACCATCGTCGGCAAGGATTTCCGCGACGGTATCCTCTTTGTGCCCGAGGTGCTTTTGGCCGCCAACGCCATGAAGTCGGGCATGTCGATCCTCAAGCCGCTGCTGGCCGAAACCGGCGCGCCGCGCGTGGGGTCGATGGTGATCGGCACCGTGAAGGGCGACATCCACGACATCGGCAAGAACCTCGTGTCGATGATGATGGAGGGCGCAGGTTTCGAAGTGGTCGATATCGGCATCAACAACCCGGTCGAAAACTACCTTGAGGCCCTGGAAGAGCATAAGCCCGACATCCTTGGCATGTCGGCCCTGCTGACCACCACCATGCCTTACATGAAGGTCGTGATCGACACGATGGTCGAACAGGGCCTGCGCGACGACTATATCGTTCTGGTGGGCGGCGCGCCCCTGAACGAGGAATTCGGCAAGGCCATCGGGGCCGATGCCTATTGTCGCGACGCGGCCGTCGCGGTGGAGACCGCCAAGGACTACTGCGGTCGCAAGCACAACCAGGGCGCCACGGGCTAAGGGCCGCAGGCCCCCACGGCTTTCCAAGCGGCCCGCCCTCGACGCGGGCCGTTTCTTTATTCAGGATGCGCAGATGACCGACCTGCCGGACGATACAACCCTGACCGAAGACGGCTTTTCCGAGGCCGGGTCAAACGGGCGCATCCTGCTGATTGCCTGTGGGGCATTGGCGCATGAAATCCTTGCGCTCAAGCGTCTCAATGGCTGGCACCACATGGATCTGCAATGTCTGCCCGCCAAATTGCACCTCTACCCCGAGCGTATCCCGCAGGCGGTGGAAGAATCCGTTACCGCGCATCGCGCCGTCTATGACCGTATCTTCGTGGTCTATGCCGATTGTGGAACCGGCGGGCTTTTGCAGGCGAAATGCGCCGCCCTGGGCGTGGAAATGGTGGAAGGCCCGCATTGCTATTCGTTTTTCGAAGGCAACGCGGCTTTTGCCGATCATGGCGAAGAAGAGGTCACCGCCTTTTACCTGACGGATTTTCTGGTCAAGCAATTCGATGCCTTTGTCTGGAAACCCATGGGGTTCGACCGCCACCCCGAACTGCGCGACATGATGTTCGGCAATTACACCAAGCTGGTTTACCAGGCGCAAACCGACGATCCCAAGCTGCGCGCCAAGGCCGAAGACTGCGCCGCGCGGCTTGGTCTTGCCTATGAATACCGCTTTACCGGCTATGGCGATCTGGCCGAGGCCCTTGAGGATCAGGCCGGGAAAACCTGATACCCTTCTTCTTTTTCCAAATATCCCGGGGTGTTCGAGGGGCAGCGCCCCTCATCCCAAGAAACCTGCGCGGCGCAGCCGCACCTTTTGGAAAGACCCGTTCAGGCCGCCTCAGAGGCCACGCTGCGAATGCGTTCGATCATGGCCCGCAATCCGTTGGAACGCTGCGCCGAGAGGTGATCGTTCAGCCCCAGGCGGGACAATTCACCCGGCGCATCCACCCTTGGCACCTCGGCGACCGGCAGGCCGTTGTAGAGCGCGCGCAAAACCGAGATCAGCCCGCGCACGATCATCGCGTCGCTGTCGCCTTCAAAGGAAAACAGCCCGCCTTCGATCCTGGGGTGAAGCCAGACCTGGCTGGCGCAGCCGTCGACCTTGGTCGCGGGCACCTTGAGGGCATCGTCCAGCGGCTCCATCGCCTTGCCGTGGTCGATGACATAGCGATAGCGGTCTTCCCAATCGTCAAGGAATTCGAAATCGGCAACGATATCTTCAAAGGCGTCCTGGGCCATGTCCTACTCCGGTCTGTCTTGGTCCAAGAGGTAAGCGTGGTGCATTGGAAGGTCCAGACCCAGCTTGCACCTTTTCAAAACCGGCGCGATAGGGTAGTCGGGATAAAAGACAAAAAGGCGGTTGCGATGCGGACCTTTCTTTCCCTTCTCGTGATTTCTTCGATGGCCTTGGCGGGCTGTAGCGGATGGCGCGATTCGCGGGCGAACCCTTCGAATTGGTTCGGCTCGGGCGAACCCCGCCGCGTGGTAAAATCCGATGGCAGCGAAGAGGTGAACCCGCTTATTCCCGAACGCACCGGAATTTTCGACCGCACGCCCGAAGACGAGGTTTATGAAGGCACCCCCGTCGATCAGGTGACGGCCCTGAGCATCGAGCCCACCCCCGGGGGCGCCATCGTGCGGGCCACGGGCCTGCCGCTGCGCCAGGAAGCCTTCGACGTGCGCCTTGTCGATGTCAACGCAGAGGATGCGGATGACGATTTGACACCGGTGGACGGGGTTTTGACGTTCCGCCTTTCGGCGGTGCAGTCACGCGTCGCCCCGCAAGGCCCCGAACGGACCCGCCGCGTTCATGTCGGGCGTTTCGTATCCGACCAGACCCTGGCGCAAACCCGTGTCATTCGCGTTGTCGCGGCGCGGAACGAACGTGTTTCGCGGCGCTGACGCCGTTTAAAGTTCGACGGTCCTGATTTCCCCGCCCTTGGCGGCCAGGGCGATCTTGCCCTCGCAAAGGCGCATGGCATCTTGTCCGAAGACATCGTTGCGCCAGCCGTGCAGCGCGGGCACATCGCGCAGGCCAGCCGAGAGTGCATCAAGGTCGGCCGCACTGGCGATGAGTTTCGATGCCACGCCGTAACTTTCGGTTTTCGCCTTCAGCAAAACACGAAGCAAATCGGCCAAGGCCGGGTTCACTTGCAGTTTCTCGCGGCTTTTGTCGGGTTTCGGCATTTTCTCGGGCGGGCAATTCAGCCCGGCCGCGACGGCCTGCAAAATGCCATCGGCCACATCGCCTTTCCGGGCCTCGCGCAAAAGCAGCCGCGACCGGGACAGATCCTTGTGCGAGGTGGGTTTGGTCGAGGCCAGTTCGACAAGCGCGTCATCCTTGAACACGCGGTTGCGCGGGATGTTGCGCGATTGGGCGTGGGCCTCGCGGAAACGGGCCAGTTCGCGGACGATCGCCAGAAACTTGGCCGAGGTATTGCGGGTTTTCACCCGTTTCCACGCCTCGTCGGGTTTGACCACATAGGTCTCGCCATCGGTCAGGCTTTGCAGTTCTTCCTCGACCCAGGCGGCGCGGCCGGTGTCGTGCAGTTTCTTGGCCAGGAACTCGTAAATCTGGCGCAGGTGGGTCACATCGGCGAGGGCATATTTCTTTTGCGCCTCGGTCAGCGGGCGGCGTGACCAATCGGTGAACCGCGAGCTTTTGTCGAGTTGTTGTTTGGCGATCTTGCGCACCAGGGTTTCATAGCCCGCTTGGTCGCCGAAGCCACAGACCATGGCCGCCACCTGTGTGTCGAACAGCGGTGTCGGGATGACGCCGGCATCGACATAGAATATCTCAAGGTCTTGCCGCGCGGCATGGAACACCTTGACCACCGAGCTATCCCGGAACAGCGCATAAAGCGGTTCAAGAGACAGGTCGTTTTCCAAGGGGTCAACCAGGACCGCGTTGCTTTCGTCCTTGCCCGGCATGGCAAGTTGAATCAGGCAAAGCTTGGAATAATAGGTTCGTTCACGCAGGAATTCGGTATCGACGGTGATGTAATCGTGCTGTGCAGCCTCGGTGCAGAAATTGGCAAGCTCTTGGGTCGTTGTCAGGGTTTTCATGTAAAGCTTTTCTAATCTTTGTGGCATGGGGTCTTCGCGGCGCCCGTTCACCCGGTATAGGCAAAGACGCGGGCAATGGGAATGGCCCCTGCCCTAAAGGTTGATCGCGGTCCGATCCCCTTGGGCGAAGCGCTGCAGGACCGCCGGGTAAAGCTTGTGTTCTTGGATCAGGACCCGGGCCGCCAGTGTCTCGGGCGTGTCATCGGGCAGGATCGGCACCCGGGCCTGGCCAAGGATAGGGCCATCATCGAGTTCCGGCGTGACCTCGTGCACGGTGCATCCGGCCTCGGAATCGCCGGCCTCGATCGCGCGGGCGTGGGTGTTGAGGCCACGGTATTTCGGCAATAGCGAGGGGTGGATATTGAGCATCCGGCCCTTGAAGGCGTCGATGAAAACCGGGGTCAGGATTCGCATGAAACCGGCCAGGCAAAGAATATCCGGCTGATAAGGATCAATCGCGGAAATAATTGCCTTTTCAAAGGCTTCCCGATCACCTTTAAAGTCGCGGTGATCGACAACCCCGGTCGCGACGCCGCGTGCTTGCGCCTTGGCCAGCCCACCGGCCCCGGCGCTATTGGCCAGCACGACCGCGGGCCGCGCCGGGTGATCGCCTGTCATGCTATCCACCAGCGAGACCATGTTGGACCCGCCGCCGGAAATCAGGATGGCGACCCGTTTGGTCACGCAAGCGCCCCGGTATAACGGACGCCCTCGCCCGTGGTGACGGTGCCCAGCTTCGACACGGTTTCGCCTTCGACTTCCAGCAGGGTCACAAGGTCTTTCACATGGTCGGGTTTGACCACGAGGATCATGCCGATACCGCAGTTGAAGGTCTTGAGCATCTCCGCCTCGGCCATGCCACCGGTGGCTTGCAACCACTTGAAAACAGGGGGCAATTCCCATGTGGAAAGATCTACATCCGCGCCCAGATCATCCGGCAGGACGCGCGGCAGGTTCTCGGTCAACCCGCCGCCGGTGATATGGGCCAAGGCATGCACGCCCCCGGCCTGGACAGCGGCAAGCGCCTGTTTGACGTAAAGCCGTGTGGGGGTCAGCAGGGCCGCGCCGAGGGTGCCCTCGGCCCATGGGCAATCGGCATCCCATCCGAGGCCGGACATCTCGACCAGTTTACGCACTAGCGAATAACCGTTGGAGTGGATACCATCGCTGGCCAACCCCAGAAGGATATCGCCCTCGGCCACATCGGCGGGCAGGTCCGCGCCGCGTTCCATGGCGCCCACGGAGAAGCCCGCCAAATCAAAATCGCCTTCGGGGTACATGCCCGGCATTTCCGCCGTTTCGCCACCAATCAGGGCACAGCCCGACAATTCACAGCCCTTGGCGATACCTTCGATGATCCGCGCCGCCGTGTCGGTTTCAAGTTTGCCGGTGGCGAAATAATCGAGGAAAAACAAGGGTTCAGCCCCTTGGCAGACCAGATCGTTGACGCACATGGCCACAAGATCGACGCCCACGCCATCGACATTGCCGGTATCAATCGCGATGCGCAGCTTGGTGCCCACCCCATCGGTCGCGGCGACCAGCACAGGATCGGTATAGCCTGCGGCCTTGAGATCGAAGAGCGCGCCGAAACCGCCCAGCCCAGCCATGACACCGGGGCGGTTGGTACGCTTGGCGGCGGGTTTGATCCGGTCGACAAGGGCGTTGCCCGCGTCGATATCCACGCCCGCATCCGAATAGGTGATGCCGTTCTTGCCCTCGGTCATGTCCAAGCCCTTTGCCGTATCCTATGGGCGCGGGATTAGCCCAAGTGAGGGGCGAAGAAAAGCGCCTTGCGGGGCACGGGGCCGCGAATCGCGGATAACGCGTTGAAACGCCGCGAAAATGCCCTGTCGTGACCGTATCCGGGGAGGAATGGCCCAACTGTATGTGCTGGCTGCTTGACCGACCTGCCCCATCTGCTAATGACGGTCACAGGTCGGGCCTGTAGCTCAATTGGTTAGAGCAGAGCGCTCATAACGCTTTGGTTGGGGGTTCGAGTCCCTCCGGGCCTACCAATTATTACCAAGCGGGAAGATGTCATGCGCAAAACAGCCCTGTCCCTTGTCGCGATTGCCTTGCTCTCGGCTTGTGCGGAGACGACACCAGCGGCCTTGGTTCAACAAGACCTTCGTGAGGTTTTTGGTGTTGAAGAGGGTGATATGCTGAAGCTGCGGGCCGGGCCCGGAACGGGGTTTGACACGATTGTCGGCCTGCCCAACGGTACGATGCTGCGCGTGCGGGACTGTTCCCGAAATGGCGGCACGCGGTGGTGCGAGGCCGCATTGGACCGGGCGCCGGGGCTGCGCGGCTATGTGTCGGAAACCTATCTGCGAACGCCTGGCTGACTGGTGCCGGGTATCATCGCCCGATGACAATATCCGCCTTTAGCCCGCCCAGACGGGTGCTTTGCCCAAGGCGCAGCGTGCCGCCGTGGGCGCGGGCAATGTCGAGGGCGATGGACAGGCCAAGCCCCACGCCGGTGCCGGTGTTCTGATTGCGGGCGGGATCGAGGCGGGCGAAGGGTTTCATGGCCTCTTCGCGTTGTTCGGGCGGGATGCCGGGGCCATCATCCTCGACCCGGATGCGCAGGGTCTTGTCAGTGATCAGCACCGAAACATCGGCCCGGGTGCCATAGCGGGTGGCATTGCCGATGAGATTTTCCACCGCGCGACGGATGGCGCCCGCGCGCAGGGCCACCTGCCCCGCGCCTTCGACAAGGGCAAGGGTGGCGGGAACCTCGGCGCGTTGGAAATCCTCGATGATCTGGGAGACAAGGGCGACGGGATCGACCGGCTCGGGCTCGCCTTCCTGTGCGCCCCGGGCAAAGGCGAGGAATTCGTCCAAGAGCCTCTCCATATCGGCGACGTCCTGTTCCAAGGCGTCGCGATCCTCGTCCTCCAGCATGCTGAGGCCCAGTTTGAGGCGGGTAAGCGGCGTGCGCATATCGTGACTCACGCCAGACAGCATCAAGGTGCGCTGTTCGATCTGTCGCTCGATCCGCGCGCGCATGTCGAGAAAGGCATTCCCGGCGGCGCGAACCTCGTTGGCGCCGGCAGGGCGATAGGTGACATGCCGGCCCCGGCCAAAGGCCTCGGCGGCACGGGCAAGGCGCGTGATTGGACGCAGTTGGTTGCGCAGGTAGAAATAGGCCACCACGGTCATCAGCCCGCCGAATACGACCATGTTGACCAAGAGTTGGTGCGGATTGGAGGCCGAGACCCGGCGGCGGTCGAAACTGAGCCTGAGGGCGCCTTCGGGGCGGTCGAAATAAAGGTGAACCGCGTGATCGTCGGGCAAATCAACGGCGACGAGGCTTGGCAGCAATTGATCGAAGTAACGGATCACGAAACGCCCGGTGAAATCGTACCAGCGGCGGCTGTCGCTTTCGGGTAAATCGCCGGGGGTGATCGGAACGGCCTCGATTTCAAGAGTGCGGGCGATTGCGCGCGCTTCGGCCCCTTCTTCCAGAATCAGCAAGACCTCGCGGCTGACCGAGCGGGTCATCTGTTCGGTGACGCCTTCGAAATGGCGTTGGATGAAGACCACCGAAACCACCAAAAGCACGCTGATCACGGGCAAAAGCAGGATCAGGATGGCGCGGCCATAGAGGCTGCGGGGCAGATAGGGTTTGAGCCAGCGAAACGACATGCGCTAAGCCTAGCGGTGAGGCACGGCAAGAGGAAGGGCCATGGCAGAGCAAAGCGCGTTTGATCCACCCGTCGGGGTGGCCGAGGATTTGGGCGGGGTGCGGCGGATCCTGGCGCCCAACCCCTCGCCCATGACCTTTCGGGGGACGAACACCTATTTATTGGGGGCACGTGACCTTGCGGTGATTGACCCCGGCCCCTTGGACGAGGCGCATCTGGAGGCCATTCTGGGCGCGGTCGGGCCGGATCAGCGGATCAGCCATGTGTTCGTGACCCATGCGCATTTGGATCATTCCCCCTTGGCCGAAGTTCTGGGCCGTGCCACCGGCGCGCCGGTTCTGGCCTATGGCGGGCCGCAAGCCGGGCGCAGCGCGGTCATGGATGCCTTGGCTGAAAGCGGTTTGTCGGGCGGGGGCGAAGGCGTGGATGCCGGGTTTGCCCCGGATCGGACGCTGGCGGACGGCGACGTGATCGAAACCGAGGAGTGGCGCCTCAAGGCACATTGGACGCCGGGGCATTTCGGCAATCACATGTGTTTCGAGGTGGGCGGGATGCTGTTCACCGGCGATCTGGTCATGGGCTGGGCCAGTTCCATGGTCTCGCCCCCCGATGGGGATTTGACGGATTTCATGGCATCTTGCCGGCGGATGCAGGCCTTGGGCGCCAAGGTGATGCATTCGGGTCATGGTGCCCCGATCAAGGACCCGGCCGCCCGGTTGGATTGGTTGATTGCACATCGCGAGAGCCGCGAGGCGGATATTCTGCGTGCCCTGCAAGCGGGCGCCGCGACAGCGCAAGAGCTTGCCACGGCCATTTATACGGAAACACCCCCTGCCCTTATTCCGGCGGCCACCCGCAACGTTCTGGCCCATTTGATTGATTTGGCAGGAAAAAACCAGGTTCACAGCCTTGACCGTTTGAGCCGTGACAGCCGTTTTACGCTTGGGCCCGGAGCGGGCTGAGCGCGCGACAATTTTTTGTCAAAAACCCTCTGGACGGGGGAGGAACCTATTGCTATATCCGCGCTCATGTTCCGGCGTAGCTCAGCGGTAGAGCAGTTGACTGTTAATCAATTGGTCGTAGGTTCGATCCCTACCGCCGGAGCCATATCCACCCTAACGTGTTGATATGTATGAGAAAAAGAAAGTGACTCCGCTCACTTTCGGGTTCTCACTTGGATTCGCCTCACTGGCGTCTCGCAAAAGGTTCACAAAGCACTGGTTGCGAAACGTTTCATACGTGATGGCCTCACCATTGAGATCCACTTTGACACAACAAAAATATCCCTACTGCAAACGGAATCGATCCTATTTTCGTCGGCGGGTTCCAGGGTTATCCACATTTCGGTCTCCAATATTCTTTCAAGTTGTGACGCTCCCATAGCGAATTTGTCCGATTGCGCGTCCTTTCGTTCCAAAGAAAGAAACTCTTAATCAAACCATGGGATCAAACACCAAGTTATCACATGGCTACGCTTCGCTCTCAGCAGGTTTCGTCCTGAACCAACGGCAAAGAGGCTTGTAAAAGTCCTGCTCGCGGGAGTTGAGCGGGTAGTTCCGACTGCCTCACCGCCCGTGAGATCTAGTGGCGATCATTGCGAATCATAGACACGGAAAAGATGAAAACGCGCACCTCATGCCTCAAAGCCAATATGTTCTTTTGGAGATATCTAAACAAACCTAAGTTTATTTCAAATATAACCTTAAGTTTATTCGGGTGATGATTTTTGCTCTCACATGGTCAAAATGTAGTCTTATCTTAACCTTTTCCCCCTCTCCATATTGTCATGATCAAATTGATGTGTGCAGCTAGAAGCGGCGTGATGAGCGGGATTAGTTAGATAGCCTCAGTTCTTCACGGTGCCTTGAAAAGAAAACTGCGTCGTTCGCAACACAGACCGTATCCGGTGAGATGGAGCGAGCCAGATTTAGAGAACCTTAGGAGACACCAATGCTGAATCTTTATGTCAAAGCCAAGTCCGCGCTTATCCGTTTCCAGCGCGATGAAGAGGGGGCAACCGCAATCGAATACGGCTTGTTCGCGGCACTGATCGCGGCTGCCATCGTTGGGGTCGTAAGCCAGCTAGGAGATCAGGTTGTGACCGGCTTCGACACTGTATGCCAAGAACTTAATAATGGAACGGCCTGCTCCTGAGTGTAAGCCATGCTTTCACGCCTTGGACTTTCCGGACGCGGCCTTTTGGTTGTTGCAACGTCCTTTGCCGGAGCTGCCGCGGTAGCTTGGGTCGGCTTGGATCGCGATGAAACAGCGATACAGGCTCGCCCAAGCCCCGACATCACGGCCCAAGCCGCAGCGCCCCCCGCCGCGGCAACACTCTCGATCCTGTCCACGACCAATACGATCGAGGCGGGAACCCGGATCGCGCCGGATGAGATCACTCAGATCACGATGGTCCAGTCACCGGGAACAAGGGACCTTGTCTCGGACACCCCCGAGAACCGCCAAGCGCTATCGGACAGGATCGCACATCGTACCATTCCTGCCGGAACGCCATTTGTGATCACCGATCTGCAGCCGACCCCGGTATCGCGCCCCGCGGTTAAGTCGGTCAGCGGTACGGCCGCCCTGCTGACCCCCGGAATGCGCGCGATATCCCTGCCAGTAACCACCGAAATGGCGGTCGCCGGCCTGATAACCCGCGGAGATCGCTTGGATATTCTGGTAACCTACGACGTGCCGGACAACATCCGCGCGGTCCGTACAGTGCTGCAGAATGTCCGCGTGATCGCCACGGATCAAACCACCGAAGTCTCGCACGAGACACCGGAATCGGCGCCCAAGACGGTGACGCTGGAGCTTCCTCCGGAAGGTGCAAAAGTGCTCGCACTTGCAATGCGGACCGGCAACCTTGTCCTGGTGTTGAGCCCTGCCGACGGCGGCGATCATCCGGTCATCGCGGATGACGAGCCGATCCTCTCAAGCCAAATTTCGGACAACAGTCTCTCGGGCACGGCCCCGGCGAGCAAAAGCGTTCGCATCATACGCGGAGCGGTGAAAAGCGATACCGTCATGATCCCAACCGGATCAACAGGAGAGAGAGGCCCCGGGTCAAACGCTTCGAACGTCATGACAGTCACTCCAACCAATTAGGTCAAACTGAAAATGCTGCTCCATCTCTTAAAACGAATTTGCCCACCCTCCCCTACTGTCCTCGCTTTCCTGGTCGTGACGGTGCTTTTACAAATCCCCGGCACCGCCCCGGCCCAAACCGTGATTGCGAGCCAAGGGCGGGCGATCGACCTGTTCACCGGTGAAGGAAAACTGGTCAAGCTCGATGCGCCTGTCGAAACTGTATTCCTTGCCGACCCTTCTATCGCCGACATCGAACTGAAATCACCGAGCCTTCTTTACATTTACGGTAAGGCGACGGGGGAAACCACGCTATTTGCCATCGGCGCGGGAGAAGAGGTGACGCTTAGCAGTTCAATCGAGGTCACGCTGAACATCGATGCTTTGCAACGCGCCGCGAAAGCCGCCGTAAGGGGTAACCGTTATGCAGTATCGCAGGTCGGAAACGCAGTAGTTCTGAACGGCAACGTGACGACGATAGGCGATGCCCAACGCCTGGAAGACGTAGTCAAAAGGCTGGCCGGAGACACGGTAACTGTTGTCAATGGCCTGTCTCTCGATACACCGGCACAGATCAACCTGCAGGTGAAGATCGCCGAGGTATCCCGCACGATCGCCGAGGGGCTGGGTGTCACATGGAGCACCCTTTCCGGTAACGGCTTGAACGGGGGTGCCGGGATCAACGGGGGATATGCGCTTGCCACCAGCCTGAGAGACGGCAGCTTTCAGGCCAGCGTGACGCTGGAAGCCCTCAAGGAAGAGGGGTTGGCCTCGATCCTCTCCGAACCCAACCTGACGTCTCGCTCAGGCGACAAGGCCAGTTTCCTTGCCGGCGGGCGTTTCCCATATCGGATTATCGATGAGGACGGTCGTGAGAGCGTTCAGTTCGAACCCTACGGGGTCGAGCTTGAGTTTCTGCCGAAAGTACAGCGAGCGGACCAGATCCAGCTGAATGTGCGAACCAGCATTCGAGAGCTTGATTTTTCGGGCGGCGCCGAGGACCGGCCGAAAATCCTCGAACGCAGCGCCTCGACCACCATTGAAGTCGGCAGTGGCCAGAGCTTTGCCATCGCCGGGCTATTCAAGGCCACATCACAACAGGACGTCGAGAAAGTGCCGGGCCTTGGCGATGTGCCCGTGCTGGGCGCCCTGTTCAAATCGACAAGATACCAGAAAGGCGAGACCGAGTTGGTCATCATCGTAACCCCCTACATCGTGGAGCCGACAGCGCCGAAAAGCATGAGAACACCACTCGACGATTTCGCCACCACGAACAGCATTCAACGTAACATCATGGGACAACTCAGCCTGGGCGTTCCGGTTAGCAAGGATGGGGCTGTCTCGGTTAACAGCATCAACGGCAAAGCGGGGTTCTTGTTGCAATGAGGTTCCCGATTCATTCCTTGCGTAAACCGCTGATTTTCGCCCTCTTGACGGGCATACTGTCGGCCTGTGAAACGCCCGAACCCGATCTTGGTGTTGTGAACCGGCTGTCGTCCACCTACGTAGAGGCGCAGCACGAGTACCGCTTTGCTCGGAACGCCGCTTCGCTCAGTGGCACGGAACGTAGCAAGATTGCAAAGTTCCTTCATGAGTCCGCCCCGCGCGAGGGCGACTCCCTTATCGTCACGATCCCATCCAGTGGCCTGGCCCGTGTGGATTCCAGCCGCATGCGGACAATGCGGGCAGCCCTCGCTTTGGTTCCCTCGCGCAAGACCTTCAACATGACGGAAAATTTCGGCGCGCGACCGAAACCAGCCACCGGCACCGGCATTCTGCGGCTGGTCCGCCCAAGCGGAATAGATGCCGATTGCCGACCCGGGCTCGACGCACTCGGCTGCGCCAATGCGTCGAACCTTTCCGCGATGGTTCATCAACCCGGCGACGTGCTTGGCCCCCGGGCCACCGCCAGAATAGCCCATCGCCAGGCAGCGCCGTAGCCAGAGGAGACAGCACCGTGAATCGCCCCATGCTGACAACAGCGCCCCCGACCAGCGACAGAAAGCTGGAGGCCTTCGTTTCCTCGGAAGAGGGCAAGAGCGCTGTTGACCAGCTCGTTCAAAAATCCGGCACACATCTCGCAGCATCCATTCATTCAGGCACCCTGGCAACCGCCGCACGCATGGTGGGGATCACGCAATTCGGCGATCTGGTGATTGCCGAGCTGGGCGAAGAACCATTGGCAAACAGCCTTGAGGCAATCCACGAGATCGCCAATGACGGCGTAGAGTTGATCCTGCTCGGACGACAGGACGATATCGCCACCTATCGCGCCCTGATCGCGGCGGGTGCCCGAGACTACCTTGTGCTGCCGCTTGCGGAAACGACCGACTTTCCCGGACTGCCGCAACAGCAGCCCACCATTGCGCCGGAGCCACCGGCCCGGACCGGCAGGGTCATCGCGGTTTGCGGTGTTTCAGGCGGCACCGGGGCAAGCCTGCTGTCCTCCAACCTTGCCGTCGCCCTGATGAAAGAGACAGACCGCGACAGCCCGGAAACACGCCTGGCGGATGTCGCCCTGCTCGATGCCGACCTCGGTTTCGGCACGGTCGCGATCGACTTGGATATCGAACAAACGCAGGGATTGCTTGATGCGCTTGTCGCACCGGAACGGATCGACAGCACCTTCCTGACCTCCACCATGGCAGAGCCGCTTCGTGGCCTGCGCGTTTATTCCGCCGAGGCGTCGGAAACGAAGGAAATATCGCATTCCGAAGCGGGCCTGCCTGAATTGCTTCGGCACCTCCGGCGCGAATGTTCCAACACGGTTGTCGACCTTCCGCGCAACCTGATGACGGGAAATTCCCCCCTTCTCAACGAGGTTGACGACGTTGTTTTCGTGATGTCTCCGGGGTTCGCTTCCGTGCGGGCCTGCGGACGGCTGATCGACCTTCTGAAAACCCGCCAGACGCCCCCGCGCCTCTGGCCGGTTCTGTCGCATACCCGCCGTGATGCCGGTCTCAAACCATCTGAAATCACGTCGGTCCTGGACTGCCCAATCACATTCGAACTGCCGTATTGCGCGGCAGACCTTGCCCGCGCCTCGGTCAAAGGCCAACCGTTACAGAAACTCGCCCCGCGCAGTGCATACGCACGCAAGGTATCGGCGCTTGCAAAAAGTGTCTCGGCCCCACGAGTGCCCGCCAAGCCCGCCCGCCGGACGTTTTTCAAGCGCAAGGGAGGCTGAGCCATGTCCCAAGCTCCCGACCTGGAAGCCCCTTCACTGGACGATATCCGTGCATCCATCCGCGAACGCCTTTTGATAACGGAGCATTCCGGGGCCTCGCCCGACCTGCATGCCATCAGCAACGCCATCGACTGGTACGAACACTCAACCGGGCAGTCCCTGCCCCGCGACCTGCAACGCGCGTTAATGAGGCAATTGGCCCCCCTCGCCGCCGGTACCGAGCTGCCGCCACCGCCAGACAGCGCGCACACTATCACCCAGACCGTGTATATGCCCGAATTCGCCAACCGGCTCACCGGGCTTTTCCACCAGATCGTGCCGGAGGCGATGGCCCTTCTGGATTTGCGCGCATTGGCCGAACAACCCGCCGAGGCGCAACGCTCGACCATCCGCGAGGCCGTGCTGAGCGTCAGCCGGAGTCGACGGTTGGACCTTAATGGCGCGGAAACCAGCGAACTCGTCAGCCATGTCGTGGACGATATGCTGGGTTTCGGACCGTTGGAGCGACTGCTTGCCGATGAAGGTGTAACGGATATCATGGTCAACGGACCGCACCAGGTGTATGTCGAACGCAACGGGCGGCTTGAACTTACCGATATCCGCTTTCGCGATGACCAGCATGTCCTCAACATCGCGACGCGCATCGTTTCGGAGGCCGGGCGGCGGGTGGATGAAACGACACCGCTAGTCGATGCGCGCCTGTCCGACGGCAGCCGGATCAACGTCACCATTCCACCGCTTGCCATCGACGGCCCCACGATGACGATCCGGAAATTTCCGAAAGATGACCTGAAGCTCGATGACCTGGTTGCCCGCAAGGGCCTGTCGTCCGGGATGGCCGAGTTTTTGCGGCTCGCAACCAGGATGCGGCTTAACATTCTGATCTCGGGCGGGACCGGATCCGGCAAAACCACCCTGTTGAACGCGATTTCACGGGAAATCTCGGTTTCCGAGCGTATCGTCACGATCGAGGATGCCGCGGAACTGCGCCTGCAACAGCCGCATGTGGTGCGACTTGAAACGCGGCCCGCCAATATCGAGGGATCGGGCGAGGTTGTCATGCGTCAATTGTTTCGCAACGCCCTGCGGATGCGGCCCGACCGGATAATCATCGGCGAGGTGCGCAGCGACGAGGCATTGGACCTTCTGCAGGCGATGAACACGGGACATGACGGCTCGATGAGTACGCTTCACGCCAACAACCCGCGCGAGGCGCTCACCCGAATGGAGAACATGATCGCCATGTCCGGCGTCAACCTGTCGCCCGAATTCGTTCGGAACCAACTCAAGAACGCCATCCACCTGATTGTTCAGATCGCGCGGATGCGCGATGGTGTCCGCCGAGTCGTCTCGATTTCCGAGGTCGTCGGTTTTGACGGCAATGTCGTGAACATGCAGGAACTTTTCCGGTTCCGCCATGAGGCGAGCCAGGCCTCCGATACCGTCAACGGCGCTTTTGAAACCACCAGGATAATGCCGAGTTTTCTTGACCGGGCGGCCGAACATGGCCTGGAACGCACCCTGCGCGCGACTTTGGAGCGGGGGACATGACAAAGGTTCAATTGATCGGGTTTATCCTTACGTTTGCCATCTGCATGAGTGTTGGCCTGTTACTACTGAAGTTGCTGGATCGGGCCCGGCGCATCCGGCGCATCCGCCTTGCCCGCTATAGCGCCGATCACCCGAACGCTTCGACAGACGTGGTTCAACAACGCCTTCAGGCCGGTCAGAAGAATGATGGCCTGCGCGATGCGCGCGCCGGCTTTTCCGGAACGCTTGAAAGGCGGCTCATCGGCGCAGGGGTGCCAATGTCGGCCAGATCGGCCTGCACCGTGATTGCCTTGTTCGCCTTGTTCATTTCCGGCGGGATCGCCTTGGCCGGTATCCTGCCGCTTCCCTTTGCCGTGCTGCTCGGCCCGGTTGCCGGTTGGGTCCTATTTAACATCTTTCTGGACATGCGCCGGGCGCGGCGCGTGCGGGTCTTCAACGACGCGCTGCCCGAATGCCTTGATATGTTCGCCCGCGGCTTGCGCTCGGGCCAGACGATCACCGCCTCCGTGGGCGTGGTCGCACATCATTCAACCGGTATCGCACGTGAAGAATTCCAGCGGTGCCGGGAAGAACTGCGCCTAGGGATGACGTTACACTCAACGCTTTCCTCCATGGCCGAGCGGATCGGCTCGCCCGAAGTCCGCTTTATCGCGGTTGCCACCAGCCTTCAGGCCGAGACCGGTGGCAACCTGGTCGAAACCCTGGAAAACCTTGCTGCGCTGCTGCGCGACCGGCATAAATTGCGCAAGAAGGCCGCGGCCCTTTCGGCGGAAACCCGGATCAGCGCCGTTATCCTTTCCGGCCTGCCCTTCGCCATCGCGGCAACGCTTCTTGTGATCAACCCGAACTACTTGCTGCCATTGTTCGAGGACCCGCGAGGCCGGACACTCACCCTGGTTGGGTTGTTGAGCCTGGGTGCCGGTATTTTCAGCATGTACAGACTGTCAAAGATCGATGCCTGAAACGTCACTTTTCTTGCTGGTAGCCGTGATTGTCCCGATCATGATCGTCGGACAACTTTACATCTTGTCACGGCTCGATCACCGGGCGCGGCTTGCGCGGTTGGCCCGTAGTGTCGGCGCAATGCACACCGGACCGGTGAAACCGGCGGGGGCCGCACCCTTCGCGTATCTGGGAAATGCACTGAACCGGATCGCGGCACTGACCGCTGAACGCTTTTCCGTCGTGAAAGGCGGCGAGGCGGAAAGCTCGGCCGCCCTCCTGCGTGCCGCGGGGTTCCGCAGCCGCGATGCGGTCCTGATCCATGCCTTCCTGAAACTTGTCCTGCCACTTCTCGGCGCGGGGCTGGCGGCGCTTTGGCTTTATATCGGCGGAAACCTGACCCCCATGACAGGCACGATCTGGATCTGCGGCGGGGCGCTGGCGCTATCGAAGGGGCCCGACCTTTTCCTTGCCTATCGTCGCAACAAACGCCTGGAAAGTGTCCGCCGCAATTTTCCGGACATGCTGGAATTGCTGGTCATCGCAAGCGAGGGCGGGCTCGCCCCCGGCGCCGCACTCTCCCGCGTCAGCCGGGAGATGAATGTCAGTTGCCCGCCGCTGGCACTTGATATGCAACATCTCGTGATCGAACTGGGCGTTCTGCCGGACCGGACCATCGCCTGGCATAATCTTGAAGATCGCCTGCCATTGCCCGAAATATCCGTTTTCGTGAATGCCCTCTTGCAAGCCGAACGTTATGGCACCCCGTTCTCCGGTGCGCTTCGCACCCTGATGCAAGAGGAACGCGCGTCGCGGCTCCTCAAGATCGAGGAAAAGGCGGGGCGGGTGCCCGCGCTGATGACGATCCCGCTGATTGCCTTCATCATGCCCGCCTTGTTCGTCGTCCTGATCGGCCCGGCCGCCCTCAATATCCTTGATAACATCATGAACGGAGCATTCTGAACATGCGTATCGTCCGAGAATTCGTTCATGATGAAAGCGGCGCCACGGCTGTCGAGTTCGCACTGATCCTGCCGCTTTTGCTGTCCATCGTCTTCGGCATCATCTGTTTTGGCCAGTTTTTCGCCATCGCCAACAGCCTGCAGCAGCTTTCGGCCGAGGCCGCCCGCGCATCGGTTACGGAAATAACCATGGCTGACCGGGAGACCACCGCGAGGGCCTTTATCGACAACGCCGGTGAGCGTTTTTCCTTTCTCGGCGGGGGGAATATCGACCCGACGGTTACCCCGTTCGAAGATCCCCCGGCAATCGAGGTAAGCCTTGAATACGATCTGGCCGGTTCGGCTGTCGAGATCGCATCCGGTTTCCTTGGCCTGAACATCGGGTCGATCACGCGGAGCAGCTATCTTGCGTATTAGACCGTTCCTCATCCGTTTCCGCCGCGATGAAAACGGCGCGGTCGCCGTGTTGGTTGGGCTTCTACTGGTCGTCCTGATAGGTTTCCTGGCCATCGGGGTGGATATAGGCGCTCTTTATTACCAGCAAAAAACGTTGCAGACGCGCGCCGATCTCGCGGCGGTCACGGCGGTGATGAACCTTGATGATGCGCCCGCGACGGCAGCCGAGAGCACGGTCACCGAAAACGGCCTTGATGCCGCTGCCCTTGGCGACCTGTCCTATGCCCACTATGATCGCGACAGCACATTAACGCCCGAGGCACGGATCACGGCGCGCGACCTTGGCGATGCGGATGTGAACGCCGCGACAACCAGCTTGCAGAAAAGCGCTCCGCTCTACTTTGCCTCGACCTTCCTGCCGACGGGCAGCACGACCCTTTCCGCGACGGCTACCGCCGCCCGGCTTGACCTGGCCTCTTTCACGCTCGGCTCTCGCCTGCTGGCCCTCGACACCACCGACTCTGCCGTTCTCAATGCCCTTCTGGGCACGGCCCTCGGGTCGCCGGTATCGCTCGACCTGGTCGACTACGAGGCGCTTGCCGATACCTCGATCGACCTTCTGACATTCACCGATGCACTGGCCACCCGTGCCGACCTGACCGCACTGAGCTATGAGGAGATCCTCAATAGCAACATCAACCTCCCCGATATCGCCGGGGCGCTGCTGGATACAGGGTTGGTCGCCGGCAGCACGGATGTGCTGACCACGGTGTTGAATTCCGGGGCCACGTCCCTTCTGAATGCCTCCGATCTCATTGCCCTCGATGGCGACAATGCCGATTTGTGGCTTGATGATGTCCTGCCCACCATCGAAGTCACCGCCCTCGACCTGCTGGTGGCCTCGGTCGACATTATCAACGAAGACGCCTTGATCGACATCGGTGTCGGCATTCCCGGGCTGGCCTCGGCCTCGGTCGTCGTCGGGGAACGTCCGGTGGGATCGGGCTGGATCATCATCGGCGAGCGCGACACGACGCTGCATACCGCGCAAGTGCGGTTGAAACTGCGCGTGGCGCTGAATCTTGTCGGTCTCGCGTCGGTAGATTTACCGCTTTACCTTGAGATTGCCGGTGCCACTGCCACGCTGACCAGGGCCAACGCCTGCGGCACGCCTGATCCTTCGGATGTGGTGGCCGTATTCGACACCGGTTCCGACGCGATGGCAGGCGGCCACGGCAACCAGGTTGCCAAGCTTTATATCGGTGATCTCGTCGGGAAATCTTTCGAAGATACCTCGACCTATTTTACCGCCAATGATTTTGAACCCGTTAAACTCGTGGACGTTCTCGGGCTCCTCGGCGTCCCCATCGCGAGGGTGGACATCAAGGCATATAGTTCGGTCGGGGCCACCCCCACGGAAAGCACTGAATTCACATATGATGAAATCGGCGAAACGAAAACTTACGGTTCCGGGACGTTGCTGACCACGGCCCTCTCTACCCTGCTTGCCCCACAGGACAATCCGGGCATGGAAGGCGCCCATATCGACGTTACCGTTCTGGGCCTCGGCCTTGGGTCCATCACCGACCTTTTGCTAACACTGGTCTATCCCATCCTCGATGCCTTGTTATCCCCCCTCGACGTTTTGGTCGACAGGTTGCTCAGTGCGCTTGGCATCGGGATCGGTGAAGCCGACCTTACATTGAACGGCGTAAGTTGCGGGGGGGTCATGCTCGTACGATGATACAATTTACAAATCCGCTGCCCGCCCGTTCCTTTCTTTCGCCGACCTTTCGAACAGGAGACCTTCTTTTGCAACACCTGTCTGCTCTCATGCGCCCCCTACTCTTGTTACTTATGGCATCGGTCGTTTCCGCCTGCAGCCTGAAGACACCGGAACCATCGGCTCCTCGGCCAGAGACCATTCATTCCGAGGATCTGCGGCTGGCTCAAGCAACCGCCAAGGCAGGTGATTACACAACCGCTGCGCAATTGTTCGAAAAGGTACTTGCCAAACAACCGGATTCGGTGCCCGCGTTACTTGGCGCGGGGGATGTCTATGGCCGTATGGGGCAAAACAGCCGCGCGGAATCCGTTCTTTCAAGAGCCCATGAACTTGCCCCGAAAAACGTGAAGGCCCTGACAATCCTTGGCCGGGTGAAACTCGCCCAGAACCAGTATCCTGCAGCCCTGGAAACATATAACAAGGCGCTGCGTATCGACCGGCGCAGCATCCCCGCCTTGACCGGCAAGGGCGTCACCCTGGATGCCATGTCGCGGCATGCCGACGCGCAGGCCGTGTATCGTGAGGGGCTATCGGTTTATCCGACGAATTTCATTCTGCGCAGCAACTATGCACTCTCGCTCGCGATTTCCGGTGACATGGCGAAAGGAACGGCCATTCTCCAAGAACTGGTGCGGGACCCGAATGCAGCACCGCATGTACGTGGCAACCTGGCGCTGGTATATGGCCTGGCAGGACGAAACAACGATGCGCGTGCCACGCTCGCCTCCGACCTGTCGGAATCCCAGATCGAGGATAACCTCACTATCTATCGGGCCCTTCGGAGGATGATGCTCGAAGATAAACCGATCGGCGCCCTGGTTTTCGTCTGAGGAATTACAGGAAGACAAAGCATTTCGTGCAATGCAGCAGAACGCTCAATCAATGCGCGCATTGCTTTGTGCCGTGTTTGAACCTCTGAGGCTCTGCTCTGTCCTTCGATTGGAATAACCTCCCTGAAAGAGGTTCATCAACCGGGGTGTATTTGTCCTGGAATTTGGAGGATCGGCGATGGCTGGCAAACGAGAGAGGGCAGAAGAGCTTGTATCGAAGCTTCGGCAGCTTTTGTCCTGCTCTCAGGGTCGGCTGGTTCGGGGATCTCACTGTGGCGGAGGGATTAAAGCCTTGACCAATGCGTTCATACCGCAAGGACCGCTTTACCGTATCCAGCGCCATAGCCAAGGGACTTGCCACAAGACACGAAGCACGATGTCACAAACCCCGGCGGCGCGCCTCGGCCCTTGGCTGTAACGCCCCGAACATGTCGAAAGACTGGTTGCTTGAATGAGCCAATCGGCGCGGGGCAGATAGGTGTCGGCCCCAGCCACGCAAGAGCCCCCGAACATGCAGCATCCAATTGGCATTCATCCTTGATCCAAACGAACTTTTCGGCTTACGCTTCGGCAATAGTACGCGATAAACACATGACACATAGATAACCGAGGATATTTTCATGCCGACATATTCGATCTCTGGCTTTCAAGTCACCCGCAATGCAAGTGATCAGATCGTCTCGGTCGATCCTGTCGTTTTGGATATCGTCACTCCGGCAGGTCAGGAAACTTTCACGTATACCATCGACAATCCGGCATCGTCCGGGGATTTGACCGAAGTGGAGATCGAGGCAGGCGAGGCGCACCCCCTGGCAAAAGGCCCAGGTATTCCCGGCGGCGCCGCGGCCATTCCCGACGGTGTTGTCAGTGTCTTTGGAAATATTGAAACCAACAGCGGCTCAGGGAACCACACAATCTTGGCCTTCGAGGCTATCGAAAATGACGGTTCCTCCGTGGAACTTATCTTTCAGGTTGCGGGTGACCCTTTAACCTACCCGACGACGGTCAGTGAGTTCGAAGCGCTGGATGCGTCGATCACCGGTGTTAGCGATGCAACAGGTGCCTGGGGGCCCAATACAGATATCCGCTTTGACGCTCTTGCCAATACAACTGTAAGCGCCTCGCCCGATAACGTGATCCTTGGCGAAGAATTCAATGACACCCTGATCGGTACTGACGAGGATGATTTTATCTTCACCGGCGATAACGATGGTGGCAGTTTCGGGTACGACTACGTTGCGGCCTCCGAAGGTGATGACGATATTGATCTATCCGGAGTCGATACCGGATTTGTTGAACTCGATTACTCTGCCTTGAATGGCACCGGCCAGGCGATCAGCGCGGATATTGACGGGGCCGCAAATGTTGGCGAGGTCGAGAAAGGCAGTTTGGGGACCGATACACTCATTGGCGTTGAAAACCCGCTCAATGCCGGCTGGACGGTTGGAGGGTTGAGCCTGATCGGCACCCAAGGCAATGACAGCTTCGACTTCACCATTGGCGACGAACAATGGCTGAACGTGCAAGCCGGCGACGGTGTCGACAGCTTTAATGTCAACGGCCCGGGCCTGCTGCGGTTCGATTTCCGCGACGCGGAAGAAGGTGCGAACGTCAATTTCGCGACGAAGAGCATCGTTAACGACGGTTTTGGCAATTCCGAAACGATCACCGGCAACAACACGCTTTGGGAAATGCAAGGCTCACGGTTCGACGATACGTTCACCGGGTCTGCCAACGGCGAATCCTTCCGGTCCACGGGCGGCAACAACACAATCAACGCGGGCGGAGGCTTTGATCGCCTGCGCTATGATCGCGACGCGATCATTTCGGTGGACGCCGACTTGGAACGCGGCACGTCCGAAGGGGTGACCGCCACCGGCGGTTTCGGCCACAGTAATTTTGCCAGCAGTTTTGAAACCGTCACCGACACGATCTCCGGGGTCGAGTGGCTGCGCGGCTCGAACGGTCATGACCGGCTGGCGGGGAAAGCCGGCGAGAACAACCGCTTTGACGGCGACGGGTCCGGCCCATACGGCGGACAGGACGTATTTGTTTACCGCGGCGGTGATGATACGATCACCGACTTCGACGTTCTCCAAGATACGCTTGTCATTGATCTTCCTGGGGTGGATTTTGCCGCCCTTGAAGGCGTTGACCCGGTTAACACCCCCGAGGGCATGGTGGTTGATTTCGGGGAATTCGGGTCCCTGTCCTTTTACGGGGTGTCCGCTGACAGCGAGATCCATGTGCAAGTGAACGGCGGTCTCAACGAGATCATGGGCACCAATGGCAACGATACGCTTAATGGTACCGCCGGTGACGATCTGATCAAAACCGGTGACAATGAAGGCGGCGCGACGGGATATGACAGCGTCGTCGCCTCGGCGGGCAGCGATACCATTGATACCACGGGCATCAAACTTGGCTATGTTGCGCTTGATTATGGTTCGGTCGGCGCCGCCGGGGTCGACGTCGTCATCGACGGCGGCACGAATACAGGCACCGTCGACAAGGGCGGAATGGGTAGTGATATTTTACGCGGCATTGTCAGCCCGCTTGACGCAGGGGCGCGGGGCGGAGGCCTGGGCATTTACGGGACAAGCGGTGACGACAGCTTCGACATCACGCTCGAGACGTCCCAGAACGTGGCGTACTATGGCGAGCAATGGCTCAGTCTTCGTGGCGGGGACGGCACCGATAGCTTCCTTCTGAACGGTTTTGGCTATGTCCGGTTGGATTTCCGCGATGCCATACAAGGCATTGATATAGACCTGTCCCAAATGACCAGCCAAATCGTGAATGATGGCTTTGGGAACACCGAATCCATCGGCGGCTTCAATCAGGTGTCGCAAATTCAAGGGTCGAGCCATGACGATACCTTCGTCGGAAGCGGCCACAGCGAAACCTATCGCGACTTTGGCGGCAACGACAATCTGGATGGCGGCAGCAGTTCATATGACAGCCTGCGTTATGACCGTGACGTCGTTCAATCGGTGAACATCAACGGCGATACCGGCGAAGCAACCGGTACCCTGTCGGGCGGCGGAACCTTCACCGATACGTTCATGAACTTCGAGAGCTTCCGCGGCTCGTACGGCAATGACTACATCAAGCTTGAAGATGATAACATGTCCGCAAGCCTGAGCGCCGATGGCTCCGATGGGGACGATACCCTGATTGGCTCGAACGGGGACGACTCCCTCACTGGGGGGCGCGGGAACGACGAATTGAACCTCGTCGGCGCGGGCGATGGCATCAGCGGCTACGATATGGTCGCAGGCTCGCAGGGAAATGACACGATTGATTTTTCGGGATCCAAGGATGATTTCGTCAACCTGAATTATATTGGCCTGCCCGAGCCGGTCAGCGTCACACTGAACGGTGTTGCCAATACCGGCACGGTGAACAAGGGCGCGATGGGGACCGATACACTCGTTGGTGTTGCAACACCTCTTGACGCGGGGTGGACCATCGGTGGGCTGGGCCTGCGCGGAACCTTTGGCGACGACAGCTTTGACCTCACCCTCGGAGCGGAACAATGGATGTCGGTGGTCTCCGGGTTCGGGACGGACAGCTATACGCTCAATGGCGAAGGCTCCGTCCGGCTGGATTTCCGCGAAATCTTCGATCAAGGCATCAAGGTTGATCTAAGTCTCAGCAGCGGGCAGATCATCAATGACGGTTTCGGAAACACCGAGACAATCAATGGCAGCCTCGACCTTTGGGAGGTTTACGGCACCTTCGGCAACGACTGGTTCAAAGGATCTGACGCAGATGAATCCTGGCGCGATAATGACGGCAGTGACACGCTCGACGGTGGCGGTGGCTTCGACCGCTTGAGATACGACAGCATCGATTATTGGGGCGGTGTCGATATTGACGCGGTGGAAGGCACGGTTACCAATCGCGGCGAACCGGATATCGTCGACCAGATCAGCAACTTTGAGTGGTTCCGCGGCTCTGACAATGATGACCGTATTGCCGGTGACGGCGCCAACAACCTCCTGCAGGGCGGTGGCGGCAACGATACGCTTATTGGCGGTGGCGGCGAAGACACCCTTGAAGGTGGCGCAGGCGAAGACGCCTTTGTCATCGGCGCCGGCAGCACCATCATCGAGGATTTCGAGATTGGGACGGACAGTTTTGATGTCGTGATCGACGGTGTGACCGAGGAAGCGCGGGATCTGGCACTGGCGGATGCAACGGCGGTGAGTGGCGGCGGGGCTGTTGTTGATTTTGGCAACGGCAACACGCTGACCTTCGGCAACCTGACGGACTCCGAGGTTGCGTCGCTTTCGCCGGCGCCCCCGCCCCCGCCGGTCACGCCGATCGCCTGGACGGTGGGTGACCCGCACCTTCTTACGCTTGACGGGGTTGGCTATGACTTCCACGCGATCGGTGAGTTCGTCCTGCTGAACGGGATCGCCGGCGGCGCCTTCGAATCCTTCGAGATCCAGTCCCGCATGGGGCCCGTGATCGACTCGCAGGGCGGCACCGTGCCGGGGGTTTCGGCCAACGTGGCAGTGGCCGCGCGCCTGAGCGACGGGTCGGCGCTGATGCTCGATTCAACCGATGCCGAGCCCCTGTCGATCGACGGCATCACCCAGACCCTTGCGGATGGGGGCACGCTTAAAATTGGCAATGACAGCATTTTCCGCGACGGCGACACCTACACCGTGGTCTTTGCCGGGGCCGATGGCACCGTCGGCGAGGGCGATGCCCGCCTGAGCGCGATCGTCCGCGACGGCCGTATGGATATCGGCATCCAGATCAGCGAAGACATGGCCGGCCAGGTCGAGGGCCTTCTGGGCGACGGCAATGGTAACCCCGATGACGACATCGCGCGCGCCGACGGCACGGTCCTGGAACGGCCACTGGCCTATGACGACCTTTACGGCGGCTATCGCGACGACTGGCGCGTCGATAGCGAGGCCGAAAGCCTGTTCACCTACGACACGGGCGAATCCCTGGCCGGGTTCTACGATGCGGCGGCGCCGGCGGATATCCCCGATATCGGCGACTTCGACCCGGCCGATGTCGACGCGGCGCGCGACGCGGTCAGCAATTCGGGGCTGGAGCCCGGCACCCTCGCCTACGAGAATGCCGTGCTCGACTTCCTGCTGACCGATGACGAGGAGTTCATCGAGTCCTCGTCGCAGGACAGCGCACCGACCGAGGACAACGCCGGATCGGCGGGCGTTCTGGAGCAAGGCGAGACCCGGGTCACCATCAATGTCGGCCTTGAGGACATGGACGGCGGGGCGCTGGAGGGGGCCGTTGTCAACTTCTCGGCCGGCGGCGCGCCGATCCTTGGCCAGACCGGCGGCACGGCCGGCGCCTATGAAATCCGGCTCGGGTCGAATGCCGAGGCCGGGCGCGTGAACGCGGTGCGCGACTTCGAGGCCGGCGACGCCGAGATCAACGTGCAGGACGCCTTGAACGTCCTGCGCCTTGCCGTGAATCTCGAACCCTCGTTCGGACCGGCCAGCGCCGAGAACTTCATCGCGGCGGATGTGACCCAGAACGGCGCGGTCAACGTGACCGATGCGCTGGAGGTCCTGCGCTTTGCCGTCGGCCTAGACACCGAAAGCGCCCCGAAATGGGTCTTCCTTGAGAAAGACCAGGATCTTTCCGGCATCGACAGCACCGCGGTCAATTATGAAACCGGAACCGACAGCGGCGACATCGCGGATGGCCTCAACCTCGAAATGACCGGCATCCTCCTCGGCGATATCACCGCACAGCCTGAAGCTTAGGAGATCGCGATTTGAAACCTCTGACGCCCCCCATTTCTGGTCCAGCCCGGGGGGCGTTTTGATCTGGCAACGGGGCACCGGCCACGCCCTCGGCGCAGGGGAATTGCCAACAAGAGCCCCCTGATTTACCCAAAGATCGCCGCAGTTCGCCAATAGTCTTCCGACGCTATTGCCATTTGATGCCGGGGCCGCACCATGCTTACCCAGAACGAACAACTTTTCCTGGAACTCGTGAACGCGGCCCGGCTTGATCCCGCGGGCGAGGCCGAGCGTCAGGGCATTCCCTTGAACGAAGGTCTGGCCCCGGGGACCATCGATGATACGCCAGTGCAACCTTTGGCGGCCAATGCCCAGATTCAACAGGCCGCCACCGTGCACAGCCAATGGATGCTTGATACAAATACCTTTTCGCATACCGGGGCCGGCGGCAGCACCCCGGGCGACCGTATGAGTGCCGCAGGCTATCCCTTCGAAAGCCCCTCTGGCTGGGGCGAGAATGTCGCGCTTTTGCGCACCACCGGCACGATCGATTTTCAGGCCGCGGTCACACAGCATCACGATATGCTTTATGAAAGTTCCGGGCACCGTGAAAACCTGTTCACGGCCTATTTCCGCGAAACGGGCATCTCCCAGGAAAGAGGCGAATTCGAAACCGGCTGGGATTCGTCAATGCTAACCCACAAGCTTGGGTTGTCCGGCAGTCGCGTTTTCCTGACCGGGGTGGTCTTTGAGGATGGCGATGCAAACGAGGCTTATTCGCTGGGCGAAGGGATGGGCGATTTTTCGGTGTCTGCGGGAGGTTCAGCCACCTCGACCTGGGCAGCGGGAGGGTACAGCCTTGGCGTTGATAGCGATCCGTCGGTGCGCGTGACGCTAGGCCAAGGCGAAGGCGCGTTGGATGTCATCGTCGATCTGTCCGGTGACAACGTCAAACTGGACCTTCTGAATGGTTCACGCATCCTGACCTCAGGGAACGTCACCCTGTCGGATGGCGCGCGTGATATCGAAATGCTGGGCGCGGTCGATAACACGATCATCGGTAACGCACTGGACAATCATTTCTACATCGGGCGCGGAGACAACATCTTGGTGGGAGGTGGCGGGTTGGATCGCGCTGTTTTCACCGGCCTGCGCACGAATTACACGATTACCGACAATCCTGACGGAACGACCACCGTTGCCGATCAGCGTTCCGGCCCTGAGAGCGATGGAACCAACACGGTAAGCGAAGTTGAATATCTTGCGTTCTCCGACATCACCGTGGATTTGCAAACACCCCTCGACGGGGAAACGATCAACGGGCAACTGGCCTCTGTCACAGGTACACCCATCGGTGAAACCGAGTTGCGCTTCAGCCTGACCGATGGCGCCGAACATGTGATTTCGACTGACCAGACCGGAGCTTTTTCCCTGGTACTTCCGGAAGGGGAAACGGGCCGCCTTACGATGGCCCAAGATGCCAATAGCAATATCCAACCGAATGTCACAGATGCGCTCGATATCCTGCGGCTCTCGGTTGGGTTGACCCCAAGTTTTGGTCCGGCCACCCCACAAGACCTGATCGCGGCGGATGTCGATTTCTCGGGCGGGATCAAGGTTGATGACGCGCTTGACACCCTGCGCGCCGCGGTTGGCCTTGAAACCGAAAACGCGGCCCCCGGGGCCTATGTCCTTTTGGACCCTGAGCAACCGTTGGACATGGTCTCGGTCGACAACGTGACCTACAGCCATGGAGTGAATATCACGCATGACCATGTAGGCACCCCCCTAGATATCGACGTGGTCGTGCTTGGCGATCTGGGTTCATTTAACGCCGTCTGACCTGCGCCCAAGCGCGTCGGACAACGCGCGCCGCGTTCCGGACCACCGCTTTTCACGTGTCACTTGCAGCGATTTGTGAAGGCCGCACAGATACCCGGCCATGCGAATTATCGCCCCTCGCGACATCCGAGTATGTGATGCCGTAGTCCGTTGAGTGATCCACTTTTTTTCTTGCATCGACATCGCCAACCCGGGCACAGTGCTGCTTAATCTTTATCGTTCGTGACCAAATATATGAGGCCGCTGTGCAAAACGACATTTTTTCCAACAATCCCAATAAATCCAAAGTCGAAACCGAGGCTGATCGCAACGCTTATGTCCGAGACTGGATCGCGCGCCGCCTCAAAGCAGGTAAAACGGTAAGCGCCGGTTTTCTCGGCGCAGTTTTGACGCTGCCGGCTTTGGCCGTCGCGCAAGTGCGTGAAGGTTTTGTCAGTGCTTCGGATATCCAAGGCGTCCAAAACGTCGAAATGATGGCGGATGGCACCGCCCAAATGCAAATGGCCAATGGCACAACCATCGCCGTTCCTGCGCAAGATATTCAGATCGCCGCGAACGGTCAGGTTATGGTCAGTGCGCGTGTGGCTGAAATCGCCGCCGAGGTGATGGCCGCTGGCGCGGGCGGCGCGGGCCTCGGTGCCGGTGCGATAGTCGGGGCCGGTGCGGCAGCGGCGGCAACGGCTGCCATAGCCAGTGACGGCGGTGGCAGCGGCGGTGGCGGGGCTGAGACGCCCACCATCAATGCCGCGGTTCTTTCGGCCAACGGCGGGCTCAGCAATGAAAACACCGGCCTGGAATTGCCCGAAGGCACCTCAAGCATCGAAGTCACGGTGACTGATTCGGAGGGTGGCGAGACGACCACGACGGTGACGCCCGACGCCGACGGCAACTGGGTTCTGCCCGAACCAGATGGCGGCTTTCCCGAAGGCAACGTCACGGTCAACGTAACAAGCTTTGACGAAGATGGCGAAGAAACCGGATCGGATGATCAAGAATTGCTTATTGACACCGTCCCGCCCGCCATCGCGATCAGCGACACGGGCGTTGGCGAAGATGGTGTTCTCAACATTGCTGAAATGAACGAAGGCATTACGATCAGCGGCACAACCGACGCCGAGGACGGGCAAGAGGTTACGGTTACCATCAGCAAGGAAAGCGGCGAAGAACATGTCAAAACCGCCGTGGTCAGCGGCGGGGAATGGAGCGTCGATGTTTCCGCCGACGATCTTACCGGTGGCAACCCACCCGGCGCGGGCGGCTATGACTTTGACGGTCAGAGCATTGAGGTCGAAGCCGAGGTTGAAGATGCATCGGGCAATCCGGCGCAGACCACCGACAGCTTCACAACCGACCTTTCCGGTCCGGAGATTACCATCGACACGATTTCCGACGATGACCAAGTCGGCCTGCTTGATGTGAACGATGCCGATGGATTGACAGTCACCGGCACGACCTCGGCCTCGGTCGGTCAGGCCGTGACCCTGACCTTCAACGGCGAGGACTTCGCCGGTGAGGTTGTCAGTAACGGTTTGCCCGGGGGCCTTTACACATGGGAGGTGACCGTCCCGCAATCGGCTTTGCAGGCCTTGCAGGATTCAGCGGGCGAAGATGAAGTGGTCGAAGGCGTCGAAGTCAGCGCAACGGTCGACGATGCTGCTGGCAACCCGGCGCCGACACCGGCAACCACCACGATTGACGCCGACTTCAGCGGGCCGTCCATCGCCATTGGTACCATCGCCGGGGATGATGTGATCAACAGCGACGAGTCCGGCGCCGATGTCACGATTTCAGGTGTCACGAACAACGTCGGCGCAGGCCAGACCGTCAGCGTTACGGTCAATGGCTCGGCGCTGGCCGATGTTCAGACCGAGGCCGACGGCAGCTGGGAAGCGACCCTGCCACAGGCAGATGCCGCCGCCCTTCCCGAAGGCAGCGCGATCGAGGTGACCGCCGCCGTCAGCGACGCTGACGGCATCCCGGCGAATGCCAGTTCCGAGATCACTGCCGATTTCACCTTGCCCACCGTCGGCATCGATACGATTTCCGACGATGACATCATCAACATCGCCGACAGTGAACAGGCCCTTACCATCTCCGGCACCTCGACAGATGCCGAACAAGGTCAAATGGTGGAAATCGGCCTTCCCGGGCTCACGGCACAAATGGCCGAGGTCGGCGCCGACGGCACTTGGTCTGTGGAACTGACCGCTGAGCAAACTCAACAACTTGTGGACGGACAGGACGGGACAAGCCTCGATATCACGGCGAACCTTTCCGATGCCGCAGGCAACCCCGCAGCCGAAGCCACGCGCAGTGTCGATGTAGATACAACCGCGCCAAGCATTATGATTACCGAACCAATTGACGCCGACGGAACAATCAACATCGCGGAAAGCGGTTCGGACCTTACGGTCAACGGTACGGCGGACGGGACCGATAGCGTGACTGTCACCGTCAACGGCACGCAAGTGGCCACCGCCACGGTAACCGGCTCCGACTGGTCGGTTGATATACCCTCGGCCACCCTGCAAGCCGTGACCGACGGTGAAACAATCCAGATCACCGCGGCAGGAGAGGACGCAGCAGGCAATACAGGCTCTGACGAAGCCTCGCTTGAAACAGATTATTCCGCGCCCACCGTGGCCATTGCATCGGTCTCGACCGGAGACACGCTTACCCTCGATGAATTGTCCGGCGGGATGATCATCTCGGGCACCGCCAGCGAGGAAACCAGTGGAAGCGACGTCACGGTCACCCTTGACGGCACGGATTTCACGGCACCGGTACAAGAAGATGGAACTTGGACCCTGACTTTGGACGACTCGGATATCACGGCGCTCAACCTTGCCGATGAAACCGATTTCGACCTGAGTGCGACTGTCACCGATGGCGCGGGCAACACTTCCATGCCTGCCACCTTCACCATCAGTACCGATTTCCGCCCCATCGTCGCGATCGACCCGATCGGCGTGGACGGCGCGGTTGACCTTTCCGATCTCGGCACGCCGGAGATCACGGGCACCGCTTTGGGGGTCGAAGCCGGACGCGATGTGACAATCGTGGGCACCGACCCGGACGGTGAGATATTGAACGCGACAGCACAGGTTCAGGCCGATGGCACATGGGCGTTGACGGTGCCACAGGCCACGCTCGATGAACTCGACGCCGGCGAAACCGTGAACGTTACGGCCAATGCCAGCAATGCTGCCGGTCGTGCGGCAGCGGAGGCATCGACCGAGGTAGAGGCCTACCTGCCCTCCGTTTTCAGCGCGTATAGCGCGGTTGAAGACGGATCGACCTTGTCGGTAAGTGTCGTCGCCAATGAAGGTCTTGTTGCAACGGATGGCGTTCAATCAACGATGACATTCGATCCGGCAAGCGCCAATTTTGTATCTGGCAGCCAGAGCAACGAGCTTGACCTCTTCATCGTCAACGACACCGACGCTGGTTCCGGCAGCGTTATCTTCAGCGGCGGCACGCTCACCGAAGCGCGTAACGAGGGTGACCTGTTGTATGAATTCGACGTGACGGACCAAGGCGCGGGGCCGATCACCCTCAACTTCGAGGATGACAACCAAGGCGGGCAGACTGAACTGCAAATCGGGACGTCCGGCGCCGACACCCTGACATCCGGCAGCATCGACTCGATCCTTCAGGGCCGTGGCGGCGACGACGCGCTTGATGTGTCCGCGTCGGGGCGAAATGTCGTGGTGTTCAACGCCGATCAGGCCACCAATGGCACCGATACGGTCACCGGGTTCACCACCGGCACCACCTTCCAAAGCGATGTCATGGCGATCACCGGTACGGTGGACATGCGGGGCGACGGCGACGCATTGCAGACCCTGGCCGAAGGCGGTGCTCTCAACGCGGATACAGGTTTCGTGATTTTCACCACGGCCCTGGACGATACCGAAGCCTCGACATTGGAAACGGCCTTCGAAGGTCTGACGGGCGAGGCAGAGGGCGACACCGTCTTCTTCCTTGCAGGCGACGGCGAGGATGCGGCACTTGTCCGGACCGAAACCAATGGCGCCGACGATGCCTCGGTCGAGGTGATGGCCCGGTTCGAAGGGATTGGCGATCTATCGGATCTCAGCCCCGACAACGTCATCCTGCCCGATCCTGTCATGAACACGTGATCGTCGTTTGAAACCGTCACAACAGCGCGGGCTGGATGCGAATGCACCGGCCCGCAAAGATTTTCAGTTCAATATTGTTCAAAGTGGCCCTTGAATACACGTCCACCATATGTCTGACGCAACTTCCAAAACGCTGGTCGCGGTCAGCCCGCAACGCCATGGCGCGCGCTACTGGCGGCGTTTTGAATCCTACAGCTTCGCGCGGGCCGCGCACTGTGTCGATATTGTCATGGCCGAACTGCCCCCGGTGGCAAGCGCCTTTCCCTTGGTGTTCCGTGAATCCTTCGATGGCGCGGCCATCACCCCGATTGCCCTTCTCAGCTTCGGGCGTAGCGAAAATACCCCCTTCGTGTCCGCCGATGGAAATTGGCGCGGAACATATGTTCCCTCCGCTTTGCGGGCGCATCCCTTTACCGCGCATTCAACGGAAACAGCCCGGGAAATGACCCTATTGGTGGATGAAGCAAGCGGCCTTGTTACCGACGATCCTTCGGACCAACCTTTTTTCGACACAGGCGGTGCGCCGTCGCAGGCCCTTGCGCAGGTGATCGAGTTCTTCCGCACCCGGGCCTTGTCGGCCATACAGACGCAAAAAGCCTGCGCAGAACTGAATGCGGCTGGCCTGTTGACCCAATTGCACGATTTTGCGGGCATGTCGCAGCCCGACCTTCAGGGGCTTTACGGAATAGATTTCGACAAGCTCGACAGCCTTGACGCGTCCGCCCTGCCCGCTCTTTGGCAGAGCGGCGCCCTGCGCCTTGCCGAGGCGCACCGCATTTCGCTTTGTCACATCGGCTGGATGCTGCGGGCGGAAAGGGCCAGCGCCGGTCTTGAACCGCAAGCCGCCGCCACGCGCCCGCCGTCGCAGGCCGACACGGCGCTGTCCGGCTTCCTTGATGCGCTGTCGGATGCACAAGATCAGGACTGGAGCAACAGGTCATGAGACCCCACACCGCCCCCGCTGTCCTGTCGCTTCTCCTTGTCGGCCTGACGGCCTGTGCCGAACCGCCCGATCTCGAGCCGGTCACGGAAAGCTTGGAAACCGGCACCGCCGGGCTTGGCGCCCAACGGGTCAAAAGCGACGTGGCCAAGAAGCCCTTTGGCAAATTCATTGCCCGCGCCGTCACGACCGATCCGGCAATGCGCCGAAGCCTTTCCGACATTCGCGCCGCCCGGGCCGAGAAACAATCCGCAGATGGTGCCTTTCTCCCTGATCTTAGCGTCGGGGTCAGCGCCGAAACCCGTTATGTCAACAGCAGCACCACCAGCGACGCGTCGCCTTTCGTGCGCGTCTCGCAATTGGTTTATGACGCCGGCGCCGCCCGCGCCGATCAAACCGCCGCCGAGGCCCGTGTCTTGCAAAGCCGGGCGCGCCAGATTGAAAGCGGTGCGGGCTCGACGCTTTCGGCGGTCGAAGCCTACAAGCGTCTTATCACCAATCGACGGCTGCTTGCCCTGGCGCAAGAAAATCTACGTGTATTGCGCGGCATCGCAAACCAGATCGACGAACGCGCACAACGCGGCGCCGGGTCAAGTGCCGACAACCTGACCGCCCGCAGCCGCGTGGCCGATGCCGAAACCCGCCGCGTCGATGCCCAGGCCGGGCTGGAACGCGCCCAAGCCGCCTTTCGACGTTATTTTGCCGAGATTCCGAAAAATCTGCCAACACCCGTCAAGGCCCCCGCCTTGCCTGCAAACCAAGATGACGTTCTTATTCAAAGCCCGCGATTACGCGCTGCAAGCGCCAGCCTTAAAGCCGCCGAAGCCGATTTGATCGCCGCACAATCACGGCGCCAACCTGCCGTCGAAGTTGGATGGACCGGGCGCCAAGCACCCTCTGGTGGGGGGGCAGACGTGGGATTGGACCTGACGTTGAACTACAGCCTCGACACCCGTGGACAAAGACGTGCCGCGATTGATGCGGCGCAGGCCCGTCTGGATGCGGCCAAGGCCGAACGGGATACGCTTCTGCGCGATGTGCGCGAAGCGCTGGCCTTTGTGCGCACCGATCAGGCAGCTGGCGAAGCCCGCGTTGCCGCCGCGCGCGAGGCGGTACAAACCAACGCCGCCAGCGTACAGGCGGCCCGTGATCAATTCAGTATTGGTCGCCGTAGCCTTATTGATCTTCTGGATGCCCAACGCGACTACGTTCGCGCCGAAGAAACCCTGATACGTGCCGAACAGGAACGCTTCCTGACCGATTATGCCGCGCTGGCGTTGACGGGCGACATCCTTGACGTCTTTGAAATCACTTTACCGAAGGTGCCGGAATGACGTCAGACCAAAGCACGGATGATCGCCGCGTCGTTCCATTGGAACGCGACAATCGAAGCCGCCCCGATGAAACCTCCCCGCTTGAAGCCTGCCTGATTCACGCGGCCGCAACGCTTGACCGGCCCATGACGCTGGCCACACTGCATGCCGTGCAATCCTCCGAGGCCGAAGGCACACTGGGCGTCCGCGAGGCCATCACTGCCGCCGAACGTGCCGGCATGCAGGCCGCCTTCGGGGCCCATTCGCTTGCTGAGTTCGACTCCGTCCTGACACCGGCCATCCTGTTGCTTGACGGGGACCGCGCCGTCGTGCTGCATGATGTCAAACCCGGTGGCGCGCTTGCCGTGCATGATCCGACCCTCGGCGAGGGTATCGGTGAGATGTCCCGCGATGATCTTGAAAAGACCTATAGCGGTTACGCCATTTTGCTGCGCCGCGAACACCGCGAAGATATCCTTGCCAGTAGCGAGGGACGACGGGGACATTGGTTCTGGTCGGCCCTTGCGGCCAATCGCTGGTCCTACACGCAGGTCCTTCTGGCCGCGATCCTCGCCAACTTCCTGTCCTTGACCACCTCGATCTTCATCATGGTGGTTTATGACCGGGTGCTGCCCAACGAGGCCACCGAATCCCTTATCGCCCTGACGCTTGGGGTTGGGATCGCACTAATCTTTGACTTTCTTATCAAGAACCTGCGCGCAGGTTTCATCGACCGGGCCGGACAGCGCGCCGACATGGTGATGGGGCGCCGTATCTTCGACCAGTTGCTCGATATGCAAATGCGCGCGCGCAAAGGCTCGACCGGGGCCCTTGCCAGTACCCTGCGTGAGTTTGAGACCCTGCGAGATTTCTTTACCTCGGCCACGCTTGTTGCCGTGGTCGACCTGCCCTTCATCCTTTTGTTCATCTCGGTGATCTCACTTATCGGCGGGCCGCTCGCCATTGTCCCGGCAATTGCCGTGCCGTTGGTTCTGTTCGTCGGGCTGGCCGTGCAACCGATCCTCGCACGCCTTGCTGAACAAAGCTTCAAGGACGGGCAATCGAAGCAAAGCGTACTTGTCGAAACCGTGTCCGGGCTGGAAACCATCAAGGCCGTCGGCGCAGCGCGGCGGATGCGTGCGCGCTGGGAAGAGGCCATCGCGCGACAATCCGATCACGGCGCACGTGCCCGCGCGGTCACGCAACTGGCCATGAACGCCACCAGTTTCACCCAGCAGGCCGCACAGGTGATGATTGTCTTTTACGGTGTGTTCCTTATCACCGCGGGCGAGGTCAGCATGGGGGCCCTGATCGCCAGCGTTATCCTGACGGGCCGCACCCTTGCGCCATTGGCACAGCTGGCGCAAACCCTGACCCGCCTCAATCAGGCCCGTAGTTCCTATCGCAATCTTGACGCCCTCATGCGTGCCGAAAGCGAAAGGCCCGCCGGTCACCATTGGATCAGCCGCCCCAGACTCGACGGGCGCATCCGATTTGACGATGTGCATTTTACCTATCCCGACCAGATGCAAGCGGCCCTCAGCGGCGTCAGCTTCAATATCGAACCCGGCGAAAAGGTGGCCATCCTCGGGCGCATCGGCTCGGGCAAAAGTACGGTCGCGCGCCTGCTTCTGGGCCTCTACACTCCGGACAAGGGCGCTGTTCTGGTGGATGATACCGATATCCGGCAAATCGACCCTGGCGATTTGCGGCGCAACATCGGTTCGGTCCTGCAAGATGTTTGGCTGTTCTCAGGCACGGTACGCGAAAACATCGCCATCGGTGCCCGCCGCCCCCGGGATGCGGATATTCTGGAGGCGGCGCAGATTTCCGGCGTCGAGGATTTCATCGCCCGCCACCCCTCGGGCTATGACATGATGCTAGCCGAACGGGGCGAGGGCCTGTCCGGCGGGCAAAAACAGGCCATAACCCTGGCCCGCGCGCTTGTCGGTCACCCCCCGGTTCTGCTGCTTGATGAACCGACAAGTGCCATGGATGTTCAAAACGAACGCGATGTCATCTCCCGGCTTAAGGACGCTGCGAAAGATCGCACGATGATCGTCGTCACCCACCGGACCAGCCTTCTGGACCTTGTGGACCGTGTCATCGTGATCGAGAACGGGCGCGTTGGCGCGGATGGTGACAAATCCATTCTCGCACGAAACGCCCGCCAAGCCGCAGGAGACCGTGATGGCGCGTGATCACGACCTTGACCGGCTGGCCCGGGAAATGCGGGGGCGATCGCCGCTGCGCGGCTCGATCCTCCTGTTCACGATCCTCGGGTTTTTGGCAACCGCTGTCATCTGGGCGGCCTATACCGAGATCGACGATGTCACCCGCGCCGATGGCCGCATTGTCCCTTCGGCCTCCCTGCAAGTGATCGAAGCCGCCGAACCCGGTGTGTTGAAAACACTGCACGTCAAGGAAGGCGAGGTTGTCGAGAAAGGCGACCTTTTGATGGAGCTGGATGGCACCCTCCTCGACAGCCAACTCAATCAGGAACAGCAACGTGCCTATGGCCTGATGGCGCGGATCGAACGGCTTCAGGCCGAGATTGACGAGGCCGACCTTTCGTTCAGCCCCGATCTGGTGGCCAAGGCCGCCGATGTGGTCAAATCCGAAACCGCGCTTTATCGCGGGCGGCAGGCCGAACTGCAGGCGGAAATCGACATCCTCGAACGCCAAAGGCTCCAACGCCAGCAGGAGTTCGAGGAGGGCCGCGTCGACCTGCAAACCGCCACCGAAACCCTCGCCGTATTGGGCGAAGAACGCGAGATCATGGCACCGCTGGTCGAACGCGGCATGGAACCGGCCACCACATTGCTGTCCCTGCGCCGAACCGAAGCGGAATGGCGCGGCCGCGAGGTCCGTGCGCGCGCCTCGCTTGATCGGCTGCAATCGGCGCTCGATGAAATCGACGACAGGATCGCCGCCCAACGCAGCCGTTTTCAAAGCGCCGCGCTGACCGATCTTGCCACCGCTACAGCCGAGCTTGCGGCACTCAAACCGGCCCTTCCCGCCCTGCAAAGCCGGGCCGAACGGTCCCAGCTCCGCGCGCCCGTGCGCGGCGTGGTCAATACCATCCACAGCCCCACCGTGGGGGCCATGGCCCGCGCGGGCGAAGAGCTGATCGAAATCGTTCCGCTGGACGATTCCCTTCTGGTCGAGGCCTATGTCCGCCCGTCTGACATCGCCTTTCTTTACCCGGGACAGCCCGTCAAGGTCACCATCACCGCCTATGACGCCTCGCGCTATGGCTCACTTTCGGGGGAAATCATGCGCATCGGTGCGGATACCATCACCCGCAGCGAACGCAGCGAGGAGGAGGTCTTTGTCGTGGAAATCCGCACCACCGACACGATTCTTGATGCCGATGGGGTCGAGGTTGAAATAATGCCCGGGATGGTGGCGCAGGTGGATATCCTCGCAGGGAAGAAAACCGTGCTGGATTACATTCTGAAGCCCGTCGTCCGCGTCAAGGACCGCGCTCTGAGGGAATAATGCATCGGCACCTTGCCGCGGCATGACCTTTCGGACCTCAAAATCCTAATGTCGCTGATATGACCGACGCGCGGGATGGCTCAGGTCTTTCAAACTCCACCCTGGATCGGCCGGCTCCAACAGGTCCAGACATCCGGCGCACAGCAAGGCGTAATACTCGGAGCCGAGGGGGTGTTTTACTCCGACGCCGCCGGCGGCCCTGATCAACGCTTTAGGCTGGACGATTGAGGGCCATGTGCCCCCTGCCCGGGACCGCGATCCGGTTTCTTGTCACCGGCACCACAGGCGCCGTAATCCTTGATATCCACCTGACTGGGGAACTCACGCTGGAACGCGATGTGACGGTCGACGATATTCCACAAAGCGACGTCCCCGACGCGCTCAACAATCCTGCGCCTTGCGGTTACGGGAACGCCACCAGCTATTGGTTTACTATGAATTGGCCAGCCCCGGTTGGTCCGTTGGCTGTTCACTCCGCGCCATCAAATCGGATAGACCTCGTCCCGCTAACAATTCGCCTATGCCACCTTCAAAAGGTTCAAGGGCCAAGCGTCGAAACGCTAGGCCCCCTTCGTTTTCTCAGAGTGTTTTCAGTGGCGCATTACTCGTCTTCCGGGCGCTCGCGCTCGGGCGGGTCAACGTAGACTGACCAGCCGTATTCACTTTGCGAGGGGGGAAGGTCCTTGGCCCGCATATTGGCCTGCATGAAGGTCTTGGCGATGAAATTTGCACTGATCGGGGCGGTCAGGAACAAGAACAGCGTGATCAGCAGCTCGTGAAACGAAAACTTCCCCTCGACGAATCCGAAATAAAGCATCGACGCAATCAGGATGCCGCCCACCCCGAGGGTCGTGGCCTTTGTGGGCGCATGCAGGCGCTGCATGGTGTCTTTCAGCTTGATCATGCCGAAGGATCCGACAAGCCCGAAAGTGCCGGCGACGACAAGGAAGGCGGAAATCAGGATTTCGATGAGCATATCTGTCCCTCCTTACTCGATGATATCGCCGCGCAGGACGAAGCGGCAGTAGGCAACGGTCGAGACAAACCCCACCATGGCGACCAGCATCGACGCCTCGTAGTAGACGGCGGTGCCTTGCCAGATCCCATAAAGGATCAACAGCGCGATGATATTGATCACCATGGTATCCAGCGCGAGGATCCGATCGGCGCTGTCCGGGCCGGTAGCGATGCGCCAGAGGTTGAACAGCAGGCCAAGGCCAAAACAGGCAAAGGCATAAATCAGGGCACTGGTGATCATTGGAAAATCTCCTTCAATCGCCATTCGTAACGCGACTTGATCTGATCGCGGACCCCGTCTGGATCGTCGGTATGCAGACAATGGACAAGGATACTGCGCCCATCTGCCGAAAGCATGGCCGAAACCGTGCCGGGGGTCATGGTGATGGTCCCCGCCAGAACGGTGATCGCCTCGGGCGAGACAAGTTCCAGCGGAACGGCGATCCAGTGGGAATGGGTGTTTTCGTTGGATTTGAACAGGATGATCAGCGCCACCTGCACGTTGGCCACCACAATATCCCAAATTACCACGAGGCCGTATTCGATGATCCGCAGGGGTTTGCCCACCTTGGCGCGACGCGGCCAATACGGGGCCGTCATCATCGGCACCACGATGGCAAGGATCACGGCAAGAAGGACATTACCGGATGTGACCTTATTGACCAGCGCAAGCCAGACAAAGACCAGTGTCAGGCTAAGAAGGGGATGGGGGAAGATGCGACGGATCATTGCTGTGCCTCCTCTCCTTCGGGCAGAACAGCAGAGACATAGCCGCTGCGATCATAAAGTTGCGCCGAGGCCTTTTCCAGGTAACTTGTCACCGGACCAGCCGCAGCCGCCAGCAACGCCAGCAGGACCAAGGCCGCCATGGTCGGGGCCACTTCAAGGGCGGTGGCGGGTTTCGGGGCGTCGTCCTCGGTTTGGGTCTCGCCCTCGTCCTCCTGCTCAGTGTCTTGTTCCGCCTCGTCTTCGGGTTGCTGCGCGGTGGATTTCCAGAACAGGATGCTACCCGCGCGGGCAAAGCCGACGATGGTGAGCAGTGAACCAAGCAGGATCGCAACCCAGCCCAAGGTCATGAAGCTACTGTCGCGGATGGCGTCGAGGATGACAAGTTTACCCAGGAACCCGCTGAGCGGGGGCATCCCGGCCATGCCGATGGCCCCGGCAAAGAAAAGTGCCGCGAAAAGCCCGTTTTGCACGGTTGGTAACTGGGCGGTAAGCGTGTCGCCAGCGGCGCGGCGTGTGACGACTAGATCGGCCAACAGGAACAAGGCCGCCGCCGAAAAGGTAGAGTGCACGAGGTAGTAGAGTGCCGAGGTGGTGGCATAGGGTGTGAAGGCCGCCACGGCAAGCATCATGGTGCCCATGGAACCGACCACCGAAAAGGACAGCAGCGGCATCAACCGGCGCGCACCCAAAACGCCAATTGCACCCACGGCCAATGTCACCACGGCGGCGGGCATGAGCCATTGGGCAATCAACCCCTCCGTGGCCTCGACGTCAGGGCCGAATGAAATGGTGTAGATGCGGATGATGGCATAAGCCCCCACCTTGGTCATGATGGCAAAAAGGGCCGCCACGGGGGCCGGCGCGTTGGAATAGGTGCCGGGCAACCAGAATTGCACCGGGAAAAGTGCAGCCTTGATGGCAAAAACCACCATCAGCAGGATCGCCGCAACGCGTACAAGGGCCGCGTCTTCAACCGGGATTTCACGCAGTTTCACCGCCATATCAGCGATGTTGAGCGTCCCGGTGGAGGCATAAAGCGTGCCAAGCGCGAACAGGAACAGTGTTGAGCCGGCAAGATTCATGACAACGTACTGCAGCCCGGCCTGAAGGCGTACCCGCCCGCCGCCGTGGATCATCAAACCATAGGAGGCGATCAGCAACACCTCGAAGAACACGAAAAGGTTGAAGGCATCGCCCGTCAGGAAGGCCCCGGTGATCCCCATCAACTGGAACTGGAAAAGCGCGTGGAAGTGGCGGCCCTTCTCATCCCATTTTGTGGCAATGGCATGGATCAACACGATAAGCGCAAGCGCCGAGGTCAGCAGAACCATAAGCGCCGAAAGCCTGTCGAGGACCAGAACGATCCCAAAGGGCGCGGGCCAGTCGCCCAGTGTATAGGCGATGGTTTGCCCGCCCATGGCCGTGATGGCCAGGCCGATGGAAATTCCGAACAGCGTCAAGGTGCCCGCGACAGATGCCGCGCGCGCCAAGGTGAAATCGTGGCGCATGACGAAGGCGATGATCGGGGCCAGAAGCGCGGGCAGGATGACGGGTGCAATGATCCAATGTGTCATGCGCCGGTTTCCTTCTGCGCGTCTTTGTCTTCATCCGCGTCGGTCATGTCGATCCGGTCGTGATCAGCCTCAAGAAATGCGCCCAAGGCGATCATCACCAGCACCGCAGTCATCCCGAAAGAGATCACGATGGCGGTCAGAACAAGCGCTTGAGGCAGCGGGTCGGTATAGCTGGCCTCGCCGTAGTTCTGCAGGACGGGCGGCATGTTGATCGCCAATCGCCCGGTCGAGAACAAAAAGACGTTCACCGCGTAAGACAGCAGCGCCAGCCCGAGGATCACCGGAAAAGCCCGCAATCGCAGGATCAGGTAGACCCCTCCGGCGGTCAGGACGCCGACAGATGTGGCAACGACGATTTCCATGTCAGTCGGTCTCCTTCTCGCTGGGTTTGACGTTGAGGGAAGGATCGTAATCCATCGGCTCCACGTTGACGGTTTCCCCGGCGTAGCGCGCGATGCGCGACAAGCTGTAAAGCATGAGCATCACAGCGCCCAACACGGTCAGGAAAACCCCAAGGTCGAACATGAAGGCCGAACCGAAGCCGAATTTCTCGATCCCCGGCAGGTGGATATATTCATAAAAGCTGGTCAGGAAGGGACGGCCAAAGAGGAAGGCCCCTGCCCCGGTCAGCCCGGCAACCAGCGCACCCCAGCCGATAAGCGAATGATATTCGATCCGCTTGCGGCTTTGCGTCCAGGCAAAACCCGAGGCCATGTATTGCATCAGTAGCGCGATGGAAATCACCAAGCCCGCCACGAAGCCGCCGCCAGGCTGGTTATGGCCGCGCAGGAAGATGTAGACACCGACCATGACCGCAATGGGCAGCATGGCACGCGTGCCCACCACCATCATCAGCGGGTGCCGGTCGCGGGAGCGGTCAGGCGGGACGGGAGCGGCGCGCAGCTTGGCCCCCGCTGGCCCATCCAAAAGCGATTCCATCAGCGCGTAGATGGTCAGGCCCGCGATCCCCAGAACGATGATTTCGCCATAGGTGTCGTATCCCCGGAAGTCGACAAGGATCACGTTGACGACATTGGTCCCACCGCCGCCGGTATAGGAGTTGGCAAGGTGGTAGTCGGAAATCGTGCTGAAATCACGCGTGAGGAAAGCATAGGCCAGACCGGCCACCGCACCACCTGCGGCGATGGCAATGGTACCGTCGCGCAGGCGCAGCCCTGCACCGCTTTCGCGCGGTGTGCCCTTGGGCATGAAGTAAAGCGCCAGCAGCAGCAGCATGATGGTCACAGTTTCAACCGAGATTTGCGTCAGCGCGAGGTCAGGCGCCGAAAGATAAACAAAACCGGCCGAGATCATCAGACCGATCACCCCGATCAAGATCAGCGCGCGGAACCGGTTGCGGTGGTTCAGCACGACAAGCGTAGTGGCACCCATCAAAAGCACCCAGCCCGCCGCGACCACTGCCGGGATTGGCAAAAGATCGCGCGTGGGCGGCGAGAGTGTGCCCGAGGAAAAGGCGAGGTAACCCAGCGCCGTGGTCACGGCCACGAAGATCGCCAGGTAACGGCTGATCGCGCCATTGTGCAGGCTCTCAGTGCCAGCGCGCGTGAGGCGCACCATGGCACCAATAAGCGCATCGAAAATGTTCTTCGCTTCCGGGCGCGGGGTGGCAAGCCATGCGCGATCCAGCGGTTTGTGCAACAGCAGAAGGATGATCCCGCCCACGACCGCGATGATCGAGAGATAAAGCGCGGGCGTCAGGCCGTGCCAAAGTTTCAGGTGAGCGTGGGTTTCATGGCCGGTGACGGCGGTGGCGGCCATGTTGACCACGGGTTCAGCCAGGAAAGGCATGATGCCGATCACGACAACCATGACCGTCAAAAGCGCTGGTGCCGCCCACATTCCAAAGGGCGGATCATGCGGTTTGGCGGGGTAATCATCGCGCACCGGCCCGCCGAAAACGTGGAAGATGAAGCGCAAGCTGTAAGCGACCGAGAAGACAGCCCCAAGCGTGGCAAGCGCGGGCACGATCCATGGATTTTCCCACCAGACGGTATGCACCGCTTCTTCCAGCATCTTTTCCTTGGAGATAAAGCCGTTGAAGGGTGCTATCCCGGCCATGGACAGTGCGGTGATGGTGCCAATCACGGCGGTGATCGGCATGAGTTTTGCCAGCCCGCCAAGGCGCTTGATGTCACGTGTATGCGCCTCGTGATCAACGATGCCCGCAGTCATAAAGAGCGCGGCCTTGAAGGTCAGGTGGTTGATGATGTGGAAGACAGCGGCGATCGCGGCGGCCTCGGTGCCAAAGCCCAAAAGCATGGTCAGAAGGCCAAGGTGCGAGACCGTCGAGAAAGCCAACAGCGCCTTCAGATCATCCTTAAAGAGCGCGATCACCGCCCCCAGAACCATGGTGATCAGGCCGACGGTGGCGACGATATAGAACCACTCGGGCGTCCCTGCGAGCGCGGGCCACATGCGCGCCATCAGGAACACACCAGCCTTTACCATAGTGGCCGAGTGCAGGTAGGCCGAAACCGGCGTGGGCGCGGCCATGGCATGTGGCAACCAGAAATGAAAGGGGAACTGCGCGGATTTCGTAAAAGCCCCAAGCAGGATCAGGATGAGCGCGGGCATATACCACTCAGACGCTTTGATCTGATCCCCGGCGGCCAAGATATCGGTCAGGTTGTAGCTGCCCACGATATTGCCCAAGATCAGCATACCACCGATCATGGCCAACCCACCGGCCCCAGTCACGGCCAATGCCATGCGCGCGCCTTGGCGGCCTTCGGGCAGGTGTTTCCAATAGCCGATGAGCAAGAAGGACGAGAGCGAAGTCAGTTCCCAGAAAATCAGTAAAAGCAGGATGTTGTCGGACAGCACGATGCCCAGCATCGCGCCTTGGAAGAGCAGTAGGTAGGTATAAAACTGCCCCATCGGGTCCTCGCCCGAGAGGTAAAACCGGGCATAAAGCGTGATCAGCAGACCAACACCAAGGATCATGCCCGCGAAAAGCAACCCCAGACCATCAAGGAAAAAGCTGGCCGACAGGCCAAGTTGCGGAAGCCAAGCGATCTCGGCGCGGATCACCTCGCCTTGCATGACCGAAGGCGCAAGGGTGCCAAGCATGACGATGGCAAGAATTGTCGGGGCGGCGGTGAATGAGGCGCAGGCGTTGCGCCCCGCGCGGATCATGATGCCGGGCACGAGCGCGCCCAGAAATGGAAGGATCGCGATGATCGGTAATAGACTGCCGCCGTTGCTCATGTGCCCCCCGTTTTGTTTTCACCAAATTTGGCTTCTGACTTTTGTAGCCAGTTGTGACCTTCTGTTAAAGTCAACTCTTTCGCTTCACCACAGGATATTTGAATAACCCCCTCAGCTTACGAAATAATATTCGCCGATAAACTAGCGAAGTTATCGGGAATTTCACCTCCCTAAACCAAAAAAACGGCGCCCGAAACCATGGGCGCCGTTGCATCTTGTAGGCTACAGGCAGGGACACACGACCCCTGCCCTGAGCATTATGCCTCGAGGTCGAAGCGGTCGGCGTTCATAACCTTGGTCCAGGCGGCAACGAAATCCTTGACGAATTTCTCCTTGTTGTCGTCCTGGGCGTAGACCTCGGCATAAGCGCGCAGGATGGAGTTCGAGCCGAACACCAGGTCGGCGCGCGTGGCCGTCCATTTTACCGCATCGGAGGCGCGGTCGCGGATTTCATAGGCATTCTCGCCAACCGGCTGCCAGCGATAGTTCATGTCGGTCAGGTTCACGAAGAAATCGTTGGTCAGAGCACCGACGTTATCGGTGAAAACGCCATGCGCGGTGCCGCCGTGGTTGGTGCCCATGACGCGCATACCGCCGACCAGAACGGTCATCTCATGCGCGGTGAGGCCCATGAGCTGCGCGCGGTCGAGCATCATTTCCTCGGGGCTGACCACATATTCTTTCTTCTGCCAATTGCGGAAACCATCGGCCAACGGCTCAAGCACATCGAAGCTATCGGCGTCAGTCATCTCGTCGGTGGCATCGCCACGGCCCGGTGCGAAGGGGACTTCGAGATCGACACCAGCGGCCTTGGCAGCCTGTTCGACACCGAGGTTCCCGGCCAGAACGATCACATCGGCGATACTTGCCCCGGTTTCAGCCGCAATCGGTTCAAGCGCCGAGAGAACCTTTTGCAGACGATCCGGTTCATTGCCTTCCCAATCCTTTTGCGGGGCAAGACGGATGCGGGCACCATTGGCGCCGCCGCGCATGTCAGAGCCTCGGTAGGTGCGTGCGCTATCCCATGCAGTGGCGACCATCTCGGACAACGAGAGGCCCGCATCGGCGATCTTGGCCTTCACAGCGGCAACGTCGTAGTCGGTGTTGCCTGCCGGGATCGGATCTTGCCAGACTAGGTCTTCTTCAGGCACGTCGGGGCCGAAGTAGCGGGCTTTCGGGCCCATGTCGCGGTGGGTCAGCTTGAACCACGCGCGAGCAAAGGTATCGCGGAAGTAGTCATCGTCTTCCATGAATTTTTCGCAGATGGCACGATAGGTCGGGTCCATCTTCATGGCCATGTCCGCATCGGTCATGATCGGGTTATGGCGGATCGACGGATCGCTTGCATCGACAGGCTTGTCTTCTTCCTTGATGTCGATTGGCTCCCACTGGTTGGCACCGGCGGGGGATTTTTTGAGTTCCCACTCGTAACCGAAGAGCAGCTTGAGGTAGCCATTGTCGAACTTGGTCGGCTCCGTCGTCCATGCCCCTTCGATGCCCGAGGTGATCGCCTTGCTGGCCTTGCCGCCCATGTTGGGGTTGTCCCAACCAAAACCCTGCGCCTCGATACCGGCGGCTTCGGGCTCCGGGCCAAGCGCTTCGGCGTCGCCGTTGCCGTGGCATTTGCCGACGGTGTGGCCACCCACGGTCAGGGCCGCGGTTTCCTCGTCGTTCATCGCCATGCGGGCAAAGGTCTCGCGCACCTGATCGGCTGTTTTCAGGGGATCGGGCGAACCGTTCACACCTTCGGGGTTCACGTAAATCAGACCCATTTGCACGGCGGCCAGCGGGTTTTCCATTGTCGCGGGGTTTTCGACGTTGCTGTAACGCTCGTCGGAGGGGGCCAGCCATTCTTTCTCAGCGCCCCAGTACGTGTCGATTTCAGGCGCCCAGATGTCCTCGCGGCCAAAGCTGAATCCAAAGGTCTTCAAGCCCATGGACTGATAGGCGATGTCGCCCGCCAAAATAAGGAGATCGGCCCAGGATACCTTGTTGCCGTATTTCTTCTTGATCGGCCACAACAGGCGGCGCGCCTTGTCGAGGCTGGCGTTATCGGGCCAGGAGTTCAGCGGCGCGAAGCGTTGGTTGCCTGTACCGCCGCCGCCACGGCCATCGGCCAGACGGTAAGACCCTGCCGCGTGCCACGCCATTCGAATCATCAAGCCACCATAATGCCCCCAGTCAGCCGGCCACCAATCTTGGCTGTCGGTCATCAGCGCGTGCATATCTTTTTTCAGCGCGTCAACATCGAGCTTTTCCAATTCCTTGCGGTAATTGAAATCCGGCCCCATCGGATTGGTTTTGGTGTCGTGCTGATGCAGGATCTCGAGGTTGAGAGAGTTCGGCCACCACTCCATGTTCGAGGTCTCGTGCGAGGTAATGCCACCATGCATGACAGGGCATTTCCCTGATGACTTCACATCATTTCCGTCCATTTTCATCTCCGATGGTAATTGAATTTATGGCTCTGATTTCAAAGACGACGACAGGGGCACGCGGACCTGCGACCAACTTCCCCCACCTGCCTTTAGAATCACTCTAACAAACAACGGCCATTGGATTAAGTTGCATTTTCTGATTGCCTCGATAACTTATGATTATGGATAACTTCTCATTGAGACAATTGCGTTATTTCGCGGCCCTTGCCCGCCATGGTCATTTCGGACGCGCCGCCGAGGCCAGTGCGATCTCCCAACCCGCTTTGTCAGTACAGATCCGCGATCTGGAAGCGGCGATCGGTCAGGTTTTGTTCGAACGCGGTGCCCGACAGGTGCGCCTGACCCGCTTTGGCGAAGAATTCGCTGGCCGTGTGAAAGACATCCTGCGCTCGGTCGATGAACTGTCCGAGATGGCGCGAGTGGCGCGCACTGGGCTGTCAGGCTCGCTTCGCTTGGGCGTCATTCCGACCATTGCGCCATACCTGTTGCCGCGTGTCATTGGCCGGCTAAACGACGCCTACGCCGACCTCGACCTGCACGTACGAGAAAGCATTACACCCCGTCTGCTGGACGAATTGGGCGAAGGGCGTTTGGACGCGGCCATCGTCGCTCTCCCCGTATCAGAGCCGTCGCTGCTTGAGGTCCCACTTTTTGAAGAAAGCCTTTTGTTGGTGCGCCCTGAAGCTGAGCGCGATGCGCCGGTGCCCTCCCCCGAAGCGTTACATGAAATGCGGCTGTTACTTTTGGAAGAAGGTCATTGCTTTCGCGATCAGGCGCTATCGTTTTGTCATCTGGGCCAAGGGCGCGGGCGCGAAGGCTTGGATGGAAGTTCTTTATCGACATTGGTGCAAATGGTCGGCGCGGGGCTTGGCGTGACCTTGATCCCGGAAATGGCGGTGCCGGTGGAAACCAGATCGGCCAATGTCAGCCTTGCGCGGTTCGACGATCCGCAACCGGGGCGGACGATTGGCATGGTCTGGCGCAAGTCCAGCCCGTTATCCGAGGATTTGCTGCGCCTGTCCGAAGTTGTGGGCGCCGCGGCCTGAGCCTGCTCAGGCGCGCTTGCTGTCGATCTGCGCCACGCCCAAGACATCAAGAACGCGCGCCTCGATATCGGCCGCATTCAGACCGGCGGTGGCGTACATGTCTTCCGGCGTGGCTTGATCGATAAAGATATCCGGCAAGACCATCGAGCGGAATTTCAGCCCGTGATCGAACACGCCATGTTCCGCCAAAAGATGGCTGACATGGCTGCCAAAGCCGCCGATCGCGCCTTCCTCAATGGTGATCATCGACTCGTGATTGGCCGCCAGATCAAGGATCAGCGCGGCATCAAGCGGCTTGGCAAATCGCGCATCGACCACCGTGGGGTCAATACCGCGCGCCCGGAGGGCCTCGGAGGCTTTCATCACTTCGCCCAGACGGGTGCCGAAGGACAGGAGTGCCACGCGGCTGCCCTCCCGGATCATACGGCCTTTGCCCAGTTCCAGTATCTCGCCGCGCTCAGGCATTTCAACGCCTTCGCCTTCGCCCCGCGGGTAACGGAAGGCAATCGGGCCGTCGTTATGGGCAACGGCGGTGGCAACCATATGCTTCAGCTCGGCCTCATCGGCGGCGGCCATCACGGTAAAGCCCGGCAGATTGGACAAAAAGGCCACATCGTAGCTACCTGCGTGGGTCGCACCATCAGCCCCAACCAACCCCGCACGATCAATGGCGAACCGCACCGGCAAACGCTGGATCGCCACGTCATGCACCACTTGGTCAAACCCACGTTGCAGGAAGGTGGAATAAAGTGCGCAGAAGGGTTTCATGCCGCCTGCGGCCAAGCCCGCAGAAAAGGTTACGGCGTGTTGTTCTGCAATGCCGACGTCGAAACAACGGCTGGGATACCGGTTTTGGAACAGGTCCAACCCGGTCCCATCGGGCATGGCGGCGGTGATCGCGCAAATCTTGTCATCAAGGGCCGCTTCTTGCAGCAGCGCCTCGGCGAACACCTTGGTATAGCTTGGGGCGTTTGAGGCGGCTTTCTTCTGCTCGCCTGTGGCCACGTCGAATTTCGACGTGGCGTGGCCACCGTCACTGCGGGCCTCGGCGGGGGCGTATCCCTTGCCCTTCTTGGTGCAGACATGGATCAGGATCGGCCCGTTGGCGCGTTGCCGCACGGTACGCAAGACCGGCAGCAGTTGATCCATGTTGTGCCCGTCGATGGGGCCGACATAGCTAAAGCCAAGCTCCTCGAAAAGCGTCCCGCCAACGGTCATGCCCTTGAGCATTTCCTTGGCCCGTTTCGCCCCCATCTGGAATGGCGGCGGCAGAAGCGAGACCGCGCCCTTGGCGGCAGCCTTGAATTCTTGAAACGGCTCTCCGGCGTAAAGCCGTGAAAGGTAAGACGAAAGCGCCCCAACCGGCGGGGCAATGGACATTTCGTTATCGTTGAGGATGACGATCAGGCGTTTCCCCAGATGGCCCGCGTTATTGAGCGCCTCAAAGGCCATGCCCGCCGACATCGCACCGTCACCGATGATAGCGATGGCATCGCCATGGCCGGTGTCACAAGCCCCGCCCAGATCGCGCGCCACGGCAAAGCCAAGGGCGGCACTGATCGAAGTGGAGCTATGCGCCGCGCCGAAAGGGTCATAGGGCGACTCGGATCGTTTGGTGAACCCCGACAGCCCGCCCTTCTGGCGCAGGCTGAGCATCCGGTCGCGCCGTCCGGTCAGGATCTTATGCGGGTAGCATTGGTGGCTGACATCCCAGATGATCTTGTCACGCGGTGCGTCGAAAACAGCATGCAAGGCCACGGTAAGCTCCACCACGCCAAGCCCTGCACCAAGATGACCACCCGTTTGCGAGACGGCCGCAATAGTATCGGCGCGCAACTCATCCGCCAGTTTGCCCAACTCCGCATCGGAAAATGCCTTCAGGTCCGCAGGCGATTGCACGCGATCCAAAAGCGGGGTCTCGGGGTTCTGGGTCAGCGGTGGCTGCGACATGGCGAAACGCCTTTCCTAGGTACGGCGCGAGATAACGAAGCGGGCGGCCTCGCGCAAGCAGTCGCCCTGTTCTTGATATATATCTAGGGCTGTGCAGGCGTTGTGCACGAGTTCAGCAGCATATTCCTTGGCGCCGTCAAGACCCATGTGGCTGACGAAAGTGGCTTTGCCCCGGTCCGCGTCCTTGCCCACAGCCTTACCCATTTCATCTGCATCGCCCTCGATATCCAGCACGTCGTCCCAGATTTGGAAGGCAAGCCCGAGGCATTCGCCATAGGTATCAAGGGCCTGCCAATGTGCGTCGTCCGCCTCGGTCAGAACCGCGCCGGCCCGGGCCGACCAGCGGATCAGCGCACCGGTTTTGCCGTGCTGAACCTGCTTGATTTTCTCAAGACCATAAGGAGTTCCGCAGGTTTCGGCGGCGATATCCATCATTTGGCCGCCCACCATGCCGCTATGGCCCGCGGCGATGGCCAGTGAGCGTACTAGATTAAGCTGTACTTGCGGGGCAATTCCTGTGGGCCGTGTCAGAAGTTCAAACGCCAGGGTCTGCAGGGCGTCCCCTGCAAGAACGGCGGTATGTTCGTTCCATTTGCGGTGCACGGTGGGCTGGCCCCGACGCAGGTCATCGTCATCCATACACGGCAGGTCGTCATGGATCAGCGAATAGGCATGGATACATTCGATGGCGAGGGCGGGCCATTGCGCCGTGCGCGTATCAATCCCGTTCATGCGGGCCGATTCGAGCACCAGAAAAGCGCGCAGGGCTTTGCCGCCTGCCAGCGCATATTGCATGGCGTCGGTCAGATCGCCTTTGTGCCGTCCCAACACGTCAAGTTTCGCGGCGGACACAAGGCTTTGCGCCCGCTTCAGGGCCGCTTTGAAGTCACGCGGCTTCAGATCGTCGGTGCGGTCGAAATCCAACCCGCCAAGAACATTTTCCATGGGAACGGTCAGCCAGCGTCGACCGGCGTGGTGCCCGTCGGTGTGCCCTCGCCATCCAGCGTGATGGCAGCAACCTTTTCCTCGGCCTCTTTCAGCTTGGCCTCGCATCGCTTCTTGAGCTTGGCGCCGCGTTCGTAAAGCGCGATCGACTCCTCAAGCGCCACGTCGCCGCGCTCCAGCTTGCCCACGACCTGCTCCAATTCTTGCATGGCCGCTTCAAAGGACATTTCGGAAACGTCGGTGTCAGACATGGGCTTGATCCTGTGGCTACTGGTTTCGAGTCACTCTAGCGATGCTGCCGGAGAGGTTCAATTCAGTTGACGGGGCAAGTGGCCTGAGGAATTCTGCCATCATGAGCAAATCCTCCCGACATGACGAGCAAAAGTTAGACGCGATTCTGGCATTGACCGAGCGGTTCGACGCCGCGCGCAAGGCTGACACGGCATTGAAGACGGTCGAGATCGAAGATCTGTTGCGGTTGGTAAACGGCAAACGGGCGATAATCGCCTGCCAATTTGCCGGGCGCGCCGCAGTCATGCGGTTTTTTCTGGATGATGACCCGGCACTATCGCAACGCGAATGGGATGAGTTGCAACGCATCCATCCGGTGATGGCACAAGGCCCCTACCGCGTGGTTGAGCCGCTTTTTCACAGCGCCGGACAAAACCTGTTGGTGGTGGAGCGCGCCGAAGGCACGCCCCTGTTGCAGCTTATGTGGCAAAGCGACCGGGCGGATCGGGTGCAGTACATGGAGCCCGCCGCCCGATGGCTGCGCCTTTACACCGGCGGAACCGAGGAATGGCGCAGGGCGCGACATCGCCGTTGGCTGGACAAGGCAAAACATGCCGCCGAACGGCAGGCCTTCGACAACCTTCGAAAGATTGAAGTTGAGATCATAGACCTGCTGCAGCAGATGGCGGACCGCATGGATGGCGCGGAATGGCGCACCGCGATCCTGCATGGCGATTTTCACCCCAACAACCTGATTGCTCAAGGCCGCGATTTGGTAGGCATTGATACCGGTGGATCGGCCCGGATGCCGATTTACAAGGATATGGCGCGCTTCTTGGTGCATATGGGGCGGCGCGGCATGTGGCCCTCGGGCAAAACGCGTTTTGGCGTGGATGCCATCGGGCTTGCCAATATGGAAGAGGTCTTTGGCCTCAATGCCTTTGAGCGGCAGTTCGCGCTGCCCTTCATGATAGGTTGCGAGGGGTTGATGCGCGTGGAAACGCGGGAACTCTCCTCCTCCCGCGTGCGGCGGTCGGAGGAGATGTATACCCAGCTCCGCGAGGATCTGGCGGCACTTCTAAATGCGTGATCAACGCCCTTTGAAAAACCCGCCCAAGATGCCACGTACGATGCGCCGGCCGGTGGTGCCCTTGAGTTCGCGCACCACGGCCTTGGTCAAAGCGGCACCAATGCCCGCCGCGATACCGCCCTCATCCTTCTTTTTACTGGTCGAACGAGAAACGCCCTTGCCCGAATAGCGGCGTGCGGCGTTGAATTCGCGCATGGCGGCGGTTTCTTTCTCGGCGGCTTGCTCTGCTTCTTCGGCCTCGCGCGCGGCCTTTTCTGCACGTGAGGCAAGGATTTCATGGGCTGAACGCCGGTCTAGCACCTCGTCGTATTTCCCCGCGACGGGCGAGGATGCCATCACCCGTTGCCGTTCAGCATCGGAAATCGGCCCCAGTTGCGAAGACGGCGGGCGGATCAGGGTACGTTCCACGATACCGGGGATGCCGTCATCTTCCAGCATGGAGGTCACCGCCTCGCCCACACCCACATCCCGGATCGCATCGGCAACATCGAAGCGCTTATTTGGACGATAGGTTTCAGCCGCCCGGCGCAAGGCCTTTTGATCGCGGGCGGTGAAGGCACGCAGGGCATGTTGCACCCGGTTGCCCAATTGCCCAAGGATGTCTTCGGGCACGTCATCGGGATTTTGGGTGATGAAATACACCCCAACCCCTTTTGATCGGATCAGTCGCGCGACCTGTTCCACCTTGTCCACAAGTGCATCCGGGGCGTCATCGAACAGAAGATGTGCCTCGTCAAAGAAAAACACCAGCTTGGGCTTGTCCGGATCGCCCACTTCGGGAAGGTTTTCGAAAAGTTCGCTCAGCAGCCACAATAGGAAGGTGGCATAAAGGCGCGGCGACTGCATCAGGCGGTCGGAACTCAGGATGTTGATCCGCCCCTGCCCCTCGGGGGTGCATTGCATGAGGTCGGACAACTCCAGCGCGGGTTCGCCAAAGAACTGCGTGGCCCCTTGGTTTTCCAACACCAGCAATTCGCGCTGGATCGTGCCGACCGAGCGGGACGAGACATTGCCGTAGCGCAGGGAAAGCTCATCCTCATTCTCACCCACCCAGACCAGAAGCGATTGCAGATCCTTGAGGTCAAGCAGCGGCATGCCCTGTTCATCTGCCACGCGGAAGGCAATATTCAGCACCCCCTCTTGTGCGTCGCTGAGGTTCATCAGCCGCGACAGCAAAAGCGGCCCCATCTCGGCCACGGTGGTACGAACAGGGTGGCCTTGGTCGCCGAAAATATCCCAGAACGTTACCGGAAAGGATTCGTAACCGTAATCATCGAAACCTATGGTTCCGGCGCGTTTCATGAAAGCTTCGTGCAATTTGAAACTTTCACTGCCAGAAGCCGCCAACCCCGAAAGGTCACCTTTCACGTCTGACAGGAAAACCGGCACACCCGCCTTTGAAAACCCTTCGGCCAGGATCTGCAGCGTGACGGTTTTGCCCGTCCCGGTCGCCCCGGCGATCAATCCATGGCGGTTGGCATATTCCAGTAAAAGCCCCTGCTCGACACCATATTCAGGGCCACCCCCGCCAACGAACACATGATTTTCCACGACAAATCCCCGTCCCGATTTTTCCACGATCCGACCATACTCGGTTAACTTTTCTCTGCCAGCATGAATTTGCTCGATGCCTTGTGTCTTCTTGGGATCGGGTGACTTCCTCCCTGTCAGACTGGCCGCGCCTTCGGGTGCGGCCCTTTTTGTTCGGTGTTGGAAAAGAAACTGTCGGATTCGTGCAGGTTGGCTGTTGACGGGTCATTCGAACTGCCCTAGCGTTCGGTGCAATGACTAAGTCGGCCAGTCCGGCAGGGAGAAACAGGAAAAGAGGCCACGTGGTCTCTTTTTCTTTTTGTGGCACTGAAAACAACGGTTTGCCCATCGTGGTTGCGGCGGATTTTCGCCTTGAACCGCCGCCGCTCGTGAAGTTTTATCCTGACACGCCCTTGGCGCCATGATAAATCGCGCCTGACTGGATTGAGACAATTGAAACGGGGACCATATGCCCAAACTTCTTTCGACTTTGCCGCTTGTTGTTCTGCTGAGCATGGGGACGGCCCTGACTGCGCAGGATGATACCGCAGAGCAAACCGAGGCCACCGAGGCAGAAACCGCACCCGCCACCGAGGAAACAAGCGAAGCCGCTGAAAGCGGTGCCGTTGAAAACACCGAAGGCGAGGCCCTTGATATGGGGCGCGAAGTGCAAGACGAGAGCACTTACATCAAGGAAGAGCATGGCGACTGGCAGATGAAATGCTTCCGCAGCGAGGCCGAGGAAGACCCATGCCAGATGTATCAGCTCCTGCGCGAAGACGCGGGCAACCCGGTGGCCGAGTTCAGCCTGTTCCGCCTGCCAGAGGGATCACAGGCCGTTGCCGGTGCAACCATCGTCGTACCGCTGGGCACGCTTCTGTCGGAAGAGCTGAAAATCTCGGTCGATGGCGGCAAGGCTAAAACCTATCCCTTCCGCTTTTGTTCCATGGTCGGATGCTTTGCACAGGTTGGCCTGACACAGGCCGATGTCGACGCCTTCAAAGCAGGGGCGGCGGCGAATTTGCAAATCGTGCCGGCACAGGCCCCGGACCAGACAGTGGATATCAAGGCGTCGTTGTCGGGCTTTACGGCAGCCTATGACAACGTGTCGGTTGCCCAGAACTGATTACTGATTACCATCAGTCATTGAATCTTGCGCCGCGTCCCTGCAAAGGGCGCGGCGTTTTCATTGGTATGACCTGTCAGTGAAAGCGGCGCAGCGCCAGCACCGCGTTCAGCCCCCCAAAGGCAAAGGCATTCGAAAGGGCCACGTCAACCTTTGCCTCCCGCGCCTCGTTCGGGACCACGTCCAATGCGCATTCGGGATCGGCGTCTTCGTAGTTTATGGTTGGGGCAATCACCCCGTCGCGCAGGGCCATGATACAGGCCAAAAGCTCAACGGCGCCCGTCCCGCCAATCAGATGGCCATGCATGGATTTCGTTGAGGATATCATCAGGTTGTCTGCATGGGCGCCGAATACATCCGCCACGGCGGCGCTTTCGGTCTTGTCATTGGCAGCCGTGCCAGTGCCATGGGCATTGATATAACCCACTTCGGACGGGTCCATACGGGCATCCTGCAAGGCGCCACGAATGGCACGGGCCGCCCCCTGTTTCGATGGCATCACGATATCCGAGGCGTCCGAGGACATGGCATAACCCGCAACCTCGGCCAGGATTTCGGCGCCGCGCGCCCGCGCGTGCTCGTACTCCTCGAAGACGAACACGCCCGCACCTTCCCCTTGCACCATGCCGTTGCGATTGGCCGAAAAAGGCCGGCAACCGTCCTTGGACATCACGCGCAAACCTTCCCAGGCTTTCACCCCGCCAAAGCACAGCATGGATTCCGATCCGCCGGTGATCATGACCGGCGTCAGCCCGCCATGCACCATCTGGAAGGCTTGTGCCATCGCATGGTTTGAACTGGCACAGGCCGTGGCCACGGTAAAGCTTGGCCCCTTGAGGTTAAACTCCATCGAGACATGGCTTGCCGCGGCGTTGTTCATCAGCTTTGGCACCACGAAGGGGTGCACGCGGTTCTTACCGTCCTCGTAAACCGTTCGGTAGTTGTCATCGAGGGTGGTCATCCCGCCCCCGGAATTGCCAAGGATGATACCGGCGCACGCGGCCAGCTCCCCTGAAAACTCAAGTCCGGATTGTCCTATGGCCTCCCGTGCGGCGATCAACGTGAATTGCGTGAAACGATCATAGAGTGCCAATTGCTGACGGTTGAATCGTGTCTCCGGATCATAGCCCTTGACCTGCCCGCCGATCTTGATGGCCAAACGGTCAACATCGCGAAATTCCAGTTCGCTGATACCGCAATGGCCTTCGCGCATCGCTTCAAGGGTTTTGGGCACGGTATGACCCAAGGCATTAATTGTCCCGGCACCCGTTATGACAACGCGCTTCACGACTGTTCTTTCACCAGTTGCTCTATGCCTGCAACGATCGACGAGACCGAGGAGATGTCGAAATCGCTTTGCTCAGGCTCGTTTGCATTGAAGGGCACCGAGATATCGAATTCTTCCTCGATGGCGAAAATGCTTTCCACTAGGCCAAGGCTGTCGATCCCAAGGTCCTCCAGTGTGCTGTCCATTTTGACATCCGAAGGATCTAGAACAGCCTGTTCCGCGATAATTCCGATGACGCGTTCCTTGATAGACATGGGCATTACCTTTTGGTCTTTTTCGCGGTCGATTTAGTCACTCTGACTGTTGTTTGAAACAGTTTTCTTAAGGTCTGCGACATCACGGAAAAGCCGTTTGAGACGCCTCAGACCTTTGTAGATTTCCATTTGCGAATCCATCTGGATGGCCGGGTATCCCAGCATGACGCGCCCCTTTGGAACATTCGACATCAGCTTGGTCGCCCCCCCGGTGATGACATTGTCACCAACGAAGATATTGTCTGCCACGCCGGTTTGCCCCGCCATGATCACGTTATCGCCCACCTTGACAGAACCCGCCAACCCCACCTGTCCGCAAAGCAGGCAGTCTGAGCCGATGATGCAGTTGTGCCCAATCTGAACGAGATTGTCGATCTTGGTGCCATTGCCGATCACCGTATCCCTCACGGTGCCGCGATCAATCGTGCAATTCGCGCCCACCTCGACGTCATTACCGATGGACACCGCACCAAGGGAATGAATACGGGCGTGTTTCTGGGCCTTGATCTCACCCTGATCCCCAAGGGTTTGCCGCACCTTTTCGGCACCGGAAACTTCGGGCGTGACATAGGAAAACCCATCGCTGCCGATCACCGCGCCGGGCTGCGCGATGAAACGGTCACCGATCATGACCCGCGCCCCGATACGGACACCTTCCCGCAAGCCCCCCTGGGCGCCGAGAACCACGTCTGACCCGATGAAACATTGCGGCCCGATAACAGTGCCCGCCCCAATTCTTGCGCCTTTGCCAATCACGGCCAAGGGGCCCACGGACACGCCATCACCAAGTTCGGCCGTGTCATGAACCACGGCCGATGGATGCACGCCATCCTGCCATCCCTGGCCCGGGTCCATCATGGCGCTTAGCCCTGACAGGGCAAACCGTGGTCGCGGGGAAACGATGGCCGCCTCAAGGCCCAAGGCCTGCCAATCCGCGCCGTCCCACAGCATCGCTGCGCGGGCCTGTCCCTGTGGCAGGGCTTCGGCATATTCAGGCTTCATCGCGAGAGCCAGTTGGTGCGGCCCCGCATCGGCGGGTTCGGCCACCCCCTCCACCTCAATATCAACGGCGCCAAGGGCTTCTGCCCCCAGCGCCGCGGCAATTTGTTCGATCGTGTAGGCCATGACACTCCCCTTTTTCGGGGATCGGTTTAGCCGCGAACCGCGCGCAGTGAAACCCCTGCCTTGTTCAGCGCATTCCAGATACGTGCATCCCGCCCATAGACATCGTCACGGAACTGAACCGGCCCTTTGGCTTGGGTGAAGGCCGTCCGATAGATGATGTGCACGGGCACTTCCTTTTCAAGCTTCACAACGGTTTCGCGCCCGGTATCCAACGTGGAATGGAAGAAGGCCTTGGGATTTTTTTCCTGCTTGGACAGTAACTCATAGGCAAAATCGAAGGGTTTTTGCAGACGGATACACCCATGGCTGTAATCCCGTTTGGCCCGTTCGAACAGGTTCTTCGCCGGCGTGTCGTGAAGGTAAATGTTGTACTTGTTGGGGAACATGAACTTCACCAGCCCAAGGGCGTTTCGGCGCGACGGCGGCTGCTTGATCGCGAAAGGGAAATTCGAGGCATTGTAGGCGTTGAAGTTGATCGCGCTTCGGCTGACCTGCTGTCCGCGGCTGTTATAAAGGCGCAGGTGCCCCGCCGCGTTCCGATTGCGTTTCATCATCGGCAGGTATTCCTTGACCGCGATGGACCGCGGAACGTGCCATGTTGGATTGATCACCATGAATTCCATGACATCCGAGAATTCGGGGCTGCGGCGGTCGCTTTGGTTTTTTCCGACCACGGCACGGGTGCTAAAACTGACGCGGTCATTATCGACGATGCGGGCACTGAAATCAGTCAGGTTGACCAGGACATGCCGTGCGCCGCGTTCACGATTGAACCAGCGTTCGCGCTCCATCGCCACAAGAACCGATTGCAGGCGCGTCTGTACCGACGTGTTAATCGCATTGATCGTCGAGGGCCCTGCAACACCGTCGGTGGCAAGCCCATGCGCCAGCTGGAATTGCTGGACCGCTGCTTGCAACGCTTGGTCGTAACTCTGGCTCGCGGAACGTTTGAGATAGCCCATTGCAATCAACCGATTGCGAAGCGACACAACCGCGTTGCCCGAGGCACCGGGTTTCAGAGACTGTTCAGGCACCTTCGGCCCCCACCCACCGGCGGCCAAAAGCCGTTCAAGCCGCAGCTTTTCTTTCATGAGGCGGGCATATTCGTTGGTTTTGGGCGGCAGGACCCGGAAAAACCCTCGTGGATTGCTTTTGGCGAAGTTCGTCAAATAGGAAGCGCGCTCTCGATAGGGCACTTGGCGTTTGATGCCGCCGTCGACACGTGACGGAATCAAGGCCCCGGTCTGCATATCACGCGCCAACTGAAGGAAGGTTCGGCTCATCTCGACTTCGACAAAACCGCGTGCACGGGGGGTTCGGGCGGCCTTCAGCGTGGCCATGAGGCCCTCGGCATCGTAGCGACGCGCCGGCAATCCGTGATCGTCGGCGGATGCGATCGCCTCGAACAAGGCAACACGCCGACGGCGATCCTTGCCAACATTACCTGTCCAGATAGCCTCGTAATTATTGGCTTGGTAAAAGGCGGCAATATCGCGGTCCTTGGCGGCAGCCTCGGCCACAGCCTGCTTGAAAGCGGTAACCTGTGCATTTCCTTCATCCGGGAGAGCAAATGCTCCGATAAAAAGTACGAAAGCACAGAGGAGCCAGCGCCCCGCCCCGCCGAAAGCAACCTGAATCATCGTTATTCCCCTTTTAAATTCGCGCATCAGCTCTTTCACACGTGTCTGCGTGGGGCGGGGCAAGCTGTCTATTCAAATTTGCGCTAGGATTGAATCAATGTGTCGAATTGCGGCCTTCGAGCATCGGATTCCGCACATTTGAGGCACAGGTTTTATTTTTTGCGCAAATTCCCGCCGAAATCTCTTGATAGATTCAAATTTCGGAAAACTCCTCTTGGTCCGTGATTCTGATTATGCCATACAGTTCGCGCATCTGGGGATGAGATGGCAGGCCCGCCACAATGGCGGCAAACAGGTAAGCGACGGGACAGGCGCTATTCAAATGACGGATTACAGCTCGTTGAGCATGACGCGGCGTGCCCTGCTGGGTGCATTTACAGCTACAGCAGTATCAGCCGCCCCAACTTTCACTCAAGCAGCAGGGTTTCTACGCGGTGGTGGAGATATCCGGCGCATCAAGATGACTTCGCCCCGTACCGGTGAAAGCATCGACACCATCTATTGGATCGAAGGCGAGTACATCAAAGATGCCGTACGGGAAATCAATCTTTTCATGCGCGATTGGCGTACGAACGATATACACAACATCGACCTGCGCACCATCGACATCATGGCAGCCAGCCATAACCTGATGGACACCAACGAACCCTACTTGCTTTTGTCGGGCTACCGTAGCCCGAAAACCAACGCGATGCTGCGGCGCCGCTCCAGCGGAGTGGCCAAGAATTCGCGCCACCTGCGCGGTCAGGCCGCTGACTTACGGCTGAGTTCACGCTCGGTGAACCAGATGTATCGCGCGGCGATGTCCTGCAAAGGTGGCGGTGTTGGTCGCTATTCCGGGTCGAACTTCGTCCATATGGATTGCGGTCCGATCCGCAGCTGGGGACGGTAAAAGCATCTGAACCGAAACGAAAAAACACCGGCCAACAGGCCGGTGTTTTTCTTTGGAAACGGCGTTTGGCTCAGGCGCCAACCTACGCCAGCTTTTGCATCCGCGCCGCACGAAGGCGTTCGAAATCGTCTCCCGCATGGTATGACGAGCGGGTCAACGGCGTGGCGGAAACCATCAAGAATCCTTTGCCATAGGCCGCTTTTTCGTAGGCCGCGAATTCATCGGGATGCACGAAACGATCAACCGCGTGGTGCTTGGGCGTAGGTTGCAGATACTGACCGATGGTCAGAAAATCGATATCCGCCGCGCGCATGTCATCCATGACCTGCAACACGGCTTGTTTATCCTCGCCTAGGCCGACCATGATGCCGGATTTGGTGAACATCGTCGGATCCATCTCCTTGACCCGCTGCAACAGGCGTAGGGAATGGAAATACCGCGCCCCTGCCCTTACCTCGGGATACAGCCCGGGGACGGTTTCAAGGTTGTGATTGAAAACATCCGGCTTGGCCGCCACCACGACTTCGAGCACCGACGGATCACAACGCAGGAAATCGGGTGTCAAAATTTCAATGGTCGTTCCGGGCGATTGCTTTCGAATAGCGCGAATCGTCATGGCAAAATGCTCGGCCCCGCCATCTTCGATGTCGTCACGATCAACAGACGTGATCACGACATGATTTAGGCCAAGTTTCTTCACCGCGTCGGCCACGCGACCCGGTTCGAAAACATCCAGCTCCTCTGGTGGTTTGCCTGTGGCAATATTGCAAAACGAACAAGCGCGCGTACAGACCTCGCCCATGATCATCATGGTGGCATGGCCCTGGCTCCAACATTCCCCGGCGTTCGGGCAGCCCGCCTCTTCGCAGACGGTGACAAGGTTATGCTCGCGCATAATCTTGTGGGTTTCGTGATATCCCTTGCCGTTCGGGGCCTTTACACGAATCCAGTCGGGTTTCTTGGGTTGTGCATTGTCCGGACGATGCGCCTTTTCTGGATGCCGCTGATCCGGGATCTTGAGGTCTCGCACGAATTTTTCCCCGCGAATGGTTTGATGACTCTTCGTAACTATAGTGCACAGCGGTGGGGAGTACCAGTTCTGCATATCTGCTCTGCGCTGACCGTGCAGCCGGGGTCACGAGTGCCCATCGCGTTTCAAGGTGTTTCGTTGATTACCGGCTTGCCTTCGTATTCCAGAGGGCAAGCCGGCACATCCCCCTACCACCAGCAAAGCGATTGCGCCCATCAATGCTTGGGATATCTTGTCGCCAGATTTCGCCCCAACACATTGGAGCAAGACATGGACTGGCAAGCCCACAGGCGCGATGCCCACGCCCTTGGCCGCACGCAGGAATTTCTTAAACAGATTGTCTATGGCGGCAATGACGGGATCGTCACGACATTCGCGATCGTGGCCGGTTTTGCCGGTGCCGCGGCCGATGGCGTCGCGCAGATCGGCGGGTTGGCTGTTCTGGTCTTTGGGCTTGCCAATCTTTTTGCCGACGCGGTCAGCATGGGCCTTGGAGAGTTTCTTTCAGCACGCTCGCAGCACGATCTTTACCGATCCCGGCGAGAAAGCGAGCTGCATGAAATCACAGAAAATCCCGAACAAGAACGCATGGAATTGTTTGAAATCCTGCGCCAACGCGGCCTACCGGCGGGCGAGGCGGATACCACCACCGCCATTCTGTCCCGCCACCCCAAGATCATGGCCGATTTGATGATGACCTATGAATTCGGCATGCAGGACCCCGACGAAGAAAATCCGGCCCTCAACGGGCTGTTCACCTTTCTGTCGTTTGTCGTTTTCGGGGCCATTCCGCTGGCTCCCTATTTTCTGCTCGAACCGACAGACACAGCCTTTTTATTGTCCGTGGGCGCGACTTTCAGTGCCCTGGTCGGTCTCGGCCTTTTACGATGGAGCGCGACACGCGAAAGCATGGCACGATCCATCGGTGAAACTGTCCTGGTCGGCACCGTTTGCGCGGTTGTGGCCTTTATGGTTGGCTGGATTGTCGGGGGTTAACCCATCATTCCTGCGTGTTCCCCAACCGTGTCGTAGTGCCGCTTGAGGCGCTGCAATGCGATGCGCAAGACAATTTTCCCAGACCGCGCAGACCACCCCATACGCTTCTCGGCTTTTTCCAGCCCTTCAAGAAAACAACAACACCGCAAGACCACATCGCCCAAGCCCGGCCCCAATTCCCGCAATGCATTGACCACGCGGTCTTGAGCCGCCGCCTCAAGCCGCCCCTTGCAAGGCGACAGGTTCATTAGAAACCTTTGCAGGCCTTCGGTTGTATTGACCTCGTCCTGCGGTATTTGGGCAAGTTCAAAGTCTTCCCGCAGGCGTTCTCCGGCCCGCACCAAATCTTGTGACAGAAATGGCCGGCCCTCACGATCCTTCCGCCGTGCCAAGGCAACAACCGGGGTTTCCGTGACGCTGTATCGAATGCGCTTGCGGGCCACCGTCTCGGCTGTTGGCGCCTTCACGGTGTTCATCGGGGCCCCTTGAAACGCTGTCGGCGCCTCCGAAAACCCCGAGGCGCGGTTCTCGGACTCGGCCAGCATCTTGTTAAGGGCCAAGCGCCCCTCACGCGTGATGTGATAGCGCGAAACCCGACCGGGCGTGGCACAGGCAATCCACGACTTGAGCGCCATGGCCTCGGCGATCTCGTTTTCGACAATCGCGGTGCGGACTTCCATATCCGTTCCCGCGTCACGGATCACAATGGCCTTTTGCATGTTCTGTGCCACGGCCAAAACGGCACGAGGTTCTGACAATCGGCGCAAAACACGTTGGGCTTCCGCCTTAAGGTGCTCGTCGGTCAACGGTGCCTTGGTCGGTTTGGATGGTTTTTGCGAATAGGCGATCATCGGTCTCTCCTTTGGTGAAGAACCGGCAGTGCCCGCGGCAACGCGCTTGCCCAAGCGCCGCAGGGCATGATCGAAAAGAAAATCGTCACGGCGGGTTTCACAAGCTCGAATCTGGCGCAGGATCGTCGAGGCATGGCAGCCTGCTTCGCGCGCGATGGCGCGGATTGATGTCCCTGTTTCCGTATGGGCGAGATAGTGCAAGGCAGGTCGCGGCACCCATGATGGCACGGCATCTCCCCCTTCGGTTCCAAAGGGTTTGATTGATCCGTCCGCCATGTCTCATCTCCCATGAAATTAGAGCTTTCACCGCAAGTGGTCACACTCGTTAACACAACCCTTACGAGCATTACTTACCGGTTCATTAATTTGTTAACGGCCGGTCAAAAATCGTTTCCTAATTGTAAACAAACGGAAAAGCCTGCGTTCGCAAATCACTCAAAGTGCGCAACACCCCCATAGGTTGTGCAAGATCACTTGCAGCAACAGACAAGGGAAATCATGTTTTGAAAGATATACTATCCAGCCTTCACGCCATTCGCCGTCCCGGCCTTTTGATGCGCGCAGCGCGGATCGGAGCACGAGACTATCACCGAAATACACATCTGGCCCGGTTGATCGGCACCATGCCACCCGCTGCAAGCGGTGCGGCCCTGATGCAGCTTATTGAACTGGAGGCGGACATAAACGAATGTCGGAAAAGCGAACGGGCCGGATATTCCCCGGCCCGTCACGTCGATGTTCTTATAGCCATGCTTGGCGAAGCGCGGTTGCTTCAGCAGGCCCGCGAAACCGCCCTGTCACTCAGGTGAAGGCATCCGGCATCGACGCTTTCTTTTCGGCAACATAGCTTGCCAAAGCTTCGGCAATCGCAGGGTCCATCGCTGGTTGCTGATAGTTGCTCAGCAGCTGATGCATCTTGGCATTGGCCAAGGTCATGGTGTCACGCTCGCCGTCTTCGTGCCATGTCTCGAACGGTTTGTAATCCAACACGTCCGACCGCCAGAAGGCCTCCTTGAAATTCGCCTGGGTATGGGCACAGCCAAGATAGTGTCCGCCCGGCCCCACTTCGCGGATGGCATCCATGGCCTGACCGTTCTCATCCTTGGGGATACCCGCGGCCAGTTTGTGCAGCACGCCCAGTTGGTCGGCATCCATGACAAATTTCTCGAAGCTGGCCACAAGGCCGCCTTCGAGCCAGCCACAGCTATGTAGCATGAAGTTCACGCCGCCCAGAAGCACCGCGTTAAGCGTATTCGCAGTTTCATAGGCCGCCTGCGCATCGGGCAGTTTGGAACCGCAAAGCGACCCGCCCGAGCGGAACGGCAGGCCCATCCGCCGGGCCAATTGCCCCGCGCCATAGATGATCTGGCTGGCCTCGGGCGTGCCAAAGGTCGGGGCACCGCTGTTCATGTCGATCGAGCTTACGAAAGCCCCGAAAATCACCGGCGCACCGGGGCGCACCAATTGGCTATAGGCAATGCCGGCCATGACCTCGGCCAGAACCTGGGTCAGCGTCCCCATCACCGAGACCGGCGCCATGGCCCCGCCCACGATAAAGGGCGACACGATGCAGGCTTGGTTGTTCTTTGCGTAGACCTCAAGCGCACCCATCATCACCTCGTCAAAAGTCATCGGCGAGTTGACGTTGATCAACGAGGTCATCACCGTGTTGTCCTGCACAAAATCCTTACCGAACAGGATTTCGCACATTTCAACGCTGTCCTGCGCGCGGCAAGGGTCGGTGACCGATCCCATGAACGGCTTGTCGCTCAGCGTCATATGCGCGTGCAGCATATCAAGGTGACGCTTGTTCACCGGAATATCGGTGGGTTCACAGACCGTCCCGCCCGAATGGTGCAGCCACTTCGACATGTAGCCCAGTTTCACGAAGCGTTCGAAATCGGCCATGGTGGCATAGCGGCGACCACCTTCCATATCGCGCACGAAAGGCGGGCCGTAGATCGGCGCGCAGACCAGCGTATTACCACCGATCTCCACATTCCGCTCCGGGTTGCGGGCGTGCTGGGTATAGCGCGACGGCGCGGTCGAACACAGCTTACGCGCCAACCCACGCGGAATGCGCACCCGTTCGCCATTCACATCCGCCCCGGCCTCGCGCCAACGATCCAGTGCCGCCGGATTTTCCACGAAGTTAACGCCGATTTCTTCCAGGATGGTCTCGGCGTTTGTCTCGATTATCTCAAGCGCCTCATCGTCCAGCACTTCGTAAAGCGGAATATTCCGCTCGATATACTTGGCGGTCTCTACGCTGACGGCGGTCCGTTCTGCCCGGCGGGCGGCACCACCGCCGCCACGGCCACGTCTACGGGTTGCTGCTTCGGCCATGTTTTACCCCTGAATTGATACGCACCCCCCTCGGGTGCAGCTTCAGGAAATATTATCGCAGTGCCCTGCCCCGACATCGGAGATTTGCGCCCCTTCAGGTGCTATAGCGACATATGGCACCAGTGCTTGTGTCGATTTTTGCAGATTCCCAATGGCCCCTTGCGCAAATCGCGCCTCGGGCCTACTAGGCAAGACATGAGCCAGACATCGCACGACCGCCTTCTTATCATAGACTTCGGCAGCCAGGTGACGCAGTTGATCGCACGCCGCCTGCGCGAATTGAACGTCTATTGTGAAATCCACCCTTTCCAGAACGTCACCGACGCCTTTTTAAAGGATTTCGCGCCCAAGGCCGTGATCTTTTCCGGCGGCCCGGCCAGCGTGATTGACGAAGAATCCCCACGCCCGCCCGAGGCGGTGTTCGATCTGGGCGTCCCGATCCTGGGCATTTGTTATGGCCAACAGGTGATGATGCATATGCTGGGCGGGCGCGTGGAGCGCGGCGACGGTACCGCCGAATTTGGCCGCGCCTATGTCGCCCCTTCCGAACAGCGAATCGATCTGCTGACCGGTTGGTTCCTTGAAGAGCGCGAACAGGTCTGGATGAGCCACGGCGACCACGTCAGTAAAATCGCCCCGGGCTTCGAGGTTTATGGCACCTCGCCCAATGCCCCCTTTGCCATTACCGCCGACCTGAGCCGCAATTTCTATGCCGTGCAATTTCACCCCGAAGTGCACCACACCCCAAACGGCAAGACGCTTTACGAAAACTTCGTGCGGCTGGCCGGGTTCAAGGGCGATTGGACCATGGCCGCCTACAAGGACGAGGCGATCCGCCAAATCCGCGAACAGGTGGGCGACAAACAGGTGATCTGCGGGCTTTCGGGTGGCGTTGACAGCTCGGTCGCCGCCGTTTTGATCCACGAGGCGATCGGCGATCAATTGACCTGTGTGTTCGTGGATCATGGCCTTTTGCGCCTCAACGAGGCCGATGAGGTCGTCGGCATGTTCCGCGATCACTACAATATCCCGCTGATCCACGCCGATGAATCCGATCTTTTCCTGGGTGAACTTGAGGGCGTAAGTGACCCGGAAGAAAAGAGAAAAACCATTGGCCGCCTCTTCATCGACGTGTTTCAGAAATACGCCGGAGAAATCGAGGGGGCCGAGTTTCTGGCCCAAGGCACGCTTTATCCCGACGTGATCGAGTCGGTCAGCTTCTCGGGCGGCCCCTCGGTGACCATCAAGAGCCATCACAACGTGGGCGGCCTGCCGGAAAAGATGGGCCTGAAACTGGTCGAACCTCTACGAGAGCTTTTCAAGGACGAGGTGCGCGCACTTGGCCACGAATTGGGCCTTCCCGCCTCCTTCATCGGGCGGCACCCCTTCCCGGGACCGGGCCTTGCCATCCGCTGCCCCGGCGAGATCACCCGCGACAAGCTGGAAATTCTGCGCAAGGCCGACGCGGTCTATATCGACCAGATCCGCAAACACGGGCTTTACGATGACATCTGGCAGGCTTTCGTCGCCATCCTTCCCGTCCGCACCGTGGGGGTGATGGGCGACGGGCGCACCTATGATTACGCCTGCGCCCTGCGCGCCGTGACCTCGGTCGACGGCATGACGGCGGATTACTATCCCTTCAGCCACGATTTCCTTGGCGAAACCGCCACACGCATCATCAACGAGGTGAAGGGCATCAACCGAGTGACCTATGATGTCACCTCCAAACCCCCCGGCACGATCGAATGGGAATGACCCCCACCCCAGCGTCCCATAGCGATTCCAACGTAACCCTCCGTGCGGCCTTCTGGATGCTGGGGGCTGTGGCCTCTTTTTCCACGATGGCCATTGCCGGGCGCGAGGTGAGTTTTGAACTCGATACATTCGAGATCATGATGTACCGCAGCATGGTCGGACTTGTCATTCTTATGAGCGCCGCCAGTGTCACCGGATCGTATCGCAGCATCACCGGGCGCAAGCCGGGTCTGCACCTTGTACGCAACGTGTTCCACTTCACCGGGCAGAACCTGTGGTTCTACGCGATCACCCTGATCCCGCTCGCGCAGGTTTTCGCGCTTGAATTCACCTCGCCGCTCTGGGTTCTCCTGCTGTCCCCGCTCGTTCTGGGTGAGCGACTGACCTCCATTCGTGTCCTCGCGGCCTTCATGGGGTTCATCGGCATCCTCATCGTTACCCGGCCAAGCCCCGAGACCGTCAACATCGGCACCTTGGCCGCGCTCGGCGCCGCCATCGGCTTTGCCGGGTCGATCATCGTCACCAAGCGCCTGACGCGCACCGAAACCCTGACCTGCATCCTGTTCTGGATGACTCTCAGCCAAAGCGTCTTCGGCGTGATCTGCGCGGGCTTCGACGGGGATATCGCCCTGCCTTCACCTGAATCCGTCCCTTGGCTGTTTCTGGTCGCGCTTGGCGGGCTGACGGCGCATTTCTGCCTGACAACAGCACTCAGCATGGCCCCCGCCACCCTGATAACCCCGGTGGATTTCCTGCGGCTGCCCCTGATCGCGCTGCTTGGCCTGGTGCTCTACCAAGAGCAGATCGAGGCGATGGTGATTCTCGGCGCCGCGATCATCTTTGGCGCGAACTACCTGAACCTGTGGTCCGAAACCCGCCGCAGATCTGCCTGACGGACGATACCACTCAAAATTGTGACTTTCCGAACACCCTGACTTTTCCGTTACGTAACTGACGTCGCGTAAAAATTGACCTGAAAAAACCTGCCTATAGCATCGGGTCAATGTCTGGAGGAGAGAGAGAACAGATGAAAAACACTGCATTCGCAGCAGCGGCCCTTTCCGCCGCAGCAAGCACCGCCGTTGCGGGCGGGATTGACCGTTCCGGCCAATCCCTCGCACCCCTTTTCGAAACAGGAAACTATGCCGAACTCAGCTTTGGGACCGTTTCACCGTCGGTTTCCGGCACCGTCGTAGGTCTTGGATCCGGGGATATGGCCGAGTCCTATTGGCAGGTCGGTGCAGCTTACAAGCAGCAGCTGACAGATAACCTCAGCTACGCCATCATTTTCGATCAGCCCTTCGGCGCCGACGCGAACTATCCTGCGACAACCGGCTATCCCTTGGCCGGCACCAGCGCCGAGTTAAACTCCAGCGCGATCACCGGTGCCTTGCGCTATCGCATGGATAACGGGTTCGGGGTGCATGGCGGTTTGCGCGTTCAAAAGCTTGACGCCAACTCGACGATCGTCGCTGGCGGTGTGCCCGCATACAACGTTACCGGGCAAACCGCCTATGGCGTAGGCTATTTGGCAGGCGTCAGCTATGAAAAGCCCGAAATCGCCTTGCGGGTTTCACTGACCTACAACTCGAAAATTTCGACCGATCACGACACCTTTGAGACCAGCGCCCTCGGTGCAGGCCGGTTCAGCGTCACCGAGATCGAAACGCCCCAATCCGTGAACCTTGATTTTCAAACCGGTATCGCGGCCAACACGCTCGTCTTCGGTGGCGTTCGTTGGGTCGATTGGTCAGACTTCGTGATTGACCCTGCAGACTACCGAACCGTCTTTGGCTCGCCCTTCCTATCCTACGCCGATGACACCTACACATATACACTCGGCGTCGGGCGTCGGTTCAACGACACTTGGTCAGGTTCGTTGGCGATGACATACGAAGACGGCGACTCGACCACACCGGTATCCAACCTTGGTCCGACAAGCGGGAAATTCGGTGTCACGCTCGGAGCACGGTATCAAAAAGACAACCTGACGATCTCGTCGGGCATCAATGTCACTTGGATCGGCAACGCCACGACCAACGTGCCGGTCGGCGGGGGGGCCACGGCTCCGTCGAACTTCTCGGATAACACGGCGGTTGGTTTAGGCTTTAAAGTGGGCTGGAACTATTAAGCCACTCAAACGATGTCTTCTTCAGAACCCCGCCCCCGACAGGGCGGGGTTTTTCTTTGACCCGCGCCTTTGGATTTGACGCCCCCCGCCCTCCTCGCTACCACGTCCCGGCAAAGGGGGCAGTCCATGATCTATCAATCGGCACAAGACTGGCGCGACGCCACGCATAAACGGGTTTTGTTCTATGGCATGTCAGGCTTGGGCAAAACGCATCTGTCGAACCTGCTGCGCGGCTCGGGCGACTGGTTTCACTATTCCATAGATTACCGCATCGGCACGCGCTACATGGGTGAACTCATTGTCGATAACGCCAAGGCCCATGCCATGCAGGTGCCTTTCCTGCGTGATCTGCTTTTATCGGACTCCATCTATCTCGGGTCCAATATCACCTTTGACAATCTAGCCCCTGTCTCCACCTACCTCGGCAAACCCGGCGATCCGTCGAAAGGCGGCTTGCCGATCGAAGAGTATCGCCAACGTCAAGAACAGTTCCGCCGCGCCGAGATTGCCGCGCTTGAGGATACCGCCTATTTCATTCGGCGGGCCGAAGCCCTTTATGGTTATCCGCACTTCGTCTGCGATACCGGCGGGTCGATCTGTGAATGGGTGGATGGCGATGACGCCCACGACCCCCTGTTGAACGAATTGTCAAAGCACTGCTTGCCGATCTATCTCAAGGGGTCCGACGCCCATACACAAGAGTTGATCCGCCGCTTTGACCGCGCCCCGAAGCCCATGGCATATCAGCCCGAATTCCTTGACCGGGCGTGGAACGACTACCTTTCGGAAACCGGCAGCGCCGCCGACAAGGTCGACCCAGATGCTTTCATCCGCTGGACCTATGCGCGCGCCCTCGCGCACCGCCAACCGCGCTATGACGCCATGGCGAAATGGGGTGTGACCCTGACCGCCGATGAGGTGGCCGGCGTCCAAACCGCCGAACAATTCGAAGCTCTGGTCGCCAGTGCCCTTGAGCGCGACGCCCAAGCCTCTATCTAAACTGAAACCGCGAAAGACCTGACCAATGCCCATCAAGATCCCTGAAGACCTGCCCGCCTATGACGTGCTCACGCGCGAGGGCGTCATGGTCATGTCCGAGGATCAGGCCTCCCGTCAGGATATCCGCCCCCTGCGCATCGGGCTTCTGAACCTGATGCCCAAGAAAATCCAGACCGAGAACCAGTTCGCCCGCCTGATCGGCGCCACGCCACTGCAAATCGAACTCAGCCTCATCCGGATGAGTGAACACCGCACGCGCAACACTGCCGCCGATCACATGAAAAGTTTCTACCGCCCCTTCGCGGATGTGGCCGCCTCGGGTGAGAAATTCGATGGTTTGGTCATCACCGGCGCGCCCATCGAACATCTGGACTTTGCCGATGTCACCTATTGGGATGAGTTGCGGCAGGTGTTCGACTGGACCCAGACCCATGTGCATTCCACCTTCGGCGTCTGCTGGGGCGGCATGGCGATGAGCAACCATTTTCACGGCGTGCAAAAGCACCTGCTTGATCATAAGGCCTTCGGCTGTTTTCGGCACCGTAACATGGCGCCCGCCTCGCCCTTCCTGCGGGGCTTTTCGGATGACTGCGTGATCCCGGTCAGCCGCTGGACCGAAATGCGCAAGGATGAGATCGACGCCGTGCCGGGCCTCGACATCCTGCTACACAGCGATGAGGTCGGCCCTTGCCTTGTGGAAGATAAAGCGCACCGCGCGCTCTATATCTTCAACCACCTCGAATACGACAGCGACACGCTCAAGCAAGAGTATGACCGCGACGTCGCCAATGACACGCCGGTCAACGTGCCCTGCAATTACTATCCCGAGGATGACCCAAGCCGCCCCCCGCAAAACCGCTGGCGCAGCCACGCGCACCTGCTTTACGGCAACTGGATCAACGAGATCTACCAGTCCACGGCCTTCGACCTGAATGCCATTGGTCATTAAGATCATCCTCGCTTGCCTCGTCTCGCTGGCGCTGTTGTGGGCCTATGCCCAGCACCGCGCCCGCCTGCACGAGGCCCGCGCCGAGGCAGCCTTTCCACCACAGGGCCAATTCCTGCAGGTGAATGGCCAGCGCGTTCACGCCCTGACAATGGGTGAAGGCCCCGATCTGGTGCTGATCCACGGGGCCAGCGGCAATATCCGCGACATGACCCACAGCCTCGCCCCGCGCCTGGCCAAACGCTATCGCGTGACGGTCTTTGACCGACCCGGTCTTGGCTATACCGACCGGATCAACAGCACCGGCGCCACCATCCGCCAACAGGCCGAATTGCTTTCGGCCGCCGCCCGGCAACTGGGTCTTGAGGCCCCCATCGTCATGGGACATTCCTATGGTGGGGCCGTGGCCCTTGCCTGGGCGGTGCACGAACCACAGTATATCTCGGCCCTCATCCCCCTCGCCTCGCCCTCGCACCCTTGGACCAGTCCGCTGTCGACCTATTACAAGGTGCTGTCTCACCCGATCCTCGGGCCACTGGTCATCCCCTTCCTGACCGCCTTCGTCCATGACGAGCGTGTCGAGCGTGAAGTGGCCAGCATTTTTGAGCCTAACGCCGTGCCCGATGGCTATATCGATCACATCGGCGCTGGCCTGACCCTGCGCCGAGACAGCCTGCGCGCCAACGCCCTGCAGCGCGCCAACCTGCTGTCTGAAATCCAAGATTTGCACGACCATTACGACCATATCCAGATTCCCGTGGAAATCGTCCACGGCACCGCCGATACCATCGTCGGCCTGTCGATCCACGCCGAACCACTTGAGGCAACAGTCCCAAGCGCCGACCTCACCCGCTTGCCCGGCGTCGCCCATATGCCCCACCATGTGGCCCAAGACACTGTGGTCGAGGCCATCGACCGCGCTGCACGCCGCGCCGGATTGAACCCCGGCAATTAAGCCGCCATAGTCATCCCCGATAAAGGAGAGGCCCATGGACCTGCCATTCGACGGTGCAATCACCAAGTTCTACGAAGACGACGCGCCCAAAGACATCCGTAACGCCATCAAGCGCGCGGAAAAGGGTGATATCCTTGATCCCGACTATCCCCATTCCGAACGTCTGCCGCGCAAGCACTACGAAAAAGACCTTGAGGCGCTGCAGATCGAACTGGTCAAACTACAGGCCTGGGCCAAAGGAACCGGAGCCCGCATCGCCATCGTCTTCGAGGGCCGCGACGCCGCCGGAAAAGGCGGAACGATCAAGCGCTTCCGGGAATATCTCAATCCTCGTGGCGCGCGTGTCGTGGCGCTCTCCAAACCATCGGATACCGAACAGACCCAATGGTATTTCCAACGCTATATCGACCACCTGCCCGCGGGTGGCGAAATCGTCTTTTATGACCGAAGCTGGTACAATCGCGGCGTCGTGGAAAAGGTCTTTGACTTCTGCACCGAAGACCAACGCGAACATTTCTTCGCCCAGGTACCGGATTTTGAAAAAATGTTGGTGGATGAGGGCATCCATCTTTTCAAGTTCTGGCTCAACGTCGGACGCGCCGAACAGTTGCGCCGCTTCCTCAAGCGGGAAAACAGCCCCCTGAAACAATGGAAGCTCAGCTGGATTGATGTCGAAGGCCTGAAGAAATGGGATGACTATTCCTCGGCCATTCACGAAACACTCGACCGCTCGCACAGCAATTACGCCCCCTGGACGGTCATCCGCTCCGACGACAAGCGCCGCGCGCGGATCGAGGCCATCCGTCACGTCCTGCGCCACATCGACTACAGCCGCAAAGACAAAAAGGCCGTCGGCACCCCCGATACCAAAGTCTGCGCCGGCCCCGAGATCTGGGATGCCTAAACGCGGCTACCATCACGGCAATTTGCGTCAGGCCCTCGTCGAAGCCGCGCTTGAACTGATCGAGGCCAAGGGCCCCACCGGCTTCACCTTGTCCGAAGCAGCCAAACAGGCAGGCGTCACCCCCGCCGCCGTCTACCGCCACTTCGCAGGCCGCGACGACCTTATCGCCGAAGCCGCGCGCCAGGGCTACGTGATCTTCGCCGACGTGATGCAATACGCCTATGATCAAGGCCAACCCTCGGCCCTGGCCAGCTTCGAGGCCACCGGCCGCGCCTACCTGGCCTTCGCCCGAAAATATCCCGGCCATTACATCGCCATGTTCGAAAGCGGCATTTCGGTCAATCGCACCCCCGAACTGGCCCAGATCGCCGCCAAGGCCCGCGCCGTTCTGGAACGCGCCGCCAGTGACCTCAGCCAACATATTCCCGAAGGAAAGCGCCCGCCCGCGGCCATGTTCAGCGCCCATGTCTGGGCGCTCTCCCACGGCGTGGTCGAGCTTTTCGCGCGCAACTCGCCGGGCGCCCAGTCCCCCTTCCCGCCCGAAGACCTACTGGAATCCGGCATCGGCATCTACCTGCGCGGCCTTGGTCTCGTCCCGCCTGACAAATAATCCCCGAAACCGCTTTCATCTTTCCCGAAATACTCCGGGGGGAGCGTTGAAAATCCCTGATTTTCAACGTGGGGGGCAGCGCCCCCAAAGGCCTGCGTGGCCTGAACGCAAATCAACCTGCGCGCCTCGGGCGCGCTTTTTACAAACACCCGGCGAAAGAAAAAGGGCCACCCAACCGGGCGGCCCTTTTCCAAACCGATATACCGTAAGCGATTAACGCTTCGAGAACTGGAAGCTCCGGCGCGCTTTGCGGCGACCGAACTTTTTCCGTTCCACCACGCGGCTGTCGCGGGTCAGGAAGCCTGCGGCTTTCAGCGGTGCGCGCAACGCCGGATCGAAAAGTTGCAATGCCTTCGAGATACCGTGCTTGACCGCACCGGCCTGTCCCGAAAGACCACCGCCCTTGACGGTCGCCATCACGTCGAACTGATCTTCGACACCGGCCACGGTAAAGGGCTGGCGCAGGATCATTTGCAGCACGGGGCGGGCAAAGTACTTGTTCAGCTCTTTGCCGTTCACCTCGACCTTGCCAGACCCGGGCTTGATCCAGACACGGGCCACCGCGTCTTTCCGCTTGCCGGTGGCATAGGAGCGGCCAAGCTCGTCGCGAACGGGCTCACGCGGGGTTGCGGTTTCGGCCTCGACGGGCGCGCCACCTTCGGCGACGGCTTCCAGACCTTCGAGCGATTTGATTTCTTCAGCCATCAGTAAGCCACCCGCGTGTTCTTGGAGTTCTTGTTCTTGACGTCCAGCACCTCGGGGCTTTGCGCCTCATGGGGGTGCTCGGCGCCGGCGTAGACGCGCAGGTTCGTCATTTGACGACGCGACAGGCGATTGCCCGGCAACATACGCTTGACGGCCTGCATGACCACGCGCTCAGGGTGATCGCCTTCAAGGATCTGGCCGGTGGTGCGGGATTTGATGCCGCCCGGATAGCCGGTGTGCCAGTAGTTTTCTTTGTCACGCTTCTTGCCGGTCACTTGGACCTTGTCGGCATTGATGACGATCACGTTGTCGCCCATGTCCATGTTCGGCGTGAACGAGGCCTTGTGCTTACCGCGCAGGCGCATGGCGATGATCGACGCCAGACGGCCCAGAACGACGCCTTCCGCGTCGATCAGGATCCATTTCTTGTCGATATCTGCCGGAGTCGCAGAAAAAGTTTTCATATCAGGGAGGTCCCTTGGTTTGACGTAAGGCAGGGCACGCATGACGACCCTGCATCGGATGGCGCGGTTATAAACGTATGGCGGAACAGGTCAAGCACACATAACGCGAATTAATACCGCAAATTCAATGGCTTGAAATTTAGGTACTATTTTACCCCACGCTGATTGACCTGAATGCCTCAATCTGATCATTCATTCTTGGGCACAGGCGCACGGCGCGGTTGCGGGCGCGTCGGAATTTCCTTGAGCAACCCCCCAACACCCATGCGCGCCATATCCTCGGACGCAATCGGCACCCCGCAGGCGACCCGCGCCAAAACCCAATCAGCACCGTGCAAAACCGGCGACCGCGCGCTCCCCGGCAGGCCAATCACGGGCCGCCCATTCAAATCCCCCAGAAACAGCAAGTTCCCCGGATCAACCGGCAGGCCAAAGCGTTCCACCTCTCCGCCCGCCAGTCGCAAAGCGGCAGGTGCGGTATCGCCCGGGTCCGAGGTGGCCGATGCGGTCAAGATCAAGACGATATCGCCCTTGGCCTGCGCAATTGTCCCGGCCAGCGCCGCCTCGTGATGGTCACAGCGCAGGGTCTCAATCATCTGCATACCCAAGCCATCCACCCGTCGCTCCACCGCCTCGATGCCCTTATCGCCGGGGCTTCCCGGAATATCGGTCAGGATCAGGCTGGCAGTCCGGTGCACGGGCCGGGCATAACGGATGGCCCCCTTCGCGGCCTTTACCGCCTTGGCCAATTGTCCCGCCGGCACCGCATAGGAAATCATCTTGACGGTGGCGGCCATGCCGCCTGCCGCCAGTTGATGAAAGGGCGCAACCGTTGCAACGGTAATCATCGGGTCGACCATGTTGGCCGCATGTATCCGCCCCTCATCCAACAGAACCACACCGGGACCGTCGGCAATGACATTCACCCGCCCCGTGAAGGCGGCGGTCAGATGCACGCCCTCGGCACCTTCGGCCAAAGCCTCGGCCAAACCCAACGCCGCGTCGTCCTCATGCACGTCATCGGGCTCCAGCCGGGCGACGATCACCTCCTCCTCGCCCGCCACCTTCAGCGCCGTCAAATGCGCGGGTTCAAGCACCAGCCCCTTTCGCAGCCGCCCGTCGGGCAGCTTCATGGAATGGGCCAGGATCGCCCCCTCGGCCTGCTCCACGGGTACGGGGCCGAATTTCATGCGCCTTTCCTCAGAACCTGCGTGGCCTCGGCCAGGATGCTGACGGCAATCTCCGACGGCCCCGCCGCCCCGATATCAAGGCCAACGGGGCCATGAATGCGCCCGATCTGAGCGGCGGTGAAACCTTTTTCTTCCAAACGCGCCACGCGCTTTGCATGGGTCCGGGTCGAGCCCAAGGCGCCGATATAAAACACATCGCTGGCCAAGGCCTGCTCCAGCGCCGGGTCGTCCAGCTTGGGGTCATGGGTCAACAAAACCAGCGCGGTTCGCTGATCCAAGCCAAAGGCCTGCACCCCTTCATCCGGCCAATCATGCAACAGGGTTTCACCGGGAAACCGCTCTTCGCTGCCAAAGCTTTCGCGCGGATCGATCAGCAACGGATCATAGCCCGCGATCCGCGCCATGGGCACCAGCGCCTGCGCGATATGCACCGCGCCGACGATGATCATCCGCAAAGGCGGGTTATGAATGGCCACGAAGGTTTCGCCATCCTCCTCGAAGCCCGACCGGTCCATCCGAAACCGCTCGGGATAGCCTTCCTTGACCAAGCGCCGCTCGGCCTCCATCCCGGTGACATAGGCCACCGGAATGCGCGACTCGCGCGCCAAAACCAGATCTTCCAGCACCTCTACCGGCATCACCGATCCGATGGGTTCGACCAACACCCGGATCGTGCCGCCACAGGCCAGCCCCACGGCAAAGGCATCGCCATCGCTGACACCGTATTCCAGCATGACAGGCTTGCCCTCTTCGATGGCGTCCATCGCCTCGGCCACCACGGCGCCTTCGACACAACCGCCCGAGACCGACCCCTCGATTTCCCCCTCGCCGGATATCGCCAACTGGCTGCCCACCCGGCGCGGCGCGCTGCCCCATGTTTCCACCACCGTGGCCAAGGCCGCGCCCTTGCCCGCGCGGTGCCACTCAAGGGCAGTTTCGGGAATATCATCAAATCGCTGCTGCATATGAGCCTCCCTTATCCGGGGGCAGTATGGGCACTGCCTTGTGACGGTACAAATGGAAAACGCCGCGACTTTGGTCGCAGGGTCGTGGCGATCACGCCGTGGTCAATTGCCGATCCGAGCCATAAGACGGGCCTTTTCGCCCGTGTCATCGGCATCGGAAATCGCCTTTGCCAATTCCTCCAGCGTGGCGATGGAGTGTCCAGCGCGAAAGGCATCGACATGTGGCAGCATGGCCTTGATCCCGGTGGCCTTGGGCGCGAAACCTTCCCATCTTAACAAGGGGTTAAGCCAGATCAACCGACGCGAGGAAAGGTGCAGGCGTTCCATTTCCTTTTCCAGCGGCGCGGCATCGCCCCGGTCCAGCCCGTCGGTAATAAGCAGCACAACAGCCCCCTGCCCCATGACCCGCCGCGACCAGTCGCGATTGAAGCTGTGCAGGCACTCTCCAATCCGGGTGCCGCCTTCCCAATCCTGTGCCTCCTTGCCCGCTGCGGCAAGGGCGGCATCGACATCGCGGGTGGCCAGATGACGGGTGATATTGGTCAGCCGCGTGCCGAAAGTGAAGGCATGCACCTTGGCCCAGCCTGCGCCCTTTTCATTGGCGATCGCGTGCAGGAAATGCAGCACCATGCGGCTGTATTGACTCATTGAACCGGAAATATCGCAGATCACCACCAGGTTGGGCCAACGCGGGCGCGGCTTTTGCCGATGAATGCGGCGCATCTCGCCACCCCGGCGCAGGGCAGCGCGCAGGGTGGCGCGGGCATCCAGCCGCGCACCTTGCGCATCAGCCATGCCCCGGCGCGAGGCAAAGGGCTTTACCGGCAAGCGCAAGCGCGCCAGCATCCGCTTGGCTTGCGCCACCTCCTCGGTCGACATCTGCTCAAAGTCCAAAGACCGCAGGCGCTCCTCACTCGACATGGTGGCCGAGGCATCAATCTCGATCACGGTTTCTTCTTCGGGCTGGTCGGCAAGCTCGGGGATCTCCGGCTCCACCCCGTCCAGCAATGCCTCCGCCGCGCGCTTTTCAGCCGATTGCGCCACCCGCTCCTCCTGCACACCACGAATGGCGGGCAGCATCATGGCCATCATATGCTCCATATAGCGCGGATCGCGCCAATACAGGCGAAAGACCTGCGCAAAGACCACCGCCTGTTCGGGTTTGGAGACGAAACAGGCCCGCAGGGTATAGAAAAAATCCGCCTTCGAGGTGAACCCCGCCGCCTCGACCGCGCGGATGGCATCAATCACCCGCCCCGTGCCGATGGGCAACCCCGCCTTGCGCAGGGCGCGGGCGAAATGGGTGATGTTATGGGTCAGCTTGGGGTTATCCGGCAGCTCAAGATCAGGCAGTTCAACCATTGGCATTTTTGGGCGCCAGCCCGTCGCCATTGTCTCTCGGACCAATGGCGCGACCATGGCTCCCCCCCGGAGTATTTCGGGAAAGATGAAGCATCAGGCCGGCTCCAGGCTGGCCTTGGCTTCGTCCAGAATACGCTTGGCTTCCGAGCCTTGGATTTGCTGGATATCGTCCTGATATTTGAGGATCGCGCCCAGCGTGTCGGCGATCACCTCGGGGGACAGCGAGATCACATCCAGCGCCAACAGGCATTTGGCCCAGTCGATGGTTTCCGCCACCCCCGGTTTCTTGAACAGGTCCTCGGTGCGCAGGCGTTGAACAAAGGCCACAACCTCGCGGCTGAGGCTTTCGGCGGCCTCGGGCGCGCGGGATTGCAGGATTTCGATTTCGCGGTCGAAAGTCGGGTAATCGACCCAATGATAAAGGCAGCGGCGTTTCAGGGCATCGTGCACCTCACGCGTGCGGTTGGAGGTGACGATCACGATGGGCGGCTCGGGCGCCTTGACGGTGCCCAACTCGGGGATCGTCACCTGAAAATCGCTGAGCGCCTCCAGCAGAAAGGCCTCAAAGGGTTCATCGGTGCGGTCCAATTCGTCGATCAAAAGCACCGGCGCGCCGCCCGCCTGCGGGCGCATGGCCTGCAAAAGTGGGCGTTCGATCAGGTATTCGTCCGAAAACAACTCGTCCTTGAGGTGCCCACGATCAACGCCCCCCGCGGCCTCGGCGGTGCGGATGGCGATCATCTGCTCGGCAAAGTTCCATTCATAGACGGCCGACGCAGAATCGAGGCCCTCGTAGCACTGCAATCGGATCAACCGCCGGCCCAGTGCCGCCGACAGCGCCTTGGCGATCTCGGTCTTGCCGACCCCGGCCTCCCCTTCAAGGAACAGAGGGCGGCCCAAGGTGAGCGACAGGAAGGCCACGGTGCCCAGATCACGGCCACAAACATAGCCCTCATCGGATAAAAGCCCCTGAATCTCGTCAATGGTTTTCGGCATCGTCATGGCAACCCTCCCTCACCCGGAAAACAACTGCATAGGCGATCAATCCGGGTCAAGGGCGCAAGGCCCGCTCTGCGACCTTTGTCGCAACCTCAAAACCTCTTGGATTTTCCAAAATTTTGCCCAAGTTGCACTCTAGCTAACAGCGCGAAGAGCGCTGCAAACGTAGCGAATAGAGGCCAGGACAGACATCCGATGCAAGACAACCCGAATATATTTGACACACCCTTGTCGGACCTGGCCTGGGACGCCTGGATCGACAAAGTCGATGACCACATTCTGGATAACGGATTCGTCGAATATCTTGGCTCAAAGCATCTGGCCGCCTTTATCGAGAACAAGCCCACCTTGTTGATCACTTTTGAATCGCTCGATCAGGTGCAGGCACTATCGCCCGCGGGCCAACCGGTGGGCTGGAACCTTGCCAAGGCGCTTGGCTGGTCGTCTCTGGCCCTGGTCAGTGATGGCGATACTTGGTTTCGCGATCCACGCGTCTTCGGGTTTTTCGACCGGATGATCGACGATGGTTTCTTCGAACGGTTCGATCAGATCCTGTTTTACGGCGCAGGCGCCTCGGGCTATGCGGCGGCGGCCTTTTCGGTGGCTGCCCCCGGGGCACGGGTGCTCTGTTTGCGCCCACAGGCCACCTTGGATCCGCGCGTGGCCGAATGGGACGATCGCTTCCTGCACATGCGTCGCACGGCCTTTGACGATCGCTATGGCTTTGCGCCGGATATGCTGGACGCCGCCGAACAGGCTTTCGTCCTCTACGATCCGGCAATCCCGCTGGATGCCATGCACGCGGCGCTTTTCACCCGCCCCAACGTAACCAAGTTCCGCATGCGGTTTCTGGGCGACGACATGGATCAACAACTGATGGCTATGTCCATCCTGTTGCGGATCATTGCCCAGATGAGCGCCGGGAAACTGACACCGGCCAACCTTGCCAAGCTGTATCGCGCACGGCACCGGCATATCCCTTATCTCAAGCGGGTGCTCTGGCGTCTGGAACGCAACGAACGGCTCTATTTCAACGCGCTTTGGGCCAAGACCGTCATGCATGACACCCCCGGTCCACGGTTCCGCAAATCGCTTCGCTTTGCCCAAGACAAGGCCGAGGCGCGCGGCATCGCCTTGCCTAATCGCCAATCCAAGTGATTTGACCTCACGCAGCATCTGGCGCGGGCGCGCGCGATTGTGTAAAGCCCTTGGCCATGACACAAAGCCTGACCCTCAAACGCCCCGACGATTGGCACCTTCACCTGCGTGACGGGGCCATGTTGCGGGCCGTCCTGCCCGAAACAACGCGGCATTTCGCCCGCGCGATCATCATGCCCAATCTCGTGCCGCCGGTGGTGACCGCCGCCGATGCCCGCGCCTACCGCGACCGGATCATCGCCGCGCGCCCCGCGGGCAGCAACTTCACCCCGCTGATGACGCTCTATCTCACCGAAGATACCGACGCGCAGGATCTCGCCGCCGCCCATGCCGAGGGGCTGATCACCGCGGTCAAGCTCTACCCCGCAGGCGCCACAACCAATTCGGCCAGCGGGGTGCGCGATTTCGACAAGGTGCGCGGCGTGCTGGAAAAAATGGCCGAGATCGGCTGCCCGCTTTGCGTGCATGGCGAAGTGACCGACGCCGAGATCGACATTTTCGACCGCGAGGCCGTGTTCATCGACCGGGTGCTCGACCCCATTCGCCGCGCTACGCCGGGCCTGCGGGTCGTCATGGAACATATCACCACCCGCGACGGGGTGGACTATGTTAAATCCAACGACACCGATCTGGCGGCCACGATCACCACGCACCACCTTGTGATCAACCGCAATCATATCCTCGTCGGTGGCATCAAGCCGCATTACTACTGCCTGCCCGTGGCCAAACGCGAAGAGCACCGCCTTGCCCTGCGCGCGGCGGCCACCAGTGGCGACAGCCGGTTTTTCCTTGGCACCGACAGCGCCCCGCATACCGACGCCAACAAGGAAAGCGCCTGTGGCTGCGCGGGCTGTTTCACCGCCACCAACACGCTTTCCATTCTCGCCCATGTCTTCGAGGAAGAAGGGGCTCTCGACAGGCTCGAAGGTTTCACCTCGCGCCACGGCCCCGCCTTCTACGGCCTGCCCGAAAGCGATGAGACCATCACCCTAACCAAGGGCGAGGCCGTCACCTACCCCGACCATATCATGACCGAAGATGGCCCCGTCACTGTCTTCGATCCGGGCTTCCCGCTCCACTGGCAGGTCACCTGACGCTTTCTTCTTTTTAAAAATATCCCCGCCGGAGGCATGAAATCTCTGGCTCGCCGCCCGCGAAAGGACAAAACCGATGATCCCCACCGCCTACCCCGCACAAGACGAAATCGCCCGCCTGACCGCGCGCATGCTGCTGGAAATCGAGGCGGTGCATTTCAACGCCGACAAGCCCTTCACGCTGGCCTCGGGCCTGCCTTCGCCCACCTATATCGACTGCCGCAAGCTCATCAGCTTCCCGCGCATCCGCGCGACCTTGATGGATTTTCTGGCCGTCACCGTGATGCGCAACGCGGGTCTTGAGGCCTTTGACAACGTCGCCGGTGGCGAAACCGCGGGCATTCCCTTTGCCGCGCTTGTCGCCGAACGCATGGCCCTGCCGATGACCTATGTGCGCAAAAAGCCCAAGGGCTATGGCCGAAACGCCCGGATCGAAGGCGCGATGAGCGAAGGCCAACGCGTGCTTCTGGTCGAGGATCTGACCACCGATGGCGGCTCCAAGATCAGCTTTGTCGACGCGATCCGCGATACCGGCGCCACATGCGCCCACACGGCGGTGATCTTCTATTACGGCATTTTCCCCGAGACCGAGCAAACCCTTGGCGATCACGGCGTCACCCTGCACCACCTCTGCACGTGGTGGGATGTTCTCGCCGAGGCCCGCGCACAAGGCAGTTTCGATGCCGCCACCCTCGACGGCGTCGAATCGTTTCTCAACGACCCCCGCGCATGGCAGGCTGCCCGCAGCTGAAACAGCCGCACGAAGGCGTCCCTGAAAAAGATTAATTGCGGCTTTGAAGTCACGCAATGTGAAGGGCAGCACGTCAAAGCCCCAAGATACGCCAATATTTTCGCCGTGAACCACCAGATCATGTGTGATACATTATCCACAGGGTCTTCCACAGGGTTGTTCCACTTGGCCTGACCCACACACCACCGTATGACCGTTCAATCGCGGAAGATGGGGGACAAGATGAACGAGGTCGCAAGTTTCAATGCCACCGGCACCGAGGTGCAGGATCCCGAAACCATGCCCCATTCCATCGAGGCCGAACAGCAATTGCTGGGCGCGCTTCTGACCAACAACGACGTCTACGACCGCGTCGCCTCGATCATCAAACCGCACCATTTCTACGATCCCGTTCACGAGCGCATCTATGAAACCGCCGTGGCGCGCATCGCCAAGGGCAACCTCGCTTCGCCAGTAACCCTGAAAGCCTTCTTGGAAGATGACGAAGGCCTCAAGGAATTGGGCGGCCCGGCCTATCTGGCCCGCCTCGCAGGTGCGGCCATTTCCGCCTTCGCCGTGCGCGATTACGCCCAGATGATCCACGACATGGCCGTACGCCGCGAATTGATCGCGCTGGGGCAGGAAATCGCCGGCAAGGCCATCCGCGCCGATGTGGATAGCGAACCCAAGGATCAGATCGTCGAAGCCGAACAAAAGCTCTATAAACTCTCCGAACAGGGCCAATCGGAATCGGGCTTCCAAAGCTTCCTGCGCGCCGTCACCGATGCGGTGAACGTCGCCAACGCCGCCTATCAGCGGGACGGTGGCTTGGCCGGGGTCTCGACCGGCTTGGCCGATATGGACAAGAAACTGGGCGGTTTGCACAAATCCGACCTGTTGATCCTCGCCGGCCGCCCCTCCATGGGCAAAACCTCGCTGGCCACCAACATCGCCTTCAACGTTGCCAAGGCCTATCGCAAGGGCACCATGCCCGATGGCACCGAAGGCGCGGTCGACGGCGGGGTCGTGGGGTTCTACAGCCTCGAAATGAGCGCCGAACAGCTTGCCGGCCGGGTTTTGGCCGAAGCCTCGGAAATCTCCTCGCACAAGATCCGCCAAGGCGACATGGACGAAGGCGAGTTCCGCCGCTTCGTCGAGGCCGCCAAGGAACTCGAATCCTGCCCGCTTTTCATTGACGATACCCCGGCCCTGCCCATCGCCCAGCTGGCGGCACGGGCGCGCAGGCTCAAACGCACCCACGGGCTTGACCTGCTGATCGTCGACTACCTGCAACTGGTGCGCGGCACCTCGGATAACCGGGTGCAGGAAATCGCCGAGATTTCCATGGGGCTAAAGGCCATCGCCAAGGAACTGAATATCCCCGTCATCGCCCTGTCACAGCTGTCGCGCCAAGTGGAAAGTCGCGACGACAAACGCCCACAGCTTTCGGACCTGCGCGAATCCGGCTCGATCGAACAGGACGCCGACGTGGTGATGTTCGTCTTCCGCGAGGAATACTACGTCGAACGCGAGAAACCCTCCGACGAAAAACTGGATGAAATGGCCGCCTGGCAGGAACGTATGTCGCGCTTGCATGGCAAGGCCGAAGTGATCATCGGCAAACAGCGTCACGGCCCCATCGGCACCGTCGAACTGGCCTTCGAATCGCAGTTCACCCGCTTCGGCAACCTTGCCAAGCCATGGCAGCAAGGCGACGATCAGGGGTTCTAAAACGGCCGCGCCGCCTTTTCTCTTGACCCCCCGGCGCAAGCTGTCAAAACCCGTGGCATGAGTAGCGCAACCCTGACCATAGACCTTGATGCCATCCGCGCCAACTGGCGCGCGCTGGATGCCCTTATGACCGGCGAAACCGCCGGTGTGGTCAAGGCCGATGCCTATGGCCTCGGGGCGGCAAAAGTGGCCCGCGCCCTGGCCAAGGAAGGCGCGCGCAGCTTCTTTGTTGCCTTGGCCGAAGAAGGCGCCGCCCTGCGCGCCGAACTTGGCCCCGGCCCAACCATCAACGTCTTTTCCGGCCACATGGCGGGCGATGCCGATATGATCGGTGATTGCGATCTGGTCCCGATGATCAACTCGATCGACCAGATGATCCGCCATGTCGAGGCCCTGCCCGGTCACCCTTTCGGTATACAACTCGATTCCGGCATGAACCGCCTTGGGATGGAACCCGCCGAATGGGCGGCCATGCGCGACGTGGCACTGGAACAGCACCCCGCGCTTCTCATGTCGCATCTGGCCTGCGCCGATGAACCCGATCACCCGATGAATGCCCAGCAGCTTGGCGCGTTCCGGGCGATGACGGCGGAAACCGGCGTGCCGCTTTCCTTGGCCAATACCGGTGGCATCCTGATGGGGCCCGACTATCACTTCGATCTGGCCCGCCCCGGCATCGGTCTCTACGGTGGCCTGCCCTTTGCCGACGCGCGGCCCGTCGTGACACTCGATATCCCGGTGATCCAATGTCGCGATCTCACCCCCGGTGAGACCGTGGGCTACGGCAACAGCTTTACCGCCACACGCCCCATGCGCGTTGCCACCATAAGCGCGGGCTACGCCGATGGCATCATCCGCGCCATGGGCCCCGACACCAGCCTCTGGGCCGAGGACACCCCCTGCCCCATCGCCGGGCGTATCTCGATGGATCTCATCGGCGTCGATGTCACGGACCTTGGCTATGACCCGAAATCGCTTGAGCTTTTGGGCCGGAACAACACCATCGACACGCTCGCCGATAACGCCGACACCATCGGTTACGAGATCCTGACGTCCCTGGGCAATCGCTACACCCGCAGGTACCTGGGCGCATGAACTGGATCCTTCACCTCCTTGCCGCCATCGGCCGCAATGTGCTTGCGATGCTGGCCACCATTGGTCGCGTCGCAATCTTTGCCAGCGATACCGTCAGCCACCTTTTTCGCCCGCCCTTCTATGCCCGCGAATTCGGCCATGCCCTGATCCAGATCGGCTGGCTCTCGCTGCCGGTGGTGGGCATGACGGCGCTTTTCACCGGCGGCGCGCTGGCCTTGCAAATCTATGCCGGCGGCTCGCGCTTCAACGCCGAAACGGTGGTGCCCTCCATCGTCGCCATCGGCCTCACGCGCGAACTCGGGCCCGTTCTGGGCGGCCTCATGGTGGCGGCGCGGGTGGCCTCCTCCATCGCCGCCGAAATCGGCACCATGAAAGTGACCGAACAGATCGACGCGCTGACCACTCTGTCGACCAACCCGATGAAATACCTCACCCTGCCGCGCGTTCTGGCCGCCACGCTGGCCGTACCGGTACTGGTCGGCGTGGGCGACGTGATCGGCATCATGGGCGGGTTTCTCGTGGGCGTCGGGCGGCTTGATTTCGGGGCGGCCACCTACCTGCACAACACCATTGATTTCCTTGAAGCATGGGATATCGCCTCGGGCCTGATCAAGGGCGCGGCCTTCGGCTTCATCGTGGCCCTCATGGGCTGCTACTACGGCATGCATTCTGGCCGCGGCGCCCAAGGGGTGGGCCGCGCCACCAAGGCCGCCGTGGTCGCCGCAAGCGTGCTGATCCTCGCCTCCAATTACCTCCTGACAGAACTGTTCTTCTCGGCATGACACAGGCTCTCGCCATCTCCCGGGGCACTGGAATGCCCCCGCTTTCTTCTGGCCCCAAATATCCCGGGGTCTGGGGCAGCGCCCCAGCGGCTTGCCAAGCGGAGCCTCACCCATGATCGAACTCAAGAACGTTCACAAAGCTTTCGGCGCCAACCGCGTCCTGCAAGGTGTTGACCTGACCATCGAAACCGGCACCTCCATGGTGATCATCGGCGGCTCGGGCACCGGCAAATCCGTCGCCCTGAAATGCGTCCTCGGTCTCATTCAACCCGACAGCGGCGAAATCACCCTCGACGGCAAGGATGTCACCAAGGGCGACCGCGACGCCTTCCTCGCCCGTTTCGGCATGCTGTTCCAGGGCGGCGCGCTCTTCGACTCGCTGCCCGTCTGGCAAAACGTGGCTTTCCGCCTGCTGCGCGGGTCGCTCAAACGCCCCAAGGACGAGGCCCGCGAGATCGCCATCGAGAAACTGCGCCGCGTCGGCCTGACACCCGAACAGGCCGATAAATTCCCAGCCGAGCTTTCGGGCGGCATGCAAAAGCGCGTCGGGCTGGCCCGCGCCATCGCCGCCGAGCCCGAGATCATCTTCTTCGACGAACCCACCACCGGGCTTGACCCGATCATGTCCGGCGTCATCAACGACCTTATCCGCGAGATCGTGGTCGAAATGGGCGCTACCGCCATGACCATCACCCACGATATGACCTCCGTGCGCGCGATTGCCGACAATGTCGCCATGCTGCACGACGGGGTCATCCAATGGACCGGCCCCGTGGCGCAAATGGACGCCTCCGGTGATCCCTACCTCGATCAGTTCATCCATGGCCGCGCCGAAGGCCCGATCGAAGCGGTCCGCTAACGCCGTCCCGGGCTTGCCCCGGGACCTTGCGGCCAACCAAGAGGCCCCGGGGCATGCCCGGGGCGCGACAGCCCTAAAAGCCCCATCCGCGCATTGCCGGTTTTCCATTCCGCGCAATCCCGCTACCCTTCGTGCAACGGCCCCTTGCAACATTGCTGCAATGATTGCTAATTAAACACGCGTTCAATTACATGCTGTTGGGAGGAGACGCAGATGGATTTCGCCTTGAGTGAGGAGCAATCGGCCATTTTCGACATGGCCCATGCCTTCGGGCAAGACAATATCGCCCCCCATGCCCAGAAATGGGAACGCGAAGGCACCATCCCGAAAGAGCTTTGGCCACAAATCGCCGAACTTGGCCTTGGCGGCATCTATGTCAGCGAAGACTCCGGTGGTTCCGGCCTTACACGGCTCGACTCGACCCTCATCTTCGAAGCGCTCAGCATGGCCTGCCCCTCGGTTGCGGCCTTCCTGTCGATCCACAACATGTGCGCCAAGATGATCGACACCTTCGGCAGCGACGAGATGAAAGCCCGCGTTCTGCCCAAGGCCCTGACCATGGAAACCGTGCTGTCCTATTGCCTGACCGAACCGGGTTCCGGCTCGGATGCCTCGGCGCTCAAAACCCGCGCCGAACGCAACAACGAAGGCTACACCCTCAACGGCACCAAGGCCTTCATCTCGGGCGGTGGCTATTCGGACGCCTACGTTGTCATGGTCCGCACCGGCGAGGATGGCTCCAAGGGCATTTCCACCGTCTATGTCGAAGACGGCACACCGGGGCTTAGCTTCGGCGGGCTCGAGGATAAAATGGGCTGGCGCAGCCAACCCACCGCCCAGGTGCAATTCGACAATTGCAAAATTTCCGCCGATGATCTGGTCGGTGAAGAGGGTAAAGGTTTCGCATATGCCATGGCGGGCCTCGACGGCGGGCGGCTTAACATTTCCGCCTGTTCCCTTGGGGCAGCGCAACAGGCGCTGAACATGACCATCCAATACATGTCCGAACGCAAGGCTTTCGGCAAACCCATCGACCAGTTCCAAGCCCTGCAATTCCGCCTTGCCGAAATGGAAATCGAACTGCAAGCCGCCCGCACCTTCCTGCGCCAAGCGGCATGGAAACTGGACCAAGGCGCACCCGACGCCACCAAGTTCTGCGCCATGGCCAAGAAGTTCGTGACCGAGGCAGGCTCGAAAATCGTCAATCAATGCCTGCAATTGCACGGCGGCTATGGTTACCTTGCCGACTATGGAATCGAAAAACTGGTGCGCGATCTGCGCGTGCATGAGATATTGGAAGGCACCAACGAAATCATGCGCCTGATCGTCGCCCGCCAATTGCTGGCCGAACACAAATGAACGATATCAGCATCCGCATCACCGGCCGCGCCGGGCGCATCACCCTGACCCGGCCCAAGGCGCTCAACGCGCTTAGCTACGAGATGGCGCTTGAAATCGAGGCGGCGCTGGATGCCTGGGCCGAAGATGACTCCGTTGATCTGGTGATAATCGACGCGACCGGCGAAAAAGCCTTTTGCGCAGGCGGTGACATCCAGAAACTCTACGAGACCGGCCGCGCCGGGGATTACGACTATGCGCGCAGCTTCTGGCGCGATGAATACCGCCTCAACGCCAAGATCGCCGAATACCCCAAACCCTATGTCGCCTTCATGCAGGGCTTTACCATGGGCGGCGGCGTGGGCATCGCCTGCCACGGGTCGCATCGCATCGTGTGCGAATCCAGCCAGATCGCCATGCCCGAGGTCGGGATCGGCCTCGTGCCGGATGTGGGCGGCTCGCTTCTTTTGGCGCGCGCGCCGGGGCGCGTCGGTGAATACCTTGGCACCACGGCGGCACGGATGGGCGCGGGTGACGCGATTTATGCCGGTTTTGCAGATCGTTACATTCCCGGCGAAGACTGGCCCGCCCTCATCGCCAAGCTGGAAGAAAGCGGCGATATCTCGGTGATTGCCGAGGCCGCCCAAACCCCGCCCGACAGTCCGCTTGAGGGCAAACACGCCCGCATCAACGCCCATTTCGCCGGTGACAGCCTCACCGATATCCTCAATTCCCTGCGGACCGAGGATAGCGATTTCGCCGATGAAACGCTTAAATCCATGTCGCGCAATTCACCGCTGGCCATGGCCTGCACCGTGGAAATGATCCACCGCCTGCGCGATCCCGCCGCGGATATTCGCGACGCGCTTGATCTGGAATTCTGCTTTACCTTCCGGTCCATGGAACAGGGCGATTTCCTCGAAGGCATCCGCGCCGCCGTGATCGACAAGGACCGCGCGCCGAAATGGCAGCACGGGCTTGACGCCCCGCCCTCGCGTGCCGCTACACAGATGTTGATGCCCTTGGGGCAGGACGCACTTTCATTCAAAAAGGAAGGATAAGCCATGAAAATCGGGTTCATCGGATTGGGCAACATGGGCGGACCAATGGCCGCGAATCTGGCCAAGGCGGGCCACGAGGTCACCGGCTTTGACATGGCCGAGGTCAGCATCGAAGGCGTCGGCATGGCCAACAGCGCACCCGAGGCCGCCAAGGGGGCCGAGGTGGTGATCACCATGCTGCCCAACGGCGATATCCTGCGCAAGGTCGCCGATGAGGTGATCCCGGCGATGGACAAGGGCGCGGTGCTTCTCGATTGCTCCACCGTCGATGTCGACAGCGCCCGTGCGGTGGCCGAACAGGCCCAGGCCGCTGGCCTGTCCGCACTCGACGCGCCCGTCTCGGGCGGTGTCGGCGGCGCTCAGGGCGGCACCCTGACCTTCATGGTCGGCGGGGATGAGGCGGGCTTTGCCACGGCCAAGGAACTCTTTGATATCATGGGCCAAAAGGCCGTGCACTGCGGCCCCTCCGGCAATGGACAAGCCGCCAAGATCTGCAACAACATGATCCTCGGGGCCACCATGATCGTCACCTGCGAGGCCTTCGCCATGGCCGACAAGCTGGGCCTCGACCGCCAGGCGATGTTCGATGTGGTCTCCACCTCCTCCGGCTCCAGCTGGTCGATGAACACCTATTGCCCCGCGCCGGGCGTCGGCCCGAAAAGCCCCTCGGACAACGGCTACCAACCCGGTTTCGCCGCCGACCTGATGCTCAAGGACCTGCGCCTTGCACAAGAGGCCGCGAAATCCGCCGATGCCGATACCCCCTTGGGCGAAGCCGCCATGCGCCTTTACGAACAGTTCGTCGAGGACGAAGACGGCAAAGGGCGCGATTTCTCGGCCATGCTGCCGCGTTTTGAAAAACGTACGCGGGATTGATCTGCGTCATATTCAGGAATCAATATTCATCGGTATGATCCATCCCAGATACACCTTTTTTGGGAGATACCGAATGTTTGCAAAGAATATGGGTAAGACGAATCGCACCATTCGCGCCATTGTTGGCGTCGTGCTTGTGCTACTGGCCTTCACCTCGCTGGCTGGCACATGGGCATGGATCGCGGGCATCGTCGGCGCGGCACTGCTTGTCACGGCAGCCTTGGGCTCCTGTCCGCCCTATGCGCTTTTGGGGATCAACACCTGCAAGAAATCCTGAACAAGGACCGCCCCGACCGGGCGGCCTTTTACTTGCGCCACCGTCGCGAAATTGCCTCTTTGCGGACTTCATGGCGCCGATTATCCTGCCTAAAACGGTCAAATCAAAACCGAGCAGGCAAATTTCATGGCACAAGGCCCCTCCCGGCTGACCCAAGCCGTCACAGGAAACGTCCAGAACATGCTCCCCGCGTCCACCTTGCGAAACGGCGCGCAGGCCCTGCCCCTTGGCTCTGGGTGACCCGCCATGACTGATCCGACACGCAACGCCGCTATCTGGTACGCCGAGGATGGCTATGCCCCCGACGCAAAAGGCATGAATGGCCGCCGCGTGGCTGGCGCATCCTTCCTCAAAGGGTTCTTTCGCCACGCCGATGTGTCCGAATTCGTCTCGCTGTCGCAGGGCCGCAAAGGGGCCGAAGGTTTCGCCAGTAAACTCAAAGCCGACTGCACCCGCGATATCCCGCACCGCGCGGCCCTGACCGGCGCACCGCTCAGGATGGCGCCGGTGGAAACGCTCTACTTCCCGGCCCCCAACTACGCCGCCGAATGCTGGAAACGGCAGCATTTCGGCATGGCCGCCTATGCCATATGCGGCGTCACCCACACCACCGCAACCCAAGCCGTGATGCAGGGTTTTCACGATCTGCGCGCCGCCCCGCAAGCGCCATGGGATGCGGTGATCTGCACCTCCAGGGCCGTGCACGCCGCCACGCTGCGCAACATCGAACTGGCCGACGAACACCTGCACCAACGCTTTGGGCAAGTGCCGCCGCGCCCGCTCATGCCGGTGATCCCGCTGGGTATCAATTGCGATGACTTCGCCCATGACGCCAAGGCCCGCGCGCGCCTGCGCGAACGCATGAATTGGACCGACGGCAATATCGTCGTCGCCACCCTTTCGCGCCTGTTGCCCTACGGTAAATTCGACCCCGCGCCGCTCTTTATCGCCTTGGAACGCGCACAGGCGCAACTGCCCAAGGGCAAGCGCCTCAATTTCGTCGCCTGCGGCATCTATGCCGATGACTATTCGCAAAAGGCGTTCGAGGACAGCGCCAAGGCCCTCATGCCCTCAGTCAGCTACACACATCTTGACGGGGGTGATGCCACCGCCCGGTCCGAGGCCCTGTCGGGCGCGGATATCTTCACCTTTCCCATCGACAACATCCAGGAAACATTCGGCCTCGCCCCGATTGAGGCCATGGCCGCCGGTCTGCCGGTAATCACCTCCGATTGGGACGGCATGCGCGACACGGTGACCGAAGATGTCGGCATCCGCATCGCCACCCAAACCGTCGGCCCGCGCCATACCGCGCCCGAGGCCTGGCGCTATCACCATGGCGGCCTAAGCTACGCACAATACGGCAACAACCTTTCGGCCATGACCGAGATCAACCTGCCTGCCCTGACCGAGGCCATCGTGACGCTGGCCAGCGACAAAACCAAGCGGCGGGCCATGGGCCAAGCCGGGCAAAAGCGCGCGCTTGAGGTCTATGACTGGGCCAAAATCATCCCGCAGATGCAAGACCTCTGGGCCGAACAATCCGCCATGCGCCGCGCTCATGCGGAAGCCGCGCAAAAGGCACCGCGCCCCAACCCGGTGGCCCCTGCACCCACAGACCTTTTCCAAAGCTACCCAAGCAAGATCGCCGCCCCCGGTGTTTGTAAGGTCACCGCCAAGGGGGACGCCGCAGCGCTCGATCACATCCTGACCGCCCGCCGCCATATCAAGATCGGCCAGATGTTCGAAAAACTCGAAACCCTTCACCGGGTGTTGCAAGCCGTCCAAGCCGCAGGCGATACCGGCACCGATGCACAGGCCGTGGCGAAAACGCTCAACATCAACCCGCTCACCATCGAACGCGCTTGGCTGTTTTTCCTCAAGTACGGGCTGATCGAGGTGAAGAAAGACGGGTAACCCTTTATTCTGCCGCAACTTTCTTGGGATTCAGCATATCCTTGAGATACCGCCCGGTATGGCTTCGTTCAACCTCGGCCACCTCTTCCGGCGTGCCCGTGGCCACGATCTCGCCGCCGCCATCGCCGCCTTCCGGGCCAATGTCGATGATATGATCGGCGGTTTTCACCACGTCGAGGTTATGTTCGATCACAACCACGGTGTTCCCCGCCTCCACCAACTCGTGCAGCACTTCCAGAAGCTTTTTCACATCCTCGAAATGCAACCCCGTCGTCGGTTCGTCCAGGATGTACAGCGTCCGGCCCGTTGACCGTTTGGCCAGCTCTTTCGAAAGCTTCACCCGCTGCGCTTCCCCGCCCGAAAGCGTGGTCGCCTGTTGCCCCACCTTGATATAGCCAAGCCCGACCCGGCACAGCGCATCCATCTTCTCGCGGATACTAGGCACCGCCTTGAAAAACTCCTGTGCATCTTCAACCGTCATATCAAGAACGTCTGCTATGCTCTTGCCTTTCCACTGAATTTCCAGTGTCTCACGGTTGTATCGCGCGCCCTGGCAGGTCTCGCAGGTGACATAGACATCGGGCAGGAAATGCATCTCGATCTTGATGACACCATCGCCCTGGCAGGCCTCGCAGCGCCCGCCCTTCACGTTGAAGGAAAACCGCCCCGGCTTGTAGCCCCGCGCCTTGGCCTCGGGCAGCCCGGCAAACCAATCGCGAATGGGCGTGAAGGCGCCCGTATAGGTCGCGGGGTTTGATCGTGGCGTGCGCCCGATGGGCCGCTGGTCGATGTCGATCACCTTGTCCAGATGCTCCAATCCCTTGATCGTTTCACAAGGCGCAGGCGTCTGCCGCGCGCCATTAAGGCGCATGCTGGCGGTCTTGAACAACGTTTCGATCGTCAGGGTGGATTTCCCCCCACCCGACACGCCGGTCACGCAAACGAACTTGCCCAAGGGGAAATCCGCGGTGACGTTTTTCAGGTTATTGCCCGTGGCCTTCACCACGCTCAGCTTCTTCTTGTTGCCCTTGCGCCGCGTTGCGGGCACCGCAATCTCACGCACCCCGGACAGGTACTGCCCGGTCACCGAATTGGCATCCTCGGCCACTGCCTCGGGCGTGCCGTGGCTGACCACTTGGCCCCCATGCACCCCGGCGCCGGGGCCGATGTCAAAGACGTAATCGGCGGTGCGAATGGCCTCTTCGTCGTGCTCCACCACGATCACGGTATTGCCCTGATCCCGCAGGTTTTGCAGCGTGGTCAAAAGCCGCCCGTTATCGCGCTGGTGCAACCCGATCGACGGCTCGTCCAACACATATAACACCCCGGTCAGGCCCGACCCGATCTGGCTCGCCAACCTGATCCGCTGACTTTCGCCCCCCGACAGCGTCCCGGCATTGCGGCTCAGGGTCAGGTACTCAAGCCCGACGTTGTTCAAGAACCCCAATCGCTCGCGGATTTCCTTCAAGATCGCCGTGGCGATCTCGTTCTTCTGCTTGGTCAGGGCCTCGGGCACGCCCGCGCACCACTCATAGGCCTCGCGGATCGACATCTGCACCACCTGCCCCACATGCAGGTCCGCAATCTTTACCGCCAAGGCCTCCTCGCGCAGGCGATAGCCACCACAGGCGCCACAGGGCCGGTTGTTCTGATACCGCTCGAACTCTTCGCGAATCCAGTTGCTATCGGTCTCGCGATAGCGCCGCTCCATGTTAGGAATAACCCCCTCGAAGCTGCGGCTCACCTGGTACACCCGTCCGCCCTCGTCATAGCGGAACTGGATTTCCTCATCGCCCGAGCCATACAAGAACACCTGCTGCACATGTTTGGGCAGGTCTTTCCACCGGGCATTGGCGTCAAACTCGTAATGCTTGGCAATCGCCTCGATGGTTTGCAGGAAATAGGGGCTTTTGCCCTTCCGCCACGGCGCGATGGCCCCGTCGCTGATCTTGAGCGTGGCATCCGGCACCACCAGTTGTTCGTCGAAAAACAACTCGGCGCCCAAACCATCACATTCCGGGCAGGCCCCGAAAGGCGCGTTGAAGGAAAACAGGCGCGGTTCGATCTCGGGGATGGTGAAACCACTCACCGGACAGGCAAAGTTTTCCGAAAACGTATGCCGCTCCGGCTCGCCCTCTTTCGGCGCGGTTTCCAGGATGGCAATCCCGTCGGCCAAATCCAACGCCGTGCGGAAACTGTCGGCCAGACGGGTTTCCAACCCGTCCTTCACCACGATCCGGTCCACCACCACGTCGATGTCATGGCGATATTTCTTGTCCAGCGTCGGTGGCTCGTCCAGATCGTGAAAGGCCCCGTCCACCTTCACCCGCTGGAACCCCTGCTTGCGCAGTTCCAGCATCTCCTTGCGATACTCGCCCTTGCGGTCGCGCACGATGGGGGCCAGCAGATAGGCGCGTGTGCCCTCTTCCATCCCCATCACCCGGTCCACCATATCCTGCACCTGTTGCGCCTCGATGGGTTTGCCGGTGGCCGGGCTATAGGGCGTGCCGACTCGGGCGAACAACAATCGCATATAGTCGTAAATCTCGGTCACCGTGCCAACGGTCGACCGGGGGTTCTTGCTGGTGGTCTTCTGTTCGATGGAAATCGCAGGGCTTAGCCCGCTGATGTGGTCCACATCCGGCTTTTCCATCATGTCCAGAAACTGCCGCGCATAGGCCGAAAGGCTTTCGACATAACGCCGCTGCCCCTCGGCATAGATCGTGTCAAACGCCAACGAGGATTTGCCCGAGCCCGACAGCCCGGTAATCACAACCAACTCGTTGCGCGGGATATCGACGTCGATCCCCTTGAGGTTATGCTCGCGCGCCCCGCGCACTTCGATGTTCTTCAACTCGGCCATGACAGACTCCCGGGCGTGTTGCGGAAAACTTAGTTGAGCGCGGCCCGGTATCCAACCGAAAAATGAGAACAAAAGCGAAACACAAAGGCAGGCAGATCATTTTCCAACCGGTCAAGGCCCCGGCCCACCAGCAGGCGGCGGGATATCCATCACTTGGGCATCCATCGCGGAAACTCAATGGCATTTTCCCTTGTCAGTCTGCCTTGCTCGATTTAAGCCCATTACGTTACGATATAACATACCCGATTCTCGGGACTAAACATGAGGAGAACAGAATGCAGCTTCCCGGACCGCTCGGCGCAATTGCAATCAGCGCCATGATTCTTACCGGTGCACAGGCCCTCGCAGAGGGGACCGAAACGGAGCACGATCATGATCATGACCATGAACATGCCCACAGCCACGATGAAAAAGCCGAACGCATCTACAACGGCTATTTCAGCGATTCCGAGATCAAGCCCCGCACCCTTGCCGACTGGCAGGGCGACTGGCAGTCGGTTTACCCCTACCTGCTGGATGGTACCCTTGACCCGGTGATGACCCACAAGGCCGAGCACGGTGATCGCACCGCCAAGGCCTATCGTGACTATTACGAAACCGGCTACCGGACCGACGTGGACCGGATCACCATCCAGGACGAAACCTTTACCTTCTACAGCGACGGGGGCGATGTTTCGGGGCAATACGCCAACGACGGATACGAGGTTTTGACCTACTCCAAGGGCAATCGCGGCGTGCGTTATATCTTTGAAAAGGCGTCAGGCGATGCCGAGGCACCGCAATTCGTCCAGTTCAGCGATCACGCCATCGCCCCGACAGAGGCCGGGCATTACCACCTCTACTGGGGGAATGATCGCGCCGCCCTGCTGGAGGAAGTGACCAACTGGCCCACCTATTACCCCTCGGACCTGAGCGGCGAAGAAATCGTGCAGGAAATGATCGCCCACTAAAGCGTTTCGCTCCAAGGCGCGAAGCCTTCCGAGTGCTCCTGCCCAAGCGGCAGATAGAAAGGGCGCCGGCCTGACCGGCGCCCTTTTCTTTTCCCGGCTTCCCGGCGCTCAGATATGAATCACCCGGTCGAAGGCATCCAAAACGCTTTCGTGCATCATCTCGCTCAGCGTCGGATGCGGGAAGACGGCGTTCATCAGGTCTTCTTCCGTGGTTTCCAACTGGCGCCCCACGACATAGCCCTGGATCAATTCCGTCACTTCCGCACCGATCATATGCGCGCCCAAAAGCTCGCCGGTTTTCTCGTCGAAAACCGTCTTGATCATGCCCTCGGGCTCGCCAAGGGCAATCGCCTTGCCGTTGCCGATGAAGGGGAAGCGGCCCACCTTGATCTTGTGACCCGCCTCTTTCGCCTGCGCTTCGGTCAGGCCCACGCTGGCCACCTGCGGATTACAATAGGTGCAACCGGCGATACTTTCCGGCTTCACCGGGTGCGGATGCCCGCCCGCGATCATCTCGGCCACCATGACGCCCTCGTGGCTGGCCTTGTGCGCCAGCCAAGGCGCGCCCGCCACATCGCCAATCGCATAAAGCCCATCAACCCCGGTGCGACAGAATTCATCTGTCACCACGTGGCTGCGATCCACCTTCACACCCAGATCCTCAAGGCCCAGGCCCTCGGTATTGCCGACGATGCCCACGGCGGAAATCACGCTGTCGAACTCGTGCTTCTTCACCTTGCCGCCCACTTCGATATGCGCGGTCACCTTGTCCTTGGCACGGTCCAATTGCTTGACCATGGCCTTTTCCATGATCTTCATCTTCTGCTTTTCAAAGGCTTTCTTGGCCATGCCCGAAATCTCGGCATCTTCCACCGGCAGGATACGATCCATCACCTCGACCACCGTGGTCTCAGCCCCCAAGGTGTTGTAAAAGCTGGCAAATTCAATGCCGATCGCGCCCGACCCGATGACCAGAAGCTTCTTGGGCATATGCGGCGGGGTCAGCGCGTGCTTATAGGTCCAGACCCGTTCGCCATCGGCTTCAAGCCCCGGCAATTCGCGCGCCCGCGCGCCGGTGGCCAGAACGATATGCTTGGCCTGCAACTCCTCGGTGCCCTTCTCGGTCTTGACGCTCACCTTGCCCTTGGCCGGGGTCGTCGCCTCGCCCATGATGGCGGTGACCTTGTTCTTCTTCAGCAAATGACCAACGCCCGAGTTCAACTGCTTGGCGATCGCGCGCGAGCGTTTCACAACCGCGTCCAGATCGTAATCCACGCCCTCGGCCTTCAGGCCGAATTCCTTGGCGCGGTGCATCAGGTGAAACACCTCCGAGGATCGCAACATCGCCTTGGTGGGGATACAGCCCCAATTGAGGCAAATCCCGCCCATATGCTCGCGCTCGACCACCGCCACCTTGAGGCCCAGTTGCGCCCCCCGGATCGCGGCCACATAGCCGCCCGGGCCTGCGCCGATTACGATCATGTCAAAACTTTGCGCCGCCATTTGCGTCTCCCGCTTCTAGGTTTAGTTTAGCATTAAACTATTTCTTCCACCGCCTCAATACGGCACGCTTCTCCGTCGCGGCGTCTCTTGTCTGCCCGCAACAATCCCCCCCGCAAAGCGTTTTTCCGATCCAGCCTAGCGCAGCCCTGCCCATACTGTCACCCGCCAATCTCCGCCCCCTTCCCGCGCCACGCGGCCAGCGAAGCAAAAGGGCCCTCCGGCCGAAATCCGCGTATCCCGCCCCGATCCCGGCGGATTCCGGCCGAACCCGCACCACGCTTGCCCCCCCCTCCCGGGAACCATTCGGCGGCACACCCGTTTTCTCCACATGCGCCACAAGCCACCGGGCACCGCGCCCCGGATCATATTCACAGGCGCTCCAAGTTCCGCAAAGGAGAGACATCATGACCTTCTGGAAAACATCTGTCAGTACATTCGCCATCGCCGCCATGGCCGCCTTGCCACTGTCGGCGCAATCCACCGGCGAAGAAGAAACCGACACCCAGCCGCAAAGCGTGATGGAGGTTGAGGAAGGCACTTCCGAAACCACCGGCGATACCGCCCAAGGCACGACCGAAGGCGCCACCACGGAAACCGGCGATCCGGCGATGGATACCCTGGATACCGCCACCGAAGGCGCCGATACGGCCACCGATACGGCACAGGACGATGGCAGCGCCGAAGCCTCCGGCGCCGTCGAAGGCACCATCGCCATGCAGGATGAGAACACCGTCCTGGGCACCGACCTGATGGGGGCCGCCGTCTATAACCCGCAGGGTGAGACGATTGGCGATATCAACGACATGATCGTAAGCATCGAAGGTCAGGTCGAGGGCGTCGTGATCGGTGTCGGCGGCTTCCTCGGCATGGGCGAAAAGGACGTGGCCGTCGATATGGCCTCCTTCACGCTGCAGGAAACCGAGTTCGGCGAACCGCGCCTCGTGCTGGACACCACGGCCGAGCAATTGGAAGCCGCCGATGAATTCGTGACGGCAGCAGAGCGTCGCGAGGCTCAGCAGATCGAAGAAAACCAGGCCACTGGTTATGACGGTACGTCCTCCGGGTCGACCGACGCCGGAACCACCAATTAACATTCGGCCCTTCGCTTCGACCATCTGAGTCAAAGGAAACGGCGGCCTTCCCTCCCGGGCCGCCGTTTCCATGTTCATGAAGGTCAAATGGCGTTCAGGCCGCCCGCGCGCTCTTCATGTCGCGCACCAGCGCACCGTAACTGCCACCTTCGATAAATCTCTGCTCGGCATCCGTGGTGTTCCGGTCCAGGGCCCCGTTCCGGTATGGAAAGCGACCGAACAGGCGGATCACCTCGCGATGCGCCCGGGCATGAAGCAGGTTGCTGTCGCCGCTCTCGGGCATGCGCTCGCAAATCATGCGCACACAACGCTCCTGATCGCACAGGTTTTCCGAATGCATCAGCGGCAGATAGAAGAACTGCCGCGCCGGCTCGTCGATGCGCAGGTCCCAGCCGCGTTGGATCGCCGCCTTGGCCGCGGCCAGGGCCGGACGATCCGTCGAAAAGGCGCGCCCCTCGCCACGGAACATATTGCGCGGAAACTGGTCCATCAGGATGATATAGGCCAGGGTCCCGCTGGGATAGGTCAGCCACAGGCTATAGGCCCCCTCCTGCGCGTTTTCCCAAGCGGCCTCAAACCGCTCGCGGATCGTCGCGTCCAGTTCCTCCGAAACCTCGTACCAGCCCTCCGGGCCGACTTCGTCCAACCAAAAACTCAGAACATCCTCTGGCGCAATCATAGGTATCTCCTCATTCGCCCATGCGCGTCGTAAAACCGTTACCTAAAGGTTAACTGCATGTTATTCTTCAAGAACAGTCACGATTTACTACACTTCCAACATTCCACGTGACGTTAGCGCCATCACGGCGCCGTCACCCCGAGGCCGCTGTCGCGGCTGCCTCCTCTTCCTGTGCGGCTTCTTCCTGCGCCGTCTCGATGGCGTATTCCTGCGCGAACTCCACCGCCATCGGCGTCGCGCCCAGGGCCACGGGCGCATAGCTGTCGGTGTCTTCGACCGACGGCGCGGCCCGCTGCGTCATCCGGTAAGCCGCATAGCCCGCCATCGCCAACAACAAGACCGCGATGAACAGGAAAAACCCGCGCGGCCCGATCTGCCCCATGACCCACCCGGTCACAAGCGGCCCGGTCACCGCGCCAAGGCCGTTGATAAAGACCATCCCGCCCGAGGCGGCGGCCATATCGTCGAAATCCAGGAAATCGTTCGTATAGGCGATCAACAGGGCATAAAGCGGGTTCGAAACGCCGCCAATCGTCAGCCCCGCCACCAGAAGCATCACGAAATATCCGCTCAGGGCGAAGCCCAGCAAGGCCCCTAACCCGCCAAGCACCGCGGTTCCAAGGATCAGCACCCGCCGATCCATCCGGTCCGACATCCAGCCCACCGGGTATTGCAACACCAGCGCCCCGATAAAGAAAGTCGACACGAAGGCCGAGATTTGCCCGACGCTCAGGCCCGCCTCGGCCCCGAAAACCGGCGCCATGCCGAATTGCGCCGAAAAGACACCCCCCAACAGGAACATGCCCACACAGCCCAACGGCGAAATACGCATGATTTCCAAAAGGCTCATGGGTTTCGTCGTGCCAAAGGCCGGCGTCGGGCTGATCGACAGCAGAATCGGGGCAAAAGCAATCGAGACCAATACCGAGGAGACGATGAACAGGATAAACCCGGACGGGTCGGCCAAAACCATGATCGCCTGCGCCGAGACGATCCCGGCCATTTGCACGATCATGTAAAGCGACAGTGATTGCCCGCGTGTTTCGTTCGTGGCGGCATTGTTCAGCCAGCTTTCGGCGGTGACGTAAACGCCCGAAAAACAAAAGCCGATCACGATTCGGCCCGCCATCCACGCAATCGGATGGGTCGCCACCGGGTAAAGGATCAACACCGCCGAAATAAGCGAGCCCAGCGCGGCAAAGACCCGCACATGCCCCACGCGGCGGATCATCTCGGGGGCCATGCGCGACCCGAACAGGAAGCCCACGAAATAGCCCGACATGACGATCGACATCGAAAAGGTCGAAAACCCCTCCAACTGGCCGCGCACACCCAAAAGGGTGCCTTGCAGGCCATTGCCCACCTGCAAAAGCATCATCCCAAGAAGCAGCGCCCAGGAACTAGCCAGAACCTTGATCATCACCGGTCTCCCGTTCTCTACGGCGCGTGTCTAACAACCCGGCCACCCTCTTGGCCGGTCAAACCCGACTCGCCTCATGTCGTTTTCCTCGCTGCCAGAGTCCGAAAGGCGGATCAACCGCCCGCCACGGTGCCACGGCTATTTCTTTGCCTGTCCCGTCAATCGCGCAATCAAGGGCCCGCGCACCGCATCGCGTTGCAAGGCAAGGTTCAAAACCAAGCTGACACAGGCAAGGATCATTCCCGCATTGTTCAACCCCGCCATGATCAAGCCGAAACTGGTCAACAACAGCACCCAAATTGCGCCGCGCAAAACCAAGGCGGCCTGTTTTTCCGTCATGTCAAATGTCCTTTCCCCTCACTCCGGGATCAAAAGCGACGCATCGCCATAGCTGAAAAACCGGTAGTCCTCGCGCACCGCATGGTCATAAATCCCGCGCAGCCGGTCCTGCCCCATCAGGGCACTGACCAGCATCATCAATGTCGATTTCGGCAGGTGGAAATTGGTCATCAGGGCATCGGTCACCCGGAACGTGAACCCCGGATAGATGAAGATATCCGTATCGCCCTCCCACGCGGCAATCTCGCCTGTTTCGCGTGCCGCGCTTTCAATCAGCCGCAGCGCGGTGGTCCCCACCGGGATCACCCGGCCACCCTTGGCCCTGGTCTCGGCTATCTCGCGCGCGGCGGCCTCGCTTACCCTGCCCCATTCGGCATGCATCTTGTGGGTGGTGACATCCTCGACCTTTACCGGCAGGAAGGTGCCCGCCCCCACATGCAGGGTGACATGGCTGAACCCCACGCCCATCTTGCGCAACCCCGCCAACAAATCATCATCGAAATGAAGCGATGCCGTGGGCGCCGCCACCGCCCCGGGATGCCGCGCCCAGACGGTCTGATAATCCTCGCGGTCCTTCTCATCCGCCGCCCGGCGGGCCGCGATATAGGGCGGCAAGGGCATGGCCCCCGCCGCATCCAAAGCGGCGTCAAACGCTTCGCCCTCAAGGTTGAACCGCAAGATCGCCTGCCCCTCGCGCTTGGCCTCGCAGGTTGCCTCAAGCCCCGCGCCAAAGCGCACGACCTCGCCCTCGGACAGCTTTTTCAAAGGCTTCACCATGGCCGCCCATGTGCCGTCCGGCCCCGGCTCCAGCAAGGTCACCTCGATCTTGGCCTCGGTAGGGCCTTGGGCACTTTGCCGCGCCCGCATCCCCGACAGCCGCGCCGGGATCACCGCGGTATCGTTCAAGACCAGCCGGTCACCGGGGCACAGGAAATGCCCAAGATCGCGCACCACCGCATCGGTGATCCCGCCCCCCTCGGCCACCAAAAGCCGCGCCGATGTGCGCGGCCGCGCCGGCCGCGTGGCAATCAACCGCTCCGGCAATTCGAAATCGAAATCACTCAGCTTCACCGCCCTTGCCCCTGCCCGGTATCCTCTTGCGGGCGCTCCTGCGCCGCGCCGCCTTGTCCCGTGTTCCGCGTCGGCGGGGGCCGCCGGAACAATTCCCGGAACATGCCCGGGGTGAACACCGACAAGGGGTTCACATTCACCCGCGGGTTCGCGGCCTGCCCCGTCAGCTCGTAATTCACCCCCACAAGGCCCTCGCCCCGGCGGGTGAATATCCCGCCAATCCCGTTGATCAGGTAAAACGGCGAAATCACCCCCTGCATGTCCATCTGCCCGCTTTGCATGAAATAATACCCATCCATGGAAATCCCCATCGACGCGCCCACGGCGCTGCCGGAATAAAGCGTCACCCGCTCGGGCGAAAGCTGGAACCGCGCATCCACTTCGTTGAAATGGATGCCCTCCCCGCCCATTTGCTCCAAAAGCCCGACAACGCTCATCGCGTTGAGAAGCGCCGCAAGGGCCGGCGCATCTTTCAAACGCAATCCACTGGCGGTCAACTGGCCGTTGTAGGTGCCCGCCCGTCCCGCCGGGGCCAGCACCAAGTCCATCGTCCCGTCCCGGGCCTGTTTCAACAACCCCGCCGATCCCAGAACCCCCCCGGCATTGTCCGATTGAATGCGAAACGCGCTACGCCCCTTTTGCGGCACGACGCGGCCCCTTATCGGCGCGCCACCGTTCACCCTGCCGGTGAACGTGCCATCCGCCCCGCGCCGCATGTCCAGCTCGGCACGAAAATCGGTCAGCGAAATGCCATCGGAAATCTGCAGGCTGTCCAGCGCAAGGCTGACCGGCCCGCCTTCGGCGCGCCGCTGGCCACCGCCCTGCCCATCCCCGGCAAGCGAGGTCTGGCGCAAATCGACCGTGCCGCCGCGCACCTGAACCGCGGGGGGAACACCCGCGCCGCGCCCGATCAAATCCACCGGCGCGTTCAGCCATGTGCCAACGCGCACCGTGTCGAACTGCGCCCTTTCCAATTGTCCCCCCGGCAACAGGCTCACCCGGCCCTCTGCCGTCAAGCCCGCCGCCTGCAAGGAAACGCGGCTCAAATCCGGCGGCGTGCCCAAGCGCCCGGACACCTCCAATGCCCCGCGCGCCGCAGGCGGCAGGCTCCAATCCAACTGTCGCAAGCTCAAGCCGACCCCCGACAGGTCCGAGGTCATCTCGAAGCGCCCCGGTTGCCCCTTTTCGAACCCGATCACAACATCGGCGCGGCCAGCCCCCGAAAGGCTTCCGGGCGGAAGGCCGATGTTGAACTCATCTGCAAAACGCTCCGACAGTTCCACCCAGCCCTCGACACGCGCCCGCCCCCCGGACTCGGGGCCAAGGTCCGCGCGATAGGTGCCATGGATGGGAACACGGCCCAGGCGCCCCTCGCCGCCGATGGTCAGGCTATTGTTCCTTGCCTGCACCTCAAGCTTTGTCGCCGCCAGAACGCGCCCCGGCGCAAGCGCCTCGCTGCGCACGTCATGCAGGCTGCCGCCGATATCAAAGGCCACCTCGTCCGGCTGCAGGTTCGGCTTGAGAAGGAAATCCAACTGCCCTTGCAAAGCCGCCCGCCCAGCGGCCAAGGTCACCGACCGCCCGGCCTTGTCCAGGTACCGGAACGGCTCTTCGTTCAACAGCGACAGCGCCGCGGTGATCGTGCTTTCGGTCTTCAGACGCGCCCGCGCCGGGCCACGCTTGATGGCCACGTTGGGCACCTCGAAACTGGTGCCTGCAATGTCGATCCGCCCGCCTGTCGCGGCCTGCACATACCCCTGCATGGCCGAAACCACGAAACGGTTGTCATAAAGCGATGCATGCCCCGAGGCGGCCTTGATATGGGGCACCTCCTTGACAAACCGGGCCTCCAATCCCTCGAAGTCAAAGCCCATGAACACGTCAGGGCGGCTTTTGGGCTGTGATCGCACGGCAAGTTGAATGTTGCTCAACTCCGCCTGTTTGACGTTTTCATCTATCCATTTGCGCGTCTGCGGCTTCACGCGTTCGGGCCACAACTGCAACAGCCGCGCGGGCGACAGCCCATCCAGCTCGCCATCCAGCGCCAGATCCCAGCCCTCCGGCTCGGCCTGCACCTCGCCGCGCAACACAAGGTGCCGGCCTTGGTCCACAAGACTCATCTGCCCAAGGCTCAGGCGAAACGGCTCCATCTCAAGGCGCAGGTCCATGGCCACCTGCTCCAGTTCCACGGCGGCGGGGTACAAATCCGCAGGGTTGGCACTGATCCGGTTCACCCTGAATTGTCCCAGCAACTCGCGCGGCCAGCCGTCCTCCATACCCACCAGGTAGGCCTGCCCCTCGCCCTGCACATTAACCCAGGGGCTTTCGATGCTGACCTCGTCAAACTGCATCACCTGCCGCACCGGATCATAGGTGAAATAGCTTCGCGCACTGGAAAACGGGATGGGTTTCGTGGCTTCGGTCGGCTGCACCGCCCCGGCACCGATCTGCAGCGTCGCATTGAGCGGCCCAAGCTGCCCGTCCTCGGCCACGGCGGCGCGCAACGCCCCCGAAATCGGCGCATCCAGCGCCTCAAGCCAAGTCAACGCGGGCGATTGCCCGGCAATGTCGCGCGCCGGCATATCCTCGAAGCTCACGCCGAACACCGCCTCGGCCTCGCCCATCCGACCGGCATAGTTCACCGCCAGCGTCGTGGCATAATCCCGCGCCCCCAACAGCACGAAATCCCCCCTGATCTGCAAATCGTCCCCCGCCCGTTCCAGCGTCAGGCGCCCGCCATCCACGGTCCAGGCCCGCTGCACCCGCGCATCTTCATAGCGCAGGGTCATATTGCGCGCCTCGACCCGGGTCAGCGACGAGAAATGCGGCTCGCGCAACAGCTCTTCCAAGGGCTGCAACAAGGCCGCCATGCTGGGGGCTTCCTCCACGGCGGGGGCGGCGGCTTCCCCAAGGCTCACGCCCATGGCACCGCTCTCCGAGCGGCGCAACGCCACCTGCACGCCCGATACCCGGATCTCGCCGGGGCGCAACTCGCCCCGCAACAGGGGCCGCAGGGCAAATGTCCCCTGCACGTCGGTCAGGTTGGCCAAGGGCTGTCCGGTCTCGTCCCGCACCGTTACCTCGCGCAGGTTCAGGCGCGGCACCCAATTCTCGTCCATGACGAAGGACATCTCGCCAAGGCCCAGCCGCATCGCGCCCGCATCGTCGTTGATCCGCTCGGTGATCCGGCTGCGCAGCCAGTCCGGCGCGCTGACCTGCGTGCCTACCAGGGCCATCACCGCAACAGCGCCCGCCGCCACCAGAACCAGCACGGTTCCCAGCAGCCAAAGCACTGCCCGCCGCCAAAGGCGGCGCGGTGGCTTGATGTCTTCAGTTTCGCTCATATGATCCGACCGTACAGGCCCTGCCCTTGCCCGCTTGCCTTGTCCTTTTCCCTGGCCTTGACGGCCCTAGTATGAAACCGCTGACCGCACATAACAAGGATATCCCATGACCAACAGCACCCAAATGGCCCCCGATTTCACCTTGCCGCGCGATGGCGGCGACAGCGTGGCTCTCTCCGCCCTGCGCCCCGCGCCCGTGGTTCTTTTCTTCTACCCGCGCGACGACACCTCCGGCTGCACCAAGGAGGCCATCGGTTTCACCGAAATGCACGGGGAATTTCAGGCGCTCGGCGCCCATGTCATGGGGATTTCCAAGGATACCGTCGCCAAGCACGACAAGTTCCGCGACAAGCATTCGCTTGGCATCCCGCTTCTGTCCGACGCCGAGGACGAGGTTTCCGAAGCCTATGGCGTCTACAAGGAAAAAAAGATGTACGGCAAGACCTTCATGGGCATCGAACGCTCCACCTTCCTGATTGACGGCGAAGGCCGCATCGCGCGCGAATGGCGCAAGGTCAAGGTGCCCGGCCATGTCGAGGAGGTTCTGCAAGCCCTGAAAGACCTTACCGCATGACCCAAACGCTTGCACAAATGGCGGTCGAGGTTCTGACCACCGCCGATGGCCGCGAAAAAACCGCCCTCTCGCGCAAACACGCGGCCACCTGGTTCGCCGCGCGCGACGCCGGGGAAGACATCCCCCTGGGCAAGGCCGAACCGCCCCTGCGCCCCGCGCGCCCCGAAAAGCCCGAGTTGCTGGACCCGCGCGACGTGCCCCGCCGCCGCCCCGGCAGCCCGCAAGGCCGCATCGCCATCCTGCACGCCGTGGCGCATATCGAACTCAACGCCGTCGACCTGCACTGGGACATCATCGCGCGTTTCACCGACACGCCCATGCCCATCGGATTCTACGACGACTGGGTCAAATCGGCGGATGAGGAATCCAAGCATTTCAACCTCGTCTGCGACAGCTTGGAAGCCCACGACAGCCACTACGGCGCCCTGCCCGCCCATGCGGGCATGTGGCGCGCCGCCGAAGACACCGCCGGGGATTTCATGGGCCGCCTCGCCGTCGTGCCCATGGTGCTTGAGGCCCGCGGGCTCGACGTCACTCCCGGCATGATCGAGATTTTCGAGAAGGCCAAGGACAGCCAGACCGTCGAGGCCCTCAAGGTGATCTATGCCGAGGAAGTGGGCCATGTCGCCTATGGCTCGAAATGGTTTCACTTCCTCTGCGGCCGCCACGACAAAGACCCCAAAGAGGTGTTCCACGATCTCGTGCGCCGCTACTTCCACGGCCCTCTCAAACCGCCCTTCAACGAGGAAAAACGCGCCGAGGCCGGCCTGCCGCCCGATTTCTACTGGCCGCTGGCCAATTAAAAAACCGGGCCACCTGCGCCGAAACGCCTCAGCGAAATGCACCGAAAGCTTGGGGCAACCCTTTGTGGATCGGCGATTTTTTGCCATTCACGCCACATCTTGCCGAAATCCGCGAATCACCCGCCCAAAATCCTTGCCCAAAGGGAAAGCACTGGCTAAGCACTAGCCCCAAGGCGCGGTCACGAAATGTGACCAAACATTTTAAAACAAACAAGCGCCGGCCGTTGGGAAAAGGGACAAAAGGGACGGGTTGTTTTCGTGCGCACGCGACTGGCTATCAAAATTCACACGCTTCTTGAGCGCTATTTCCCCGAGCGACGGGTCTTCCTGCGCTCCGATACCGACACACGCTTCATCCGGCTTCGCCCCGGTTCGCAGTTCCTGGCCTTCGCGGGCGCCTCGGCCATCGTGGCCTGGGCAATCATCGCCACCGCCGTTCTCGTGATGGACTCGATCGGCGCGGGCAACTTCCGCGAACAGGCCAAGCGGGATCAACGCACCTACGAAATGCGCCTCAACGCCCTGTCGTCGGAACGCGACAAACGCGCCGAAGAAGCCGTCGCCGCGCAGGAACGCTTCAACTCCGCCCTGAAACAGATCTCGGTCATGCAATCCGAATTGCTGGCGTCCGAGACCCGCCGCCGTGAACTGGAAACCGGCATCGAGGTGATCCAATCCACCCTGCGCACCGCGATGACCGAACGCGACAGCGCCCGCGGCGAGGCGGAAAAACTGGCCCTTGCCCTTGAAAACAACACGGGCAGCAGCCAGACCGACGAGGATGGCAAAACCGCCACCGACGGCACCCTCAATGTACTGGCCACCGCCCTGCAGGACACGGCCCGCGAACGCGATCAAATCCGCCAGGACGCGCAAACCGCCCTGCTCGAAGCCGATGAAATGGCCTCGCGCCTGAAACTCATCCGCGACCAGAACGATCAAATCTTCCGTCAACTGGAAGAGGCGATGACCATCTCCGTCGAACCGCTGGACAAGATGTTCCGCGCCGCGGGCATGAACACCAATGACCTGCTCAGCACCGTGCGCCGTGGCTATTCCGGCCAAGGCGGCCCCCTGATGCCGCTCAGCTTTTCCACCCGTGGCGAAGATCCCTCGCCCGATGCCCAGCGGGCCAACCGTATCCTTGGCGAGTTGGACCGCCTGAACCTGTATCGCATCGCCGCGCAAAAAGCGCCCTTCGCCCTGCCGCTCAAAAGCAGCTTCCGCTACACCTCGGGCTTTGGCATGCGCTGGGGCCGGATGCACAAGGGCACCGATTTCGCCGCCCCCCATGGCACCGCCATCTATGCCACCGCCGACGGCGTGGTCACCCACGCCGGTTGGCTCTCGGGGTATGGCCGTCTGGTGAAGATCCAGCACGAGTTCGGCATTGAAACCCGTTACGCCCACAACTCCAAAATCTTCGTGAAGAAGGGACAAAGAGTATCGCGCGGACAGAAGATTTCCGCTATGGGCAACACTGGACGATCCACCGGGACCCATCTACACTACGAGGTCCGCGTGGGCGGCAAAGCCGTCAACCCAATGATCTATATCAAGGCTGCTAACGATGTTTTCTAAAAGCAAAATCAACGAACCCGCGCCCAAGGCAGGTGACGCCCCCAAACCCGCAGCGTCCGACTCCAAGGCCGACGCGCCGCGCAACGAGGCGCCCAGCACCGAATTCAAGGCCTCCGCGCCCAAGGCGAAACCGCCCGCATCGGTGCTGTCTTCCGATCTGCACATCACCGGCAATCTCAAAACCACTGGCGATATTCAGGTCGAAGGCACCATCGAAGGCGATATTCGCGCCCATCTTCTGACGGTCGGCGAAAGCGCCACCATCAAGGGCGAGGTGATCGCCGACGACGTGGTCGTCAATGGCCGTATCGTCGGTCGAGTGCGTGGCCTCAAGGTGCGCCTGACCTCCACCGCCCGTGTCGAAGGCGACATCATTCACAAAACCATCGCCATCGAATCCGGCGCCCACTTCGAAGGCTCGGTTCAGCGGCAGGATGATCCGCTCAACGCCAAGGGCGGCAAGCAATCCGGCGGCGGTCAGGCACAACAGGCCCAACCGCAGGCTCAAGCGCAAGCACCGGGACAAGCCAAACCAGCCGACGCCAAACCGTAAGGCACCGAACATGCGATCCGCAAAGGCGCCCTGCCCCGGCAGCGGCGCCTTTTCATGGGCGGCGGTCAACAGCCCTTCACATGACAAGATGGGTACCCGTAGTACGTGGTTGATCCGGTCACCTGAGGTGGCAGATAGAAATCGTAATTTGTTGTTGATGAACGAGTGGCTGCTATGCGCAGGGAGGGGGCTTTGTAAGGTTTGGCCGTTGCGCCAAAGCCGTCATTCGGCAAAGATGCAGCTAACGACAGGTCCGAGCCCATACCTACCAATGCATTCGATTGCTCGATTTCCATAGAGACAACGTCACGATTACCTTTACAACGATGATGGGGGTTCATCCTCGCGGAGCCAAGCACGTCTGATGCATAGTTTGGGAATTACAGTTAAAGTATTGTTGATTTTAGCGATTGCGGCAGCGCCGTGGTTTTTTTCGTTCCGACAAAGCCGGTTTTGCGTTGGCATCGGACGAAGCCTAATGGCGAGTGGAGCGCTAACTCTTGTACTTGCCTGGTGGGGTGATTTCTCAGTATTTTTAGAACTTTGGTGGATGGGTGTGGACCTTGAAGGGCTTAGCTCAGCGGAAAGGACCGTGAATGTTGCTCCGAATTTAAAGAGCTATGCTGAGGAACTGTATTTTTCTCCAGCAATAATGGGGATCGCCTGGCAACTAAAGGCGGTGCTAGCGTTCATAGTGTACGTTCTTCCCTACACGTGCGCAGTGTGTTTTGGGTTTTTCGTTGCGAGAAAGTTTACCCGAGCTCGAGTGTAATGTTTGTCCGCTTTGTCCCGCCCAACGGTCACCTGACCATCTCGGCCAGAAGGTCCGCTCTGACCAGCCCTGCCGTTTCGGGCCATGACCGCTCCGGAATGACACCTGCCATTCACGCTCCGCCCATATCAACACATTCAAAAAATTCTACGATGTCGCGGTTCCTGTCACATCAATCACGTATTACTGATACCCTGAAAAGGTTAAATAGTCGTAACCGCAGGGATCACCCCGCCCCGGACCTGATCCGGGGCCTCACACCACTCGCCTGAGGCAAGACGTTTCGTACGGTTTGTACGTTCGCCGAACTGGACCCCGGGATTTTCGTACAAAACTCGCGTACAAAACGTACAAGTTGTACAGAAAATCAGTTCTGCCCTTGCTCGGCCTCAAGTGCGCGGTAGCGGGCCACGTTCTCGTTATGCTCGGCCAGTGTTTCGGCAAAGACATGGCCATCGCGCGGGTCCAGAGTTTTGGCCACGAAGAAAACGAAATCGGTCTCCAGCGGATTGACCGCCGCCTCGATACTGGCCCGCCCCGGATTGGCAATCGGCGTCGGCGGCAAACCGTCAATTACGTAAGTATTCCAATCGGTTCTGGCGCGAAGTTCACTCCGCCGCAGCCCCCGGCCAAGCACGCTCTGGCCCTCGGTAATCCCGTAAATCACCGTTGGGTCGGTCTGCAGTTTCATGCCCTGCCGCAAACGGTTGGTAAAGACGCTGGCCACCTGCCCGCGCTCCGTGGGCACCCCGGTTTCCTTCTCGATGATCGAGGCAAGGATTAACGCCTCGTAGGGTGTTTCAAGCGGGATATCCTCGGCCCGGCTTTCCCAGGCGGCGGCAAGGATAACGTCTTGCGCCTGCTGCATTCTTTCGATCACGCTACCGCGTGTATCGCCTTCGCTCACCTCGTAGCTGTCGGGCGCGAGGCTGCCTTCGGGCGGGGTTTCGTTAACCTCTCCCTCCAGAACATCCACCGCCTGCAATCCATTGACGATCTGCCAGCTTGTGACCCCCTCGGCAATCGCGATACGATAGCGGGTATCGGGTTTTTCGCGAACGTTTTCAAAGATTTGCGGTATCTCGTCTTGGACCGGGTTGAACTCGGCGCGCTCGACGTAGCGGTTGGTCGCCGGGTCCAGCTCGCGCACCTGCACGTCCGCGCGGGTCACCCCGATTCGATAGACCACCTCGGTGCCGCAGGTGCTCGCGCCACCACGGGTGATGATCTCGGTGATCTCCCCCATGCTGGCCCCTTCGGGGATCAACCAACTACCGGCCTTCAACTGGCTGGTTTTATTGGAATATTCCGCCCCGACACGAAAGATCGTACCGTTGCGCAAGGCCCCTTCGGCCTCCAGTTCCCGCGACACGGCGCGCATGTTGCTGCCCCGTTCGACGCGCAGGCAAATGGATTCCTCCAACGGCCCTTGCGCGCTGTACTCGGACTGCCCCCAAAGGATCACCCCGCCCAGAAGGAAGACCAAAACAACAAGGAAAGTCAGGAAGTTAGAGGCGATATGCCGCCACATCAGCGCAGCTTCCCAACACAAAGCGAGGCATTGGTGCCGCCAAAGCCAAAGCTGTTTGACATTGCCACGTTGATCTCGCGCTCCCGCGCCGCATTGGCCGCAAGGTCCAGCGGCGTTTCCACCGCCGGGTTGTCCAGGTTGATCGTCGGCGGCGCCACCTGGTCACGCACGGCCAAGATCGAAAAGATCGCCTCGATCGCCCCCGCAGCCCCCAAAAGGTGCCCGGTCGAGGATTTTGTCGACGACATCGTCGCCTTGCCGGCCGCGGCCCCCAAAAGCCGCTCAACCGCCTGCAATTCAATGGTATCGGCCATGGTCGAGGTGCCATGCGCGTTCATGTAATCCACCTGGCCCGGGTCGATCTCGGCATGTTTCAAGGCCGCCTGCATGGCGCGGAACCCGCCATCGCCATCCTCCGCCGGGGCGGTGATGTGATAGGCATCGCCCGACAGGCCATAGCCCAGAACTTCGGCGTAAATCTTGGCCCCGCGCGCCTTGGCATGCTCGTATTCCTCCAGCACGACAACACCCGCGCCCTCGCCCATGACAAACCCGTCGCGGTCCGCGTCATAGGGGCGGCTGGCCGCCTGCGGGTCGTCGGCGCGCTTGGTCGACAGGGCCTTGCAGGCGTTGAAGCCCGCAATCCCGATCTCGCAAATCGCCGCCTCGGCCCCACCGGCCACCATCACGTCGGCATCGCCGTACTTGATCAGGCGCGAGGCATCGCCAATCGCATGCGCGCCCGTCGAACAGGCCGTCACCACCGCGTGGTTCGGCCCCCGGAAGCCATAGCGAATGCTCACCTGGCCCGAAATCAGGTTGATCAGCGCGCCGGGAATGAAAAAGGGCGAGACACGCCGCACACCCTTGTCGCGGATCAAAAGCGTTGTCTGTTCAATGGATTGCAGCCCGCCGATGCCCGAGCCCAACATCACGCCGGTCCGCAAAAGGCTTTCTTCGTCCTCGGGGGTCCAGCCCGCATCGGCCACCGCCTGATCCGCCGCCGCCAGACCGTAAAGGATGAAATCATCCACCTTGCGGCGCTCTTTCGGGGCCATGTGATCGTCGGCGTTGAAGGTTCCGTCGCTGCCATCGCCAAGCGGTACTTCGCAGGCGTATTTCGTCGCCACGTTCTCAGGATCGAACCGGGTGATCGTACCCGCCCCCGATTGCCCGTCCAGCAGACGCTTCCAGCTTTCCTCGACCCCCGACGCCAACGGCGTGACCAATCCAAGGCCGGTAACAACGACACGACGCATCCTGCTGCCCTTTCACAAATTTCCTCGGCTGCTCATAGCGTGCCTTACCCCTAGGGGGCAAGCCCAAGCAGGCCCGGCAAGCAAGGCAATGCCAAAGCGTTTCGCGAAAAACCTGCATCACAGCTTATCGGGAAATGCAGCCCAAAACCCAATCGTTGCACGCGTTCCGCCTTTTGCCGATGGCTCGGATCAAAGGCGGAACGCTTTAGTGTTTCATATGCTGACAGCAGCCCGAAAGTTACTGGAACTCGGCGGTCGGCTCGGGCACGGCCCGCGCAAGGCTCAAGGCCTCTTGCAAATCGACATCGCGTGACAGAAGCGCCTGACCGATCAACGTTCCCGCCACGTTGGGCACGTATTTCAGGCGCGAGACATCGTCGGCACTGCGCACCGTCCCGCGTGCGATCACCGGATGGTGCGTTTGTGCGGCCAGATGCGTGATCACGCCAAGGCTGCCATCAGTGTCTTCGATATCGGCGTCGATATCGGTCACGATGATGCCCGCCAAGGGGGCGTCGTCAAAGGCCTTGATGTAATCCTCGGGCGTAAAGGCCGATTGCGATTTCCAGCCTTCGGTCATCACCGCGCCATTGAAGACATCCACCGCCAGAACGATCTGATCGGGGAAATACTTGGCCAATTCGCGCAGCAAATCAGGGTCATGCGCCGCCATGGTCCCTACCACGACACGTCCGGCGCCCTTGTCGATCCAGCGGTCCACCGCATCACGCGACCGGAACCCGCCACCAAGTTGCACAGGGATACCCGCCGCGCGAATGATGTCTTCCAGCAATTGGGCATTGTCGCCATCACCCGCCAAGGCGTTGATATCGGTGACATGCATCCATTCGGCCCCGGCAGCGGCAAAACCGCGTGCCGTTTCAACCGGGTCCACATGCCAGATCACGGGTTCTTCCAACCGGCCCCGCGTCAACGAAACACATTTACCGTTATGCAGTTCAAGGGTGGGATAAATGATCATTCCAGCCGTGCCTTTCCATCGCATCGCCCACCGCGCAAATCCACGCGGCCAAAATTGATTCTGGAGCGTCTCACGCCACCGCGATTGTACCAAATCGGCATGATGCAGCCAATTCGCGCCGTTCCTGACCAACAACGACGAAAAAGGCCCCCGCTATCCGGCAGGGGCCCTTCGAAAACTCGACACGAAGCTCGGCTTACGACGCTTCGTTGATGAACTTCACCGCGTCGCCGAAGGTTTGGATGGTTTCGGCCGCATCGTCGGGGATCTCGATGCCGAACTCTTCCTCGAAGGCCATGACCAGCTCAACAGTGTCAAGGCTGTCGGCGCCCAGATCGTCGATGAACGAGGCGTTCTCGGTCACCTTGTCTTCTTCAACGCCCAGATGTTCCACAACGATCTTTTTAACGCGATCTGCGATGTCGCTCATGTCTTAATCCTCATCTACTTTTCGAACCTTTCGGTCCGTTTTCCGCCCCTGCCCACGAAGGGAAGCGGGTTTGGTGATGCCCGTCCGGGCGGTTTGACTGCCCGGCAGGCGGGCGTGTCGGGGTTGGAACGGGCCCACCGCCGACGAATGTGCGCCGCCTATAGCACATGGCGCGCGAATGGCAAACGCTTTCCAGACAAGGCCCGCCATGGCGGGCCAAGCCGCCTACAACATGGCCATACCACCGTTCACATGCAAGGTCGCCCCGGTGACATAGCCCGCCTCGGGGCTGGCCAGATAAAGAACCGCCGCCGCGATTTCCTCGGGCGTGCCCATGCGCGCCGCCGGAATCTTGCCGTTGATCGCGTCTTTCTGATCCTCGGTCAGTTTCTCGGTCATCGCCGTTGCGATGAACCCCGGCGCCACCGCGTTGGCGGTAATGCCACGGCTGGCCACCTCGTAGGCGATGGATTTTGTCATCCCCACCATTCCGGCCTTGGAGGCGGCATAGTTCACCTGCCCCGGGTTGCCCGTGGCCCCCACGATGGAACTGATATTGATGATCCGGCCCCAACGCGCCTTCATCATCGGGCGCATCACGCCCCGGCACAGCCGCATGGTCGAGGTCAGGTTGACGTCGATCACGCTTTGCCATTCCTCGTCCGACATGCGCATGAAAATCTGGTCGCGGGTGATCCCGGCGTTGTTCACCAGGATATCCAGCGCGCCCATCGCCTCGATCGCCTGCTTGGGCAGGGCATCCACGGCCTCGCCATCGCTCAGGTTGCAGGGCAGGACATGCGCCCGCTCGCCCAGTTCGGCGGCCAAGGCTTCCAGCGGTTCCACCCGCGTGCCCGAAAGCCCCACGGTCGCACCCGCCTCATGCAGCGCCTTGGCAATCGCACCGCCAATGCCGCCCGAGGCCCCGGTGACCAGAGCGCATTTTCCTGTCAGATCAAACATATCCAGTTCCTTTGTCTTTGCGCCAAATGCCTTGGCTTTAGCCGTTCAAGGCGTCCTTCGCGGCCGCCACATCAGCGGGCGCACCAACATTGCGGCACGCCAGACTGCGATCAATCCGGCGGATCATCCCCGAAAGCGCCTTGCCCGCGCCGATCTCCCACGCCTCGGTCACACCTTGTGCCGCCATGTACAAAACCGATTCGCGCCAACGGACCGCGCCCGTGACCTGTTCCACCAGAAGCTTGCGGATCTCGTCGGGGTCGCTCACCGCCTCGGCGCGCACATTGGCCACCACCGGCACGGTGGGGGCCTTGATTTCAACCGCCGCCAAGGCCTCGGCCATCACATCCGCCGCGGGCTGCATCAGCGCGCAATGGAACGGCGCGCTTACCGGCAAGAGCATGGCGCGCTTGGCGCCCTTGTCCTTGGCCAAATCCACGGCGCGTTCCACCGCCGCCTTGTGACCCGAGACCACAACTTGCCCCGGATCGTTGTCATTGGCCGCTTGGCAGACCTCGCCCTGCGCGGCCGCCTCGGCCACCTCGCGCACCGCGTCCAGATCAAGCCCCAGAACGGCGGCCATCGCACCCACACCCACCGGAACGGCCTTCTGCATGGCCTCGCCGCGCGTGCGCAACAAACGCGCGCAATCCGCCACGCTCAACGCGCCCGCCGCGGCCAGTGCGGAATATTCCCCAAGGCTATGGCCCGCGACCATGCTTGCCGCATCAATGCCGACGCCCTCGGCCTCCAAGGCCCGCATCGCCGCCAGCGATGTCGCCATAAGCGCAGGCTGCGCATTCTGCGTCAGGGTCAGTTCCTCCTGCTCCCCCTCCCAGATCAGCGCCGACAGCTTTTCGCCCAAGGCGTCGTCCACCTCGTCGAAAACGGCCCGGGCCGCCGGATAGGCCTCGGCCAGTTCCTTGCCCATGCCAATTGTCTGTGCCCCTTGCCCGGGAAATACGAATGCGCGGCTCATTATCGTCCCTCTTGTCTTTGGCTTTGCCCGTCCACCCCGGATAGCGCGCCTCGCGGCGCGAGGCAACGCACAAACCCCATTGGGCAGGAATGCACGGCGCCTGTGCAAAGGTCGCCATTGCGCACCCGCACGAAGCGATTACCCTGCCACCAACTCGTATTTTCAGGATTCTCCCATGCCCCTCGGCAATACCCCCACCGCCTATGGCGCGGTCACCAAGACCTTTCACTGGCTTATCGCCCTTGGCATATTTGCCGCCCTGCCCCTGGGCTATTTCGCCCATGATCTGGCCTATCAGGTGCAAAACCCCGAGATCGCCACCAACGAAGCACAGGTTGCCCGCGCCGCCCTGTTGTTCTCGCTGCATAAAACCATCGGGCTTATGGTGTTTTTCGTGGCGCTGGCCCGCATCCTCTGGGCGCTGTCGCAACCCAAGCCGGGGCTTCTGAATGGCGACACCGTGCTGGAATCGCGCCTCGCCGAAGTGGTCCACTGGCTGCTTTACGGCTCGCTTGTCGCCGTGCCGCTTTCCGGCTGGATTCACCACGCCTCCACCACCGGCTTTGCGCCCATCTGGTGGCCCTTCGGACAATCCCTGCCCTTTGTGCCCAAGGACGAAGGCGTCGCGCAAATCACCGCCACCCTGCACTTCTTGTTGCAATGGGTTCTGGTGGGCGCACTGGCCCTGCATATCCTGGGCGCGCTCAAACACCACGTGTTTGATCGCGACGCCACCCTGCGGCGTATGCTGCCGGGCTATACCCCTGCCCACCCCACCGACAAACAACCCGGCCACGGCTTGCCCCTTCTGGGCGCGCTGGCGGTCTGGGCCGTGGTTCTTGGCGGCGCCAACGCCCTTGGCTGGTTCAAGGTCGAGGCGACCCAAAGCGCCCCTGCCCAATCCCTCGCCACCGTCGAAAGCGACTGGACCGTGCAGGACGGCACGCTGGAAATCACCGTCGTGCAAATGGGCTCCGAGGTGTCGGGCAGCTTCGCCGACTGGACCGCGCAAATCGCCTATGACGAAACCGCCGAAAACCCCAAGGGCGATGTCACCGTCACCGTGTCGATCCCCTCGCTTACCCTCGGATCGGTCACGGATCAGGCCATGGGCCCCGAGTATTTCAACGCCGAGGCGCATCCCACGGCAACCTTCACCGCCGACATCATTGAGGCCGACGGCCACATCGCCCAAGGCACCCTGACCATCAAGGATCAATCCGTACCGGTCGACTTGCCCTTCGATCTGACCATCGAAGGCGACACCGCCACCGCCACGGGCGGCCTTACCGTGGATCGCCGCAACTTCAACATCGGCGGCGAGGCCACGGATTCGCTCGCGGCCAGCGTCGATATTCAGTTCACCCTGACCGCCACCCGTAACACACCTTAAAGGCTTGATCCCCATCCCGGCCCACGCAATAGTCCCGATCACACAGCATTGCAGGGGGCAGGCATGAGCGGATTGATGGCACTACTGGACGATGTGGCGGCTTTGGCCAAACTCGCCGCCGCCTCGGTCGATGACGTGGCGGGGCAAGCCGCCAAGGCCGGATCGAAAGCCGCGGGCGCGGTGATCGACGATGCCGCCGTGACGCCCAAGTACATGCAGGGCTTCGCCCCGGCGCGTGAATTGCCGATGGTCTGGCGCATCGCGCGGGCCTCGATTTTCAACAAACTGGTCTTCCTGCTGCCGGCCGGCCTCGCGCTGTCCGCGTTCGCCCCGTGGATGATCCCGCCCCTGCTGATGCTGGGCGGCGGATATCTATGCTTCGAAGGGGCCGAGAAAATCGCCCATGCGCTTGGCTTCGGCAAGGGCCACGGCGGCCCGGATGGAAGCCACACCGAGGGCAACGCCGCGCATCTGGAAGAACAGAAAGTCTCTGGAGCCATCAAAACCGATTTCATCCTCTCGGCTGAAATCATGACAATCGCGCTGGCCGCCATCCCCGAAAGCAGCTTCTGGATGGAGGCCGCGACACTGGCCTTGGTGGCCGTGGGCATCACCGCCTTGGTCTATGGCGCGGTCGCGCTGATCGTCAAAGCCGACGACGCCGGCCTGTTCATGGCCGAGCGCGGTCGGCTGGGCCTGACCCGCGCCTTGGGGCGCGGCATCGTCCGCGCCATGCCCGGTTTCATGAAACTGCTGATGATCGTCGGCACGGCCGCGATGCTCTGGGTGGGCGGCTCGATCATCCTGCATGCGCTGGATCAAATGGGCTTTCCGGCGCTTTACGACTGGATTCACCACGCGGCACTTGCCGCCGCTGAGGGCACAGGCGATTGGGCGGGTGCCGTGGAATGGGGCGTCACCGCCGGGTTGGACGGTGTCTTTGGCCTCGCCCTCGGCGTGGTGCTGATCCCCATCGGCGTGAAGGTCATCAAACCCATCTGGACCCGGACCCTGGGCCGCGCCAAGGCCCATTGACGCACAGCCCCTTTCGCACCCGCACCCGAAAGCGCTGATGCGCGCGGCGGTAACCACCACGAAAAAGGGCCCGCCAATTCGGCAGGCCCTGAATAATCCGTGAGTGTCGGCTTATTCCGCCTTCATCGCCTCGATCGAAATCATCACCTCGACCTCGTCGCTGACATGCGGTGCGAATTTGCCAAGGCCAAAGTCCGAGCGCACAAGCGTCGTCGTGGCATCGAAGCCCGCCCAGTCCTTGTTTTGCATCGGGTGCGCCGCCGCCTTGTTCAGCGTGGCGTCCAGAACAACCGATTTGGTGGTCTCGTTGATGGTCAGATCGCCGGTGATCTCGGCGGTATCGTCGCCGGTCACTTCGATTCCCGTGGATTCGAAGGTGATCATGTCGCCCTCGCCCGCGCCAAAGAAATCATCCGACATGAAGTGCTTGAACCGCTCTTCCCAGCCGGTCAGCATCGAGGTGGTCGGCATCGCCACCGAAACCGAGGAGGCCGCCGGATCTTCCTGATCGAACATGATCTCGCCCTCGAAGCCCCCGAACATGCCGTATGTGGTGGAATAGCCAAGGTGGTTATAGGAGAAAACAACCTGGCTGTGGCTTGGATCCAGAACGTATTTTTCCGGTTCCGCCATGGCTCCGGTTGCGGTCAGGGCAAGGGCCGCCGCTGTGGCGAAAACTGTTGATTTCATTGAGATGCCTCCTGGCGTTTAAATGCAATGCTTTCAACATGGTGCAGGCTGGCCCACAAACAAGTCTCAATAGGCAAACAATGTCTGTTTACTGGCGAACACCCCTGATCGCGATGTCATGCCGCTTGCGGGAACAGGTCGCGCAAGGCTTGCTCGGCCTCAGGATCGGTCAGCGGGATGGATACGATCTTTTGGCCCGCGTCATCCAGTGCGGTCAAGGCATGCCCTTCGAGGGATACCCTCGAAAGCTTGTCCAGGTCATAAACCCCACGCAAATGCATGTGGCCGCAGGCGTCCATGGACACCACGCGCAACTGCCGGTTCATGCTGTCGATATGCACCTCGGGAAGGTCATCGGGGGCGTCCAGGGCGCTCACCAGCATCAGGCCGATGCCCAGCATGACAAGCGATGCGCACAGCTTGATCAATTGCATTTCGGCATCCGCTGCGGGCATGCCCCACATGCCCAAGGCCGCCAGCAGGAAGGCCGTTCCAAACCCCATTTTCATGGCACGCTTCAAGGCACAGCCCAATGGCTTGCCATCGTGCTGAAGACGATTTTGAATAAAGGTCTCGCTATTGTCCGGAAAAGCCACCATCGCCGCGCCCTCCTACTGGCGTATTGCTTCAACTTCGTTCAATTTCCCCGCGAATTCCGACAACAATGCGGCACAGCCAAGGCAACTTTTCGCCATAATACCCCCCTTGAACCACGCGCCGATCCATCGTAAAGACCCGCGTCCTTCCGCAGTTTTTCTTGAACCGCGCAGTCTCTCGTGGACGGGTCGCGGAAGGATGTAAAAGACCCGCCTTTGAAATGCGCCCAGACAGAAGTGGAGATAACATGCCGCTCTACGAGCATGTTTTTATTTCGCGTCAGGACTTGTCCAACGCGCAAGCCGAAGGCCTCATCGAACATTTTGGCACCGTGCTGTCCGACAACGGCGGCAAACTCGTGGATAGCGAGTATTGGGGCGTCAAGACCATGGCCTACAAGATCAACAAGAACCGCAAGGGCCACTATGCCTTCCTGCGCACCGATGCACCCGCAGCGGCCGTTCAGGAAATGGAACGCCTGATGCGCCTGCACGACGACGTGATGCGCGTCATGACCATCAAGGTCGACGAGCACGAGGAAGGCCCCTCGGTCCAGATGCAGAAAAAAGACGACCGTGGCGATCGCCGCGAACGTCGTTGATCCTCGCTTGAAGAAAGGACACTAACCCATGGCTGCAAAACCGTTTTTCCGCCGCCGCAAGGTCTGCCCCTTCTCGGGCGACAACGCACCCAAGATCGACTACAAGGACACCAAACTGCTGCAACGCTACATCAGCGAACGCGGCAAGATCGTGCCCTCGCGCATCACCGCCGTCTCGGCCAAGAAGCAGCGTGAACTGTCCCGCGCCATCAAGCGCGCGCGCTTCCTCGCCCTGCTGCCCTACGCCGTGAAGTAAGGAGAGAGCATCATGCAAGTTATCCTTCTCGAACGCGTGGCCAAACTGGGCCAAATGGGCGACGTCGTCGACGTCAAGCCCGGCTTTGCGCGCAACTTCCTCCTGCCCCAGGGCAAGGCCCTGTCGGCTTCGGAACAGAACATCGCCGACTTCGAATCGCGCAAGGCGCAACTCGAAGCCCGCAACCTGGAAACCAAGAAAGAGGCCGAAGCACTGGCCGCGAAAATCGACGGCCAGCAGTTCGTCGTGATTCGCCAGGCCTCCGATGGCGGCAGCCTCTACGGTTCGGTGTCCACCCGTGACGCCGCCGCCGTGGCCAAAGAGGAAGGCGTGAACGTTGACCGCAAGCAGGTCATCATCCGCCAGCCGATCAAAACCCTTGGCCTGCACGAAGTCGAGGTGCACCTGCACCCCGAGGTCGAGGCGCTGATCACCCTCAACGTCGCCCGTTCGCCCGAAGAGGCCGAACTGCAAGCGACCGGCAAGACCATTCAGGACGCCGCCGCCGAGGCCGAAGCCGCCGCCGATTACGAGATCGCCGAACTCTTCGACGATATCGGCTCGGCCGCATCGGAAGACGAAGATCTGGCAGACTCCGTTGAAGAAGTCCTTCCCGAAGACGGCGAAGACGACACCGACAACGGCTGAACCCGCCATTTGCTTTCAGAACTCGGGGCCGCGCAATTCTGTTGCGCGGCCCCTAATTATTCGGCTCGCACTATCTCGACAGCCAACAAAAGCGCGTGTTAACGTATTTCTACCTATATAAAGGTAGTCAGTTGTATCAGTAAAAGTGACCACTACATACAAGGGTAAGCATGCATACAGTAAACATAGATAAAGCCATTGGCGCACGGATTCGCATGTACCGCAAAGCGCTCGGTCTAAGCCAATCCGACCTCGCCAAACAAATTGGCATAACTTTTCAACAGGTGCAGAAATATGAAAGCGGCGCCAATCGCGTGGCTGCGTCCCGGCTTTGGGATACTGCCGATGCGCTTGGGGTCTCCGTCCTATCCCTGTTCCAGGATATCACACAGAACGGTCAGGACGGGCCGGGCACACCGCTCGAATTGCTTGACCTTTACACCGCAATGCCTCTGGCCAAGCAAATCGAGTTGATGACCTATGCGCGGCAGCTATCTCAAAATAAAGCAACCGCAACACCGGCATAGGATCGAAATCATTTTGCCATGACCAGGCACACCAACCTCATCGATATCGCCCGTACACCAGGTGCGCAGACAGATTACGTCGCGCACCTGCATAAGCTGTGCGATACCCTTGGGGTGGAACATGCAACCTACTTCTCGGCCAATCCGGTGTCGGGCACCATGCACGGGTTCACGACATACCCTGACGATTGGAAGGAACACTACGTCAGGGAAGGTTTGCAAGACTACGATCCAACCCTGCGCTCGGCCGCGCGTTCGGTCGCCCCGGTCGATTGGAAGCGCCTGGAAAAAGATGACAACTATGGCCGGGTCTTCCGTGATGCACAGGATTTCGGCCTGCCCAACCAAGGGGTCACCGTGCCGATCCGCGGCATGTTCGGCGAAATCGGCCTTCTCTGCGCCTGCGCCACCATGCAGGCCAGCGAATGGACCAAGCTGCGCCGCGAAATCACGGGCAATCTGCTCAGTAACGCGGTGCATCTGCACGATACGGTGATGAATTCCGACCCCTTGCTCAAGGCATTGCGTCAACCCAACCTGTCGCGCCGCGAAACCGAGATCTTGCAATGGGTTGCGGCGGGCAAGTCACAACAGGACGTGGGCGACATCCTGTCGATCTCGCCGCGCACGGTCGAAGTTCACCTGCGTTCCGCGCGCGAAAAGCTTTGCACCATCTCGACGCCGCAGGCCGTGGGCCGCGCCGTCAGCCTTGGGTTCATTCAACCCGGCTGACACCGTGACACCGCTGTAAAACTCTTAACGCCTTTTTAGGGGCCATCGGGGCTGGCGGCCTGCACATCGCGGCCACTCGGGCCTGAATTGCGCAGAAGTACGGGATTTCCCTAATACCCCCCGGCCCCCAACTTGATATCTTCGGTTTCATCATCATTGATCCGAGGAAGTAAAACCATGATCCTAGTCATCGACGCGCTGAACCGGCATCGGTTTGGCTCCATTCTGGACGATATGTTCAAGTTGCGCGCGCGTGTTTTCAGGGACCGCATGGGATGGGACGTCAAAGTGCGCAATGGGCGCGAGATCGACCTTTTCGACGATCTCGACCCGGCTTACCTGGTGGCACTGGACGACGATTATAACGTCGTCGGATGCAACCGCATGCTTCAAACCACCGGTCCGCATATGCTGTCGGACGTCTTTCAGGATATTCTCTGTGGTGAACCGCCCCTGCGAAGTGCCACGATCTGGGAGAACACCCGTTTTTGCATCGACACCGATCGCATCAAACGCAAAAACGATGGCCGCAGCGTGTCTTACACCGCCTGCGAACTGATGGCCGGCATCGCCGAATACGCTTACGAATCCGGCATTTCCGATGTGATTTCGGTGGTTGATCCCGCCATGGATCGCATCCTCAAGCGCAGTGATAACGCGCCTTGCGATTACATCGGGGAAACCGTGCAAATGGGCAAAACCAAGGCCCTCGCCGCCCTGAGCGATATCACCGAAGAACGGATCAATCGTATCCGCACCTTCGCCGGGATCACCGGGGATATCTTCGTTGACGAGGACACAGCCGCCCTTGCCATCGCCAATCGCGACAAGGCGGCGCCGCATATGTCGCCCGATCTACGCGAATACTGCGATCAACAAATCCTGGAGGCGCGCACCGAAAGCGAAAAAGCCGCGGCACTGGCCCTGCAACGCACCCTGAGCAGCGCCTTCAGCACGGAACCAAACTGCGACGCCTGAAAAGGCACCCCCCCATCATCGCAGTTTGCAAAAAGGGCCGCTCATTAAGCGGCCCTTTTCATATCAGTAATGCCGGGAAGGCTTACTCGTCTTCCATCTCCTCGATGGCTTTTTCCAGCTCGTCCTTCGAGACCTCTTTCTCGGTCACATCGGCAAGCTCGGCCACGTAATCGATCACCTTGTCCTCGAAGATCGGCGCGCGCAGCTGCTGACGCATCTGCGGATTGTTCTGCACGAACTCGAAGAACTGGCGTTCCTGCCCGGGGTATTGACGCGCCTGCTCCATGACCGCCTGGGTCATTTCCGCATCGGTCACCTCGACCTCGGCCTTCTGGCCCAACTCGGCCAGAAGCAGGCCAAGACGCACGCGGCGCTCGGCCAGCGTGGTGTGCTCTTCGGTGGCTTCGATCTCGGGGTGATCGTGGCCCTCGACCTCGGGGTTCTCTTCGTGCCAAATCTGGTGGGCAATCTGCTTGGCCTCGGCCTCCACCATGCTCGGCGGCAACTCGAAGCTGACCATCTTGTCCAGTTCGTCCAGCATGCCACGCTTCATCACCGCGCGCGCGGCCCCGGCGTACTCCGATTCAAGACGCTCGCGGATCTGCCCCTTCAGGTCATCAAGGCTTTCGGCACCGTACTTGGTGGCCAACTCGTCGTTGATCTCGGCGGCAACCGGCTCTTTGACTTCCTTGACGGTGCATTCGAAAACCGCGTCTTTCCCGGCCAGATGCTCGGCCCCGTATTCCTCGGGGAAGGTCACCTTGACCTCGGTTTCGTCACCGACCTTCACGCCAACCAGCTGCTCCTCGAACCCGGGGATAAAGCTGTTGGACCCAAGGGTCAGCGGGTAATCCTCGGCCGAGCCCCCTTCAAAGGCCTCGCCATCCACCTTGCCGACAAAGTCGATCACGACCTGATCGCCGTCTTTCGACTTGGTGCCTTTCTTGCGATCCTTGAAGTCCTGCGCGCTCTCGGCCAGATTGCCAAGCGCCTCGTCAACCGCCGCGTCGTCGGGCTTCACAACCATCTTCTCCAGTTTCAGAGATTTCAGGTCCACCTCGGGGATCTCGGGCAGTGCCTCATAGGTCATTTCGACCTCGACATCGTCGCCCTCTTGCCAATTCTCATTGGTCATCTTCACCGCGGGTTCCGCCGCCGGGCGCTCGCCGCTGTCCTCGAAGTGCTTCGACATCGCACCATCAACGGCTTCCTGCATGGCCTCGCCCAGAACACGCTGGCCGAACTGCTTTTTCAAAAGCGGCAGCGGCACCTTGCCCTTGCGGAAACCCTTCATTTCGATGTCAGGCTGAGCATCCTTCAGCTTGTCCATCACCTTGTCGTCAAGCTCCTGCGCGGTCAGAAGCAATTTGTATCCGCGTTTCAGCCCTTCGTTCAGGGTCTCGGTGACCTGCATTGTCGTCCTCTCATATGCATCGGGCCGCGGAGGCGTCCGCGGCGGTCAAAATCAAGCGCCCTTCTAGGGATCACAAGGCAAGGGCGCAAGCAGAGTCTTGGGGCGCAGCACAAAGCCGCGCCAAAGCCGACGCGCGCGGTGGCGATCGGAACGCTATGAGCGGGTGCGCATAGCCGCGCCATCGGCGGGCCGCGGCACGGCGAACTGGTCTAGGGGCTATAGCGCTTTATCCAAGAAACTGGCGCGTAACAGAAAGGCGGCGTAGCTACCTTAACCCAATCGCCGGGCCGGTCGGGCGGCCCGGCGATGGCGCGGCGGCGCTCCGCGCCTCGATTCCGCGCCCTCGCTTCAACCGAAACCGCGTCCAACCACGCCGGGGCCTCGTACTGAAAACAAACGATAAAACCCACCGCGCGGTGTGCTAATTTCGGGGTATCGGGGAAAATACCGCCGCGATACAGACAGGTATTTTCTTTTTTCCCAAGGGGTTTCATTGCGACTCGAGGGATTGGTTAACAACACCCCCGCCCCGGGCCAGACCCGGGGCCTCACAGCCATGCCCGCTCTCGGCATTTCTGCGAAACGCCTGCCGCTATTTTCTGGGTGGAACCGTGGTTCAGCAATTCTTCGAATTGCTGTTGGTGCGGGTGGGGAGACTCGAACTCCCACACCTTGCGGCGCCAGAACCTAAATCTGGTGCGTCTACCAATTCCGCCACACCCGCACTGACAAAAGCCTTTAGCAAAGCCGCAAATCGGATGCGAGTGGAAAATTCACATAAGAATAAGAACCATTAGGCACAAAAAAGGCGCGACACGGGCACATTTTTGCCTTAAACTAAATACAACCTGAGGCAGAAAAAACAGCGAGACACGCCATGAAACCGAAAACGGTCGGGCGGGACAACAGCGCAAGTGGCGCGACCACGCCCGCATTCTCCTATGGCCTGATGGCCAATTCCATCATCCTCACGCTCGATGGTGAAAAACCTGTTGCCGACCTTCGGGATGGCGACCGTATCGTCACCCGCGATGCCGGAATGGCCGTGTTGCGCGGGGTCACCTGCCGCAAGATCACCTGCGAAACCGTTGCAATCAAAGCAGGCTCCTTGGGTCACACCCGCCCCGACAGCGACGTGACCCTGCCCGCCGGTCACCCGATCCTGATCCGCGACTGGCGCGCCCAGGCGCTTTTTAACGCGCGGCAGGCCGTGGTTCGCGCCGACCGCCTGATCGACGATGAGTTCATCACCGCCGCGGGCCGCCAAACCCTGACGGCTTATGACCTGCGCTTCGACCGGCCCCATATCCTTTATGTCGATGGCCTCGAAGTTGCCAGCGAAGGCCAGAGGCCAAGCTCGATAACACCGTCTGATCCGCCCTCCAGAAAGACGGAAAACGCCCCGCTGGCCTAAAGTCCGCGGGGCGCGTCACATCACAGCCCCAGCTTCCTGAAAACCTTGGGCAATTCCTCGGGCAGATCCTCTGCAATCAGCCCCGGCCCGAAGCTGCGCGCGGCCTCCACATGCAACCATGCGGCCGCTTCCGCCGCCTGCATCGGTGAAAACCCCCGGGCCATGAGCCCGGTGATGAACCCGGCCAACACATCCCCCGATCCGGCCGTGGCCAGCCACGGCGCGGCCCGGTCATACTGCGCCGAATTGATGCTGCACCGCCCATCGGGCGCGGCAATCACCGTATCCGCCCCCTTGAACAACACGGTACAGCCCGCCCGCTGCGCCGCGTCCCGCGTGGCGTCCACCTTGGAATAAGCCGGGCCTTCGGCGGGCACCGCGTTCAGCTTTTCGGCAATATCCGGGAAAAGCCGCGCGAACTCCCCCGCATGAGGCGTCAGCACGCATTTGCCATGCAGCATCGCGAACAAAGCCTTTGGATCGTCCTGAAACGCGGTCAGCGCATCGGCATCCAAGACAACGCCGGGGCCATGCCCGGCACACAGGGCAACCGGCACCAAGTCCCGCGCGCGTTCGCCCCCAAGGCCCGGCCCGAGACATAGCGCATTAAGCCGGTCGTCCTCCAACACCTCGGCCAGCCCTGCACCACTATCCACCCGTCGCAACATCAAGGCGGTGATCTGGCCGGCCACCTCCATCTGCGCCGCCCCCGGCACCCCCAGCGTCACAAGCCCTGCCCCGATCCGCAGCGCCCCACGCGCCGCCAATCGCGCCGCGCCGGTTTTACCGGCACCACCGGAAAGGATCAGAGCGTGACCATGGGAATACTTGTGCAACACGGCGGCCTTGCCCAAACCCATGCCCGACATGCCATCGGCCAACCGCACCACGCTCTCGATATCGGGGCGGCCTTCAAGCCCGATAGTCCTGACCCTCAGCCTGCCCGCCTGCTGCGCCCCGCGCGACAGGTAATGCCCCGGCTTGGCGGAATGGAAACTCACAGTCAGGTCGGCACTCGCATATGTGCCAAGGGTGCGGCCACTATCCGCACAAAGGCCCGAAGATATGTCCACCGCCACGGTTCGCACGTCTTTCAATGCACGAAAACTGTCGAATGTACTCAGGACCTGTGCAAGCCCCCCCTCCACCGGTCGGGTCAGCCCGGTCCCGAACACCGCGTCAACGATCAGGTCCGGTTGCTGCGCATCGCCTATCGCTGAAACCGGGTCGGCCACCTTCCCCATCGCGCACCACCGCTGGTAATTGGCCTTGGCATCCGGCGGCAGCTTCGCAGGGTCGCCATAAAGGAACACTTCAACCTCCCAGCCCCAGTCCTTCAACACCCGCGCAACAACGAACCCATCCCCCCCATTGTTGCCGGGCCCGCACAAAACCAATGCGCGATGCGGCGCGCGGGCCAGTTCCGGCCATTCCTCGAAGACCACCTCGACCACGCCGCGCCCGGCGCGCTCCATCAGTTCCAGCCCGGTCACCTGCCCCGACTCGATGGCCGCCCGCTCAGTCGCCCGCATCTGCGCCGAGGTCAGCAATTCGGTCATTTTTACACCTTTCGAGATTCAATTCCGCACATTGTGCGGGCGTTTTGCTTAATTTTTGGGCATACCCTTTTGCAACTGCCCGGCAAACCCCCGCCCCCAACCCTATCCGATTGAGCGCCCCCCTGAGAAGTGGTCTGAAACTGCCCAACACCAGAAAGGCGAGGAGGCCAGCCCGATGAAAAAGATCGAAGCGATCATCAAGCCGTTCAAACTGGACGAAGTCAAAGAAGCCCTGCAAGACGCCGGGATTCAGGGTCTCTCGGTGATCGAGGTCAAGGGCTTCGGCCGTCAGAAGGGCCATACCGAACTGTATCGCGGCGCGGAATACGTGGTTGATTTCCTGCCCAAGGTGAAAATCGACGTGGTGATCGACGACGATCAGGTCGATCAGGCCATCGAGGCAATCATCGATGCCGCCAAAACCGACAAGATCGGCGACGGCAAGATCTTTGTAAGCCCCGTTGAACAAGCCATCCGCATCCGTACCGGCGAAACCGGCTCGGACGCCCTGTAAACCCACCTGCACTGACCCCAAGCAAACGAAGGGATATAGACATGAGCGCACAGGACCTGCTCAAGACCATCAAGGACGAAGACGTCGAATACGTCGACATCCGCTTCACCGACACCCGCGGTAAGCTGCAACACGTGACCATCATCGTCGATGAAGTCGATGAAGACTTCCTCGAAGAAGGCTTCATGTTCGACGGCTCCTCGATCGCCGGCTGGAAAAGCATCGAAGCCTCGGACATGAAACTCATGCCCGACACCGAAAGCGCCTATATCGACCCCTTCTATGCCGAGAAAACCCTCTGCGTGCATTGCTCGATTGTCGAACCCGACACCGGCGAACCCTACAACCGCGACCCGCGCGGCACCGCCGAAAAGGCCGAGGCCTACCTGAAAGCCTCGGGCATCGGCGATGTGGCCTACATGGGCCCCGAAGCGGAATTCTTCCTGTTTGACGACGTGCGCTTCTCGAACACCATCAACAAGGTTTCCTACGAGGTCGACGCGATGGACGCCTCCTGGAACTCCGACACCGAGTACGAGATGGGCAACATGGGCCACCGCCCCGGCGTCAAGGGCGGCTATTTCCCGGTCAACCCGATCGACGATGCCCAGGACATCCGCTCGGAAATGCTTTCGACCATGAAGCGCCTTGGCATGAAGGTCGACAAGCACCACCACGAAGTGGCCTCCTGCCAGCACGAACTTGGCCTGATCTTCGACACCCTGACCAAACAGGCCGACGAACTTCAGAAATACAAATACGTCATCCACAACGTGGCCGCCGCCTACGGCAAATCCGCCACCTTCATGCCCAAGCCGATCTATGGCGACAACGGCACCGGGATGCACGTCAACATGTCGATCTGGAAAGACGGCAAGCCGCTCTTCGCAGGCGACAAATACGCCGATCTGAGCCAAGAGGCCTTGTATTTCATCGGCGGTGTCCTGAAGCACGCGAAAACGCTCAATGCCTTCACCAACCCCTCGACCAACAGCTACAAGCGCCTGATCCCGGGCTTCGAGGCCCCGGTTCTGCGCGCCTACTCGGCACGCAACCGCTCGGGCTGTGTCCGTATTCCCTGGACCGAGTCGCCCAAGGCCAAGCGCGTCGAGGCCCGCTTCCCCGATCCCTCGGCAAACCCCTACCTTTGCTTTGCTGCCCTGCTGATGGCCGGCCTTGACGGCATCAAGAACAAGATCGACCCGGGCGAGGCAATGGACAAGAACCTCTACGATCTGCCCGCCGAGGAACTCGAAGGCATCCCGACCGTCTGTGGCTCGCTGCGCGAAGCCATGGAGGCGCTGGCCGCCGACCACGACTTCCTGCTGGCCGGTGACGTCTTCACCAAGGACCAGATCGAAGGCTACATCGACCTCAAGATGGAAGAGATCGAAACCTACGAACACACGCCGCACCCGGTTGAGTTCGGCATGTACTACAGCTGCTAAGACAGCGTTGGACAGTGAATGCGAAAAGGGCGCCTTGCGGGGCGCCCTTTTTTCATTTGGCGTATACAGGGCCTTCTGGATACACTCGATGCCATAATGTTCATTGACCCGGAGTCATTTTCATGCGCCGCCTTGCCCTGCTCACCGCCGCCCTCGCCGCCTTTTCAACCCCCACCCTTGCCGCGCCCTGCGGCAATACCGGCAACGGGTTCGGCCAATGGAAAGCCGCCTTCGCCGCCGAGGCACAGCGCGCAGGTGTCGGCGGGCGCGGGCTTCAGGCACTGGCCAATGCGCAATATGCCTCGCGCACCATCGCCGCCGACCGCAACCAGAAAAGCTTTCGCTACTCCTTGGATAAGTTCATGCAAATCCGCGGCTCGGCCACCATCGTGGCACAGGGCCGCAAGCGGCTGGCGCGTGATCGCAATTTCTACAACGCGCTGGAACAACGCTATGGCGTGCCCGCCGGCGTCATCATCGCCATCCACGGCATGGAAACCGGCTTTGGCCGCTTCATGGGCGACAGTGCGGTCGTCTCGGCCATCACCACGCTGGCCTATGATTGCCGCCGCTCCGATTTCTTCACCCCCCATGCCATCGGCGCGCTGAAACTGGTGGATCGCGGGGCCATAACCGGCACCACCAAGGGGGCAAAACACGGCGAACTTGGCCATACCCAGTTCCTGCCCGGCAATGCGCTGAAGTACGGTGTCGACGTCAACGGCGACGGGCGCGTCGATTTCTACAATCAGGCCGATGCACTGGCCTCAACCGCCAACTTCCTGCGCCAGAAAGGCTGGCGTCCCGGCGCGGGCTTCCAGGAAGGCCAGCCCAATTTCAACGTCATCAAGCAATGGAACGCGGCCGGCGTCTATCAAAAGGCCATCGCCATCATGGCCGCCCAGATCCAAGGCTAGCCCGCCCCCTTGACAGGTCCGGCCCGCGCTCCTATCTGCCGTTCTCGGGCGCAGGCCCCCGCCGTCCGCAGGCCCAAGGCCATGGTGAAGCCCTGCATTTGATACCCCTCTCTGACCCAACGGTCACGAGCGGCGGCAACGCGGACCCCGTCACCCCAAGTGACCAAGGGAACCAGATCCATGACACAGACGACCCCCGCCGTTTCGGCGATGAAACAACAGGCTCGCCGCCTGCGCGCCGCGCTGCAAGACAGCGGAACGCGCCTCACGCATTCCGCGGCGCTTGAAACCGTGGCCCGGCAATACGGCCACCGTGACTGGAACACGGCAAAGGCCGCCGCCTGCTGGGAAAACCCGCCCCGCTGGCAAGTTGGGCAAGCCGTGCGCGGCCGCTACCTCAACCAACCCTTCACCGGCCGCGTAAAAGCGGCCAGCGAAGCAACCGGCGGCTTCTGGCGTTTGACGCTGCAATTCGACGCGCCGGTGGACGTGGTCACCTCGCCGCATTTTTCGAACCTGCGCAGCCAGGTGCGCTGCGTGATAAATGCCAAGGGCACCACCACCCAGAAGACCTCGGATGGCACCCCCCATCTTAGTCTTTTCGCGGCGTAAAACATCGTCCGGCACCCTGTAACAGCGGGTGCCGGACAACGGTTTGCCCGCCAAGGCGCGTCACAACCAAAACACGAATTATTCCCAAACTTCCTTGTCCGTGACACAAACCGGCCAAACTTCTCCGCTTTATATGGCGTGAATGAAAAAAACCACGCGAGCAGAGTTATGACCGAGCAACTCCATGGTACTGTTGCCGTTCTCGAGTTGAAGCCGTTTCTGTCCCAAACCTTCGAAGATATCGTTGAGGAAATCGATCTTTCCTTTCGCCCGCCCGGCCTCATGCGTCAGGCCCTGATCCGCGATGGCGACGATATCGCCATCCTGGAACGCGGGCCGGTACGCCTTGTTCTTGGCTGGATCGACCAGCCAAGCCCCAACAGGGCCCCACATCTCATCCTCGCCATTGGCCGCACCGAAGACAGCAGCGCCGTCATTCTCGACGAAAAATTGTTTCGGCTGATCAAGGCGCAACTGCTGATGCATGCGGAAAGCTACCTGCCGATCAACAGCATCCTGCACAGCAAGGCAGATCGCCCCGTCGGAACAGAGTTGATCGACTCCCTCTGCGAGCTTCTGCACTACACGGGCTATCCCCACGCGCAAACCTACAATCCCTCCGACGACACCGCCGCCGACCATGCAGATGCGCAAGATACCCAAGATGACACCCCTGAAAACGCCCAGCCCAACAGCAAGATTCACCCCAAGTCCAGCGATATACTGGATGCCGATTACCAACCGCTGGCGGGCCTGGGCGAAGACACCTTGCCGCAAAAGCTCACGGTTTACACCGTCGGGGCCACGATGATGATGGTGTCCCCACCCGTCGGGGCCACCTTCATCGTCTATGCCTGCCTGCGCGCCATCACGGCGCCCAAACCCCAGCAGGCGTTTCAATGAAGACCCGGGCACCCCTCGGCCGGTCAAGGGTCAAAACCCCGGCACATGGCGCCGGGAAAACCCGGTGAAAAACGTCGCCTTGGCCCGCGCCCCGCGCGGGTCTTGCCATTGCCGGGGCAAGGCGCGTCAATCGCGCCTCATCACGCCATCTCCGTCGCCGCTGTCATGCGCTTCACAACGAAGGTATGGATCGAAAAGACACAGGCCCGCGTTTCGGGCAGCCGCAAAACACATTGCCGCTCTGATCGCAGATAAGGCAAGGCCCGCGCCGCCGGCCCCTCCGGCACGCTTCGCGCCCGTGGCTGGAACAAATCCGCCATCGCATAGGGCAGCGCATTGAACCGCCACAGGGGCCGGCCCACTTGTACCCCGTCGAACAACCGCTGCACCCGCCGCGCGAGGCCCTCGTCATACTCCGGCACAGGCACGTGAATGCCCGTCAATGGCCGCCCGATCTTGTCCGAAAGCCGCCAACTGGCCGGAAAGCACAACACCGCCGCCGTCAGGTGATGCTCGGCCCCGCGCTTTTCCATCAGGCACAGATCCTCCTGCACCAAATGCCCCAACGTGCCCATCGGATCCCGCCGATCAAGCGCGACAACCACCCCATCGGGCCGCGCGACCTCGGCAGCCCCGACACGATAGCCCGGCGCATGGGCGGCAAGCCATGCCAAGACATGCTCCAACAACTCCTGCGCCGCCGCCTCGCCCTCGGGCGTCACGGCCAGAACCTCGTCCCGGCGATCGGCCAGCAATCGCGCCCGCTCCGCCATCTGCGCGGCAAAAGCCTCGTCCACCCAAAGCCAATCGCTCTCATCCAAAGGCGCAACCCCGGGCAAGCGCCGCGCCTCCAGGTCATAAGGCACCGCCCGCTGCAAAATCTCGCTCACATCCACCCCTTCTTCTTTTTACAAATATCCTGGGGGAGGCGTTGAAAATCCCCCGATTTTCAACGTCGGGGGCAAAGCCCCCAATCCTCACCGCCGATATTCACTTTCCATCCGGTAATCCTTGCGCGGCCCGCGCACCCTCCAGCGCACCCGCCACACCGGCCAATCGCCGAATTCATAAGCCCCGTCATACTGATCCGGGTCACACCAATGGCCGGTCTCGCCCCCCGCGCCCGGCACCCGGTGGAAAAACCGCCCGTCCTCGAACCACACCGTCAGGTCCGGTTTCCACAGATAGCTCCGCCGCGCCTCCATCTGCGGTTGCCCGGGCAGGCTCATCCGCCCCACTTCCTCATAGGCCAAACCTTCCTCACAAGGGGCAAACACCGCCTCGCCTACGAACCGCGCCTCGGTGCCATCGGCATGCACCATGTGCCGCGACAGCCGCCATCTGCCCTCGAAATCCGTCAATTGCACGGTCATTGCGTCTTACTCCCCGGCCCCGGCCTTGCCGCTCAGCGCCCATAGGTCTACACCCCCGCCAACGGTTACAGGACAGACAAAGGCTCGTCACATGATTCCCCGCTATTCCCGCCCCGACATGGTTGCCATCTGGTCGCCCGAAAGCAAATTCCGCATCTGGTACGAGATCGAAGCCCACGCCTGCGACGCCATGGCCGACCTCGGCGTCATCCCCCGCGAAAACGCCGAGGCCGTCTGGAAAGCCAATGACGTGGAATTCGACGTCGCCCGCATCGACGAGATCGAGGCCGTCACCAAGCATGACGTCATCGCCTTCCTTACGCACCTTGCCGAACACGTGGGCAGCGAAGAGGCCCGCTTCGTCCACCAGGGCATGACCAGCTCGGACGTGCTGGATACCTGTTTCAACGTGCAACTGGTCCGCGCCGCCGATATCATTATCAAGGATATCGAAGGCCTGCTCTCTGCCCTCAAACGCCGCGCGCTGGAACACAAGATGACCCTGCGCGTCGGTCGCAGCCACGGCATCCATGCCGAGCCCACCACCATGGGCCTGACCTTCGCCCGCTTTTATGCCGAGATGGACCGCAACCTTGCCCGCATGAAAACCGCGCGCGAGGAGATCGCCACCGGCGCCATCTCGGGCGCCGTGGGCACCTTTGCCAACATCGACCCGGCGGTCGAGGATCACGTCTGCAAGAAACTGGGCCTTGAGCCCGAGCCGATTTCCACCCAGGTCATCCCGCGCGACCGTCATGCCGCCTTCTTCGCGGCCCTGGGCGTTGTCGCCTCCTCGGTCGAAAACATCGCCATCGAAGTGCGCCACATGCAGCGCACCGAAGTGCTGGAAGGGGCCGAGTTCTTCTCGATGGGGCAAAAAGGCTCCTCGGCCATGCCGCACAAGAAAAACCCGGTGCTGACCGAAAACCTGACCGGTCTCGCCCGCCTCGTGCGCTCTGCCGTGGTGCCGGCGATGGAAAACGTGGCGCTTTGGCACGAACGCGATATCTCGCATTCCTCGGTGGAACGGATGATCGGCCCGGATGCCACCATCACGCTTGATTTCGCCCTCGCGCGCCTCACCGGCGTGATCGACAAGATGCTGATCTTCCCCGAGAACATGCTCGACAACATGAACAAGTTCCCCGGCCTCGTGATGTCGCAACGCGTGCTTCTGGCCCTGACCCAAGCGGGCGTCAGCCGCGAAGACGCCTATGCCATGGTGCAGCGCAACGCGCTCAAGGTCTGGGAAGAACGCACCGATTTCAAAGAGGAACTGCTTGCCGACGTCGACGTGGTCGCGGCGCTGGGCAAAGAGCAGATCGAAGAAAAATTCGACATGGGCTACCACACCAAGCACGTCGATACGATCTTTGAGCGGGTCTTCGGCGAAAGCTGACAATAACAAGGCCGGGCCAAGCGCCCGGCCTTTCTTCGTCCTGCTACTTCTTGCTACGCCCTATCGCGACAAGGGGTCGGAAAACGTCCTCGTCGCAATGTCGGGTTTGCGGGACGAAGCGGAGATTGCACTAGCCGCGCATCGGCGGGCCGTGGTGCGGCGATCTAACCTTTGAACAGTTCACTTTATCCCGGCCACTGGCGCGTGACCTTTAAGCCTTGTGCCCTTACCAGCCCAATCGCCGTGCCGGGGGACGGCGTCATGCCGGAGGCATGCTTTCAGCATGACGATGCGCGGCGGCGCGTGCCGCGCCTTGATTCCGCGCGGGAGCTTCGCGATCAAATGTCCAACATGGGACTCAAACCGGACATGCGTCGGTCCAGGCCGACGGCCTTGGCCAAATGCTCTGTCGCTCCCGGTCCACTGCGTACATCGGCCGTAAGATTGGCTCTGCGGCGCAGCGTCGCCGGCTCGGCCACTCCCTGCGCCTGCTAGGACGGGACACTCCGGTTGCACGTCATACGAACCAAGCGGCCGGTCACGCAATTGTAAAGCAAGCTTGACATTCACGACCCCATCAAACAAAGTAAAGCAAGCTTTACATTATTCCGGAGACTAAAATGCGTGGGCTTCTTCTTCTCTTGGCTGGATTGGCCGCTTACACGGCCACGCTGATCCTCTCTCAGCGCACCCTCGCAGGCGGCATCGAAAGCCAGTCTCTCCGCCTTCTGATTGCTCTTAGTCCGATGCTGCCTTCCGCATTCATTTGCGGGGTGGTGGTTCTCAGCATCCGGAACCTGGACGAAATGCAGCGCAAGCTTCAGTTCGAGGCGCTTGCCCTGTCATTTGCAGGAACGGCGTTGATCACCTTCGGCTATGGCTTTCTTGAAGGTGCGGGGTTTCCCAAGCTTTCAATGTTTGCCGTTTGGCCTTTGATGGCCACGATCTGGTTCATTGGCGTCATGATCGGGCGGCTCCGCTTTAGATGATAAACCGTATCCGCGAGCTTCGCCAACAGAAGGGATGGTCCCAGGCCGACCTTGCCACCCATCTAAGCGTCTCGCGACAGACCATCAACGCCCTTGAACGGGGGCGCTATGCCCCCAGCCTTCCGCTTGCGTTTAGCATCGCGCGCCTCTTCGGTGAAACAATCGAAAATATCTTTCGGCCAGAAGAGGAATGAAAGAGACCGTTTTCCGACCGGTTTTCGTACGACTCGTACGACGGGCCTCAGCTCGCGCCGCATTTTCGTACGAAACCCGCGTATAAAACGTACGACTCGTACGTTTTCTTACCCCTCGTCCAAGCGCCGTGCCTCGTCCACCAACATCACCGGAATCCCGTCACGGATGGGAAAGGCCAGCCCGGCCTTGCGGCTGACCAACTCATGGTGATCGGCATCGTATTCCAGCGTCGATTGCGTCTGCGGGCAGATCAGTGCCTCCAACATCCGGCGGTCGAACGGTATGCCTCCGATTGGGTCATTCATTGCATGATCTCCTCATCGCTTCCGCCCCGCAGGGCATATTCTATAAGCGTCACAAGGGTTTCGCGCCGTGTGCTCAGCGATGGCGCCTCCAGAAGCGCCTGCTTGTCCTCCGGTTCGAATCCCAACAGCATCGACAGCGAATTGATCAGCAATTCGTCATCCGCATCCTTGAGGGTCTCCCAATCGGTCTGCAATTCCCGTGCAATGAAATAACGCTCCAACAAGGACAGGAAGGCAGCACGATCAAACCCGGGGTCTTCATCCACCGGGCCAAGGTCGCGCCCGAAACCGGCCCAGGACACCCGTGCGCGTCGATAGGGCGTAAACCCTTCTACTTCTTCGATAATCCTGTATCTGGATATGCCGGTAAGGGTAATCATATAGCGCCCGTCCTCGGTTTCCGAGAACTGCGTCACCCGCCCCACGCAACCGATCGCATGCAGGCCGGTGCCCCCGCTCCGGCCATTCGGCGCGGCATTGGGTTGCACCATCCCGATCAACCGCTCCGGCGTCTTGAGCGCATCCTCCAGCATCGTCAGATACCGTGGTTCGAACAAATGCAAAGGCAGCCGAGAGCGCGGCAAAAGCAACGCCCCGGGCAAGGGAAAGATCGGGATAACCTCGGGCAGATCGGCTTCGTTGAACATATTCGAAATCTAGCCCGTAAAACCGGTCAGGCAAATATCATTGAGCTGAGTTTCCGGCGCCCGTTCAACACAATCGGATCATTGGGTTTGAGCGCTTCGAAAATGGTGAAAAGCTGCTGTTTCGCGGCTTCTTCGTTCCATTCCCGATCACGGCGGAACAGCTCCAGAAGCTCATCCACGGCGTCTTGCACCTGCCCCCCGGCATACAGCGCCTGCGCCAGATCGAACCGCGCCTGATGATCGTCGGGGTTGGCCTCGACAGCGGCTTTCAACTCGGACACCGGCCCGGCCTCGCTTGCCTGCTTGGCCAGTTCAAGTTGCGCATGGGCGGCTTCCAACTCGGGGGACTTCGATATCTCGGCAGGTGCCCCGTTCAGGATCGCCTCGGCCTGTTCCAGATCGTCCATCGCGATATGGGCCCGCACCAATCCGCCGTAAGCCCCTGCATTCGCTTCACTTTCCTGCAAGATTGCGGCAAAGGTCTGTGCCGCGTCACTCGCCGCGCCCTGCTCCAGCATTTCCTCAGCAGCGGCAAGGGCATCGTCCAAACCGCCGCTGGCATCACCGCCTGCGGCCTGTACCACCCGGTCGACAAAAGCATCAATTTCCGACGGCGGAACAGCGCCCTGGAAACCATCCACCGGCTGACCCTTCCAGAAGGCATAGACCGTCGGGATGGATTGCACCTGCAATTGCCCCGCGATCATCTGGTTTTCGTCCACGTTGACCTTGGCCATTTTGACCGCGCCCTTGGCCTTGGTCACCGCCGCCTCAAGCGCCGGCCCAAGGGTTTTGCAAGGCCCGCACCACGGCGCCCAGAAATCCACGATAACCGGCACGGTCTGGCTGGCCTCCACGACCTCGGCCATGAAATCGGCCTCCGAGACATCCTTGATCAGGTCGGTTGCGGGGGGGGTCGTGCCACCGAGTTCAAGCATAGCGCGCTCTCCGGGGTTATGTGTGAGTGTCATGGCTTAAATGGCGTAGCGTGCCCCATGATGCAAGGGGTCCGCCAAAGACGCCTTACAAATCAAACGTCGCAAACACCGGCGCATGATCGCTGGGTTTCTCCCAGCCGCGCGCGGCACGCAAGATACGGCTGCCATGTGCGGCGTTCGAAATATCCGGCGTGGCCCAGATATGATCCAACCGCCGCCCCTTGTCGGCGGCATCCCAATCGCGCGCCCTGTAGCTCCACCAGCTATACAGTTTGCCCTCCGGAATATCCCGGCGCGTCACGTCCACCCAGGCGCCCGCCTCTTGGGCATTGCCCAAATGCTCCACCTCCACCGGCGTGTGGCTGACCACCTTGAGCATTTTCTTGTGGTCCCAGACATCCTCGTCCAACGGCGCAATGTTCAGATCCCCCACCAGAATACCCTTTTCGGGGCGGTTGTCGCGGAACCAGTCGCGCATATCCGTCAGGTAATCCAGCTTCTGGCCGAATTTCTCGTTCACCGCGCGATCCGGCTTGTCGCCCCCTGCGGGCACGTAAAAGTTGTGAACCACCACGCCGTTTTCCAAGCGCCCCGCCACATGCCGCGCATGGCCAAGGCCCGCGAAATCCATCTCGCCCGCGTCTTCGATCGGCTGGCGTGACAGGATCGCCACGCCGTTATACCCCTTCTGCCCCCGCGCCACCATGTGCGGGTAACCAAGCGCCGCGAACTGTTCCCGCGGGATCTTGTCGACCGGGCTTTTGCATTCCTGCAGGCACAGGACATCCGGCCCCTCCTCACGCAAAAGCTTGGCGACCAAATCCTCGCGCAGGCGAACCGAATTGATGTTCCAGGTGGCAAGGGTGAATGGCATGGCGCAAGGCTCCTGTCTGACATGGCGTTTCAAGAACCTATAACGCGCCCGCGCGGCCATGACACCCACCCAGAACGCAAAAAAAGACCCCGGACAGGCCGGGGTCAGTCCAACAGGGAGGTGCATGCGATAACCCGCACATGCAACGGGTATGTCGTCTCGTTGTCACCGTGTACAACGGTCTACAATGATGTACCTCAAGTCGACACGCTTTTCAACTATGACAAGAGCCGGTAACCACCGGATTCCGTAACAAGCAAGCGCGCGTTCGACGGATCGGGTTCGATTTTCTGGCGCAGGCGGTAAATATGGGTCTCCAAAGTGTGGGTCGTAACCCCCGCGTTATAGCCCCAAACCTCGTGCAACAACACGTCACGCGCCACCACGCCTTCCGACGACCGATAAAGAAATTTCAGGATATTGGTTTCCTTCTCGGTCAGGCGGATCTTGCGATCTTCCTCATCCACAAGGATCTTCATGGCAGGCTGGAAGGTATACGGCCCCAATTGGAAAACCGCGTCCTCGCTTTGTTCATGCTGGCGAAGCTGGGCACGGATACGCGCCAAAAGCACCGGGAACTTGAAAGGTTTGCTGACGTAATCATTGGCCCCGGCGTCCAGCCCAAGGATCGTGTCGGAATCGCCGTCATGCCCGGTCAGCATCATGATCGGGGCCTTCACCCCCTGCTTTCGCATCAAGCGGCACAGCTCCCGCCCATCGGTATCGGGCAGGCCCACGTCAAGGATCACAAGGTCATAGATGCCGTCGCGCACCCTTGCCATGCCTTCCGATCCATTGCCCGCCTCGAAGACATCGAAATCCTCGGTCATCACCAATTGTTCGCTCAGCGCCTCGCGCAGGTCCTCGTCATCATCGACAAGCAGGATTTTCTTGAGCTGTCCCATCTCGGTCACTCCTTTGCTTCATTGACAAGGATGTGCGCCCCGATCACCGAAACGGCAAGACTTGCTACAGCCGCATCACGGCCACGTGTTGCCCGGCGAGGAAATATTTCAATTCGTTACGACATTCGCTACATGTAAGTCACCCTCAACCGCAGGAGTCGCGCATGAGCCTCGCGCCCGACCTGATCGAAACACTTGCACGCGCCCGCGCCGACCTGCGGATGGGCGTGCCCGTGGTGCTGACCGACGGCCAGAATGCCGCCCTTGTCCTCGCGGCTGAAACACTGGATGCGCAACGGCTTGCCGATGTTCTGGCATTGGGCACCACGCCCGTCCTCGCGATAAGTGCGCGCCGCGCCGCAACCCTCAAGGCGCGCGCCTATGACGGCGACCTGGCCCGCGTGATCCTGCCCCCCGACGCCAGCCTGCCATGGGTCTTGTCGGTGGCAGACCCTGCCGATGACCTCAAGATGCCGATGAAGGGCCCGCTGGCGACGGCACGGGACGGATGTGCCGACCTGCACCGCCTCGCCCTCAGCCTTGTCAAATCCGCCCGCCTTCTGCCCGCGGCCCTTGTGTTGGACGTCGTAGATGGCCCCGCCATGGCATCCGAACACCGGCTAACGCTGGTCAACGCCACGACCGCCGCGCCGCACATGTTGAAAATGAGCCCCCTGCACCCGGTGGTGAACGCCCGCCTGCCGCTTGAAGTGTCCGAGGCTGGCCGGCTGCATATCTTCCGCCCCGAAGACGGCGGCGAAGAACATTATGCCGTGGAAATCGGCCAGCCCCGCCGCGATACCCCGGTTCTGGCGCGGCTGCATTCAGCCTGCTTTACCGGCGACCTGATGGGCAGCCTGAAATGCGATTGCGGCCCGCAACTGCGCGGGGCCTTGGCGCAAATGGGGGCCGAAGGCGCAGGCGTGCTGCTCTACCTCAACCAAGAGGGGCGCGGCATCGGCCTTGCCAACAAGATGCGCGCCTATTCGCTTCAGGATCAGGGGTTCGATACGGTCGAGGCCAACCACCGCCTTGGCTTTGAAGACGATGAACGCGATTTCCGCATCGGCGCCGAAATCCTCAAGCGTATGGGCTTTTCCTCGGTGCGGCTGCTCACCAATAACCCCGGCAAGATCGCCATGATGGAACACAGCGGCATCAAGGTGGCCGAACGTGTCCCCCTCAAGGTGGGCGAAAACGCCCACAACCGGGCCTACCTGGCCACCAAGGCCAAGAAATCCGGCCATATGCTCTGAAGGCCGCAGCGCCCCTTGAACCGGAACAAAAACGGATCAACTCTGTCAGGGATCAAAGGAGTCGCCCATGCCCTACGCTCATTCTGACAGCTCCGAGGCCCTGCTGCACGCACCGGCCCCCGATGTCAAAACCCGCGAGAAACTCGAAGGCGGCAAGCACTTCGAGATGGTCAGCGATTTTGCCCCGGCAGGCGATCAGCCCACGGCGATCGGTGAGCTTTCCTCGGGCGTGCTGGATGGCGAACGCGATCAGGTGCTTCTGGGCGCGACCGGCACCGGTAAAACCTTCACCATGGCCAAGGTGATCGAGGAAACCCAACGCCCCGCCATCATCCTTGCCCCCAACAAAACCTTGGCGGCGCAACTCTACGGGGAATTCAAGGGCTTTTTTCCCCATAACGCGGTCGAATACTTCGTCAGCTACTACGACTACTACCAGCCCGAGGCCTATGTGCCACGCTCGGACACCTATATCGAGAAGGAATCCCAGATCAACGAACAGATCGACAGGATGCGCCACTCCGCCACCCGCGCGCTTCTGGAACGCGACGACGTGATCATCGTGGCCTCGGTCTCCTGCATCTATGGCATCGGCTCGGTGGAAACCTACGGGGCGATGACCCAAGACCTGATCGTCGGCAAAGAATATGACCAACGCAAGGTCATGGCCGACCTGGTGGCGCAACAATACCGCCGTAACGACCAAGCCTTCCAACGCGGCTCCTTTAGGGTGCGCGGCGACAGCCTCGAAATCTTCCCCGCCCACCTCGAAGACCGCGCATGGAAACTCAGCTTTTTCGGCGAAGAACTTGAATCCATTACCGAATTCGACCCGCTGACCGGCGAAAAAGCCACCTCGATGGACCGGATCCGCGTCTATGCCAACTCCCACTACGTCACACCGAAACCGACCATGCAGCAGGCGGTCATCCAGATCAAAAAGGAGTTGCGTCAAAGGCTGGACCAACTGGTCGGCGAAGGCAAACTTTTGGAGGCGCAACGCCTCGAACAACGCACCAATTTCGACATCGAAATGCTTGAGGCCACGGGCGTCTGCAACGGGATCGAGAACTATTCGCGCTACCTCACCGGCCGCGCACCCGGCGAACCGCCCCCCACCCTTTTCGAATTCATCCCCGACAACGCCATCGTTTTCGCCGATGAATCCCACGTCTCCGTCCCGCAGATCGGCGGCATGTACAAAGGCGACTACCGGCGCAAATTCACCCTCGCCGAACACGGCTTCCGCCTGCCCTCCTGCATGGACAACCGCCCCCTGAAGTTCGAGGAATGGGACGCCATGCGCCCGCAGAGCGTCTTCGTCTCCGCTACCCCCGCCGCGTGGGAGCTGGAACAAACCGGCGGCGTCTTCACCGAACAGGTGATCCGCCCCACCGGCCTTCTCGACCCACAGGTGGAAATCCGCCCCGTCGACACCCAAGTCGACGACCTGCTCGATGAGGTCCGCCGCGTCAGCGAGGCAGGCTACCGCGTGCTTTGCACCACGCTCACCAAACGCATGGCCGAGGACCTCACCGAATACCTGCACGAACAGGGCATTCGCGTGCGCTACATGCACTCGGATATCGACACCATCGAGCGTATCGAAATCCTGCGCGATCTGCGGCTGGGGGCCTTCGACGTGCTGGTGGGCATCAACCTGCTGCGCGAGGGGCTCGATATCCCCGAATGCGGGCTAGTCGCCATTCTGGACGCCGATAAAGAGGGCTTCCTGCGCTCGGAAACCTCCCTCATCCAGACCATCGGCCGCGCCGCCCGCAACGCCGAAGGCCGCGTCATCATGTACGCCGACCGCATCACCGGCTCCATGCAGCGCGCGATTGACGAAACCGAACGCCGCCGCACCAAGCAAATCGCCTATAACGAGGAACACGGCATCACCCCCGCCACCATCAAGAAAAACGTCGAGGATATCCTCGCGGGCCTCTACCAAGGCGACGTCGACATGAACCGCGTCACCGCCAAGGTCGACAAGCCCCTCGCGGGCGCCAACCTACAGGCGCATCTCGACGGGCTCCGCACCGACATGCGCAAAGCCGCCGAAAACCTTGAGTTCGAGGAGGCCGCAAGGCTGCGGGACGAGATCAAACGGCTGGAAGCAGTGGATTTGGCCGTCGCCGACGACCCGCTGGCCCGTCAACAAGCGGTCGAGAAAGCCTCCGAGGAAGCCACCAAGTCGCGCGGGCGGTCAACGGCTGGCAGGCCCGGGCAACGGGGTGGGAATGTGAAGCGGCGGGGGCGGTAGGGATGGATAGTTTTGAAAGGCTTGTCAGAGTCTTGTTGGAAAATGATGGCTATTGGACGAGGCAATCACACAAAGTCAGTCTTACGAAAGAAGAAAAGAGACTGATTGGCAAGCCCAGTATGCCTAGACCAGAAATCGATGTAATCGGTTTCAACCCTTGCTCTAATTCCATACTTGCAATGGAAGTAAAATCGTATCTCGACTCTTCGGGGGTTCCTTGCTCAGAACTTAAAAAGTTACATGATACTCCAACAGGAAAATACAAAATTTTCACATGTCCGCGGTATCAAGCGATCGTTTTTGGCAGGCTCCGCGAAGACTTAATTGAGAAGGGTCTGGCCAACGCAAAAACAGAGGTCAAGCTCGGCTTGGCCGCGGGCAAGGTAATGAAAAATCGCCAAACCGAGCTTGAGGAAATCGGCGCCGAAAAAGGTTGGCTGATATGGACTCCTAAAACGATCGCCAGAAAGTCCAGACAGCTTGCCAAGCTCGGCTACGAAAACGATCCTTTCATTATTCTCGCCAAATTATTTGAACGCAATCCAGACTCGTAATTGTACCACTACAAGCTTGCCGCGCCAAAGCCGACGCGCGCGGGGGTGAGTGGTCCCTCTGATTGGGCGCACTTAATCCCGGCCACATCCGAAAAACCTCAAGCGGCGCGCGACAATGGCCAAAAAGCCGCCGCGTGGGGGCGCGTCGGCTTTGGCGCGGTGGCGCTACGCGCCTTGACTCCGCGCCCAGATTAACCCGCCCTTAACCACACATCCCCCACCCTGCGGTCCATGCAAAACCACAACTCGCCCCTCTCGCCCGAGATCTGGCTAAATGACCTGTTCAGCTGCAAAGCGGTGCAACAGGGCGGTGTGATCCGGCGCAAGCGGCGGGATGTGGAACGCTTCGTCGGCATGGAGGCTTTTTTGCAAGAGGTGAACCGCCGCGGCTTTCACGTCGCCGAAAACGCGGGCCAATTGCTCATCTTCTGCAACCGCGCGCCGCTCCGCTGGCTCACCGCACCGCCCCCGATTTCTTCAAAAGAAATCGGACCGAAATCTTTTAAAGATTTCGGCACCTCCTTAAACCATTCCCATTAAACACAAAAAAACGCGGCCCCCTTTCGAGCGCCGCGCCTAATCTCACATCGCGTAAAGGCCGATTAGGCCAAGGCGAGGTTCGTTGCGCTTTCGCGGCCGTCACGGCCCGCTTCCACGTCAAAGGTCACTTTCTGGTCGTCGGCCAGGCCGGTCAGGCCCGAACGCTCAACGGCGGAAATGTGAACGAATACGTCTTTGCCGCCGGTTTCCGGTGCAATAAAGCCGAAACCTTTGGTGGTGTTGAACCATTTTACAGTGCCATTGGCCATCTGTCATTTTCCTTATCATATATACCGCTCGCAACATGCAGCGGCCCGGCAAAGCGCGTCTGGATCGAATGACTGCGTGCCGTGAAAGGAAAACAGAAAGGTCGATAGAAGGTCTTAGCCCGCTCTATGTGACGGATCGCCAACCATAAAGCAAGTGAATTCGTTCCTGCCCCACCACCAATACCCCCCCAGACCCAAGCGGCTTGGACCCGGAACAGCCCCCAAACCACGCGATTTTGAGAAAAACGCCGAATCTTGGTACAATCGAATGCCTCACAGGGAGGTTTCAATGCATTATTTTATCACAGCAACCTTGACGGCGGCCTCGATTTGCATCGCGGCCAACACCGCTTTGGCGCAGGATTTCAAGCGAATTAAGACCAAGTCCGAATACACGTCCCAAGTGGCCGGCAAACGTCTTGTCGCCGATTTCGGGTGGGTCAAGGCAACAGCGGATGGCGGCATCACCGGTCAGGTCAATGGCCAACCCGCCAGCGGCAACTGGACATGGAACCGGGGCTTCTGGTGCCGGGATATCACCTTTGGCGACACCACGCTGCCGCGCAACTGTCAGGCGATCTTCGTCAAGGGCAACACGCTTGTCTCGATCCGGGACAAGGGGCAAGGCGACCAAGTCGTGATGAAATTCCAATAACGCGGGCGCGCGGCGGCAGCCGACCTCAAAAGTCGAAGATATCTTCCAGGAAATCCCCGATCCCGCCGCGTTTCTTGCGTTTACCGCCCCGGGTGTCGCGCGATGCATGGGCCTCGTGCGAAGGCTTCGTCCTGTCCGAGCGATCAATGATCTTGTCCAACTCGCCACGATCCAGCCAGACACCCCGGCATTTCGGGCAATAATCGATCTCAACACCGGAACGGTCTGTGATCACAAGCTCTTCACCATCCACAGGGCAATGCATTTCGGGGGACCTCCATTTTCAATTCACTAAAGCGTTTCGCTGATGCCTCAGCTTAAAGGCGGAACGCTTTAGGATTGAGATGGGGTCGCCCCTTTGCAATTCAATCCCTCAAGACGGGTCCGAGACCGTCAGGCCCAGCATCCGCCATGCTGTCATCCCGCCACGGTAGTAATGGATTTTCTCAGGCGGAAACCCGGCCTCGATCATCCGCCGTGCCGCCGCGGGCGATTGCCCACACCACGGCCCGTTGCAATACAGGGCCACCGACTTCACGTCGTCCCCGTCACAGATGAAGCCCTCGAAATCCGGCTCACAGCCCAACTCGCCCAAACGGTCGGGCGCCTCGGTATAGGGAATGTTGATCGCGCCCGGAATCGCCCCGGTGGCATAGTCGCGCGGCACCCGCCCGTCGATCACCACCACGTCGGGGTCTTGCAGGAACTCCAGAATTTCCAACTCGCCAATCGGCGTCACGCCGGGGGCGGGCACCATCGGCTGAATACAGAAATTGGGGCAAGGCCGCGAGGTCCGCGCCCATTCGCCGTCCAGCATATTGTCGTTGTCCTGAATGCGGCTTATCTCTACCGGGCCGCCCGGCGTATCCACCGTGACCGACATCATGTCGGGCCGGATATTCACCGCCTCCTGCGCCGTGGCCGCCCCGGCCATCAGTGCAAGCGCCATCGCGATCATACGAGTCATGATACCTCCCTTTCAGCTCAAAGCGTTGCGCGCGTTCCGCCCCGAGTAAGCGCCTCAGGTTCAAGGCGAAACACGATAACCTGGAGCGTCTCCAGTTTACATTGAATCAAACTGCATCGCCAATGTCCCGAGAAGGCCGTAGGCCTGGCAGGGTATTGGTAATGCAAGAATAACTGGAAACGCTTTAACGGATTACATGCACCGCGCAATTGGCATGCCGCACAACCTGCGCCGCCGTGCTGCCCAACAACAGGTCGGCCATGCCGGGACGGTGGCTTGCCATCACGATGCAATCCACGCCGTTTTCCTCGGCATATTCCAGAATGGTGCGCCCCGAATGACCGTCCACCACTTCCGAACTGCCGCGTTTGAGGCCCCCGGCCATCTCGCGCAACTCGGCTTCGATCGCGGCGCGGCTTTCGGTCAGGTAATCCTGCGGTACATAGGAAATGGCATAGGCCGGAATCTCTTCCATCACGTGGATCACGACAACCTCGGCCTCATCCCCGGCAAGCCGCTCGGCCACTTCAAGCGCGCCAGCCGCGTCACGATCGTTGTCAAAGGAAACAGGCACCAGAATTTTCTTGTACATCTCAGGGGTCCTCCCGTGTTGCGATATCCAAACATGACAGCCCGGGCCAGACCGGGCCTTGATCCACATCAGAAAGCTATTGTTCTGTGGCCGCCTCCATCTGCCGGACAATCTCGGCCGCCCATTCTCCGATCACCGGAAGCATCTCGACCTGGCTGACCGACCACACCAAGGCCGACAACAGCACCGAGGCCCCCAAAACCGTGCCAAGGCCAAAGGCCGCCCCGCGCAGGAAATTGAACCACAACAGCTTGACGATCGAATTGTGCAGCCGCACGAAACGATGCTTGTTCAGCCGCGCCACCTCTTGCCGCAAGGCCGCGACTTCCTCGCCCAGTTGCGCGCCGGACGGGTCAGTCGAAGCAGGCCGCGACGTCATACATCACCGGTTCGAAGCTCTTGCATAATTCGTTGATCCGCCGATTGCGGCGTCGCATCTCCTCGCTGCGCAACATGGCCTGGAAATCCTCGCGCCTTTGCCACTGGGAATAATTGGCGATCCGGGTCTGGGCATCGTTCACATGAAGCCCCGCCGCGATAAAGCCGGGCTGTTTCGAGATGAACTCGTCATAGGCAGCGGTCAGTTCATCCATAAGATCCTGACAGGTGCCGGGTGTCATCTCGAAGGTGGTGATTACCGTTTGGCAATCATTGGCTGACGTGATCTTGGGCATGACACACCTCCTGACCATAAGCCTAGCAGTTTCGCCCCCCGGCGCAATGGCCAGACTTTGCCCCGAATTGTCCCAAGTTCATCATAAATCCGCCCCAGTTAACAACTACCCCTCGCTGAAAACAAGCACCGAGGACGGCAGGACAGTTCAATGGTATGCACAATCAAGATCGACTTCGCCCCACAGGCAAGCAACACGCAGCTTGGCTTGCCGCAAATCACCCACGGCTGGCACGCCGCTTTGAATGTCGCAAAATCCACGGGCGGCCCCCTGCCCGATGTGGCCGCGAACGCGCCGGATACCCCGACACGGACGGATGCCGCCACGCCCAATCCCCGGATCGGCCTGACCAAGGGCACGATGATTGACACGCTCGACGGTCCCAAACCGGTGCAAGACCTCAAGCCGCGCGACATGTTGCGCACCGGGCACGGCAGCTATCGCCCCCTGCGTCACCTGTTCCCGATCACCCCCGAGACCCCTCGGCCTGCCATCCGTATCGACGCCGGCGCGCTTGGAGAGGGCCTGCCCGTCAAGAACCTGCGCCTGCCCACCGATCAGCAGATCCTCGTGACATCCGAGATCGCGCAAAAGATGTTCGGTGACGGCGGCGTGCTTGTTCCGGTGCGGCTCCTGACAGCTCTGGGTCGCGTCAAACCCGCCCGCCTCGACGCGGACCGGCTCTATCTTCTCTTGCTCGATCAACAAGATACCGTGCTGGCCAACGGCGTTCCGGTGGAAACCCTCGCGCCCTGCGCCGCCAACCTCGGCCTTTTGCCGCCGCATCTGCGCACGGCCCTCACCCGGCTCTTTCCCGGCTTCGCAGACAGCCACCCCGAGGTGGCGAAACGCCTCAAGGTGCCAAGGCTCAAGCGCCAGAAACGCCTTGTCCGGCGCCATGCCAATGCCGGTCGCGCCCTGCTGGACGATCCCGAAGAGATGCCCAAGGCGCAAACCGCATAGGCCGCACTGCCGTTAACCTCCGGTTTACCCCGATTAAGCAATGGTAAGCGCAGGAGGTTCCGATGCTGCGCGCCCTTGCTGTAACTCTCTTGTGCCTCGCCGCGGGCGGGGCATCGGCCGGGCCTTGGCCACGCACCAAGGGCGAAACCTTCCTGTCGACCTCCCTCGAAGCGGGCGACACGGACACCTACGGCGCGCTCTATGCCGAATACGGTGCGGCCCCCTCGCTCACCCTCGGGCTTGACCTCGGCAGCAGCCTTAGCCGCACGAAACAAGCCATCGCCTTTGCCCGCTGGCCCGTCGGCAACACCGACACCCCGCTGCGCATGGCCGTCCAGCTTGGGCTGGGCTATGCCGAACGCTGGCGCATACCGCCCTTCAAACTGGTGGTCACCGGCGGCGGGCCATTGCCCGCCCTGCCCGCCGCCCGCCCCAAGATGCGCCCGGTGGTGCAAACCGGCTTCTCCATCGGCAAGGGCATCAAGCTCCTGGGCCGCAACGGCTGGCTCAGCCTCGATACCCGCGCCGAGGCCGATGACGCCCTCGCCACGACATACCAGGCCGACGCAACCGTCGGCCTCACCACCCGAAAGGGTCACATGCTGATCGTGCAACTGCAAACCGGCGCCACCGACGCGGGTCAGTCATGGGCCAGCCTGGCCCCGTCCGTCGTCATGGAACTGTCCGATTCCACCCATGTTGAACTCGGCGTTACAGCCAGCGTGACAGGCGGCCATCACGCCGCCCGCCTTGGCCTGTGGCAAAAGTTCTGATCAGAACGGATCGTCGATCCGCACCCGCAGGATCACCGCCCCCTCAACGGGCGTCCCCCAGCGCAGGCGCAACTGGTCGCGGTCCGGACCGAACTTGGCAAAGACGTAAGGCACGCCATAATGCTCATCGCCCGATCCATCGCGAACGGGGCCTGAATGGGTGATCGATTCCACCGTCTGCGCCCAGGCATTGAACGGCAACTTGTCGTCCACATCCACGATCCAGCTTTCCTGCGGCGTGGCCTCGTCATGGCGAATTGTCACCGGGCTGGCCACCGGCGTCTGCACCTGGTTGAAGGTATTGCCGTCAAAGGTGATGTCCGAAAACTTGTTGTAATCCAGATCGGCGAAAGAGGTATCCACCGCCTCGACACGGGCAATCTCGGAACCGACGACACGGAAATTGTTCCCCGTCACCGTCAAACCGTTCAGGTAATGCCCCGGCCCATGCGGCTTGACCACGATATAGTTGAACCACGGTGCCACATGGGTGCTCATGAAGACATTGCCGGTGATGCTCAGCGAACTGAAGGAAAACTCGCTGGAATACTCCGGCGCCTTGTCATGCTCGTTGGCCCATTCGATGAAACTGTTGTCGATGTAGTTGCCGGTGATGGTGCCCCGGTTGTTGGTCCGCGTCAGGACAAGCCCCGCCGTACGCGGCGAATCCTGCAAACTGTCGCCCTGGAACCAGTGGTTGCCCATCACGATGGTCGATGAACCGCCCAGCACCGCGAAATGCCGGAAATACGTCGCCCGGTTGTTGCGCAGCTTCACGTCATTGGCATTGGCATTGATCGCCACGGATGTCCGGTCCACCGCCGCCAAGGGCCCCTCGTCCGACAGGAACTGACAGCGATCCACCAACATGCCCTGATCGCCCTCGCCATGGCTGGTGATGGCGCGATCCTTGGGCCGGGTGAAGAAACAATCGCGAAAGGCCATGGCCCCCGCGCGCGGCGGCAGCAAAACCGCGCTGCATTCGCCGCGGCACTGCAATTCCACATCCGACAGGGCAAATTTCCCCAGGTCCTCGAACCCGCTGAAATCCAGCATGTATTTGAACCGCCGGAAGGTGAAGACCTGCGTGCCATCGGCATCGTACAAAGGCGCGCTCAGGGTGATCTCCTGTGCGGCGACATTCTTGGACCGCACGTAAACCTCGCGCCCCACGCCCGCGCCTTCGATCAAGGCCCCCACCGGCACGTTGGCCACGTTGACAACCCCCGTCAGGGCCTTGGCGTCATTCACGCTGTAGGTGGCCTGCGAGGTGACGACCTCGGTATCCCATGCAGGCCCCGGCAACATGGAAAACTGCCCGTTGCGCACGACCCGTCGCTGCGAATAGAAATCCCGGTTGCTGACAGCCGCCTGCATGTCGATCGGCGCGCTGACCTCGATCAACCGCCCCCCTAGGTCAAGCGAGTCATGCCCGGCATTGTTCAAAAGCGCCTGGAACGCCTTCTTGAAAGCCAGTTCACCGTCGCCAAACGCATCGATATAGGCCGGAAGGTCATAATTGCGCGTGAGCGACAACATCTTGTCGTCCGGCATGGTCACCGTCCCCTCGAACCGCACGCAGCTTTGGAAGGTGACGCTCTCGGCCAGATGATAGACCCCGGCAGGCACCAGCACCTCGCGCCCGCTGGCCGCCGCATCGGCGGCCTCGAAGGCGGCGGAATCGTCGGTGCTTCCATCCCCCAGGGCACCGAAATCGCGCACATCGACCATGCTCAACATATCGCGCAGGAAAAAGCGCGTAACGTCCTCGACCTCGATATCGTCGATCCGCACCACACCGCCATTGGCGCCGGTCAGGTCAAGGCCCACATGCGCATAGATCGGCTCTGATCCCCAGACCATGTCAACGCCGCCCCGCGCGCCGCTGCCGATGATCGCCCGCACCTCCATAACCTCGCCATACTGCGTCAGGCTCACCGCCGGGCCGACCTCGGTCAGGCCCGTGACATGCACATCACCCGCCGCCCCGGCCCAGGCCGCGATGCGCACGTCGGGCAAGGCCCCGCTGACGGCCTTCACCCGCGCGCGCACCTGCAGGTAACAGCCCGGCAAGATCGGCGTCTGCCCCATGTAGCGCAGGCGTTGCACGGCCTGCGTCTTGACCAGTTCCAACGCCCCGCCGAAATCCTGATCGGCAGGCACGAAAGCCGCATTTGCCGCGTTCTCATAGGTGTCCGAGCCGGGCGTGCCGTCGCCGCTCGACCACAGGTCAAGCCCTGCCGCAAAACGCGGCGGCATGAAACTCACCCCATCGGTGATTGCCTTGTTCATCGCTAAATCCCTTTGTTGCGCGTCCGCAGCCCCAAAGCGGCGCGGACCTGCCTTTGCCAATGGGCCATGGGCCCGAAGCCAAAGAGCTATCTACAAAGGGTTAACGGGGGCCGACCCCACCGTGACGGTGGGTCTTCGGGGGCGCTGCCCCCAACGTTGAAAATCACGATTTTCAACGCCTCCCCCGGGCAAGTGTGTTGTTCAGGTTGGCTGATATGTTCTGTTTTCCCGGATCATGGCGTTGAGAATGATGAGCAGTTTTCGCGTCACGGCGATGATGGCCTGTTTTGGGGCTTTGCCGTTTGCTCTGAGCCTGTCCGAGAAGGCGCGCAG
>NZ_JASHIM010000020.1 GCF_030733685.1 Roseovarius sp. MMSF_3281
GGGGATGCTCATGCGCTTGCCTTGGTTTCGGGGGCGGTGGGGTCTTGCGGGGTCAGCATATGGGTCAGCGGCACCGAGGCCTCGATGACGGTGCCGGACTTGCTGGACAGGATACGCAGCGTGCCGTCCAGTTGTTCGATGCGTTCTTGCATGTTGCGCAGGCCCAGGCCCGCGCCGGGGGTGCCCGAGGGTGCGTGATCGATCCCGCAACCGTCATCCGCGATGCGCAGGGTCGCCCCCTTCTTGTGGCCGCGCACGCCGATGACCACGGTGCTGGCGCGGGCGTGGCGTTCGATGTTGGTCAGCGCCTCTTGCGCGACCCGGTACATGGCGATCTTGGCCTCGTCGTCCAGGCGGTTGCGGAAGACCACGGTTTCGAATTCCACGGCAATGCCGGTGCGATCCCCGAAATCTTGGGCCAGCGCCTTGATGGCGGGGCCAACACCCAGATCGTCCAGCGCCCCGGGCCGCAAGTCGCGGCTGATGCGGCGCACCTCCTGGATGGCGCCTGACAGGTGTTCGATCCCGCGGTCAAGGTTATCCCCGGCGCGGGCATCGCCCATGGCCAGCCGCCGCTTGGCCGCGTCCAGCGCATAGCGCACCCCGACAAGGATCTGGCTGATCCCGTCGTGCAACTCGCGCGCCACGCGGCCGCGTTCCTCTTCCTGCGCATCGAAGACCCGCTGGGTCAGTTTCTTCAGCTTGGCATCGGCCAGGCGGCGCTCGCGGATGTTGATGAACAGGCCCGAGGTAAAGACCAGCAACAGCGCGGTCAGCGTGATCGCCCCGATATAAAGGAAGGTGCGCTGGATGCGGGTTTCCACCTGCTCGCGCGAGGCGGCGACGGTGGCCTTCACGTCATCGACGAAAACGCCGGTGCCCACGACCCATCGCCAATCCTGAAGGCCGATCACGTAAGAGATCATGCGCGCCACCTCGCCGGTCGAGGGCTTGGGCCAGTCATAGCTGTGATAGCCCGCGCCGGTCCGGGCAAGGCGGATCAGCTCGTCGGTGATGGGGATGCCCTGCGGGTCGGTCATGCCGGACCAGTTCGCCCCGATCAGGTCGGTCTGGCGCGGGCTGACAAGGTTGTTGCCGTCGTAGTCATAGACGAAGAAATAGCCGTCCTGCCCGTAAAGCAGCGCCGAAAGGGTCTGGGTGACCAGTTCCTTGGCGGCTTCGTCGTCGGGGGCGGCCCGGCCATAGGTATTGATGACCGCGCCACGGGCGATGGACAGGTAATTGCGCAGTTCCGCCCGCTTGGCGGCGATCAATTGCGCCTCAAGCTGCTGAATCTCGCGTTCGGCCAGTTGCCGCGACTGCAATGTCACCAGAACCGAGATGACCACCGCTGCCAGCACGAAGGGCAGGGTGGCGATCAGGAAGATCTTTTGCCCGTAGTTCAGGCGGATCATGTCGCGCAGGCGTTGCATGGCGCGATTCGATACGCCGAATCGGCTGTAATATCCAGTGTTTCAATGGCTACCGGTCCGGTGGTTCCCACTTGGCAGGCGGCACATCCCGACGCGCAAGGCGCAGGGCCAGCCCAAGGGCGACCCCCACGCCGATGGCCACGGTCAGGTCCGTCAGCACGGTAAGGACCAGGGTCAGAAGCAAAAGCGCCCGGTCGGCCCGGGGCAGCGCAAGATAGGAGCGCCACTTGTGCGGCTCGGCCATGTTCCAGGCGGTCAGTATCAAAAGACCGGCCAGCGCGGGCATGGCGAAATATCCCGCCAAGGGGGCGGCCAGCAGCATGACCAGAAGGATGGTCAGCGCATGGACGATCCCGGCCACGGGGGTCTTGCCTCCGGCGCGCACATTGGTCGCGGTGCGGGCGATGGCCCCGGTCGCGGGCAGGCCGCCGAAAACCGCACTGCCGATATTGGCCGCGCCCCCGGCGATCACCTCGGCGTTGGGCCGGTAGTTGCCGCCGATCATCCGGTCGGCCACCGAGGCGGACAACAGCGATTCCACCCCGGCCAGGAAGGCGATGATACAGGCCGAGGGCAGAAGTGCGATCATCTGCGACACGGAAAGCTCGGGCAGGGCGGGCATGGGCAGGGTCGCGGGCAGGGCGCCATAGCGCGCGCCCAGCGTATCCACCGGCAAAGCCGCCAGCGCGACAAGCGCCGAAGCCGCGCCCACCGCCACGATAAGCCCGGGAAACCGTGGTGCCGCGCGGCGCAATGCGACGATCAGGGCCATGCAGCCCAGCCCCACCAGCAAGGCCATGCCGTTCAACGTGTCGCGCGCCCCCCAAAGCACATGCAGCTTTTCCAGAAATTCCCCAGGCACATCGCCGGGGGTCAGGCCCAGCAGGTCCTTGACCTGGCTGGTGGCGATGATGATGGCGATGCCGATGGTGAAGCCGTGGATCACCGGCTCGGGGATATGCCGCACAAGGCTGCCCGCCCGCAGGTATCCCGCGACCATCAGGATCGCCCCGGCCATGAGCGTGGCAAGCACAAGGCCGCCGTGCCCATGGTCTGCGATGATACCGTAGACCACTACGATAAACGCCCCGGTCGGCCCGCCGATCTGTACCCGGCTTCCGCCGAGGGCCGAAATCAGGATGCCGCCGACAATCGCCGTGGTCAGGCCCGTCGAGGGGTCAGCCCCCGAGGCGATGGCGATGGCGATACTCAGCGGCAGCGCAACCATGGCCACGGTCACGCCCGCAAGCACATCGGCGCGCAGAAGCGCGGGGGTATAATCGCGCAGGGTGGTCAGCAGCTTGGGGGTCATGACGATGTTGAACACCCTTGGCAGGGCGGATGCAAGTGTCGAAACGCCCAAAAGGTATGCGCCATGCCCGGGGCGAAATCATCCGCTGCAAAAACCCGAATCTACGCAATACTAGGTATTCCATTGCAAAAAACCGCGCGTTAAGTTTGCAGAACTTGCAACGATCCGCATGCGGGCCGGGAGGGCCTTCGTGCAACCAAATAATCTGGGAGGATATATTTTATGGATCGCCGTTCATTCCTGAAAAATACTGCTCTGGGTGGCTCGGCCGCTGCCGCGACATCGCTGGCCGCCCCCGCCTATGCGCAAGGCAAGCGCACCCTGACCATGGTGACCACATGGGGCCGCGGCCTTGCCGGTGTGCATGACGCCGCACAATACTGTGCCGATGCCATCACCGCGATGTCCGACGGCAACCTGACCGTTGACCTGAAAGCCGGCGGCGAGCTTGTCGGTGCCTTCGAAGTGTTCGACGCGGTTTCCGCCGGTCAGGCCGACCTGTACCACGGTGTGGATTACTACTTCCTCGGTCAGCACCCGGCGCTGTCGTTCTTCAGCCAGGTGCCCTTCGGCATGACCTTCCAGGAATTCAACAACTGGTTCTATCACGAAGGCGGTCGCGAACTGGCCGATGATCTGTATTCGATCTTTGGCCTCAAGAGTTTCCCGGCAGGCAACACCGGCCCGCAATCGGGTGGCTGGTTCAGCCGCGAAATCAACAGCCCCGACGATTTCCAGGGCCTCAAGTTCCGTATGCCGGGGCAGGGTGGCCAGGTGCTTGGCAAACTGGGCGCCAGCGTTCAGAACCTTCCGGGATCGGAAGTCTACCAGGCGCTTGCCAGCGGTGCCATCGACGGGACCGAATGGATCGGCCCCTGGGCGGACGAAAAGGCCGGTTTCCAGGAAATCACCAAGATCTATTACACCGCCGGTTTCCATGAGCCGGGTCCGAACCTGAACCTGACCGCGAACCTCGACGTTTACGAAAGCCTGTCGCCCTCGCAACAGGCCATCGTCAGCAATGCCGCGCAATCGGCCAACATCTGGTCGATGTCGCAGTTCATGGCCAACAACTCGTCGGCGCTGCAACGTCTGCAATCCAGCGGCGTGAAGCTGATGGAATTCCCCGACAGCGTCTGGGATGCCTTCGGGGCCGCCGCCGCCGAAGTCGTGCAGGAGCCGATGGGCGACGACCTCTACAAGGCCTGCTACGAAAGCTACAACGCCTCGCTGAAAAGCTCGGCGGCATGGGGCAGCCGGTCTGAAGGGGCCTTCACCGCCCAGCGTAACCGCGTCGTCGGTATCTGATAGTCTTGCTTACCTTGCGGCCGCGTCTTTCGATCATTCAAGGGACGCGGCCCCTGGTGCTGAGCATGGGAAGACTGGACGGTTCCGGTGGCCATCGGGACCGTCCATTCCTTTAGGGAAGCCGCAGGAACGGCCCCGCTGGCAAAAAGAATGGAAAAACGATGCTCGACACAATCCTTTGGGTGTTCCAGAACATCGGCCTTGCCTTTTACAATCTGGGATATGCGCTGACCCATCCAAGCCTCTGGCTGGATTGGTCCGACAAGGAAGCGATCATGCGCTTCGTCTACTATGGCGGATCGGTTGAATTCTTCTTTGTGGTCTTTACCGCCTTTCTGGTCATCACCGGAATCGGGATGTGGAAAACCGGGTTCATGTGGGGTGTCGTGCGCCTGTTGGAAGGGTTTGCCAACACGGTTGGGCGCTTCTTTGCATGGGCTGGCCTGATCATGGTGATCCAGCAGATCCTGATCATCTTCATCCAAAGGATTTTTGCCCGGCCCGACATGGTGTTCGGCTTCGGTATCCCGCTGGAGATGGACATCAGCTGGTATTCCGAGGAGTTGAAACTTTACAACGCCATGGTCGTCGCCCTGTGTTGCACCTATACCTTCGTGCAGGGCAGTCACGTGCGGGTTGACCTTGTCTATTCCGCCATCAGCCACCGCGCCAAGCGGGTGATCGACATGACAGGCTCGCTTATCTTCATGATGCCGATGGCGGTACTGACGTGGATGTACGGATGGTATTTCCTCTGGCGGCACCTGATCGTGCCGAAACCTTCGGCCTCGGACACGCTGGACCGGTTGCTGATGAAGTCCCGCGCCCTGCGCTGGAACGTGGAAACCATCGGCTTTTCGCCCAATGGATTCAATGGCTACTTCCTGTTCAAGGTGCTTCTGGTGGCCTTTGCCGGGATGGTGTTCCTGCATGCCGTCGCCTTCTTCTACCGCTCCTACCTTGAGTGGCGCGAAGGCGAGGCCAGCGCGGACAAATACCTCGACAAGGACAGCCTTGGCGAGGGCGAAGAAGCCTATGAAGGCACACACTAAAAGGGGCAGGACACATGCTATTCGGACTTGACGGCGTCGAGATCGGCCTGATCATCGTATTCCTCTGCCTCTTCGGGGGCATTCTTTCCGGCTTTCCGGTGGCCTTTGCCATCGGCGGGGCGGGGGTTATTTCCTTCACCATCGTCGCGGCCCTCGACAGTGCGGGCCTGCTCATCCACCAGGCGATCGATACCTCCTCGGATGCCTTCCGCGGTCTGGTCGCCTCGGGGCTGAAGCCGGATAGCATATCCGTCTTCACCCACCCCGAGTTGCCAAGGGTCGGCACACCCGTTTTCCCGCGCGGCTGGGAAGTGGCGCTGGACCGCAACGTCAGCTTCATCGTCAACCGCATCAACGAACGCGTCCTTGCGGGCCAGTCGATTGAAACCCTTCTGGCGGTGCTGATGTTCGTGATGATGGGCATCACGCTGGAACGCTCGAAAATCGCCAACGACCTGTTGACCACCATGGCCAAGGTCTTTGGCCCGCTGCCCGGTGGTCTGGCGGTGTCGGTGGTTGTTGTCGGGGCCTTCCTTGCCGCCTCGACCGGGATCGTGGGGGCCACCGTGGTAACCATGGGCCTGCTCAGCCTGCCCACCATGCTGCGCAACAACTACAGCCCGGAAATCGCCACCGGCGTCATCGCGGCCTCGGGCACCTTGGGGCAGATCATCCCGCCCTCGATCGTGATCGTCCTTCTGGGGACGCTGGCCGGTGACCTTTATTCCGCCGCACAGGAAACCCGCGCACAAGAGGCCGGCTGTACCGATGCGCTGACCTACCTTGGCGAACCCGCGGTGGTTTCCGTGGGCACGCTGTTTCAGGCGGCCCTGCTGCCGGGGATCATGCTGGCGCTGCTTTATGCGCTTTATGCCTTTGGTTATGCCCTGGTTTACCCGTCGCGCGCGCCCGCCGTGGAAACCACAGGCGGCGGCGGTGAGGCCCGTACTCGTGGCGAAACCTTCACATGGTTCATCGGTGTGCCGCTTGGCCTGATCGCGGCCGTGATGCTCATGGGGCAGGTGAATATCGTCGGGTCGCAGACCCTGACCGTGGATACCTTCACGGATGCCGGTCAAACGGCGGCCCTGCGCACCAATGTATCGCAGGAATGCCAGGAAAGCATGATCGAACTGCACGGCCAGTCGGCATGGGATTCCGCCGTGGCCGAACAACAGGCCATCGAGGAGGCCGGCGGCCTGACCGAAAGCGAGCGTCTGAGCCCCGAAGAGATCGCCGAGAGGGTGGCCGAGAAAGAGGCCGCCGCGGCCCCCATCGGCACCGGCGTCGCGGTCCTTTTCCTGATCCTGTCGCTGATCCTTGCCGTGGCGCGGGGTGTCAAACCCTCGGTCACGCCTGCGCCGCTTCTGATCGGCGCGCTTGGCGTGGTCCTGGGCCTGATTGTCGATATCCTGTTTATCGCCCCCTCCAGCAGTGCGGGGGGGACCTTGCTGAAGCTGGCCATCCCCTTGGCGCTTGCGCTTTACGGCGCCACCCATGCGGCGGGCCGGTTGGCGCAGAACGAGCTGATCAAGGTGGTTTTCCCGCCCCTTGTCCTGATCGTCGCGGTGCTGGGCTCGATCCTTGGCGGGATCACCAACCCGACGCCCGCCGCCGCGCTTGGCGCGGGTGGGGCGATCATGCTGGCGGCCTATCGCAAGCTGCAGGACGAGGAACGCTCGGGCAAGATCATCATCTTTGCTACCCTGGCGGTGATCATCGCCATCCTGATCGGCATCAACTTTGACCTGCGGATCAACCAGGAAGAGGTGCCATTCGAATCCTGGATGGCCTTCCTTGCGGCCTATGCGGCCTATCTCTATGCCGCCTTCGGGTTGCTCTTTGCCTGCTGGGTGTTGTTCTCGGGCGGGGTTCTTACCCCGGTGGTGCGGGAAACGGCCAAGGTGACCTCGATGGTCTTTACCATCCTGATTGGGTCGCAGCTTCTGAACCTCGTGGTGATCTCTTTCGGGGGCGAGCATTACATCCAGCAATTCCTGAAAAGCTTCGATAACGAGTTCAAGGTGTTCCTGATCGTCATGCTGGTGCTGTTCGTGCTGGGCTTCGTGCTGGATTTCCTCGAGATCATCTACATCGTGATCCCCATCGTCGGGCCGGTGATCTATGGCGGCACCTTCGACCCCAAGTGGGTGACCATCATGATCGCGGTGAACCTGCAAACCTCCTTCCTGACGCCGCCCTTCGGCTTCGCGCTCTTCTACTTGCGAGGGGTCGCACCGAAGGAGGTGACGACGGGCCATATCTATCGCGGTGTCGCGCCCTTCGTCCTGATCCAGGTGGTGGGCTTGGCGATCCTGTGGTTCTTCCCGCAGATCGTGACCATCGTTCCGGCCCTGATCCCGTAACCGGGCGTCAGTTCCAGGTTCTGGCGCGCGTCCCCGAAAAGGGGGCGCGCGTTTTCGTTTCGGGCCGGTCCCGGGCTTGCCCCGGGACCCCTTGGCCGGTTCGGAGGCCCCGGCGCAGGGCCGGGGCGGGGGCATTCTGTGGAAGTTGTACATTCCACCCGTCGGAAGGCCGGATTTCTGTACAAAACCCGGGGGGCGAATGTACAAACTGTACAGAAGTTACCGGCGGCGCGGGGTGGCGGGGCGTCCGTCTGGCAGGCAGATATTGGCCACCTGTTCGGCAATCGGGTCATTGCTCAGCGGATGACACTTGGATTCGTAATCCGCCGAGTCGCGCATCTTTTCCCAATGCCCGTCCACATAAACCTCAAGCCCCGAGAACCCGGCCTTGTACCCCATCTTGGGGCTGCCCGGGACCCAGTAGCCCAGATAGACATGCGGAATGCCATTTTCCCGAGCGATTTCAATATGATCGAGGATCAGGTAAGTGCCAAGGCTGTGCCGGGGAAGGTCGGGGTCATAGAAGGAATAAACCATGCTGACCCCGTCATCGAGGATGTCGGTCAGGCACACGGCAATCAGTTGCCCATCTTCGTCGCTGTATTCCACCACGCGGGTACGGATCGGGGTTTCCTCGACCATCGCGGCGAATTCGAAGGTATCCATATCCGCCATCCCGCCCTGTGCATGGCGGTGCTCAAGGTAACGGCGGAAAAGGTCGTATTGTTCCTCGGTCGCCCAGGGGGATGAGGCGCGGCGCGTAAGTGATTGATTTCGTTTTATTGTTTTGCGTTGGCTTTTGCTGGGCGTGAAGTCTGCCACGTTGATTCGCGCCGAAAGACAGGCCGCGCAATCCGCACAGGAGGGGCGGTACAGCACGTTTTGCGAACGCCGGAAACCCTGCTTGGACAGGCTGTCGTTCAACCGTTGCGCCCCTTCGCCTTGCAGGGCGGTGAACAGCTTCCGCTCCATCCGGCCCTCAAGGTAGGGGCAGGGTTGTGGCGCGGTTACATAAAACTGCGGTGCTATGGGAAGGGTGTGACGCATTTCACTCGAACGATAACAACGATCCTGTTCCCCGCCAAGACCCTAGTCAGTAGCGGGCTTTGCGGTTGATTGCCACGGTGCCCAGAACATGGTCCGTCAGGCCCTGAGCGCGGTCTGTGGTCATCATCAGGACCACCGATACCACCTGCAAAACCACGAAGGCCATGGAGACCGTGAAGCCCAGTGTGTGCAGGAAAGCCATTGATAAATCAAAGGGTTGGCCATCCATGCGGCGAAACTCGATCGCGGTCAGGCGCATCCCCCATGTGGCCGAGCCACGGGTGATGGTGATGACGCGATAGGCAAAGCCCACGGTCAGGAAAAGGGCCGGGAAAACGAAGATTCCCAGAAACCCCGTCAGCGGCAGGATCAGCAGAGAAAAGCCGATGGTGACAATCGTGTCGACCACCCATGCAATCAGGCGCTTGGCGGGCACGTCGCTGTAGAACTCGGGTTGAGTGACAGGATCGGGGGTATGCCAGGAATACTCGGTCATGATGCCTTCGGGATATAAGGGCAGGGCGCGGCCCGGGGAAGGCCCCGGGCCAGTATTTCTCAGGCCTTTTCGGTGTCGTCCGCGGCCTCGGGGGCCGCTGCGGCGCGGGCGCGGTCCTCCATGAACTGGTCGAACTCGGCCTTGTCGCGGGCATCGCGAAGGCGTTGCAGGAAGGCCTCGAAATTCTCTTGCTCTTCCTCCAGGCGGCGCAGGGTATCGGCCTTGTAGGCGTCAAAGGCGCTGTTGCCTGTGCTGCGCGAGACATGAAGATTGCGCGACATGCGCTTGTTTTTACAGGTCATTTTACCACTCCAGATCATGTAAGCCAGAAGGGCAAGGCCTACGGGCCAGACAAAGACGAAAGCCAGAACCATGGCCGCGATCCAAGCGGCTTTGCCCTTGGAATCAAGCCAATGTTCGGCGCGGGCCAGCCAGCCCATGGGCGCGGTTGGAGTGGCGGGGCCGGAGGAGGCGAACGTGGTCATCTGCGGTGTCCTTTTGCTGTGGGTCGGGTGCATGATGTGAATGTCTTTCACATTCAATAGGTGGGGCGCCCTGGCCGATCTTGCAAGGATATATGTGAATGTTTTTTACATTAATGTTTAAGCTATTGAAAAACAGGGAAAAACATGTGCCTGTGTTTGGCTTGGAACCTGCCCGGTGGCGCTTTGGTGAAACTGGTTTGGCGGTCAGGTGGTGAATTCGCCCTTCAAGGCCCCGGAAATCTGCATAAGCAGGTCGGGCGCGATCCCGAAAACATGCCGCGGCGTGCCCGCCGCCGCCCAGACGGTATCAAATTCCAACAGCCTTGGGTCGAAAAAAGCGCGCGGCGGGGTCAGGTGCCCCACGGGCGAGACCCCGCCGATGGCAAAGCCCGTCTGCGCCCGGATAAGCCCCGCATCCGCCTTGCCCAAGGGTTCCCCCGCCAGTGTCGCGGCCCGGTCGGCGTTCACCTGGTTGCCGCCGGCGGTGACGAACAAGACCGCCTCGCCCGACATATCACCGCGAAATATGATCGACTTGGCAATCTGGTCGATGCCACAGCCCACCAGATCGGCCGCCATTTGCGCCGTCGTGGCCTGACCGATTTCCCGGGGGTCCACCGCACAGCCGGCTTCGACCAAGGCGTTTTTGACGCGTTTCAGGCTTTTACTCATGTCCACAACTCCAGTTCGCGCTTTTGACGCACTATTCCAAGCGCTTGCGGCATTGACCAGCCCCCTGTCACGGGTATCACTTGACGCATGGATTTTTCGTCACGCATCACCCGCTTGCCCCGCACCCATGACCCCGATCAAGGGGCCGAGGCGCGCGCCCTTTTTCCCGACATGGCCGAGGATCTGGCCGATTTGATCGAGGGTGCAGCGGGATCAAGCCCTTACCTCAAGTCCCTTGTCGAAAAGGAAAAAGAGTGGCTTCCGGGGGCGTTTGACGATCCCGAGGCGGGGCTGGATGCTGTTTTTTCCGACCTGCGCGAGATCGGCGCGGATGCCTTGCCTGCCGCGTTACGGCAGGGTAAGCGGCGTGTGGCCCTGATGGCCGGGCTGGCCGATCTGGCCGGGGTTTGGCCGCTGGAAGAGGTTACGGGACGGTTGACCGACTATGCCGATCTGGCGACCGATCTGGCGATGAAGGCCTGTGTCGGGGCCGAGATCAAGCGCGGCAAGCTGCCGGGGGCCACCGAGGACGATATTGCCACGGCGGGCGGCATGGTGGCGCTGGCCATGGGCAAGATGGGGGCGGGGGAGCTGAACTATAGTTCCGACATCGACCTGATTTGCCTTTTTGACGAAACCCGCTTTGACCCCGATGATTATCACGAGGCACGCTCCAGTTTCGTGCGCGCGACACGCAAGATGGCGGCGATGCTGAATGACCGGACCGCCGATGGCTATGTCTTTCGGACAGACCTGCGCCTGCGGCCCGATCCGAGCGTGACGCCGGTGTGCATGGCCATGGCGGCGGCGGAAACCTATTACGAAAGCCTTGGCCGCACTTGGGAGCGGGCGGCCTATATCAAGGCGCGGCCCTGCGCGGGGGATATCGAGGCCGGGTGGGCGTTTCTTGAGACGTTGCGGCCCTTCGTGTGGCGCAAGCATTTGGATTTCGCGGCTATCGAGGACGCCCATAACATGCGCCTGCGTATTCGCGAGCACAAGGGCTTGGGCGGGCCTTTGACCTTGCCGGGCCACAACATGAAACTGGGCCGGGGCGGCATTCGCGAGATCGAGTTTTTCACCCAGACACGGCAGATCATCGCGGGGGGGCGCGATGCGGATCTGCGGGTGCGCGGCACGGTTGAGGGGCTGGAAAGCCTGGCCCGAAAGGGCTGGATCCCGGAAAGCGCCGCCGAGGTGCTGACACGGCATTACCGGTTCCATCGCGAGGTGGAGCACCGCCTGCAAATGCTGCGCGATGCGCAGACCCATGATTTGCCCAACTCGGAGGAGGAGTTCGACCGGCTGGCCGATTTCATGGGCCGTGACAAGGCCGAGTTGAAAGCCGAGATTTTGGAGCGGCTGACCGAGGTGCATGAATTGATCGAAGGGTTCTTTGCGCCGGAGAATGGCGAGGCCGAGGCCGAGGCCGATGCGGAGGTGGAGTTTGACGAAGAGGTTTTGAACCGCTGGCCAAGCTACCCGGCGCTGCGGTCGCAGCGGGCAGTCGAGATTTTCAAACGTCTGCGCCCTGATATTCTGTCGCGCCTGGCGCAAACCGCCCACCCGCATGAGGCCCTTTTGGCCTTTGACGGGTTCTTGGCGGGCCTGCCTGCGGGGGTGCAGGTGTTCTCGCTTTTCGAGGCCAATCCGCAACTGGTGGACCTGCTTTTGGATATTGCGGGCACCTCGCCCAAGCTGGCCGCGCATTTGTCGCGCAATGCGGGGGTGTTGGACGCGGTGATCGCGGGGGATTTCTTTGCCGATTGGCCGGGCCGGGCGGCCTTGCAGGCGGAACTGTCCGAGCGGATGACCGGGGAAGAGGATTACGAACGCCGCTTGGATGCCGCACGGCGGTGGATGAAGGAATGGCACTTCCGGGTGGGGGTGCATCACCTGCGCGGGCTTGTGGATGCCGATACCGCCGGGCAGCAGTATGCCGATCTGGCAGGCGCGGTGATCGGGGCGGTCTGGCCCGTGGTGCAGGCGCAGTTTACCGAGAAACACGGGGCGCCGCCGGGGCGCGGCGCGGTGGTGCTTGGCATGGGGTCACTTGGGGCCGAGCGGCTGAATGCCGGGTCCGATCTGGACCTGATCGTGATCTACGATGCGGCGGGTGTGGAAGGTTCCGAGGGGCGCAGGCCCTTGGCCGCACGCCCCTATTACGCGCGGTTGACGCAGGCGATGATTACCGCGCTGACGGCACCGATGTCAGAGGGGCGTTTGTACGAGGTGGACATGCGCTTGCGGCCCTCGGGCAACCAGGGGCCTGTGGCGACGGGATGGGGCGCGTTCCGCGAGTACCAGCAAAACGAGGCTTGGGTCTGGGAGCATCTGGCGCTGACGCGGGCACGGGTGATTGCCGGGGCGAGTGATCTGGCCCGCGATGTGGAAGAGTTCCGGGCTCAATTGCTGGGCTCCTCCGGGACGCAGGCCAAGGTGCTGTCCGAGGTGGCCAAGATGCGCGAACGGATCGCCGGTGCGAAATCGCCGGATGGGCCGTGGGATACCAAGTTGGGGGCAGGGCGCTTGCAGGAGGTCGAGCTTTTGGCGCAGGCCTGTTCGCTGATATCGGGGGACGTGGCGCGCGATGTATCTTCGGGGCTGGCCGCAGGTGTCGCAATCGGAGTTCTGGATGACGGTGACAGAGAGGCGCTTTTGCGTGCCTATGGGCTTTGCTGGACCTTGGTGCAGGCGTCGAAACTGTTGCGTGACAAGGCGCTTGATCCCGAGGCCATCGGCGAGGGCGGCAAGGCTTTCGTGCTGCGCGAGGCCGGGTATGATACGATCGAGGCCCTGCGGGCCGCGTTGGAGGAGGAAACGGGCAAGGCGGGGGCGGTGATTGACGCGGCCCTGACACGTCGGCCCGGTGAGGTGTGAGATGGACAAAGACCCGTTGGATAAAAAGGGGCTGATCCGCGAGGCCTATAATATCGAGGGCATTGCCAAGCCCGAATGCCGCTCGATCTTTCTGGATTGGGCCTTGTCGCTGCCCGAGGGGCAGGACAGCCGCGTGGGCATTGAAGCAATGCTGGAAAAATACCGCGAGGCGAACCCCGAACATCCGATGACCCAAGTCCTGACTGAAGGGTTGCAGGCCGCCGGGGCACCGCGGAGGCGCGGGGGATGGCGCGGGCGCGACCGGTCATGATGCGACTTGAAAGCAAGGCGTTTGACGTAATCTTTGCCACCGAAGCACCACGCTAAAGTACCGCATTTGTCTAAAATGCGCCCTAGTTCCACGGCATCTTGTCTTCCAAACGCATGGGTGAGAACCGCCCAAGGAGGACATGATGAAAACTTTCCGTCTGATCGCCGCACTGATGCTTGGCCTTGGTGTATCCGCCTGTGGGTCGGTTGAAACCGCAACCCGTAACGCGCCGCTGGAAGCGCCGGAATTGGCCCCGTCGCCGGTATCGTTCAATGTGCAGGCCGTGCGGGTCTCGGTGCCGAAATCTTTGAAAGTGTCGGAAGCCAACCGGTACTACCCCGGTGGTGACATCGTTTGGCGCGAAGACCCGGTGGGTGATCGCCATGCCCAGGTGAAGGCCATTGTCGAAGCGGGTATCAACAAGGGTGTCGCCGCCATGGAGCCCGGCGCAGTGCCCGTTGTGATGGATATCGAAGTCACGCGCTTTCACGCCCTGACCGAAAAAGCGCGCTATACCATTGGCGGTGTGCATGCGATCCAGTTCAAGATGCAGCTGCGTAACCCCGACACCGGCCAGGCCTACGGTGAGCCGCATTTCGTAAAGGCCGACTTCAAGGCGTTTGGCGGGGCCGCGGCAATCGAGGCAGAACGGGACGGCGTGACCCAGAAATACCGGATCACCAACCATCTGGCCAAGGTCATCCACACCCAGTTGACCTCGCCCGAGGGGTACAAGGCGGCCAACAACGGGATCATCGGAGCAATCAACCAACTCTGATCTTTCCCAGGCATTTGAAACGGCGTAAGGGGACGGTATGACACCGTCCCCTTTTCCCATTGTGCGTATGCGACCCAAGACACAGGCCCGCGCCATCCGGCATGGCGCGCCTTGGGTCTATGACAACGAGCTGGTCACCGACCGGCGCACCAAGAAGCTGACCCCCGGCACGATTGCCCTTTTGGAAGATGCCGAGCGCAAGCCTTTGGCCGTGGTCGCGGTGAACCCCAATTCGCGGATCATGGCGCGGGTCTTGGACCGCGACACGCAAGCGGTGATTGATGGCGATTGGCTGCGGGCGCGGGTGGCGCGGGCCTTGGCCTTGCGTGAGCGGTTGTTCGACGTGCCGTTCTACCGGCTGATCCATGCCGAGGCCGATGGCCTGCCCGGCGTGGTGATCGACCGCTTCGGCGATGTGGGGGTGATCCAGCCCAATGCGGCATGGGCCGAGGCTTTGCTGGATGAGTTATGCGCCGCCGTGGTCGAGGTGACGGGCGTGAAAACCGTGCTGAAAAACGCCACGGGGCGGGCGCGGGCCTTGGAGGGATTGGACGAGGAAAACGCGGTTTTACAAGGGGTTGCCCCGGATGGCCCGGTGCATGTTCCGATGAACGGTGCGACCTATATGGCCGATTTGACGGGCGGGCAGAAAACCGGGTTGTTCTATGATCAGCGGCCAAACCATGCCTTTGCCGCGCAGCTTTCAAAAGGCGCGCGGGTGCTGGATGTCTTTAGCCATGTGGGGGGCTTCTCGTTGGCCTGTTTGGCGAATGGTGCGGCAAGCGCCGTGGCTGTGGATGGGTCCGAGCCTGCACTTGCCTTGGCCGCGGAAGGCGCCGCACAAACAGGCGTGGCCGAGCGGTTCGAGACACGCCGGGGCGATGCCTTCGACGTATTGGCCGAGATGGGCAAGGCGGGCGAGACCTTTGACGTGGTGATCTGCGATCCGCCGGCCTTTGCCCCTAATAAAAAGGCATTGGACGCAGGTTTGCGCGCCTATGAACGTGTTGCGCGGCTGGCCGCGCCCTTGGTGGCCGAGGGCGGCTTTCTGGGGCTGTGCAGTTGTTCGCATGCCGCCGATTTGTCGAAGTTTCGCACGGCGAGCGTGCGGGGGATTGGCCGGGGTGGGCGCAGCGCGCAACTGATCCACACCGGATTTGCCGGGGCGGATCATCCGCTGCATCCGCAACTGGCCGAATCCGGCTATCTCAAATCGCTGTTTTTCCGTTTGATATGAAGGTTTTGCTGGATACCTGCGTGATCTATCCCACGGTGATGCGACAGATGTTGCTGGGCGTGGCAAAGCAGGGTGTCTTTACCCCGCTTTGGTCGGCGCGGATTATCGAGGAATGGCAACGCGCGGCGGTGAAACTGGGCCCGGAGGGCGCGGCGCAGGCCGGGGCGGAAGCGGCGATTCTGGCGGCGCATTGGCCCAAGGCCGAAGTGAGCTACCCGCCCTCGCTTGAGGCGCGGCTATGGCTGCCGGATGCGGCGGATGTGCATGTTCTGGCCGCCGCGGTCGCCGGGTCGGCGGATATGATTATCACGCTGAATACAAAGGATTTTCCGCGCAATATCCTGGCCGAAGAAGGGGTGTCGCGGACCGACCCGGACGGGTTTTTGCACGGGGTCCACCAAGCGCACCCAGAACTGGTCGCACAGGTGGGGCGGGACGTTTTGGCCGAGGCCAACCGGCTGTCGGGCAAGACATGGGAGATGCGGGCACTGTTGAAAAAGGCGCGCTTGCCAAGGATCGCCAAGGCCTTGGGCTAAAAGGGAAACGTCAGGTCCATCTCGCTTCGAGTTTTTCAATCGCGGCGATGCGTTCGTGGGTCTTGGGGTGGCTCATCAGCCATGCAGGGACCGCGCCGCCGCGCGCCTCGGTCAGCGATTCCAGCTTTTGAAACAAGGACTTCTGGGCATCGGTTCCGATACCGGCCTTGGTAAGTAGGGCGGCGGCGTATTCATCGGCCTCGTATTCATCGCCGCGCGAGAGGCGCGCGGCCAGAAGCGAGGTAAGGCCATTGGCGATCCAGACGCCGATGCCGGGCAGGATGCGCGAAAGGATCATGGCAAGGGCCGTGCGCAGAGCGTTTTGCCCCGAAAAGTCGATCATCCGGCGGCGGGTGTGCCCCAGGGCGACGTGCCCCAACTCATGCGCGATGACGCTTGCCAATTCCTCGGCCGTGACCACACCGTTCTGGAATTTCCTGTAAAATCCACGGGTTATGAATATCCGCCCGTCGGGGGCGGCAAGGCCGTTGACCGGGTCGATCTCGTAGATATGAACCTTGATGCGCGGCAGGTCGAGCGCCTTGGCAAGTTGGTCGGTCATCCGCTTCAGGGTGGGATCGGCCAGTTCGGTGGACTGGGCGTCAAGCGCGCGCTTGGTGCGCCAGACCGAGAATCGGTACATGGCGAAGGCGTAGAGAACGGCCAGGAGAATGGGCGTGAACTTGAACATGCGAAAGATATGGGGCAGCGCGCGCGATTGGGCAAGCCGGAGCGTACGACCCGTACGAAAAGGGACCGGGTTTCGTACGAAAACCGGCGGGCCGGGCAAGGCATGCGTACGAGTCGTACGAATTATCCCCGCTGGTCTGTCCAAAAGGAGCGGCTTCGCCACGCAGGTTTAGCGCGCTTGCGCGCGCCGTGAGGGGCTTTGCCCCTTCGTTGAAAATGAGATTTTCAACGTACCCCAGGATATTTTTGAAAAGAAGAAGGGGCGGTCAAAGTTCGCCGCGTTCTTCGGCCTTGGCGCGGTTCCAGAGCGCGTCCATTTCGCCAAGGTCGCTTTCGGTTGGGGTTCTTCCGTCTTCGGCCAGAAGCTCTTCGATCCGGCCGAAGCGGCGGGTGAACTTGGCGTTGGCGGCGCGCAGGGCGCTTTCGGGGTCGATCTTCATGTGGCGCGCGAGATTGGCCATCACGAAAAGCAGGTCGCCGAATTCCTCTTCGATCTTGTCCTGTGGCAGCTGGGCGGCGGCCACGTGCAGTTCCTGGGCCTCTTCGGTGATCTTGTCGATGACCTGGGTGGTTTGCGGCCAATCGAAGCCCACCCGCGCGGCCCGTTTTTGCAGTTTCACGGCGCGCAGGAGGGCGGGCAGGCCCACGGCGACGCCATCGAGGACGCCGGTTTGCGCCTTTTGTGCACGCTCGGCGGCCTTGATGGTTTCCCAGTCGCGGGTTTGCTGTTCGGCGGATTTCTCGCGCGATTCGCCCCCGAAGACATGCGGGTGGCGGGTGACCATCTTGTCGGAAATGGCATTGGCCACGTCATCGAAGGCGAAATGCCCTTCGTCTTGGGCGATTTGGGCGTGAAAGACCACTTGCAACAGGAGGTCGCCCAATTCATCGCGTAGCTCGTCATGGGCGTGGCGTTCGATGGCATCGGCGACCTCGAACGCCTCTTCGATGGTGTAGGGGGCGATGGACTGGAACGTCTGTTCGATGTCCCAGGGGCAGCCGGTTTCGGGATCGCGCAACCGGCGCATGATTTCGCGCAGGCGGGGCAGGCCGCCCTTGGGGTCGTGAATGAGGCTGTCGTCGGGCATTGCGCATCCTCGCGTTTTGGCGTTGAAGTCGGAGACTAGGGAAATGCGCGAAGGAGTCCAGCCGATGGCGGTGATCAACCGGATAGCAGGCTTTGCCGAGGAGATGGCGGCATGGCGGCAGGATTTGCACAGGCGGCCCGAGTTGGGGTTTGCCTGCCACGAGACCGCCGGTTTCGTGGTGGAGCGGTTGCGGGAGTTCGGGATTACCCGGATCGAGGAGGGCATTGCCGAAAGCGGCGTTGTCGCCGTGATCGAAGGGCAGGGCACGGGGCCGGTGATCGGGTTGCGGGCGGATATGGATGCGCTGCCCATTCATGAGGCGACCGGGACCGAATATGCCAGCGAGGTTGAGGGCTGCATGCATGCCTGTGGCCACGACGGGCATACGACGATGCTGTTGGGGGCGGCGAAATACCTGGCCGAGACGCGGAATTTTTCCGGCTCCGTCGCCTTGATTTTTCAACCGGCCGAGGAAGGGCCGGGCGGGGCCGCGCCGATGGTGGAAGCGGGGATCATGGAGCGTTATGGGATCGAACAGGTTTATGCCCTGCATTGTGCGCCGGGCTATGACGAGGGGGTGTTTCATACCACGCCGGGGCCAATCATGGCCTCGGTCGATACAATCCATATCGATGTGATCGGGCAGGGTGGCCACGCGGCGATGCCGCAGGATACGCGCGACCCGGTGGTGGCGGCCTGTGGCATGGTGCAGGCGATCCAGACGATCCTGGGCCGGAACTTGGCGGCTTTGGATCAGGCGGTGGTGTCGATCACGCAGGTTCATACCGGGAGTGCGGATAACGTGGTGCCCGACAGGGCCTATATCAACGGGACGGTGCGGAGTTTTGACCCGGAGGTGCGGCGGGTGATCTGGCAGCGGTTGGAGGAGATCGTGGCGGGACAAGCGGCAAGTTATGGCGTTGAGACCGTGCTGCGCTGTGAAGAGGGCTATGCGCCGACGGTGAATGACGCCGGGAAGGCCGCGTTTGCCGCAGAGGTGGCGCGCGAGGTGGCAGGCGAAGCAGGCATCGTGCCGGATATGGACCGGCAGATGGGATCGGAGGATTTCGCCGCCATGCTGGAGGCGCGACCGGGGGCTTACCTGTTCCTTGGGCAGGGGCCGGGGGCCGGGCTGCATCACCCCGAGTTCGATTTCAACGATCGGATCGCGCCGGTGGGCGCGTCGTTTTTTGCGCGGCTTGTGGAGCGGGCGCAGCCGGTTGGATAAGGGGGAAAGATGGCACTGGAAGACGCGAAACATCAGGTAGATCAGGCGTTTACGCGCGATAGTTCACGTGGCCTTTCTTATGAGAATAGCTTTGGTGGGGCGTTGTCGTTCCTGCGGCGGCGCTATTGCAAGGATTTGACGGGGGGCGATCTGGCCATCACCGGCGTGCCTTTTGATCAGGCGGTGACCAATCGGCCCGGCGCGCGGTTGGGGCCGCGGGCGGTGCGGGAGGCAAGCGCGCTTCAGGTGTTTGACCCGCCCTATGGCTGGGACGGGTTCAGCCCGCTGGAAGAATTCGACATCGTCGATTATGGCGACCTGGCCTTTGATTATGCGGATATTCCAAGCTTTCCCGGCGCGTTGACGGCGCATATCCGGGGGATATTGGAAAGCGGTGCGGCGAGTATCGCCCTGGGGGGCGATCACTATATTTCTTTCCCGATTCTAAGGGCTTATGCGGAAAGGTTCGGGCCACTGTCGCTGTTGCAATTCGATGCGCACTCGGACACTTGGGCCGATGATGACATGGGCCGCGTGGATCATGGCACGATGTTCTACAAGGCGGTGAAGGAAGGCTTGGTGGACCCTGCGCGGTCGGTGCAGGTGGGGATACGCACGGTGAATGCCGATAACCTGGGCGTGCCGACGATTGACGCGCGCGAGGTGCATGAGCGGGGGCCGGTGGAAACCGCCAAGAAAATCAAGGAGATACTGGGCGATTCCCAGACCTATGTAACGTTTGATATCGACTGTCTGGACCCCGGGTTCGCGCCCGGCACGGGCACGCCGGTTTGGGGCGGCCTGTCCTCGGGGCAGGCGGCGATTATCCTGCGCGATCTGGCGGGGATCAACATGGTGGGGGGCGATGTCGTGGAAGTCTCGCCGCCCTATGATCCCAGTGGCGCCACGGCGGTGGCCGGCGCTCATGTGGCGATGGAATTGATTTGCCTTTGGGGCTGGACGCGGCGCGGAGCCTGAGCCGGGTTCTGTGGGGCCAATGGCGGCCTCCGGCGGGAGTATTTAAAGCGTTCCGCCTTTAACCTGAGGAATCAGCTAAAGGCGGAACGCGTGCAACGATTGAGCGGAGCACTGCGTTTCGCGAAAATCTGTGATTCAGGTTTTTCGCGAAACGCTTCAGGAAAGATGAAGAGGGGCGTGCAATGAAATGGCTGGTCTTGGGTGTTATCGGGATCGCGGTGGCCTTGGGCGTTTATGTGCGCCTCGCGCCGACGGACCCGGGCCGGTGGCACAAGATGCCGGGGGCGGTGACCAACCGGGATTTGACCGGTGGGGCGATGCGTGTTGTGGGGGCCGGTGACGGTGGTTTGGCGTGGATGGATGAGATCATCCGGGCCACGCCAAGGACCGAGGTGCTGGCCGGGTCGGTGGAAAGCGGCATGGTGACCTATGTCACGCGGTCGAAGGTTTTTGGCTTTCCCGATTACACCACGGTGCGCGCGACAGGGCCACAACTGGAGCTATACGGGCGGTTGCGGTTCGGCAAATCCGACATGGGCGTCAATGCGGCGCGACTGGATCGGTGGCTCAAGGCGTTTGCGGAGTGACGAGGACAGGCAGCCGTCGGAAATCTTGCGCCACATCGGGTTGTTGAGAGACATCTGGCATTGCGCCATGAAGCTTTTGCCATCGACGTGAAGGCAGGTCATTTCGCCCAGTTCCACGCGGCTGCCGGTTTTGTCGGTGCAGTAGCAATCCACGGTTTTGCCGCCGATGGTTTGGTCGGCGACTGCCGGACTGGCGAGGCAGCATATGAAGGCAATCCATCGCATGGGGCCAAGTATACCACAGGGTTTGATCTTGACCAAACCTCGCCAAAGGGGCAAGTGCCAGAGCCATGGTGCCTTTGGACAGACTGAATGAGATCGTACAGCGTTTCGAGTATATCGAGGCGCAGATGACCGCGGGTGGTGGCGATATCGCGCAATTGGGCCGCGAATATGCCGAGCTGCGCCCGGTGGTCGAGGAAATCCGCGCCTACAAGCAGGCGATCGAGGATATCGAGGGCGCGCGCGCCATGCTTGATGATCCCGAAATGCGCGCGTTGGCGCAGGAGGAGCTTGCCGAACTGGAGGCGCAACTGCCCGGCATGGAAGAGCGGCTGCAACTGGCGCTTTTGCCGAAAGACGAGGCCGATGCGCGGCCTGCGGTGATCGAGATCCGGCCCGGCACGGGCGGCGAGGAGGCGGCCCTGTTCGCCGGGGATTTGACGCGCATGTATCAACGCTATGCCGAGGCGAAGGGCTGGACATTCGAGGTGATCGAGGAAAGCCAGACCGAGCTTGGCGGGATCAAGGAACTGGTGGCGCGGGTTTCGGGCGACCATGTTTTTGCGCGGCTCAAGTACGAATCCGGGGTGCACCGGGTGCAGCGGGTGCCGGAGACCGAGAGCGGCGGGCGCATCCATACCTCGGCGGCGACGGTGGCGGTGCTGCCCGAGGCCGAGGATGTGGATATCCAGATCGACCAGAACGACCTGCGGATTGATACGATGCGGTCGTCGGGCGCGGGGGGGCAGCATGTGAACACCACCGACTCGGCCGTCAGGATCACGCATGTTCCCACCGGTATCGTGGTTACCAGTTCGGAGAAATCCCAGCACCGCAACCGCGAGATCGCGATGCAGGTTCTCAAGACCCGGCTTTACGACATGGAGCGGCAGAAGGCGCATGACGAACGCTCAAGCGCGCGGGCCGCTCAGGTGGGATCGGGCGACCGGAGTGAGCGGATTCGGACCTATAATTTCCCGCAAGGGCGGATGACCGACCACCGGATCAACCTGACGCTTTACAAGCTGGACCAGGTGATGGGCGGTGACCTGGACGAGGTGATTGATGCGCTGACGGCGGATGCGCAGGCGGCCATGCTGGCGGAGATGGAGGGGTGATCCTGCGCGATGTGCTGCGCGCGGGCGCAGGGGAGATGCGCGCGGCGGGCATCGAAGACGCCATGCGCGATTCGCGCCGGTTGATGGCCGGGGCCTTGGGGGTTGAAGCCGGGCGGCTGACCTTGATGGAACGCGATGAGGTTGCGCCCGTGGCCGTGGCAGTGTTTCACGATGCGGTGCGCCAGCGGTGTGATGGGGTGCCGGTGTCGCATATCCTTGGCTGGCGGGAGTTTTACGGGCGGCGGTTCGAGGTGACAGGGGATGTTCTGGACCCGCGCCCCGAGACCGAAGGATTGATCGCCGAGGCGCTGCGGGAGCCTTTCGGGAAGGTGTTGGACCTTGGCACCGGGACAGGCTGTATCCTGTTGACGCTTTTGGCCGAAAAGCCGGGGGCCAAAGGGGTTGGATCGGACCTTTCGCCGGGGGCCTTGGCCGTGGCGGGGCGCAATGCGCGGGCCTTGGGCGTTGGTGCGCGCTGTGACCTGATTGAAAGCGATTGGTTTTCTGCCGTGGGCGGGCTTTTCGACCTGATCGTTTCGAACCCGCCCTATATTGCCGCCGAGGAGATGGCGGGCCTTGCCCCCGAGTTGGCGCACGAGCCGCGCATGGCCCTGACCGATGAGGCGGATGGGTTGAGCGCATATCGGATGATCGCGGCGGGCGCTGGGGCGCATTTATCGCCGCAGGGGCGGCTTTTGGTTGAAATCGGTTGGCAGCAGGGGGCGATCGTGTCGCAGATTTTCAGCGATGCGGGATTCGCCGAGGTGGCGGTTTTGCCCGATCTTGATGGCCGGGATCGTGTTGTTTCCGGGCGTTGGAATGGTGCGAAAAAATCCTGATTTCCTGACAAAATTTGCCCATTTAGGCCAATTTTGACGAATTTCCCTTGTAAGAGGGGGCGGGGCGTGTTTAGTCAGGGGTATCAAGATGTTGGATGCCCGTTTCGGGCCGTCCCGCTTGAGACCAAGCCAAGACAAGATTGATCCGGTGGACTGGGCGCAAGGGGTGCCTGACGGATCAAGCGGCAGCAGCACAGGGCTGATAGCTGAACAATGAGATCATCCAAGTCACGTTCGCGTAACAAATCGGGTCGTAACAATCGCTCGATGGGCAATATCGTCAACCGGGTCTTCGACAGTTCGGGACCGGAGGGCAAGGTGCGCGGCACCCCCCAACAGATTATCGACAAGTACAACCAGTTGGCCCGCGATGCGCAGCTTGCCGGGGACCGGGTTCTGACCGAGAATTTCCAGCAGCACGCGGAGCATTACCTGCGTCTTCTGGCAACGGCCCAGAAAGAGCAAGAGCAGCGCCGCGAGGAGCAGGAACGCCAGAACCGTGAGCGGCAAGCCGAGCGGGACCGCGAGCGCGCCAAACGGCAGGAGCGTGAAGCCAATAGTGGCGGCGATGCCTCTGACGCGCCGCAGCCCGACGTGGTCGAAGCGGGGAGCGAGGAAAGCGGTCTGGTGGAAACGCCGGAAACCAAGAAATCGGAAAAGCCCAAGCGCAGCCGGAAACCCAAGCCCAAGAAAGACCAGGGCGAGGGTAAAAGCGAGGAACCGCCGAAGGCGGAGGGGGGCGACGGGGCACCCGAAGCGGCCGAGTGACCCGACCCTGAAACGTAATTATCGAAAGGCGGCCCCCGAGTGGGGCCGTTTTTTGTATGGTCGGCCTTGTGGACCTTGATGCGCGTGTAAGCAATGCCACCGCTTCGCCCCGCATTGCAGGCAGCGGGCGGCATCATTCCTTTGGGGCGCTAGGACTCGAAGCTGCGCGCGAGGGCGCAGAATTGTTCCAGATGCACGGTTTCGGCGCGGTCGGTGGGTTGGATACCTGCCGCGATAAGGCGATCTTCGATATCGGGGGCCATACCCTTGAGCGCGGCGCGCAGCATCTTGCGGCGTTGGTTGAAGGCGCGGGCGACGACGCGTTCGAGAATCTTGGGATCGGCGGGAAAGCGCGGCTTTGGCAGGGCCGTGAGATGGACCACGGCGCTTGAAACCTTGGGGGGCGGAGTGAAGGCCCCCGGCGGCAGGTTCAGGACGATCCGCGCGTCGGCCCGCCATTGCGACAGGATCGCCAGCCGCCCGTAAGCCTTGGAGCCGGGTTGCGCAACGATCCGTTCGGCCACCTCGCGTTGGAACATCAGCGTCAGGCTTTGCCAGAAGGGGGGCCAGTCGGACGGGGTGAGCCAGCGGATCAGGAGTTCGGTGCCGACGTTGTAGGGCAGGTTGGCGGCGACCTTGATGGGTGGTGTGAGGTGATCCAGCGGGTTGATCTCAAGCGCGTCGGCGTTGAGCACCTCAAGCCGGTCCGGGTAGGCCTTGGCGATCTCGCCCAGCGCGGGCAGGCAGCGGGTATCCTTTTCGATGGCCACGACGCGGCGCGCCCCTTCGGAGAGCAGCCCGCGTGTCAGGCCGCCGGGGCCGGGGCCGATTTCCAGCACGTCACAGCCGGTGAGGTCGCCCGCTTGGCGGGCGATCTTGGCGGTGAGATTAAGGTCGAGCAGGAAGTTCTGACCAAGGGATTTGCGCGCGGAAAGCCCGTGGTCGGCGATGACTTGGCGCAGGGGCGGAAGGCTGTCGATCCCGCTCATGCCTGTGTGGCCCTTGCCTGTGCCATGGTTTGGGCCATGCGCAGGGCCTCGATGATGCTGGAGGGGTTGGCGGCGCCTTTGCCTGCGATGTCGAGGGCGGTGCCGTGATCGGGCGAGGTGCGGATGAAAGGCAGGCCAAGGGTCACGTTCACACCGCGGTCGAAATCCAGTGTCTTGATCGGGATGAGGGCCTGATCGTGATACATGCAGATCGCCGCGTCATAGGTTTCGCGGGCGCGATCGTGGAACATGGTATCGGCCGACAGGGGGCCCAAAAGGTCGATGCCGTCGCGGCGCAGCCGGTCGATCAGGGGGGCGATCATCCGGGTTTCTTCCTGTCCCATGGCGCCACCTTCGCCCGCATGGGGATTGAGGCCCGCCACGGCGATTCGCGGGGCCTGAATGCCGAAGTCGAGGATCAGCGCGGTATGGGTGATGCGGATCGTTTTCTCCAAAACCTCGGGCGTAAGGGTCGCGGGCACCTGCGCCAATGGGATGTGAATGGTGGCGGGCACCACGCGCAAGGCGGGGCTGGCCAGCATCATCACCACGTCGGCGCCCCCGGCAAGGGCGGCGAGGTATTCGGTATGGCCCGGGTAGGTAAAGTCGGCGCCGGTTTGCAGGGCTTTCTTGTGGATCGGCGCGGTGCAAAGCGCGGCGGCCTCGCCTTGTTGGACAAGGTCCACGCCGCGGGCGATTACGTCGATCACCGCTTGCGCCTGTGCGGGATCGGGCGTGCCCGGGCTGCGTGGGCCGGGGAAGGGGTGCGCAAGCACCGGCAGGGCCATGGCGCAGGCGGTCGTGGCCTCGGACGGGTGGGCGATCTCGGCCACCGGGGTTTCGGGCGGCAGGTGCGCGGGATCCCCGATCAGGAAAAACGGCAAATCGGCGCGCAGCCTGTCCCATGCCATGGCCGCCAGTTCCGGGCCGATACCCGCCGGTTCCCCGCAGGTCAGCGCGATCGGGGCGGTCATTCCTTTTCTATGATCCGGGCCTCGGCGCGGAGTTGTTCAAGGTAGCCGTCGCCGAAGGATTCAAGCCGCTGGTTGCGAATGAAATTGGTCAGATCCTCGTCACTGGGGCCTTCGCCGTCAAGTTCCGGGCTGCGGCCGCAAAGCATGAGGAAGACAAGGGTTTGACCCTGGGACCGGGTGAGGGCTGTCGAGACCTCGCCGGGATCGAGCTTGGCCAGTTCCATGGCGATATCGGTGGGAATTTCCGCCGGGGCCTTGGAGCCACGATCCAGAACCTCGGGCGGTTGGCCCTTGGCCACGCCGTAAAGGTCATCGCAGGTATCGACATCGGCCTTGACCCGTGCGGCGCGGGACAGGGCCTGTTCGCTGCGTCCGCCGTCGATGTAGTAGGCGGCATATTCGATGGCCGCGTATTCCGGTTCGGGGGCTTCGGTTTCCTCGATATCGCGAAGCTGGAACAGGGCGATGGCGTTTTCGGTCGGCAGGGGATCGGACACTTCGCCCGGGGCGAGGCCAAGAACGACTTGTCGCAGTGCGGGGGGCAGGCGGGTGATGGGCATCCAGTCAAGCCGCCCGCCGCGCGTGCGCGTTCCCGAAGCGGAGTATTGCCGCGCCGCCGAGGAAAAGGCGGACACGGTATCAATTTCCGAAAGACGGCGGGCGCGGGCCTGTGCGGCCTCGGCCTGGGCCGGTGTGGTCACGGGCAGAATGATTTCAGAAATCAGAACCCGAACGCCGCTTTGGCCGGTAACCGCATCGCGGGCGCGTTCAAGGTCGGTTTCACTGACCGAGATGCGCGGGACAAAGCGGGCGCGGATCAATTCGCGCCATGTAACGCCCGATGTCACGAAGGCGCGGAAGGTCTGCTCGGCGACGCCGGCGCCTTCGAGGGCGCGAATGAGTTGCTCGGCGTTCATATCGGCGCGGCCCGCGAATTCTTCCATGCCGGCCTGCACGTCGGGTTCTTCGAGGATCAGGCCGGCGCTTTCGGCAGCGTCCAGTTTCAGCCGGTCCTCGATAAGTTGCTGCCGGGCGAGGCTTTGCGGATCGCCGGGCGCGCGGAACATGGTCAGCATGCGGGCGCGTTGCTGAATCTCGTAGCGGGTGATGGCCTGATCGTTGACCTTGATCACCGGCTCGAACAGGTTTTGCGCCTGGGCCACATGGAGGGGCGCCGCAAGGCTGGCGGCGGCCACTGCGGCGGGCAGTGCGAAAAAATTGAAAAGGCGGCGCATCGTTGCTGGTATCATTTAGGTCAGTTCCTGCATGTCCGGACGTAGCTTTTGTCTTGTGTTTTGGTGGTAAAGCCCCTGAGGCCGACGGTAAAGCTGATGTTCGTAGATGGGGTGAGGATAGTGGAAGAGGTGAAGCGGCGCGAGGCCGAAAGCGCGATATCGACACACTCGTTTGTGTAGTTCAGGCCAATACCCGCCCGCACCGAGCGATCCTGCGCCACATCGTAGCGCCAATCGGCGCTGCCGGTCCAGTGGCGCGACAGGCGGTGAGAGGCGTCGAAGGCCCATTCCGAGACGTTTCCGAACCTGTTTTCGCGCGGATCGTTGCGCAGCCAGATATAGGTGGCCCCAAGGTTGGTGCGGTCGGTTTGCCAACTGGCCCGGGCTTCGGCCTTGGTGGTGTCGAAGGCCCCGTCAAAGAGGCTTCGGGCGGTGAAGGTGAACCCGTTGTCGGTTTTGACCTGGCCGGCAAAGAGCACATCGGAAAATTTTTCATCGAGGCCCGAACTGGTGGTGAAGGTCTCTAGCCCGTTGATTTCAATCTGGGGGTCTTCGTGGATGACTTGCCCCACGGCAAATGAGGTTTGCCACCCGCTTGGGTCAAGGCGGGTCCAGCTAAGCCCGTAGGCCCCGGTCAGACCGCGTTCGCGGCGGTCCGGGGCGGTGAAGCGCGACATGGCAAAGAGGTTGCCCTCGTCGAACTCGATCCGGGTGCTTTCGTCGTTCGCGATCGCCGGGTTCGAGCCGCCGACCCATGCCAGTTGCATGATCGGTTCGATCACCTGGGTCGCGCCGCCGCGTTCGGTTTTCAGAAGCGGCCAGCGCAGCCGCAGCGCGGCGGAGGGCGCGGGTTCGGTCACTGCGGAGCGGCTGAGGCCGCCGGTTTGGGCGGTGTGGAAACTGTCGATGGCAAGCCCGGTTTGTACGCGGGCGCGAATGCCCCCCGGCAGGGTCCAGTTGCGCATCCAATCGGCACTGAGCGTCAGGCGGGTGACATCGCGGCCATCGGCCCAAGGGTCGATATCGGCGCCGTTGACGATCACCGAGGGCGAGTCGGTGAGGAGTGACGATGACCGGTAATGGCTATGAGCCATGGCGTTGAAGCGCAATTCTCCGCCAAGCCTGTCGGGGTGAAACCGGCGTTCATACTCGGCGTTGCCGACGATGGTGGGCAGGGTCGAGTTCGATTCGCCGGTGCGCAGCGAGTGGAAATGGGTCACTGCGCCGCGAATATATTCATCGCGCTTGACCCGCTCGACCGACAATTCGCTGTCCAGCCGGTCCTTGTCGGAGTAATTGTAATCCAGCAGATATGTATCGTCGCGCACCGCTTCGACGTCGAAATTCAGCGTGAAATCCCTTGGCAATTCAAAGGTGCCGCGCCCGAAAAGATAGGCCCGTGTGGAGCGCGGGCCGAAATCGTCGTCGGAGATCGCACCTTCGAATTCGATCCGGCCATTGCGGAATGCCTGTCTGTAGCGCGCCTCGAGCGTCACGGAGTTGGCAGAGAGAAACGGGGTGAGCGTCAGGTCCTTATGGTCGCCCATGCGGATGAAGTAAGGCACCCGCGCGCCAAAGCCCAGCCGGGTGGAATTGTGAAGCGAAGGAAACAGGAAACCGGTGGCCCGTTCCAGTGTCGGGTCGGGCAGGCGCAGGCGCGGCAAGTAGAACACCGGGACATCCAGGATCCGGAACTGCGCATCGTCGAAGTAGAGTTGCTTTTCCAGTTGATCGTGTATGACCCGCCGGGCGCGAATTTGCCAGATCGGCGGGCGCCCGGTTTCGCAGATCCGGCAGGAGGTGACCGAGGCCTTGTACATCTTGTTGTAGCGGCCATCGCGGCGGGCCATTGCATGGGCGGCCAGCTGCACGTGATTTTCCATGACGATGCGTGCGCCGCGCAGGATACCGTTTCGCATGTCGCGATCCAGTTCCGCAGAGTCGGCGAGGATCAGGGTGTTTTCACCCTCGTGCAGGGTGATGGGCCCTTTGATGATCAGGGTCTCGGAGCTTTGATCATAGGTTATTTCGCTGGCTTGCAGGCGACGGCCGTCATACATCGCCTCGACATTGCCATAGGCGGTCAGGCGGTCTTCGCCGTTGAGATAGACGTCGTCAGCGACCAGCATGGCGGGTGTGCCCGGCTCCTGTGCCCAAAGCGGGGGCGGGAGAAACAGGGCGCACAGGGTTACGGTCAGCAGTGTCAGGAGGCGGGCGAGGCGCATTATCCATCCTCCATATGCAGTAATATGCCCAGCGCAAGCAGCAGCGACGCAAGCGGTGGGGCCCAAGCCGCGAGCATGATCGGGATCTGACCGTTTTCGCCCAGTATCTGCGCGAAATTGCGAATGTAATGCAGGGTAAAGCCAAGCATGATCGCGGTCAGGACGGATATGCCGGTGTTGCTGACCCGGGTATGCCGCATGGTGAAGGCCGACGTCAGCATCACGAGGGCCACCAGGAACAGTGGGCTTGCCAGTTCCATTTGCAGCCAGACGGCATAGCGACGGGCGGAGAAGCCCGCGTCTTCCAATTGCTCGATGAAGGCGGGCAGATCCCAAAGCGAGATATATTCCGGCTTGCCGAAGCTATCGAGAATACGGTCCTGGGTCAGGGCCGAGGGGACCGTCAGGCTTGCCAGTTGGCGGGCCGAGGATTCAGGGTTGCCGTTTGTATCGAGTGTCCAGAGCTTGGCATTGCGCAACAGCCATTCGCCATCCTGCAGGAGCGCCGAGCGCGCGGAAATCCGGCGCAGCGGTGTGCCATCCGGGGCAAAGGCGATGAAGGTGGTATCGAATAGCGTGGTGACATCCGAACTGGCGCGCTCGGCATGGATCACGGTTTGGCCGGTGTCGCTGCCCTGGCGCAGCCAAAGCCCTTCGGATGAAATGGCCAGCACGCTGGACCCGCCGCCCATGTGACTGTTGACGAGATCGTTGTACCGTTTCGACGCGGCGGCGACGATCGGGTTGAACATGGTGATCGCCACCAGCCCGATCAGGAACGCCACGGTAACCGGCGCCGCCAAGGCGCGCAGGGCCGAACGCCCGGTGGCCCGCACGACAACCAGTTCGGAACTGCGCGCAAGCCGCAGGAAAAGGGCGACGGTGGCAAGGATCAGAACCAGCGGCAGGATCTCGTAATTGGCGTGCGGCAGGTTGAGGGCCACGATTTCGGCCACCTGCAAGAAAGGAAGGTCCGGAAAATCCTGAAGCTCGTCGACAAGGTCGATGAGGGCGAGCAGCAGGATGAAGACACCGAAGATGCCAAGGAAGGTCCAGAGGAACTTGCGTGCGAAGTAGCCGTGCAGGATCATGGCGCGCCCTCGATCCTGTGACGTTTCCAGGGGGTAAGGCGGCGGGCGAGGCCCGGATTGGCGGCGAGGTGCAGCAGCCCGGCGGTTGTCGCGAGGCCAAGGACTGCAGGTGCATAAAGAAGCGGCCATGCTTTGGAGCTTGCCAGGACGGTTCCCGACAGCGCGCCTTCGACCATCTTGATCAGCACTAGCAAGAGGAACGCGGTCACGATCTGCCACCAGACGCCAAAGCGGCTGTAGGTGCCGACCAGCAGCGTGGCAAAGCCGATGAGGGCCGCAACGATGCACATGATGGCCTGTGTAAAGCGGTTGTGCACCTCGTAGTTGACTTGGGCGACGGTCACGCCGGTGCGCTCTGCCACTGCGCCGGGGTCGGTGAGCATGTCGAGGGTGGCGGCGAAACCGACCTTGTCGAGGTTGATCTCGTCGCGGGAAATCAGGCTGGAGATATCATAGGAAAAATCATCGAAATGCGTGGTGAAAAGCCTGTTGCCATCGGTGCGCACAACCTGTGCCAGCCCGTCGACCATGACAAGCTTGGTGCCGCCGCCCTGGTGCACAAGATAGGCTTGCGAGGAGGTATAGGTCACCGGGCGCTCCTCGTTTCGGCGGTCCGAGAGAAAGACATCGCGCAATTCCCCTTCGGGGGTGATGTCGCGGATATAGAAGGTGATGCCGGGGGCGGGGTGCAGGAATTCCCCTTCGGTCAGCAATTTCGCGGTGATGTTCTGACTGACCTCGGCCTGTCGCAGGCGCAGTTGGCTGAGACTGGAGGGGACAAGCAGGTGGGTCAGCAGGGACATCATAAGGGCGATCATGCAGCCAAAGAACAGGACCGGCCGGATCAGTCGCCAGGGCGAATAGCCGGTGGCCTGCATGACGGTCAATTCGCTTTCGGTACTGAGCCGGTTCGTGACATAAACGGTCGCCGCGAAGGCCGCGATCGGCAGGACAATGCCGATCACCCCCGGCAGTGTCAGTGCCGTGAACTCCAGAAAGACCCAGGCGGGTTGTCCATCGCCGATGAGTCGGTCGAACATGCGCACCGCCTTGTTGATCCAGAAGATCGACACCAAAACAAGCGCAAAGAACCCGAACAACACCATGAATTGCGACAGCATATACCTGTCGAATCTGGTCACATTTCCCCCCGAGGCAGCAGTCTTGAAGGTCAACTTATCGGAATTGAGCGCGGGGGAAAACTGCTAACTGGCCAAGGCGCATGTTCCGCGCTAGGACTTGGGGCCAAAGCAGATAAGGGAGCCCCAAGGGATGACGACACCGGTTGCAGTGACTTTCAAGGAAACCGACAATGATAGCATCGCCGAGGCCGAGGGCCGGGTCGCGGTGATCGTGACCCCGGATGGCAAGCTGGACATGTCCGCGCGGCGGGTGAACCGCCTGACCAAAGGGGCCTTGAAGCGCCTGATCGAAAGCGAGGCCTGGGGCAAGATGAAGCCCGGGCAGGTCAAAACATTGGCGATGCCCGTGGGCATGGCCGCCGAGGCCTTGGACGTGGTCTGTTTGCCGCGTCCTGCCAGCGTGGAAGAGGCGCGCAAGGCGGGCGTGGCGCTTGGTAAGCTCAAGGGGGACGCGGCCTTGTTGCTTCTGGCCGGGCCGCTCCGCCGGGTGGCGGAACTGGCGCTTGGCGTGGCCCTGCGGGCCTATGCCTTCACCGCGCGCAAGACCGCGCCGGTCGAGGAGGCCGGTGCCGTGACCGTGATGACCAACACCCCCGAGGGGGGCGAGGCCGATTTCATCCCGCTGCGGGCCGTGGCGGAAGGCGTGTTTTTTACCCGTGATCTGGTCAGCGAACCGGCCAATTACCTGACCACCAGCGAGTTCGCCGCCCGCATCGAGGCGCTGTCGGACACGGGGCTGAAGATCAGGGTGTTGGACGAGGCGGAGATGGAAAAGCTGGGCATGGGGGCGCTGTTGAGTGTGGGCCATGGCAGCGCAAGCCCCTCGAAACTGGCGATCATGGAGTGGAATGGCGGCGAAAAGGGTGCCGCCCCCTTGGCGCTTGTCGGAAAGGGCGTTGTCTTTGACACCGGGGGCATCAGCCTCAAGCCCGCGGCGGGCATGGAGGACATGACCATGGATATGGGCGGCGCGGGCGTTGTCTGCGGCGTGATGAAAACGCTGGCCCTGCGCGGGGCAAAGGCCAATGTCGTTGGCCTTGTGGGCCTTGTGGAAAACATGCCCTCGGACCGCGCGACGCGGCCCGGGGATGTGGTGACCTCGATGAAGGGTGACACGATCGAGGTGATCAATACCGATGCCGAGGGGCGCTTGGTGCTGGCCGATGTGCTGTGGTACGCGCAGGAGCATTACAAACCGGCGGCGATCGTCGATCTGGCCACCCTGACCGGGGCGATCATCATCGGCTTGGGCCATGAAAACGCAGGTGTTTTCAGCAACAACGACAAATTCGCCGGGCATTTCGCCAAGGCCGCCGAGGCCGAGGGCGAAGGCGCGTGGCGCATGCCCATGGGGCAGGCCTATGACGATATGCTCAAGTCCGACATTGCCGATATGAAGAACGTGGGCGGGCGGCCCGCCGGGTCGATCACCGCCGCACAGTTCTTGCAGCGTTTCGTCAAGGACGACGTGCCGTGGATGCATCTGGACATCGCCGGTGTGGCCAGCGTGAAATCCGATACCACCTATGCGCCGAAAGGGGCCTCGGGCTGGGGTGTCATGGCGCTGAACCGCTTGGTGGCGGATCGCTACGAGGGCTGAGGCCATGGGCGCGGCCTATTTCTATCACCTGACGCGCAAGCCCTTGGAGGTGACCCTGCCCATGCTGCTGGAAAAGGCACGCGGGGCAGGGTGGCGCGTGGTGGTGCGCGGGCGTGAGGCCGCGCGGATGGATTGGCTGGATGAAAAATTGTGGTTGGGGCCGGAGGACGGGTTCCTGCCGCATGGCCGGGCCGGCCAGCCGCATGAGGCCGAGCAGCCGGTTTTGCTGACCACGGAAGAGGCCATGCCAAATGGGGCGGTGTGCCTGATGGCCGTGGACGGGGCCGGGGTGACGGCCGAGGAAGTACAGGCGCTTGAGCGGGTCTGTGTCCTTTTCGACGGCAATGACGAAGCCGCCGTACAGGTGGCGCGCGGACAGTGGAAGACGCTGACCGGTGCAGGGTGCCATGCGCAATATTGGTCCGAAGCCTCGGGCCGATGGGAGAAGATGGCCGAAACCTGAGGCGCGGATTGCCGCAAACCCCGGCCAGTTGCTTGCATTCTGCGGCGCAATATTGTTGCGTGGGCTGCAAAACAGATCACGGAGCCACCCCCATGCGCATTGGCCTATATCCCGGTACTTTCGATCCCATCACGTTGGGGCATGTCGACATCATTCGCCGTGCTGCGGTTCTGGTGGACCGGCTGGTGATCGGGGTGGCCATCAACCGGGACAAGGGCCCTTTGTTCTCGCTGGAGGAGCGGGTCGATCTGATCGAGGCTGAGTGCAAGAAGCTGAGTGAGCAGACCGGTACCGAGATCGTGGCGCATCCTTTCGAGAACCTGCTGATTGACTGCGCCCATGATGTTGGGGCGCAGCTGATCGTGCGCGGCCTGCGGGCGGTCACGGATTTCGAATATGAATTCCAGATGGTGGGCATGAACCGCGCGCTTGATAGCAGTGTCGAGACGGTGTTCCTGATGGCGGATGCCAATCATCAGGCGATTGCCAGCAAACTGGTCAAGGAAATCGCCCGGCTGGGCGGTGATGTGAGCAAGTTCGTCACCCCGGAGGTGCGGGCGCAACTGGTGGAAAAATTCCGCTAAGCGGGGCGCTCATTGCTGGCGCTTTTCGCGCGGCAGGCCGGGAGACCTGAGCGAGCGCGGGGCGGAGGCGTTGTTTGGGTATTTGGGCCAAGAAAAAGCATGGCGCGCGGTGAGGGTGGGCCGCGCTTGGCGGCCCGGTTCCCGTTAGGCGTATTCCGGTGCGCGGGTGGGTTTATCTGCCGTGCTGCCCGTGGTGGTGGGGCGTAGCAGTTTGCCCATGGCGGCCGCCGTATCGGCCATCCGGTTCGAAAAGCCCCATTCGTTGTCGTACCAGCTTAGGATGCGGCACATGGTGCCATCCTCCATCACCCGGGTTTGATCGGTGGCAAAGACCGAACTGGCCGGGTTGTGGTTGAAATCCGACGAGACAAGTTCGCGCCCGGTGAGGTCCAGCACCCCGGCCAGCGGGCCTTGCGCGGCTTGGGCAATGATCTGGTTTATTTCCTCTGCAGTGGTTTCGCGCCCGGCCTCGAAAGTCAGGTCAACCGCGCTGACGTTGGGGGTGGGAACGCGGATCGCGGTGCCATCGAGCTTGCCCGCCAGTTCCGGCAGTACAAGGCCCACGGCGCGGGCCGCCCCGGTTGTGGTGGGGATCATGTTGAGCGCGGCGGCGCGGGCGCGGTAAAGATCCTTGTGCGCGGTGTCCAACGTGGGTTGGTCGCCCGTGTAGCTGTGCACGGTGGTCATGAAACCACGCTTGATGCCAATGGCATCGTGCAGGGCCTTGGCCACGGGGGCGAGGCAGTTGGTGGTGCAGGATGCATTTGACACGATCAGGTCGTCGGCGGTCAGCTGGTCGTGATTCACGCCAAAAACCACGGTGCGATCGGCCCCTTTGGAGGGGGCCGAGACCAAGACACGCTTGGCCCCGTTTTCCAGGTGGATCGCGGCCTTGTCGCGGTCGGTGAAAATGCCGGTGCATTCCATCACGATATCCACGTCCTGCCAAGGGAGTTGCGCCGGATCGCGCAGGGCGGTGACGCGGATCGGGCCATGGCCTACGTCGATGCTGTTGTCGGTGGTGGTCACGGGCGCGGGGAAGCGGCCGTGCACGGAGTCGAATTCCAGAAGATGGGCATTGGTTTCAACCGGGGCAAGGTCATTGATGGCCACGACCTGTAGGTCGGTCCGGCCGGATTCCACGATGGCGCGCAGCACGTTTCGACCGATGCGCCCAAAGCCGTTGATGGCGATTCTGACAGTCATTGCAGGTGTCCTTTTTGCGATAAGCCAATATTAAGTTAGCGCTAACATTGCGGCAGACGCTACGCGACCCGAGGGGCCTCTGTCAATGATGTGGGAATTGCGGAGGGGGGGCGGCTTAGCGCCAGAAGGCCATCCATTCGATCAGGTCGGTGAACTTGCGCGCGACAAACAGGGTATTCGACCAATCGAACATTGCCGCATCCACACCCAGCGCGATCATGATCAGCAATCCAAGCCCGATGGATGTGGTGTTCGTCATAGTGCCGCTGCCTTTGAGATCCGGAATGCCGCCCCTAGATGCCAGAGCCTGCGGCGTAAGTCACGCGGGTTGCGGTTGCCAGCGGCGAAAAACGCCTTGGCGCCCCGTATAGGACAGGGCCCCGTTTCCGGGGGCCTGTCGTTTCCTTGTGCCGCTCGGGGGCGGGCAGGCGCGCGCGGGACGCGTTAATCGTCGATCTCGGTTTTCACGACGGTAAGGTCTTTCCCGAGGTCGATTTCGTAACGAACCCCGTCTTTGATCGCGTTGGCCTCGTAATACATGCTGTCGTCCATCTCGACCTTTTGCACGTCGTAGCCCTGTTCGGCCAGAAGGGTGGTGATATGGTCCATGTTGGCGATTTCGCTTTCCATGATGGCCAAATCCCGATCCAGATTAAACTCGTACCGGACCCCGTTCTTGATCGCGTCGACCTCGTACATGCCGTCATCCATTTCGATCTTCCGCAGATCATAGCCTTTTTCGGTCATCCGGGTTTCGATCTGGTCGGCTTTCGAGGGGTCGATTCTCATGTAATCGTCCGAGGCATGCGCAACGGTGCCTGCGGCGATGGCGAGGGTAAGGGCGATTATGCGTGTCATGTGGCTGTCCTTTGCAGTGTGGTTGAGACGCGGCCAGCGTGGCCTGCGTTGGCAAGGGACATGACGGCAAAGGGCGGGGCGGGCCATTGGCCAAAAGTTCATTGCGACGCTTTATAACCGGGGTTTATGGGGGAAGGTCGCAAAAGAAACCCCCGGATGCGGTAGGCATCCGGGGGCAATGTTTTGAAATAAGGCGCTTTGCTTAACCAAGGCGGCCCATGGCCACGGCCACGTCGGCCATCCGGCACGAAAAGCCCCATTCGTTGTCGTACCATGCCAGCACGCGCACAAGCCGACCGCCGGTGACCTTGGTCTGGTCGGGTGCGAAGATCGAGCTTTCCTCGGTGTGGTTGAAATCGACGCTGACCTTGGGTTCGGGGTCATAGCCCAGAACGCCTTTCATCGGGCCTGCGGCGGCCTCGGCGACGACTGCGTTCACGTCGGCCTCGGTGACGTCTTTCTTGGCGATAAAGGTCAGGTCCACCGCCGAGACATTCGGGGTGGGGACGCGGATGGCCGAGCCGTCAAGCTTGCCCTTCAGGCCGGGCAGCACCTCGCCCAGTGCCTTGGCGGCCCCTGTGGAGGTGGGGATCATCGACATGGCCGCGGCGCGGGCGCGGTAGAGGTCATTGTGGCGGCGGTCCAAGGTGGGCTGATCGCCGGTATAGGCGTGGATCGTGGTCATGATGCCCGATTCGATACCGATGCCTTCGTCCAGTGCCTTGGCCACCGGCGCAAGGCAGTTGGTTGTGCATGAGCCGTTCGAGATCATTTTCTCGCTGGCTTGCAATTCGGCATCGTTGACGCCGTAAACCACGGTGCGGTCTACGTTCTTGCCGGGTGCCGAAAGCAGGACTTTGCCAGCGCCGCGTTCCAGGTGTGCCTTGGCTTTTTCGCCGTCATTGAATTTGCCGGTACATTCCAGAACCACGTCGACGCCGGACCAGTCCAGTGCGTCCATGTCGTAGGTCGAAAACATCTCCATCGGGCCACGGCCCAGATCCATTGTGCCATCGCCAAGCGTGATTTCATTGGGAAAGCGGCCATGGACGCTGTCGTATTTGATCAGGTGCGCGGCGGTCTCCAAAGGGCCTGTGGCATTGACCTTGACGACCTTGATGTCGTTGCGGGTGCTGGTAGCGATATGGGCGAGGGTGCAACGGCCGATACGGCCGAATCCGTTGATCCCGACGGTGATCGTCATTGGGTGTCTCCTGCATGCGTGAAGTTGCAGGCGGTATAGACGCCGTGGCCTTCTGCGGGAAGGTGCAAATGCGGAGTTTTTGACCGAATTCCAACATGTTAGCGATAACCGTTATCGCAAACCCGACCGCTTCTCAAAAGATTGCGCTAACGCGCGTGGGCACTGTGCGACTCAGTTCAGACAGGGGCCCGGGGCGGCCCCTGTCTTGATTGGTCAAGCGTCCATCTTGGCGACGGTCTCGCCAAAGGTCGAAGGGGTGGGGACGATGGTAACGCCCGCGTCCTTGAGGATCTCCACCTTTTCCTGTGCGGATTCCCCGAAGGCCGAAACAATGGCGCCCGCGTGGCCCATCCGGCGGCCCTTGGGGGCCGAGAGGCCCGCGATATAGGCGGCCACGGGTTTGGTCATGTGGTCGCGGATGTATTCCGCGGCTTCGGCTTCCTGCGGGCCGCCGATTTCGCCGACCATGACCACGGCGTCGGTCTCGGGGTCGTTCTCGAACAGTTCAAGGATGTCGCGGAAACTGGAGCCATTGATCGGATCGCCGCCGATACCGATGGAGGAGGACACGCCGATGCCCTTGGCCTTCATCTGGCTTGCAGCCTCATAACCAAGGGTGCCCGAGCGTCCGACAATACCCACCCGGCCGGGCATGTAGATCGAGGGTGGCATAAGCCCGGCAAAGCCCTGTCCGGGGGTGATGATGCCCGCGCAGTTGGGTCCGATCAGGCGCATGCGCCTGTCGGCCTTGTAGCGGCGCATGTAGCGCTTGACGTGGATCATGTCCTGCGCGGGGATGCCATCGGCGATGCAGACGCAGGTTTTGATGCCCGCATCTGCCGCTTCCATGATCGCGTCGGCGGCGAAGGGCGGGGGCACGAAGCTGACCACCATGTCGGCCCCGGTTTCGGCCACGGCCCCCTTGACGGTGTTGAAGACCGGCAGATCGAGGTGCTTTGTCCCCCCCTTGCCGGGGGTCACCCCGCCCACCACGTTGGTGCCGTGCTTGATCATGTCCTGTGCGTGAAAACTGCCGATGCGACCAGTAAAGCCGGTGACGAGGACCTTTGTCTCGCTGTCGATGAGAATTGCCATTACGAGGCCTCCTTGAGGGATGCGATTTTCCAAGCGCCGACGACTTCCTCGGCGGCTTCGGCAAGGGTTTCCGTGGCGATGACGTTGACGGTGCTTTCGGCGAGGATTTTCTGGCCTTCCTCGACGTTCGTGCCCGAAAGCCGAACCACGACGGGAATTTTCAGGTCGAGTTCTTCCATGGCGCGGATCACGCCCTCGGCCACCCAGTCGCAGCGGTTGATGCCTGCGAAGATGTTGACGAGGATCGCCTCGACCTTGGGGTCATTCAGCACCGCCTTGAAGGACATCAATACGCGGTCGGGGCTGGCCCCGCCGCCCACGTCAAGGAAATTGGCGGGCTCGCCCCCGGCCATCTTGATCATGTCGAGCGTGGCCATGGCGAGGCCCGCACCGTTGACGATGCAGCCGATCTGCCCATCGAGGCCGATGTAGCTGAGGCCGCGATCCTCGGCGTAGGTTTCGCGCGGGTCTTCCTGGCTTTTGTCGCGCAGTTCCGAGATGTCGGGACGGCGGAAAAGGGCGTTGTCATCGAAGCTGAGCTTGGCGTCGAGGGCGACGATTTCGCCCGCTTGGGTGACAACCATCGGGTTGATCTCGACCATGTTGGCGTCCATCTCGCGCATCAGGCGGTAACAGCCCATGATCGTCTTGACGGCCTGTGGGATCAGCGCAGGGTCGAGGCCAAGCGAGAAGGCGATTTCGCGCGCTTGAAAGGCCTGCATGCCGACCGCCGGGTCGACGACCGAGCGGATGATCGACTCGGGCTCTTGTTCGGAAATCTCTTCGATTTCCATGCCGCCTTGGGCCGAGGCCACGACGACGACGCGCTCAAGCTTGCGGTCCATCACGAAGCCAAGGTAAATCTCTTGCGCGATGTTGGTGGCCTCTTCGACATAGAGGCGGCTGACCAGTTTGCCTTGGGGGCCGGTCTGCTGGGTCACGAGCCTGCGGCCCAGCATCCATTGGGCGGCATCGGCGACCTCCTGTTCGTTCGAACAGATGCGCACACCACCGGCTTTGCCGCGGGCACCGGAATGGATCTGTGCCTTGACCACCCAGCGTTCGCCCGACAGTTCGCTACAGCGGTAAACGGCCTGTTCGGGGCTGTAGGCGATGCCGCCGCGCGGCACCTGTACGCCGAAGCGTTTGAGCAGGTCCTTGGCTTGGTATTCGTGGATATCCATTTGATTTTCCTCCCTTATCCGTGCTGTGCCTTGATGGCGTCATCCACGGCGATCACGTTGTTGGCCATGCGTTCGGAGGCCGCGTCGACCATCTTGCCGTCAAGGCTGGCGGCCCCCTTGCCTTCGGCTTCGGCCTTCTTGAGTTCCTCGATGATGCGGCGGGCGCGGGTGACTTCGGCCTCGGGCGGCGAGAAGACATCGTTGGCCAGGTCGATCTGGCTGGGATGGATGGCCCATTTGCCTTCGATGCCAAGGGCGGCGGCGCGCTTGGCGGAGGCGGTATAGGCGTCGGGATCGTTGAAATCACCGAAGGGGCCGTCGATCGCGCGCAACCCGTAGGCGCGGCAGGCGACGGTCATGCGCGACAGGGCGAAATGCCATTGATCGCCCGGGTAGTCGGGGTTCAACCCGCCGATGACGACGGTGCGGGCGCGGTTGGAGGCGGCGTAGTCGGCCACGCCGAAATGCAGTGCCTCAAGGCGGCCGGGGGTGGCGGCAATCGCCTCGACATTGGCCATGCCGAGAGCGGTTTCAATCAGGGCTTCAAGCCCGATTTTATGAGTGAATCCCATGGCTTCTTCGATCTGCGAGACCATGGTTTCGACGGTGTAGAGGTCCGAGGGCACACCCACCTTGGGCACGAGGATGGTATCCAAATGCTGGCCCGCTTGTTCCAGAATTTCGACCACGTCGCGGTACATGTAATGGGTATCAAGGCCGTTGATACGGATCGAGACGGTCTTGCCCTTGGCTTTCCAGTCGATGTCGTTGAGGGCCTGAATGATATTGGCGCGGGCGTTCACCTTGTCGGGGGGGGCAACGGCGTCTTCGAGATCGAAGAAAATGTAATCCACATTGCTGTCGGCGGCTTTCTCGATCATCGAGGGATTCGAGCCGGGCACGGCCAGCTCGGAGCGCTGAAGCCGTTGTTTTTTAAGGGGATAGAGGGTGTAGCTCATGTGGCATTCCTTTGGCTGATGTTGAGATCAGCTTGGCCGGAACGGGGGCTTGGGGACACTTTCGCATGGGTGGCAAAGCGTGCCGGGGGATGGGCTGCGGGCCTGAACGGGTAGGGGTGCACTACCCACCCAAAGGCAGACGGGATGCCGATGCACACACTTGCCGCAGTGCAGAGAAGTCTAGGGAAAACAATTGCTTATGATCGGAAACTTATCTGGCGCAACGCGGATCGCAGGATTGCCTCCCCATGGGGGATAACGGGGTGCCTGCGCGTGGCAGGGCCTGTCGTGGGGCCTGTACAAAACGTACAGAACGTACGTGAGTTTTGTACGGTTTGGGCGCAACCGCTCATCAGCCCTCACGGGCTTCGTCGCGGGGGCCAGGGAGTGAAGCTTTGATCAGGCCGAAACCGAGGGCGCCTTGCCGGGGTAAAAAGAGTTGCCCGGCGATGGCAAGCAGCGGGCCGCCCCCGGTGAGACCCGGTGGTGACGTATTGTGAATGCGCAGCTTGCGGTGGTTTCTGTCCGGCCCCGGCGATGCGGGGCCGGGAAGGTTCAGGCGGCTTGGCTTTGCGCTTGGCGGGCGTCGGGCGTTGTGGCGCGGAACGTTTCCGAGGCGGCGGCAAGGCCGGAGCCGGGTTCGACCGCTGCGCCGCAGTCGCGCAGCGCCATTTCGGCTGCCGAAATCGCCCCGCAGAGCATAACGGCATTCATCGAACCGATATGGCCGATGCGGAAGGCGCGACCGGCAAGGATATTCAACCCTGAGCCGAGCGAGGTTTGGTACTTGTAATAGGCGGTAGAGATCACCTCGCGGGCGTCGATGCCTTCGGGGGCATAGATCGCCGAGACCGTATCGGAATAGCGGGCCGGATCGCGGGCCACCAGATCACAGTCATCCCATGCGCCCACGGCGGCGCGCACGCCCTGGGCAAGGCGCGCATGGCGGGCCCATGTGCTTTCCATCCCGGCCTCAAGCAGCATGTCGAGCGACACGCGCAACCCGCGCAGGAGTTGCGTGGCCGGTGTATAGGGGAAATAGCCGGTGTCGTTGAGGGCGATCATATCGGCAAAGCCAAAGTAGCTGCGCGGCATGGTGGCGGTTTTGCTGGCCTCAAGCGCCTTGTCGGAAACCCCGAGAAAGCCAAGGCCCGCAGGCATCATGAAGCCCTTTTGCGAGCCCGCGACGGCGAGATCGACGCCCCATTTCTCCATTTCGAATTCGATGGAAGCGATGGAACTGACCCCATCGACGAAAAGAAGGGCGGGATGGCCTGCCTCATCCAGTGCTGCGCGAAGCGCGGCGATGTCGGAGGTGACGCCGGTGGCGGTTTCATTATGGGTGGCGAAGACCGCCTTGATCTGGTGGCCGGTGTCGGCCTTGAGGCGTTCGGCATAGACCTCGACCGGCAGGGCGTTGCCCCAGTCGGTATCGCACAGGTCAACCTCCAGCCCGAGGCGATCGGCCATTTCGGCCCAGAGCAGCGAGAATTGCCCAAAGCGCGACATCAGCACGCGGTCGCCGGGGTTAAGCGTGTTGGTGATCGCCGCCTCCCATGCGCCGGTGCCGGAGGAGGGGAAGATGAAGACCCGGCCATTTTCCAGCCGAAAGACGCGTCTGATGTCGGTCAGGATGCCATCGACGAAGCCGCCGAAATCGGGGGCGCGCATGTCTTCCATGGGAATGTTCATCGCTTGGCGGACGGGTTCGGGCACATTGGTGGGGCCGGGGACGAAAAGATGTTGATAGCCGTGCATGGGTCGGTCTCCTGTCAGGTTTGGCTATGTATCGACGCCGCGGCCCCGGCGCGAAACGCCCGAGTGAATACCCATGGTGAGCGGCTGGCGGGGGGTGACCCCTAACGGGTAGGGCGGCCCCACCCGGTTGAGTGAAAGCGCACGAAGGCATGCCGTTGCATACCGGAAAATCCTTATAAATCACCGGTTTAGGGTGCTTTTTTGTCGCAATTCGCAACGTGGGAATTGCCCTGTCTTGGTGTACACTTTCCGGATGGAGGAGACCAAGATCATGACGGCGACGCCTGTTGACAGTGTCGCGAGAGATGCCCCGCAGGTGATCGTTGCAGATAGGCAGGTGATCGTTTGTCAGGGCATTGGATCGCTTGTATCGCAGATACCCGAGGTGACTTTGGGGGCTTTTGCCACGGATAAGGCAAGCCTCAGGAAACTGTTGTCGGGGGCCGAAGGCGTGTCGATCCTGATCCTGGGGGTGCGGCTGGCGGATGGGGATTTGACCCATGTGCTGGATATGGTGCGCAAGGATTATCCGCAGGTCATGGTGGTTGTCGTCGCTGAGGACAGCGAGTTCGCCTTTATCCGCACCGCGATCAAGCAGGGTGCCAATTCGGTTTGCATGATGAGCCAGATCCTGACCAGCCTGCCGAAGATTCTGGGTAAGCTGGTGGAGGGGCATTCGATCGTGCCGACGGAGATTCTCAAGCGGCTGACCTCGGAGAACACCGATGCGCTGTCGCGGCGCGAGCATGAGATATTGGCGCTTTTGGTGGATGGGTTGACCAATTTCCAGATTTCCGCGCGGCTGGGCCTGAGCGAGAACACGGTGAAATATTACCTCAAGGCGATTTACCAGAAGCTGGACGTGAATTCGCGCGGGGCGGCGATTGCCAAGTACGTGGCCGGGAATTACTGACGGGAGCAAGAACGCCTATGTCACCTCGCCTGTGCAGCGGTCGACTTGGGTTGAGGTTCGGCATTGTCTTGGGCATCGAACAGACGCGCTGTTGAACGGCAGCTTTGCGCAGGGGATAGCTGGTGCAAAGTTGGGCTCAGTTCCGCAAAGCCGCCGTTCGTACAGCTTGCGGCGAATGCCGGATGGGAGCCCTTGTTTAAGATTCGATCGCGAAGCTCCCGCGCGGAATCAAGGCGCGGCACGCGCCGCCGCGCATCGCCGGGCCGTCCCTCGGCACGGCGATTGGGCTAGTAAGGGCACAAGGCTTAAAGGTCACGCGCCAGTGGCCGGGATAAAGTGAACTGTTCAAAGGTTAGATCGCCGCACCACGGCCCGCCGATGCGCGGCTAGTGCAATCTCCGCTTCGTCCCGCACTTGGGTCGCTTGGATCAACCAACATGACTGTTCGGTCTGACTGTCCTCATCGCCTCTAGCTGGGTCCGCCGCGGGATGATCGCCGCACCTGGCCGTTTCCCCCTAAAGCGTTTCGCGAAAAACCTGAATCACAGATTTTCGCGAAACGCAGTGCTCCGCTCAATCGTTGCACGCGTTCCGCCTTTCGATGATGCATCAGGTTAAAGGCGGAACGCTTTAGGCAGTGGCTTGACAGCGGTAGCGGCTGTTCAATGCCCCCGCGCGAGGAAGACGAAGCCCAGAACGTTCAGCAAAAGCTGGGCTGCGAGGATGGAGGTTGATCCCGTGGGGTCGTAATCGGGGGCAACCTCGACGAGGTCGAGGCCCACCACCTCGTGATTTTGGGCGACCTCTTGCAGGACTTCCAGCACCTCGTAGTAAAGAAAGCCGCCGTGGCTGGGCGTGCCGGTGCCGGGGGCGATGGAGGGGCAGAAGGCGTCGATATCGATGGTGACATAGACGCGGGCGCCCTTGGGGATGCGGTTTGCGGTGGCCTGCGGCCCCAAGGCGCGCATTTGCCGGACCGAAAGGATATCCGAGCCGCGGGCGCGGGCGTCGTCATAGCCGTCCTTGGCGGTGGAGCTGACGTTTCGGATGCCCAGTTGGGTGAGGCCGGTGACGTAAGGTTTTTCGGCGGCGCGGCGCATCGGGTTACCGTGGCCGTGGCGGACGCCGTGGCGTTCATCGACGAAATCGAGATGCGCGTCGATTTGCAGGATGTGGATATCGCCCTGATTGTCGAAAGCATTGATGCAGGGGATATTGACCGAGTGATCGCCGCCGATGGTGACGGGCAGGGCGCCTGCATTCAGGATGGCGCGCAGGCCCTTTTCGATATTGGCGTGGGAGGTCTTGGTATCGGTGTGGATGATATCGGCGTCGCCGATATCGACCATGCGAACCGAGCCGGGCAGGTAGGTCGCGTCATCCTCGTGATCATAGGCACCGGCATGGCCGAAGCTGAAAAGGGTGGAGGCCTCGCGTACGCCGCGCGGGCCGAAGCGCGCGCCCGGGCGCCATTGGGTGCCCGCATCGAAGGGCGCGCCAAGGATGGCGATATCGGCATCGATCAGCGACCAGTCGGAAACATAGGAGCGTTTGCCGAAGGTCGGGATGCCGACGAAGGGCAGGTCGAGCCGTCCGGTTTCGTATCCGTGTTTGGTCATTGTCCGGTCTCCTGTCGCCAGAGGTTGAAATCGGCTTCGGTGGTCAGGGGCCGGGCGCAGAAGCTCAGGTTGTCCTGGAAGGTTCTGACGCAGTGATCCGACAGGCGCTCGGCCATCCGGCCATTGAGCGCCGCCGTGCCCTGGTTGGGGAGAAACAGGGTGAGAACCTCGCCACTTGGAAGGGTGGCGCGCAGGGCCTTGCCGTGCCGAGAGGTTATCACGTCGCTGCGGCAGGCCCCGGTGAAGGTGAAATCGCTTTCGCTGCTGAAGGTGCAGAGCGCCACGCCCGCGATGCAATCGGTGGCGCCGGGGCCGCAATCGGCCAGTTGCGTGAGGCAGGCCTCATCGCCATCGCAGGCGGCCTCGGCCAGGGCTATGGGCCAGCCGGAGGCGTAGTAGCCTTCGGGGGTGTCGGCCAAGGCGGGCGGGGCGGCGAGGGAGAGGGCCATGGCGAGGCCTTTTGCCAAGGTGGGTTTGGTCATACGGTCCTCCGGGCGTTACGCTGTTGTGACGAGTTGGAGCCGGAACGAGGCCCCGGGTCAAGCCCGGGGCATGGTGGCCACGCGGTTTAGCTTGGTTTTTGTGTGAGGTCTTGGGGGATATCGGGCTTGCGGGACGAAGCTGCCGTCGCCGCAGGCTGGGCGAGTGTCCGCTTTATAAGTTCTACCGCTGAAGGTCCCAGACAGGTCCATGTGTTCTGATACTCGGGACCAATTTGCGCCCCGTACGTCTCAACACATAGTCGATCAATATGAAGACCGACAATACCAGCGGGATCACGATCACAAATGGAACTACGGGACTAAGGTCTCCAAATGTTATGAGGTGGACGTTTTCAGGGAAAAACCGTCCCAAAGAAGCGTGTGGCGGCTGAATTCCCAGACCCAAAAAAGAAAGAGTAAAGTCCACCAGTATCGCTGCGTTAAAGATAATCCCAACCATCGCCGCGAGAAAAGCACGTTCCCGCCGCATGACCTTGCCCGTAACGCGAAACCATAACAACACTGAACCTGATTTCGATGCGGTATGTGCGCTTTCGAGCGCCGTTGCCATGGTTTCGCTGCTGCAGAAGCGAAAAACACGTCCAGAAAACGGTATGGTCATTGCTAAGATTAAGCTCAGGCTGGAAGGAGTGTACCACAACGCTCCAAAGAACAATCCCCAGAACAATGCAGGCAGTGTGGAGAATGCATGCGCAAGCACGAAGAGCGCATTTTTCGCCCATCCACCAAGCAACATGGCGGTGACGCTCGCAAAAAGTCCAATGGTGATCGAAAGCAAGGCTGTCGCCGACGCAATCCAGACTAGGTTTCTGAGGCCATAGGTCAATCTTGAAAGGTTATCTCGGCCCAGTTTATCAGTTCCCAACAAGAACTTTTCATCCGCAGATGAAAACGCCGGTGCGACACCTACGTTCGGATCAAATGGCGCAACAATGGGAGCGAAGGCAGATACGAATAACGCGCACGAAAGAATGAATAACCCGATTATCGCGCCAAAACGTGACGGGCGTTTGATACTGCTTGGATTTGGCGCAAAAGCTGAAACCGGTTTTTCGACGAAAAAATGCATCGTTCAAATACTTTCACTATTAAGTTTTGGTAGGTGCAAGCCCCGAGATTCCCACGAAGAGTGAGCTTCGACGCTACTACATCCATTGGTTGGCGATAACCGCCATTCTTACAATACGTAACATCGGTCAAAGTGGGCGCAAACCCGCCCTGCGCCGTAAAGGTCTAGTACGCCCATCAGCGCCGGGCGGTTTGGGCATTGGCCACATGCCAAGGCGACGGGGCAGGTAGGGCGCGCGCCTGCATTTCCCTGCCCATCTGCGACCTCTGCGCGCTGTGGCGACAATCGCCCCTTTCCATTCACGCCGTCCCATGTAATAGGGAAGCGCCAAACGATCCCGGCCAAGGAGTGAGCTGATGGAGATTCGTGAGGCCCTGACCTTCGATGATGTTCTTTTGGTACCTGCCAAGTCCAGTGTGCTGCCAAATACGGCGGATACGCGGACGCGTGTGACGAAAAGCATTGATCTGAACATTCCCCTGCTCAGTTCGGCCATGGATACGGTGACCGAAAGCCGCATGGCGATCTGCATGGCGCAGACCGGCGGCATGGGCGTGGTCCACCGCAACCTGACCGTGGAAGAGCAGGCCCGCGAGGTGCGCCGGGTGAAGCGCTTTGAAAGCGGGATCGTCTATAACCCGGTGACCCTGACACCCGACCAGACGCTGGCCGATGCCAAGGCGTTGATCGAGCGGTACAACTTTACCGGCTTCCCGGTGGTGGATGACAAGGGCCACGTGGTGGGGATCGTGACCAACCGCGATATGCGCTTTGCCTCGTCGGATGACACGCCGGTGCATGTGATGATGACCAGCGAGAACCTTGCCATACTGCGCGAACCGGCGGATCGGGAGGAAGCCAAGGATTTGATGCGCGCGCGGCGGATCGAGAAGCTTCTGGTGACGGACAAGGCGGGTAAGCTGACCGGTCTGCTGACGTTGAAGGATACCGAGCAGGCCGTGGTCAACCCGACGGCCTGCAAGGATGAGTTGGGCCGGTTGCGGGTTGCCGCGGCTTCGACCGTGGGGGACGCGGGGTTCGAGCGTACTCAGGCCTTGGTGGATGCGGGCGTTGATATGGTGGTGATCGACACCGCGCATGGCCATTCCGAAGGGGTTGCCGCCGCCGTTGAGCGCGCCAAGGCGCTGTCGAACGAGGTGCAGGTCGTGGCCGGGAACGTGGCCACGGCGGAGGCGACCAAGGCGCTGATCGGGGCCGGTGCCGATGCCATCAAGGTGGGTATCGGCCCGGGCAGTATCTGCACGACGCGCATGGTGGCCGGTGTCGGCGTGCCGCAACTGACCGCGATCATGGATTGTGCGGCGGCGGCGGGCGATGTGCCGGTGATTGCCGATGGGGGCATCAAGTTCTCGGGCGATTTTGCCAAGGCGATTGCCGCCGGGGCGTCTTGCGCCATGGTGGGCAGCATGCTGGCCGGTACCGACGAGTCGCCCGGCGACATGATCCTGTATCAGGGCCGCAGCTTTAAGGCCTATCGCGGGATGGGCAGTCTTGGCGCCATGGCGCGCGGCAGTGCCGACCGCTATTTCCAGAAGGACGCGGCCAGTGACAAGCTGGTGCCGGAAGGGATCGAGGGGCAAGTGCCTTACAAGGGGGCCGCTGGCAACGTGATCCACCAATTGGTGGGCGGTTTGCGCGCCGCCATGGGCTATACCGGCTGTGGTACGGTGGACGAGATGCGCAAGGGCTGTGATTTCGTGCGGATCACCAACGCGGGCCTTAGCGAAAGCCATGTGCACGATGTGCAGATCACCAATGAAAGCCCCAATTACCGCCGTGGATAAGCGCCGGTGACCCCCGGCGCACGGGTGCAGGCCGCGGCCGAGATTCTGGACGAGATCCTTGGCGGTGTGGCGGCCGAGAAGGCCTTGACCGGCTGGGCGCGGCGGTCGCGCTTTGCCGGGTCCAAGGACCGTGCGGCGGTGCGCGATCATGTCTTTCAGGCGCTGCGCTGTCGGCGGTCCTATGCTTGTCTTGGTGGGGCGCAGACGGGCCGGGCGTTGATGCTTGGGGCCTTGCGGGCCGAGGGGCGTGATCCTGCGGAGGTGTTTACCGGGGAGGGGCACGCGCCAAGCGCCTTGAGCGAAGCGGAGCGCGCCGCGGGGCACGTGCCCGAGGCTTTGGGCGATCGCTTTGATCTGTCCGATTGGATGATCCCCTGTTTCGAGGGCGCGCTTGGCGAGGCCTGGGGCGATACGGCGAAGGCCCTGACAGAGCGCGCACCGGTGGTATTGCGGGTGAACCTGCGCAAGGCCACGGGCGCGTCGGCCATGGCGGCCTTGGCCGAAGAGGGCGTTGACGCCACGCCTGCCGAGATATCAGGGACCGCCCTTATGGTGCATGAGGGCGCGCGGCGGGTGGCCGGATCGCGGGCCTATCGCGAGGGATTGGTCGAATTGCAGGACGGGTCGAGCCAGGCCGCGATGGAACGGCTGGCCGTGCCCAAGGGGGCCCGTGTTCTGGATTATTGCGCCGGGGGCGGCGGCAAAACGCTGGCCATGGCGGCAAGTGCCGAGGCACGGTGGTTTGCCCATGACGCGGCCCCGCAACGGATGCGCGACCTGCCCGCCCGGGCCGGGCGGGCGGGGGTGAACGTCACGCTTTTGAAGGGGGCTGCGGGCACCGGGCCTTACGATCTTGTGCTGTGCGATGTGCCCTGTTCGGGCAGCGGCACATGGCGGCGGACGCCGGATGCCAAGTGGCGGCTGACGCCCGAAGGATTGGCCGGATTGACCAAGACACAGGCCGGAATCTTGGACGAGGCGGCGGCGCTTGTGGCCGATGGTGGGCGGCTGGCTTATGCGACGTGTTCGGTGTTTCGCGAAGAAAACGAAGCGCAAGTGTCGGAATTCCTGTCGCGCAATCCCGCATGGCGGACCGAGGGGCAGTACCGTTGGCCCGTGTCGGCGCAGGGGGATGGCTTTTTTCTGGCAATTCTTGCGCGATAGGGCGGTTGAAAAACAACCTTTACGATAGCCGTGCATGCATTAATCTGTGTTTAAGGTTTTTCCCCCACAAGGAGAGACCTGCGACAACGGAATGCGACGGTGACGTTTTCAAGTTTCACAACCACGCCCGTTCGGCGGGCAAGGACCGAATTGCAGGCCCGCGTGCCCTTGATCTTGGCCGCGGCGGCGGTGTTTGCCCTGTCGGCCCTGTTGTACCAAGGGGCGCAGGAGCGCCTGATTTTCGCATTTGTCGCGGCGACCTTGGCCTTGACGGCCGGGGGCGTGATCTTGGGCAACTGGATCGCCGGGCGCATCGGCCAGGCGCGTAAGCGGGACCTGGCGATGCTGTTGGGCAAGGATTCCGCGCCGCTTATCCTGACCGGGCACGATGGCCGGGTGATCTATGCCAACGAGGCCGCCTGTACCGGTTTTCGCTGTGACGGGGAGGGCACGCTGGCCGGGATGCTGCAGGGCGTTTTGGCCAATCCGGGCCCCGTTCTTTTCCGCATGAAAACCCGTGCCAAGGCCAAGGCGACGGCCAGTGAGGATATCCTGACGCAGGGCGGGCTTTTGCGGCTTCACGTGCACGATGCCGGGGCGGAGAGTTTCCTGTGGCGCATCGAACAGGCCTCGGAACAGGCCCGCGGCGGGACAGGGGAACTTCCGCTGCCGATGCTGACGGTCGGGCGCAACGATGCGATCTTGTTCATGAACAATGCCGCGCGCGCCCTTGTGGGGGAACGCGTCAGATCGCTCGATCGGGTTTGCCCGCGTCTTCCCTTGCGCTCGGGGCAGGTGAACGAGATCAGCACCCGCGAAGGTCTTGTGCCCTGTCTGGCGGTCGAATTGGAGGGCACCGCGGGCCGGCGCGAGATTTTCCTTCTGTCGGATATCGCTGCGACCGAGCGCGGCCCCGAAGGATGGGAATTCGTGGATGAATTGCCGGTGCCATTGCTGAAGGTGCGGCGCACCGGTGAAATCCAGTTGTCCAACGCGCCGGCGCGCGCCCTTCTGGGGGTGGACAGCTGCACCGGTGTTGAACTGGGCGAGATCGTCGAGGGGCTGGGCCGTTCGCTACGCGATTGGCTGGAGGAGGCCGCGTCGGGGCGCGGTGCCCAGCACAGCGAGGTTCTCAAGGTCAAAAGCCAGACGCAGGAAACCTATGTTCAGGTCACGCTTAACCGGCTGACCGAGGCGGGCGAAACCGTTCTGGTGGCGGTATTGAACGATGCCACCAAGCTTAAATCGCTTGAGGCGCAATTCGTGCAAAGCCAGAAGATGCAGGCGATCGGGCAATTGGCGGGCGGTGTGGCGCATGACTTCAACAACCTGCTGACGGCGATCAGCGGCCATTGTGACCTGCTTTTGGCCCGCCACGATGAGGGCGACGAGGATTTCAGCGACCTCATGCAGATCAATCAGAACGCCAATCGCGCCGCAGCGCTTGTTGGCCAGCTTTTGGCCTATTCACGCAAGCAGACCCTGCAGCCTGAGCAACTTGATCTGCGCGAGGTGCTGTCGGACCTGACCCATCTTCTGGGCCGTTTGGTCGGCGAGAAGATCACGCTGGATGTCAGCCACGATCCGCAACTGTGGCAGACCCGCGCGGACAAGCGGCAACTGGAACAGGTGTTGATGAACCTTGTTGTCAACGCGCGCGATGCCATGCCCGATGGCGGTACCATCCAGATCGGGACGGAAAACCTGACGCTGGAAACGCCCTGGCATCGCGACCGGGCCGTGGTGGCGCCGGGCCGCTACGTCAAGGTTTCGGTACGTGACGATGGCGTGGGTATCGCGCCGGACAAGCTGCAAAAGGTGTTCGAGCCGTTCTTTACCACCAAGCGCACCGGCGAGGGGACGGGCCTTGGCCTGTCGACCGCCTATGGCATCATCAAGCAGACCGGCGGATTCATCTTTGCCGATAGCACGCCGGGGGAGGGGACCTGTTTCATGCTGGTGCTGCCTGCATGGGAGCCAGCGGCCAAGAGCGTTGCGATCGACCCGCCGAGCGATGACGCGCCGCAGTTTCAAAAATGCGGTGTTGTCCTGCTGGTCGAGGACGAAGCCCCGGTGCGCGCCTTTGCCAGCCGCGCTTTGCAAATGCGCGGGTTCACCGTAGTCGAAGCCGATTCCGGCGAAGCGGCGCTGGAGATTTTGCAAGATGAGACCACCCGGATCGACGTTTTCGTGACCGATGTGATCATGCCGGGGCTGGATGGGCCCGGCTGGGTGCATAAAGCCATTGAGACGCGGCCCGAAACACGGGTGGTTTTTATGTCTGGCTATGCCAAGGACTCCTTTGGCGACGTGCAGGCGGATATTCCCAATTCGACCTTCCTGCCCAAGCCGTTTTCGTTAAACGAGTTGACCGAAACGGTTCAGCGGCAAATGCCCCTGGAAAGCCCGGCGCCGGGGGCCGCGGCTGCCGAAGGGAATTCCGACCAGTGAAGGGGTTTCCGCGGCTGAACGACGCCAAGCCGCGCGATTGTGGCGCCGGGTCGGGTCATACCGTCAGGATGATCAGGCTTTCGATGGATCCCAGACCTCGATCGGGGAATAATGCCCGGCCTCGCCGATACCGTCCCAAAGCGCGAATTCATGCGCGCATTTGCGGCGCAGCCGCTTTTCGACGCCCGGCGATAGTTCGGGCGCGCCGGGGGGCGATTCGTTGAGGCGCCTGGTTTCAAAGCTGTGTCCCAGACGGTCCGCGAGGAAAGTGTGCAACCCGTCCTGATCTTCGTAGCGGAAAAGGTGCGTGGCGCGGGTGCCGTTGTTGCACGGCTCGACGAATTTGGCCTGCGAGCCCACTTCGGCAAAAGGCGGGCGTTTGCCCTGCATGTAGGCAAGGGCGAAGTCATCGAAGCTGATGTCGTGCGTGGCGTTCCTGGCGCCTTCCATGCCGGGGCGCTGGCGGTATCTGTACCAGCTTCCGAGCCAGTCGATGGGGTCGCGGATCACGGCCAGAACGTCGAACCCTTCGCCGCAGAATTTCTCAAGCGCGGGCCGGAAGAATCGGTTGTAGCGAAAGACCGGCGCGTGCTTGAGTTCGGGCGGATTGCGCACCACCATGTCGGCCATGGGGGCAAGCGCGGCCTGATAGGCGGTGGTGCCGGTCTTGGGCACCGACAGGAACACCAGCTTGGCTTGGGCAAATACGAGCATTTTGAGCCTTCTACAGGAATTTTCGAGGTGAATACGCCTTCGGTAACCACTCTTTAACCCATATGGCAAAAACTCTGGATGTGAACAATTTTCTTGAAATGTTCTCTTTTTGTCTGCATAGATTGCGGAACAAGAGGTGAACGAAGGCAGCGATTGCCGCCCGGCAGCGGGTGTGAAATAAGGGATCAGGATAATGGCAACGGCAGATCTTTTGACCATGGATAGCAAGAAGAACGCGGACAAACAGAAGGCGCTGGACAGCGCGCTGGCGCAGATCGAACGGCAATTCGGCAAGGGCTCGATCATGAAGATGGGGTCGGACAATCCGGTTGCCGATATCGAGGCCACATCGACCGGGTCGCTGGGCCTGGACATCGCGCTTGGCATCGGCGGCCTGCCGAAGGGCCGCATCGTCGAGATTTACGGGCCTGAAAGCTCGGGCAAAACCACGCTGACCCTGCATTGCGTGGCCGAGGAACAGAAGAAAGGCGGGGTGTGCGCCTTTGTCGATGCTGAACATGCGCTTGACCCGATTTATGCCAAGAAGCTGGGTGTCGATCTGGACGAGCTTTTGATCTCGCAGCCCGACACCGGGGAGCAATCGCTGGAAATCGTGGATACGCTGGTGCGGTCCGGCGCGGTAAGCATGGTGGTGGTCGATTCGGTGGCCGCGCTGACGCCGAAGTCGGAACTCGAAGGCGACATGGGCGACAGCAACGTGGGCGTTCAGGCCCGGTTGATGAGCCAGGCCATGCGTAAGCTGACCGGCTCGATCAGCCGCAGCAAATGCACGGTGATCTTCATCAACCAGATTCGCATGAAGATCGGCGTGATGTTCGGCAGCCCGGAAACCACCACTGGCGGCAATGCCTTGAAATTCTACAGCTCGGTTCGGTTGGACATTCGCCGCATCGGATCGCTCAAGGATCGCGACGAGGTGGTGGGTAACGCCACGCGGGTCAAGGTGGTCAAGAACAAGGTGGCGCCGCCCTTCAAGCAGGTGGAATTCGACATCATGTATGGCGAGGGTATCTCGAAGATGGGCGAATTGCTGGACCTTGGCGTGAAGGCCGGCGTGGTCGAAAAATCCGGCAGCTGGTTCAGCTACGGTGATGAGCGCATCGGGCAGGGGCGCGAAAATGCCAAGACCTTCCTGAAGGAAAACACCAAGATGGCGCTGGAGATCGAGGACAAGATTCGCGCGGCGCACGGACTTGAATTCGACATGCCCGAGGGCGGCGAGGACGAGGATATCGTCGAGGCCTGATCCCCCGGCGGCGCATGAATTTCCTGCAAAGGCCCGTGGCATCCGCGCCGCGGGCCTTTTTCTTGCTGTGGACACCGCCCGCGCGCATGGCTACATCTGCGAAACGCCTGCAATATTGCCCGAAAAAGAGACCCGCCGATGCCGACGCTCAATGAAATCCGCTCGACCTTCCTGAACTTCTTTGACCAGAACGACCACCAGATCGTCGAAAGTTCCCCGCTGGTGCCGCGCAACGACCCGACGCTGATGTTCACCAACTCGGGCATGGTTCAGTTCAAGAACCTGTTCACCGGGGTCGAGCATCGCGATTACACGCGTGCGACCACCAGCCAGAAATGCGTGCGGGCGGGCGGCAAGCACAACGACCTGGACAACGTCGGCTATACCGCGCGGCATCATACGTTTTTCGAGATGATGGGCAATTTTTCCTTCGGGGATTACTTCAAGGAAGAGGCGATCGCCTTTGCATGGGATTTGCTGACCAAGGAGTTCGGCCTGAACAAGGACAAATTGCTGGTCACGGTGTTCCATACCGATGACGAGGCCGCCGATATCTGGAAAAAATACGCGGGGCTGTCGGACGACCGGATCATTCGGATCAACAGCGACGATAACTTCTGGTCCATGGGGGCGACGGGGCCTTGCGGGCCGTGTACCGAGATTTTCTATGACCACGGGCCCGAAATCTGGGGCGGCCCTCCGGGCAGTGCGGATGAGGACGGCGACCGGTTCATCGAGATCTGGAACCTTGTTTTCATGCAGAACGAGCGGTTCGACGATGGCAGCATGCGGGCGCTCGACATGCAGTCGATCGATACCGGCATGGGGCTGGAGCGGATCGGCGCGCTGTTGCAGGGCAAGCATGACAATTACGACACCGACCTGATGCGCGCCCTTATCGAGGCGAGCGCCCATGTGACCAGCCAAGACCCCGACGGCCCGGGTAATGTGCACCACCGGGTGATCGCGGATCACCTGCGCTCGACCTCGTTCCTGATTGCCGATGGGGTGATGCCCTCGAACGAGGGGCGGGGGTATGTCCTGCGTCGGATCATGCGGCGCGCGATGCGGCACGCGCATTTGCTGGGCGCGAAAGACCCGGTGATGCACCAGCTGGTGCCGAACCTCGTGGCGCAGATGGGGCAGGCCTTTCCCGAGTTGGGCCGGGCGCAGCCTTTGATCGAGGAAACCCTGAAACTGGAAGAGACCAAGTTCAAGCAGACCCTGGACCGTGGTTTGCGCCTGTTGGACGACGAGTTGGGCAAGCTGCCCGATGGTTCGGCCCTGCCGGGCGAAGCGGCGTTCAAGCTCTATGACACATACGGTTTCCCGCTGGACCTGACGCAGGATGCCCTGCGCGAGAAGGGCCGCGAGGTGGATGTGAGCGGTTTCGAGGCGGCCATGGCCGAGCAGAAGGCCAAGGCACGCGCGGCGTGGTCGGGCTCGGGCGAGGCGGCGGATGCGGCGATCTGGTTCGATATCGCCGAAGACGACGCCAAGGGCACAACCGATTTCCTGGGCTATGATACCGAGGTTGCCGAAGGGCAGATCCTGGCGCTTGTCAAGGATGGGGCCGAAGTGAAGGCCGCGACCAAGGGGGACGAGGTGCAGATCGTCCTGAACCAGACGCCGTTTTATGCGGAAGCCGGCGGCCAGGTCGGGGATAGCGGCACGTTGAAAACCGACGCCGGTCGCGCGCGGATCTCCGACACCAGGAAGGTGGCCGGAGTTTTCATCCATTTCGCGACCATCGAAGAGGGCGAGATTGCCCCCGGGCAGGCCGCGCAGCTGGAGGTGGATCATGCCCGCCGCACGGCCATTCGCGCCAATCACTCGGCCACGCACCTGTTGCACGAGGCCCTGCGCCATGCGCTTGGGGATCACGTGGCGCAGCGCGGTTCGCTTAATGCGCAGGACCGGTTGCGGTTCGATTTCAGCCACTCCAAGGCCCTGACGGCGGAGGAGTTGCAGCAGGTTCAGACCGAAGTGAACGACTACATCCGCCAGAATGCGCCGGTGGAGACCCGGATCATGGCGCCGGACGATGCGCGCGAATTGGGCGCGCAGGCCTTGTTTGGCGAGAAATACGGCGAAGAGGTGCGGGTTGTGTCGATGGGGCTTCAGGATGGCTCGGGCAAGGGGCTGGATGGGCGGACCTATTCGATTGAACTTTGCGGTGGCACGCATGTGCGCCAGACTGGCGACATTGGTGTTTTCGTGGTTGTGGCCGACCAAGCGTCAAGCGCCGGGGTGCGGCGCATCGAGGCCCTGACCGGGCAAGCGGCGTTTTACTACCTGAGCGATCAGGCGCACCGGGTCGAGGCGCTGGCCGGGGAATTGAAGACCAGGCCCGAGGATGTTGTCGACCGGGTGAAATCCCTGATGGACGAGCGCAAGGCGCTGGCCAACGAGGTGGCGCAGTTGCGGCGCGAATTGGCCATGGCCGGCGGTGCCGGGCAGGGCGATGGCCCCGAGGCCAAGGAGATTGGCGGCGTGAAATTCCTGGCCCAAGTGCTTTCGGGTGTTTCGGGCAAGGACCTTCCCGCGCTGATCGACGAGCACAAGTCGCGGCTTGGTTCGGGGGCTGTATTGCTGATCGCCGACGCGGGCGGTAAGGCGGCCGTGGCCGCGGGCGTGACCGAGGATTTGACCGACAGGGTATCGGCGGTTGATCTGGTCAAGGCGGCGGTGCCTGAACTGGGCGGCAAGGGCGGCGGGGGCCGCCCGGACATGGCGCAGGGCGGGGGCCGCGACGCGGGCAACGCCGAGGCCGCCATCAAGGCCGCCGAAGCCGTATTGGAGGGATAAGCCATGCCAGCACTCTGGATCGCCCATGTGACCGTCACCGACGAGGAGGCCTATGGCCGCTATGCCAAGCTGGCCGGGCCCGCGATTGCCAAGCATGGCGGGGCGTTCATCGCGCGTGGCGGGCGCTATGTGCAGCTTGAGGGCAAGGAGCGGCCGCGCAACGTGGTGGCGAAATTCCCAAGCGTGGAGGCCGCCGAGACCTGTTACCACAGCCCCGAGTACCAGGAGGCGCTGAGCCATGCGCGCGGCGCCTCGGAGCGGGAGCTGGTGATCGTGGAAACGAGCGAGTAACACTGGCCTTCGCTGACCCTGGCCCTAATCTTTTGTGGATACAGGAGGTCAGGATCATGCGTTTAATCCTTTTGGCAGTCATGGCGCTTTGGCCGGCTTGGGCCGTTGCGCAGGATTTTTCGTCGCTCAAGCAGCCCGGTGTCGTGGCCCTGATGCGCCACGCGCTTGCGCCCGGTACCGGCGATCCGGCGAATTTTGATGTCGATGATTGCAGCACGCAGCGCAACCTTGATGACCGTGGCCGCGCGCAGGCACGGCGCATAGGTGACATGATGCGCGCGGCGGGGGTGGAATTCGACGCGGTCTGGAGCAGTCAGTGGTGCCGCTCCAAGGACACGGCGACATTGCTGGATATGGGCGAGGTCAGGGAATTCCCGCCAATCAACTCGCATTTTGCGGGGCGCGGTGACAGGGCTGCGCAGCGTCAGAAAACCCTTGAAGCAATCGCGGCGCGTCCGAATGACCAGCGGCTTTTGCTGGTGTCGCATTTCGTCAATATCGACGCACTGACCGGGCAGGGGGCCAGTTCGGGCGAGATCATCGTGACCCGCCGCACGGATGGCGGCGGGCTTGAGGTCATTGACCGGATCGAGATTGCCCCTTAGCCGGATTTGGCCGCGCGCTTACGCTCGTGCGGGTCAAGGTGGCGTTTGCGCAGGCGAATGGCATTGGGTGTCACTTCGACCAGTTCATCGTCGTCGATATAGGCAATCGCCTCTTCAAGGCTGAGAGTGACAGGGGTTGTCAGGCGTACGGCCTCGTCACTGCCCGAGGCGCGCACGTTGGTCAGCTTCTTGCCCTTCAGGGGGTTCACCTCAAGGTCGTTTTCGCGGCTGTGTTCGCCGATGATCATGCCTTGGTAAACCTTTTCCTGCGCGCCGATGAACATCTTGCCCCGGTCTTCGAGGTTCCAAAGAGCGAATGCGACGGAGTCGCCGTTTTCCATCGAGATCAGAACTCCGGCCCGGCGGCCCGGGATCGGGCCTTTGTGCGGGGTCCAATCGAGGAACACCCGGTTCAACACGCCCGTGCCGCGCGTATCGGTCAGGAATTCACCCTGATAGCCAATGAGGCCACGCGAGGGGACATGGGCGATGATCCGGGTCTTGCCCGCGCCCGCCGGTTTCATCTCGACCAATTCACCCTTGCGCGCGCCGGTGATCTTTTCGATCACCGCGCCCGAGTAATCATCATCGACGTCGATGGTCACTTCTTCAACGGGTTCCAGCCGCTCGCCGTTTTCGCCTTCGCGGAACAGAACCTGCGGCCGCGAGATGCTAAGCTCGAACCCTTCGCGGCGCATGTTTTCGATCAGGACGCCCATCTGCAATTCGCCACGCCCTGCAACCTCGAAGGCTTCGCCGCCGGGGGTGTCGGTGATGCGGATGGCGACGTTGGATTCGGCCTCTTTCATCAGGCGTTCGCGGATGACGCGGCTTTGTACCTTCTTGCCGTCGCGGCCCGCCAGCGGGCTGTCGTTGATCCCGAAGGTGACGGTGATGGTGGGCGGGTCGATGGGTTGGGCTTCAATCGGTTCATCGACCGCCAGGGCGCATATCGTATCGGCCACGGTGGCCTTGGACATGCCCGCGATGCTGACGATATCGCCTGCGACGGCCTCGTCGATGTCCTGTTGGCCAAGGCCGCGGAACGCCTGGATTTTCGTTACCCGGAACTGTTCGATTTTCTGGCCCACGCGGCTGAGGGCCTGAACGGTCTGACCCACCTTGAGGCGGCCGGATTCGACACGGCCCGTCAGGATACGGCCAACGAAGGGGTCCGCGCTCAGCGTCGTTGCCAGCATGCGGAAGTCATCGTCTTCGCGGGCGATCTGCTTGGGGGCGGGGACGTGGTTGACGATCAAGTCGAAGAGCGCGGTCAAGTCCTTGCGTGGGCCGTCCAGCTCGTGATCGGCCCAGCCGGAGCGGCCCGAGGCGTACATATGCGGGAAATCAAGCTGGTCGTCGTTGGCGCCGAGGTTTGCAAAGAGGTCAAAACATTCGTCAAGCGCGCGGTCGGGTTCGGCATCGGGTTTGTCGACCTTGTTGAGCACCACGATGGGGCGCAGGCCAAGGGCCAGCGCCTTGGAGGTCACGAACTTGGTCTGCGGCATGGGGCCTTCGGCGGCATCGACCAGCAGGACAACACCGTCGACCATGCTAAGAATCCGCTCGACCTCGCCGCCGAAATCGGCGTGGCCGGGGGTGTCGACGATGTTGATACGGGTGGTTTTCCATTCGACGCTGGTGGCCTTGGCAAGGATGGTGATGCCGCGTTCGCGTTCCAGGTCGTTGCTGTCCATGGCGCGTTCATCGACGGCCTGATTGGCCCGGAAGGCCCCGGATTGTTTGAGCAATTCGTCGACCAGCGTGGTTTTGCCGTGGTCGACGTGGGCGATGATTGCGATGTTGCGCAGGTCCATGGATGGCGTTCCTCAAGTATGGTTGGGTGCCGCCTATACCGCAGCGCGGCGAATTGCCAGAGGTATTCTTGCGCAGGGCAGGCGCAGGAGGCTGGGGCCAAGCGGGCGTGCGCGCCCACCACTGCCGAGTTTGAAATGGGCGAGGCCCGGGGCGGTTTCGGTGTCGATAGTGCCGAGATCGAGTTGGCGAAAACCTTTCGAGGCAAGGTATTCGGCGGCCTGCCAGAGAAGCAGGTGATGCGCCGAAGGTGGGGCGTTTCGCAGATCGCGCCAGCCGATTTGATAGGTGGCGCGCCATCCGTGCAGCAGGAAGATCATGACGGCAAGGGGCCGCTTGCCATCGCGAAGCTGGAAAAGCCGGGTGGCCTTTGGGGCGGTTTGCGACCAATACGAAACGAAGCTTGGCTGCAGGTCGGTATAGCGTCGGTGCTTGCGCTGTGTTCTTTCCAGGTCAAGCAGCGGGGCGTCACGCCCCGGATCGAAGGGCCGGTGAGTGACATGCAGGCCCGCGTCCTCGGCCCGGCGCAGGCGATTGCGCCATTTGCCGTGCATGCGTGCGCGCATGATAGCCGGATCGCGATGAAGCGAAAGCTCGGCCACATGCTGCGGGGTGAGCAAGGCACGATAGCCAAGGCGGGTGTAGGCCGCAGTGGCTTTCATATCGTCGGGGGTGGCAAGCCAGATCCCGCGCAGGCCCTTGGCTTGTGGAAGCTGTGCGAGGAGGGGGGAGTGTTGGGTGGCTGGGACATCGCCCGCCCAGACGGGGCCACGCGGCAGCCAATGCAGGGGCAGGCCCATGACGCGGCGCGAGAAGATTTGAGCCTGCGCCAGACAGGTGCCGCCCTCGTGGATGCAAAGCACCCGCACCTGCGCGCCAAGCCGGGCCATGGCCTGCCCATAAACCGGGCTTTGGTGCAAAGGCGCATCGGCGGGCGTTTCAGGGCCGGGGGCGGTGAGGGTGAACTCCATACCCGTGATTAACCCTGCGGATACCTAAAGCGTTCCGCCTTTAACCTGAGGCATCAGCGAAAGGCGGAACGCGTGCCACGATTGAGCCGAGCACTGCGTTTCGCGAAAATCTGTGATTCAGGTTTTTCGCGAAACGCTTTAAAAGGTGGTTAATACCCCCATGACAAAACCGGCAAAGCGAATCCTCGGGGTCCATGCACCGGCACCCCGCCCGACGCCATGGGCGGCGTTCTTGCTGGCGCTTGGGCTGGCGGTGCCGGTTGGTGTGATCCTGAGCGTGGTGGATTGGATGTGGTAAGGCGCGGCGACGCGCGTTGGGCAATCGCCTTGCAAGGCGATTACGCGCAGTCCGGGAAATCGCGCGGGCCAAGGCCTTTCGAAAGGCCTTGGCCGGTAAAACGAAAACCCCGCCAGCGTGGCGGGGCTTTGATCATCAAGGCGTCAGGCCGATCAGAACGGGATTTCGTCGTCGATATCGCGCGAGGGGCCGCCCTGGGGCTGGCCTTGCGACGGGCCGCCGCCATAGTCGCCCCCGTAATCGCCGCCATAGCCGCCTTGGCCACCGCCGCCGTAGTTGCCGCCGCCACCGCCGCTATCGCGACTGTCGAGAAAGGTCATTTCACCGGCGTAGGGGCGCAGGACAACTTCGGTCGAGTAGCGATCCTGCCCCGACTGGTCCTGCCATTTGCGGGTTTCAAGCTTGCCCTCGATATAGACCTTGGAGCCTTTGCGCAGGTATTGTTCGGCCAGCCGCACCAGTGCTTCGTTGAAGATGGCCACGGTGTGCCATTCGGTCCGCTCGCGGCGTTCGCCGGTGTTGCGGTCTTTCCAGTTTTCCGAGGTGGCGATGCGCAGGTTGCACACCTTGCCGCCGTTTTGGAATGTGCGCACCTCGGGGTCGCGGCCGAGATTGCCGATGAGAATTACCTTGTTGACTGAACCGGCCATCCGGAGCCCCCTTCGTTGAGTTCATGAGCAGTGTTTGCGTGTTTACATCACCGCAGCGCGTTAAATGGAAGGTTAAAATTATCAAAAAACCGGAGGCAGTCCGCCGAAAATCAGACATTCATTGTCAACAGTCATGGCATTTTTTGCCATATGCCGTATATTCTCGCGCAAAGTAGAAGTGGGGGACAGTAGCGTTATGCGGAGTTTAACCGTCTTGATTGCGGCTATTGGGTTGATCCTGCCGGGTCTGGCCTTGGCCGATGTGCTTTCCACGAAGAACCGTGGCAACCTGTTCAAATCCCAGACCAGCGTTTTGGACACGCGCGCCAAGCAGCAATACAATAATTCGGTGCGCCTGCAGCCGCAGAAAATCCGCACACCCAGCAAATGGGGCGGCGCCGAAGGCGCGGGCCGGTCCTATAGTGGCAAGTACCGGGGGCGTTTCCTGCAGATGGCCAAGGATGCCGCGCGGCGCCATGGGGTGCCCGAGGATCTGTTTTTGCGCCTGGTGCAGCAGGAATCAGGCTGGAAGCCGGCGATACGGTCGCACAAGGGGGCCATCGGATTGGCGCAGTTGATGCCCGGCACGGCGCGGGTTCTGGGGGTGAATCCGCATGACCCCTATGAAAACCTTGAAGGCGGCGCGCGCTATCTTGCGCAGCAGTACCGCGCTTTTCGGTCATGGCGTCTGGCGTTGGCGGCTTATAATGCCGGGCCCGCTGCGGTTAAGAAATATGGCGGCGTGCCACCCTATAAAGAGACGCGCAATTACGTGCGGATCATCTGGGGCAGTTAAAGCGGTTCGCGAAATGCAGCCCCGAAACCCAATCGTTGCACGCGTTCCGCCCCGCGCCGATGGCGCAGGGTAAAGGCGGAACGCTTTAGGGCCTATTCCGCAAATCCGATTTTATAGAGGTGTATTTCGTTCGCCGGGTGTTTCCGGGCGTTCACGAGCCTGCCGTTGTGGTGATTATAGAGCGCGCGCCAATAGGGTTGGATGATGAGCCCCTCGTCCCGGAGGAGGTTTTCGATTTGACGCATGACATCACGGCGATCTTCGGCGGCATGCAGCGACATGGCCAGATCGATCAATGAATCGAGCGTGATGTTCGCGACCCCGGTTTCGTTCCAAACCGCGCCCGAGCGATAGGCCAGCACCAGGACTTGCACATCCAGCGGGCGGTGATTCCATTGCGTGGCCGAGAAGGGGAAGGTTTTCCAGTTGTCCCAGAAGCGCGCGCCGGGCAGGATACTGCGCCGCACGCGAAAGCCCGCGTCTTCAAGCTGTGCGGCGACCGCATCGCCGGTGTTGCGTTGCCATTCGTCATCGACGGTGGTGAGGTCGTGCACCATGTCCTCGAAGCCTGCCGCCTTGGCCAGTTCCAGCGCCTTGGCGGGGTCGTATTCGGCCGGGCCGATATCGGCATAGGCGGGATGTACGGGGCTGACGTGGTGATTGGCCGCGACGGTGCCGCGTCCGGCATTGCCCAGTTCAAGGCAGATTTCGTTGTCCACGGCCAAGGCAAGGGCGCGCCGCAAATCCTTGCTTGCGTAGGGCGTTTGACCGTTCATCTCGGCGTTCTGATTGCCACGGATGACGATGGTTGCGGCGGTTTCCGTGCGCGTTTGGGTCCAGCCGGTGGCGTCCATCACGTCGATGAAATCGCCCACGGTTTCATAGAGCAGGTCGATTTCGTCGGCCTTGGCGGCGGCAACCCAATTGGCCGGGTCGGTGCCGAGGTCGATAAATTCCACGCGGTCAAGGTAGGGCCCGCCATAGACATCGGTCCCCCACCAGTCATGGGCGGTGTTGCGTTCCAGAACGCAGCTTCCACCGGCGGTCAATCGCACGGGTGAAAAGGGGCCGGTGCCGATGCCATGGGCGAAAGGGTCACCGCCGTCGTAGCTGCTGTGCAGGATGGCGGCGGGGTAATCCGAAAAGGTCGCGATGATCGAGATATCGGGCGCCGAGAGGGTCAGTGTCACCGTCAGGTCATCGGTGACGGTGATCGCGCCGTCGCGGGCCTGACCCGTGGCGGGGTTGGTCAGCCCGGTCAGGCGCGATGCCATGGAATTGCCCGGCGCGGTGCTGTCGCACCAGCGGGTGATGTTGCGGGCGACGTCGGTTGCGGTCAGGGCGTCGCCGTTGTTCCATGTCACGCCGGGGCGGACGTGCAGGATGTATTGGGTGGCATCGTCGTTGACGTCCCAGCTTTCCAGGAGCATGCCGCGAAAGGCGCCGTCGCCGTTGTATTCCACGAGGTATTCGAGAAAGCCCCGGGTCTGGTTGGCCATTTCGCTCCAATCAAAGGTGCGCGGGTCGCGCAGGGCTTTGACGCTTTGCTGGATTCGCAGGGTGCCGCCCTGTTGGGGGGCAGGGCCGTCTTGTGCCTGTGCGGCCTCGCCGATCAGGGCCAGCGCGGCAGGGGCCGTTGCCCCAAGCGCCGTGGCGCGGGCCAGAAATTCGCGCCTCGTGATCCGGCCCTGGTATGCGTCTTGGGTCAGGACGGGCAGGGCGGGATGCACGGGGCGGCGGGTGCTTGGCATGGGGGCCTCGAGGGTCGGTGGTTAATTTTGCAGAATAATAAGACGTGGGGTCTCAAAAATCTATAGCTGAGATGCAGTTTCAACTTTTTACAAGGCCCGGTATCTTCGGGCGCTCGGCGGCGGACTTGCGCAACTCGGACGGTGTTTTGCCCGTGTGATGCAGGACGAAGCGCGAGAAATAGGCCGCACTGTTGAAGCCTGTCATGGCGGCGACGCGATTGAATGGGTGGTCGCTGTTTTCCAGAAGGTCGCGCACGGCGTGCAGGCTGCGTTGGGTCAGCAGTTCGGCGGCGGTCATGCCGGTGCAATCGCGGCAGGTGCGTGTAAGGTGCGTGGGGGTGACCCCGAGGGCTTGAGCATAGTCGGCCATGGTCTTGCCGGTGGCATGGTCGCGTTCGACGAGGGCGGCGTAGGCGGTCACAAGGCGTTGGGATGCCGTGATTTTTTCCGCATCTTCGCCCTGTTCGATCATGGCGCGGCGCAACCAGACCGTCAGCAGCGCGGCTTCGGCATTCAACGCCTCGTCCATGAAGGGGCGGGCGCTGTTTTGCTCGCGCTGCATCGCATCGAGGATGGATGTCAGTTCACTTTGGGCATGCACGTCGCGAATGCGCAGGTGTTGTGGCGTGTCGGGCATCAGCACAGGCCCATTGGCGGGCACGAGGCAGACAAGGCCAAAGCCCTGTTTCCCAAGATCCAATGAAAACAAGGTGTTGGCAGGAATGACCAAGGCATTGTGCACGCCCACCCCACGCCGGACGCCTTCGATCATGGCGCGGCCCTGTCCGCGCGTTATCCAGATCATCGCGTGTTCGGTGCAACTGTGGGGAAGCTCGGCGCGCCATGTACCGCCTTCGGACCATTGTGCGAGGGTGAGGATGCGCGCGTGAGATGTCATATGGTTTGCCTGCCTGATTTGATTGCTTTTCAATAGATTTGGCAGAGAAACACCGCGATGTCAGGATGAAAAATCGGTTTTTCTAAAATTCAGCGGCATTCAGCCGGTGCCAGTTTTTCATGCGCGCGCGAAACCAGGTGCGTTGCCGTTTGGCGAACTGGCGAGTGGCGATGGTGGCCGCCTCGCGTGCATCCTTCAAGGGCATAAGCCCTTGAAGGTGGGCGATTAATTCCGGCGCGCCAATGGCTTTGGATGACAGCAACGTGGGGTCCCAACGATCAAGGTTGGCCCGCGCCTCGTCCAGCGCGCCCATGTCGAGCATCTGGTCGAAACGACGTTCGATGCGAGGCGTTAACCAATCCTTGTCGGCCTCGACCACGATGGCGGTACAGTTGGACAGTGGCAAAAGCGGGGGTGGGGTGGTGTCTTGCCAGTGGGCAAGGCCCCTGCCGGTGGTTTGCAGCACCTCCCATGCGCGTTGCACGCGCATTGGGTTTTGCCGGTCGATGCGGTGAAACGTGGCCTCGTCAATTTCCGATAAAAGCGCATCAACCCCTTGTTCCAAAACGATTTTATTTGCCGTTTCGCGCACTTCCGGGGGCGTGGCGGGGATGTCGGCCAGACCTTCCGTCAGGGCGGTGAAATACAATCCTGTGCCGCCGGTGATGATGGGGCGGGGGCCGGTTTCGAGGCGTGGCGCCACCTCGCGCAGCCAGTGGCCGACGGAATAATCGGCGTCGTAAGGCACATGGCCATAAAGCGCATGGGGCGCGGCCGATTCATCCCCGGGCGAAGGGCGGGCCGTCAAAATACGCCAGTTTTCAAAGACTTGTATGGCATCGGCATTAACGATCACGCCGCCCGATTCTTGCGCGATGCGCAGGGCGAGGGCGGATTTGCCCGAGGCCGTGGGCCCGGCAATCAGCACGGGGCGGTCGGCGGGAATGCTTGACAGGTCGATCATGCGCAGCGCCCGGGCATTTCGTACGAGTCGTACGCTGGACCCCCGATTTTCGTACGAAAATCGGGGCTGTCCCGATCGGTTTCGTACGAGTCGTACGATTTGCGCATCTCAAACCCCTTAAGATGATTGAACCTGTCCCGCTTTTCCGACATTTTGCGCGCGATTGCCAGATGGCCCAAACGGAGCGCGCCCCATGTCCGAATCCCACACCCCGCAAACCACCTTCAAACGAGTTCTGCTGAAAATCTCGGGCGAAGCCTTGATGGGGGACCAGGGGTACGGGCTGCATCCGCCGACGGTGGAACGGATCGCGCGCGAGGTGCAGACGGTGCACGCGATGGGCGTCGAGATCTGCATGGTCATCGGCGGCGGCAATATTTTCCGTGGGCTGGCTGGCAGCGCGCAGGGGATGGAACGCACCACCGCCGATTACATGGGGATGCTGGCGACGGTGATGAATGCCCTGGCCATGCAAAGCGCGCTTGAGGGCCTTGGCGTGTTCACCCGGGTGATCAGCGCCATTCGCATGGACGAGGTGGCCGAGCCTTACATTCGCCGCCGCGCGGTGCGCCACCTTGAGAAAAAGCGCGTTTGCATTTTCGCCGCCGGCACCGGCAACCCCTATTTCACCACCGATACCGCTGCCACCCTGCGGGCCAACGAGATGAACTGTGAAGCGATCTTGAAGGGCACCAAGGTGGACGGGGTCTATGACAAGGACCCGGTGAAGCACGACGACGCCAAACGGTTCGATACCGTGACCTATGACGAGGTTCTGGCCCAACACCTGAACGTCATGGATGCCAGCGCCATCGCGCTTGCCCGCGACAACAGCCTGCCGATTATCGTCTTCAGTCTGGACGAGCCGGGCGGCTTCAAGGGCATTCTGGCGGGCGAGGGCACCTATACAAAGGTGCACAGCTAAGGCTAAACAGGACCAAAGACGCAATTCCCGCAAGAAGGACAGAGTAATATGTCGGACGAATTCATCCTTGATACAGACGATCTGGAACGTCGGATGGAGGGGGCGATGGCCTCGCTTCGGACGGAATTCGCGTCGTTGCGGACCGGACGGGCCAGTGCCTCGATGCTGGAACCTGTGCAGGTCGAGGCCTATGGCCAGATGACGCCGATCAACCAGGTCGGCACGGTCAACGTGCCCGAGCCGCGCATGGTGACGGTGAATGTCTGGGACAAAAGCCTTGTGAACAAGGTGGAAAAGGCCATTCGCGAAAGCGGCCTTGGTATCAATCCGCAGATGAACGGCACCATCATCATGCTGCCGATCCCCGAGTTGAACGAAGAGCGCCGCCGCGAACTGGGCAAGGTGGCGGGCCAATATGCCGAAAGCGCGCGGGTTTCGATCCGCAATATTCGCCGCGACGGCATGGACCAGATCAAGAAGGCCAAGGCCGACGGCATGTCGGAAGACGACCAGAAATTCTGGGAATCGGCGGTGCAGGAACTCACCGACAAGCATATTGCCTTGGTCGACGAGGCGCTTGAGCACAAGCAAGCCGAGATCATGCAGGTCTGAGACAAGCGGGGGCCGCCGACATGGCACAGAAAAAGGCCGATATGGGCGGCCCGCGCCATGTGGCGATCATCATGGACGGGAATGGCCGCTGGGCGCAGTCGCGCGGGCGGCCCCGTCTTTTCGGCCACCACGCGGGCGCGCGCCGGGTGCGCGAGATTGTCAGTGCCTGCCCCGATCTTGGGGTGAAGTACCTGACGATTTTTGCCTTCTCGACGGAAAACTGGAAACGCACCCAGACCGAGGTTGCCGGGCTGATGAGCCTGTTTCGCCGCTATATCATGAAGGAAATGCAGGAGTTCGTGCGCGAAAACGTGCGGGTGCGGTTTATCGGTGACCGGCCGCGTCTTGATGCCAAGCTGCGCGGGCTGATGGACGAGGCCGAGGCGATGACCGCGCATTGCGACGGCACGAACCTGACCATTGCGCTTAATTACGGGGGCCGGGACGAGGTGGCACGGGCCACCAAGCGCCTGGCGCAGGATGTGGCCGATGGCAATCTTGACCCGGCGGATGTGGACGAGGAAACGCTGCCCAAGTACCTGGATACCCGCGTGGTGCCGGACCCGGACCTGGTTATTCGCACAAGCGGCGAAGCGCGGATTTCCAATTTCCTGCTGTGGCAATCGGCCTATGCGGAATACGAATTCATCGACACCCTGTGGCCGGATTTCACCCCGGAGATTTTTGCCGATCTCCTGAAGGGTTATGGCGCGCGCGATCGCCGGTTCGGTGGGGTGACGGCATGAGCGGTGCGGGACAGTGGGGGGATTTGGCCCCCCGCCTGATGTCCGGCGTGGTGATGGCCGTGGCGGGCGGCCTGTTGGTTTGGGGGGGCGGTTGGCCCCTTGCCATCGCGATCAGCGCCTTGGGCGGTTTGATGATCTGGGAGGCCGCGCGCATGTTCGGTGCGCCGCGGGCCGCTGGCATGGGGTGCATGGGCGCGGCGGCGGTCTTTGGGGCCTTGGTGGTGCCCGGTATACTGGTTTTGCCAATCCTTTTGGCGGCGGCGATTGCCACGGCGGGCGATATTGCCCGTGAGAGGGCGATTTACGCCGCATTGGCGGTTTGGGCGCTGGTTGGCTGTTACGCGGTGGCGATGCTGCGGGCCGAGGCCGGGCTTGGCTGGATCGTCTGGCTGGTGCTGGTGGTCGTGGTGTCGGACGTGGCGGGGTATTTCGCCGGGCGCAAACTGGGCGGTCCGAAGTTCTGGCCGAAGGTGAGCCCGAAAAAGACGTGGTCGGGGACGATTGCGGGCTGGATCGGGGCCGCCGTGGTGGGCGCGGTGATGGCCGGGCCGCTGGGTGCGGGCGCGGGGTTGATCGTGATCTCGGTGCTGGTCAGCCTTGCCGGGCAGATGGGCGATATCGCCGAAAGCGCGGTGAAGCGCCGGGTCGGGGTCAAGGACAGTTCCGAGCTGATCCCCGGCCATGGCGGGGTGCTTGACCGGTTCGACGCCATGCTGGGGGCCGGGGTTCTGGTGTTCGTGCTGATGCAACTGGGCCTGATGCCGGGGGTGGCATGAAGCGGGTCAGTATCCTGGGGGCCACCGGCTCAATCGGGCAAAGCACCATTGACTTGATCCGCCGCACCCCCGAGCGGTTTGACGTTGTGGCCCTGACCGGGGGGCGCAAGATCGACCGATTGGCCAAGGATGCGATCGAGCTGGGCGCCGAGGTGGCGGTGACGGCGCATGACGATTTGCTGATCTCGCTGCGCGAGGCGCTGAAGGGCAGCGGTGTCGAGGCGGCGGCGGGCGAGGCGGCCTTGGTCGAGGCGGCGGCGCGGCCGGCGCATTGGGTGATGTCCGCGATTGTCGGGGCCGCGGGGTTGCCCCCCGGTTTGGCCGCGCTTGAGCAGGGTGCGACACTGGCCCTGGCGAACAAGGAATCGCTGGTCACGGCGGGGCCGTTGTTGATGCGCAGCGCCCGGTTGAACGCGGCGCGGATCATCCCGGTGGACAGCGAACATTCGGCGATTTTCCAGGCCCTGGTGGGCGAGGATCTGGCATCGGTGACGCGTTGCATCATTACCGCCAGTGGCGGGGCCTTTCGCGATTGGCCGTTGCCGGACCTGGCCGGTGCCACGCCCGAGCAGGCAGCGACGCATCCCAACTGGGACATGGGCCAGCGGATCACCATCGATTCCGCGTCGATGTTCAACAAGGCCTTGGAAGTCATTGAAGCGCGGGAGTTTTTCGGCTTTCGGCCAGAGCAGATCGAGGTGGTGATTCACCCTGAATCCATGGTGCATGCGCTGGTGGGCTTTTGCGACGGGGGCTTGATGGCGCATGTCGGGCCGCCGGATATGCGGCATGCCATCGGCTATGCCCTGAACTGGCCGCAGCGGTTGGATTTGCCGGTGGAGGCCCTGGATTTGACGGCGCTGGGGCGGTTGACCTTCCGGGCGCCGGACATGGCGCGGTACCCCGCGCTGCGGCTGGCGCGCGAGGTGATGGCGCAGCGCGGTTTGGCGGGGGCGGTGTTCAACGCCGCCAAGGAACGCGCGATGGATCATTTCATCGCCAAGCGCCTGCCGTTCATGGGCATGGCCGAGGTCGTTGAAGAGGTTCTTGCCCGCATAGAGGCCGAGAATGGCCTTATTGATGCCGAGATCACGCTTGAAACCGTGGGGCAGGCGGACCATCTGGCACGGATGGCCGCCGATAAAGTCGTGCAGGACAAATATAGCTAAACGAGGGAGGCACAGGGCCTTGGAATTCGCACTTATGCTGCCGCAGTTCGGCAATGTTGCCATGGCCGTTCTGGCCTTCGTCGTGGCGTTGTCGGTGATTGTCGCGGTGCATGAATACGGCCATTACATCGTGGGCCGGTGGTGCGGGATCAAGGCGGATGTGTTTTCGCTGGGCTTCGGGCCGGTCCTGTTTGCGCGCGACGACAAGCATGGCACGAAATGGCAGATCGCGGCCCTGCCGCTTGGCGGTTACGTCAAGTTCAGGGGCGATGGCGATGCGGCCAGCGCCACCGAAAGCGACGAGATCAGGGAAATGACCCCCGAGGAGCGGCGCGAGACCATGGCGGGCGCCCCGCTTTGGGCGCGGGCGGCGACGGTGGTTGCCGGGCCGGTGTTCAATTTCATCCTGTCGATTGCCATTTTCGGCGCGGTGATGATGAGCCAGGGCAAGGTGGCCGAGCCTTTGGCGGTGGGCGAGATTCACCCCCTGCCGCAGGCCGGGTTCGGCTTGCAAACGGGCGATGAACTGCTTGGCATCGCCGGGCAGGACGTGCCGGACACGGGGGAACCGGGGGCTTTCGGCGATTTCGTCGATGCGCTTCCCGTGGCGCCGGTGCTGGACTACCGGGTGCGCCGCGATGGCCGCGAGATCACCGTTGACGGGCCCTATCCGCAGCCGACGCGGATCATGCAGCTTGCCCCGCAATCGGCGGCCTTCGAAAGCGGGCTGAAGCCGGGTGACGTGATCGTGGGCATCGAGGGCAAGGACATCATCGCCTTTGAGCAGCTCAAGCAGGTGGTCGAATCATCGAACGGGCGGCCCCTTGCGCTTGAGGTTTGGCGCGATGGTGAGGTTCTGCCCTTTGAACTGGCCCCGCGCCGGGTGGATGAGCCGAAGCCCGAGGGCGGCTTTCGCACCGAGTGGCGGATCGGCATTGCCGGGGGCATGGCCTTTGATTTCGCAACCGCGCCCATGGGGCCGGGCGAGGCGCTTTGGGGGGGCATTGCCCAGACCTGGGGTGTCATGGCCAATTCGGTCAGCGGGCTTTACCACATGGTGATCGGGGCGATCAGCACCTGCAACATGTCCGGGCCTATCGGGATCGCCGAGGTGTCGGGCGCGATGGCCAGCCAGGGCGCGAGCAGCTTTATCTGGTTCATCGCGGTGCTGTCGGCGGCCATCGGGTTTTTGAACCTGTTCCCGATTCCGGTTCTGGATGGTGGGCACCTGGTGTTTTACGCCTTCGAGGCGGTGGCCGGCAAACCCCCCAGCGACGCGGCCCTGCGCATTCTCATGGCGATCGGTCTGGCGCTGATCCTGTCACTGATGAGTTTCGCATTGATCACCGATATCCTGTGCTGAAGGCGGAGCCTGCCTTAATCTTGTCATGATCCGGGTCTGATTTCCGCCACAGTGGTCGAGCACCCTGTCGGGTGACGAACTGTAACGGAGATTGGTCGTGCAACATATCGTTCAAGGTTACCGCGGCGTCAGCCTTTTGGTGGACCTGAATTGGGATCGCCTGCTGTATCTGGCCACGATCTTTGCGGCCCTGATGGCAGGGGCCTTCATCGGATCGTTGTAAGACGTGCCTGTCGTGGCCCTGAGCGTATACGTGCCGGGGCCTTTCTGCGCTGAATGGCGTTTTGACAAGCCCGCCATTCCCGGTTAGTCACATTTCCAACTGGGATGTCTGACTGGAATTGTTCGATGCAAGATTTCGAAGCGAACCGGGCGTTGCCCTTGATGGTGGCCAAACAGGTCATTGGGGCGTTGCGTTTGGGCCTTGTCGCCATGGTGGCGTTTGTCGTGATGGGGCTTTCGGCCCCGGCAGAGGCGCAGAATTATCGGTTCAACTCTGTCAGTATCGAAGGCAACCAGCGGGTCGATGGGGCGACGATCCTGAATTATGCGGGAATCGCCCGGGGCGAGGCTGTCTCGGCGGCCGAGCTGAACGATGCCTATCAACGGATTCTGGGCAGCGGCCTGTTCGAGACTGTAGCGATCGAGCCGCAGGGCAGCCGCCTTGTTATCAAGGTCGAGGAATACCCGACGATCAACCGGATTTCCTTTGAGGGCAACAGTCGGCTGAAGGACGAGGACCTTGAAGGCTTCATCGAAAGCCGGTCGCGCCAGGTGTTCAGCCCGACCAAGGCCGAGCGCGATGCCGCGACCTTGACCGAGGCCTACGAACAGAACGGTCGCATCGCGGCGCGCATCACCCCCAAGGTCATTCGCCGCAGCGACAACCGTGTCGACCTGGTTTTCGAGATTTTCGAGGGCGGCAAGATCGAGGTGCAGCGTATCGGGTTTGTCGGCAACAGGGCCTATTCGGACCGGCGTTTGCGCCGGGTCATCGATTCCAAGCAGGCGGGTCTTTTGCGGGCGATCATCGAGCGCGATACATTTGTCGAGGATCGTTTGCAGTTCGACCGTCAGATACTGACCGATTTTTACCAGTCGCGCGGCTATGTCGATTTCCGGGTGACCAGTGTGAACGCCGAACTGGCGCGCGAGCGGGACGCCTATTTCGTGACCTTCAACGTGCAGGAGGGGCAGCAGTTCCGCTTTGGTGAGATCACCACGGTCAGCGATTTGCCGAATGTCGACCCGGCGGATTACCAGGATGTGCTGAAGGTTCGGCCCGGTGTGGTCTATTCGCCGACTCTGGTTGAAAACTCGGTCGCGCGGATGGAGCGGCTTGGCATCAAGCAGGGGGTTGATTTCCTGCGGGTCGAGCCGCGGATCACGCGCAACGACCGTGACCTGACGCTGGACGTGGAGTTCGCGTTGGTGCGTGGGCCGCGCGTCTTTGTCGAACGCATCGACATCGAGGGCAATACCACGACGCTGGACCGGGTGATCCGGCGGCAGTTCGACGTGGTCGAGGGCGATCCTTTCAACCCGCGCCAGATCCGGGAGGCGGCAGAGCGTATTCGTGCCCTTCGGTATTTCGAGAACGCCGATGTGAACGCGCGCGAGGGATCGCGCCCCGACCAGGTGGTCGTGGACGTGGACGTGGAAGAAACCACCACCGGGACGCTGTCCTTTGGCGGTAGCTATTCGACCGACTCGGGCTTTGGTATCCTGCTTGGCTTCAGCGAACGAAACTTCATGGGCCGCGGGCAGGAGTTGACGGCGCAGATGTCTTTCGGCGGGGATACGGCGAACTACGTGGTCGACTTTACCGAGCCGGCCTTTTTGGGCCGCGACGTGGAGTTCGGTTTGCGGACCTCGTACCAGGAAACCGACACCAACAACACCAACCTGTACGACACGGTCTATGGGGATTTCCGGCCCAGCCTGACCTTCCCGGTCAGTGAAAACGGGCGTTTGGGGCTGTATTACAACCTCGTTTATGGCGAGATGGACGATTATATCGGGGCCTTCCCGAACGGTATTCTGGCGAATGAGACCAATATCGGCGGGCGGTTTTCCAGTGCCCTGGGCTATGAATACACCTATGACACGCGCCGCACCGGGTTGAACCCGAATGCCGGGGTTCTTTTTTCCTTTGGCCAGGAATTCGCGGGATTGGGCGGTGACGTGGAATTCATCCGGACCAGTGGCCGTATCCTTGGGCAGACCAAGGTGCTGAACGAGGAGGTCACCCTGCGGGCATCGCTTGAGGGCGGCGCGTTGGAATACAGCGGCGGCAAGAGCAGCCGTTCGATCGACCGGTACAACAACAAGATCATGCGCGGCTTTGAGCCGGGCGGTATCGGGCCGAAGGAAGGCAACGAGTTCCTTGGCGGGAATTACTATGCCGTTGCCAAGTTCGAGGCGGAATTCCCGCTGGGCCTTCCGGAGGAATACGGGATTTCCGGCGGGGCCTTCTATGATATCGGCTCGATCTGGGACGTGGATTCCTCGAACGCGGTTGGCGCGATGTCGTCCACCGGGTTCAACGACCGCCATTCTGTCGGGGTTTCGCTGTTCTGGGAATCGCCCTTCGGGCCGCTGCGCATGAACTTTGCGCATGCAATCAAGAAAGAGCCGGGCGACCGTGACCAGTTCTTCGACCTGACGGTCAGAACGGAATTTTAAGGTGCACCTGCTGCGGCGCATTCTTGTCGCGGGGGGATTGGCCGGGGCGCTTGGCGTGGCCCCGGCGTCTGCCGTTCTGGCGCAGGACGTGGGCGTTGTGCAAAGCGAGATCCTTGTGCTGGACCCCGAGCGCCTGTTCGCCGAGACCCGGTTGGGCCAGCGGATGAACGAGGACTACCAGGCCGCGCGCGAAGCCCTGAGCAAACGAAACCGGCAGCTTGAAAGCGAGTTGGAGGCCGAGGAGCAGGCCCTGACCGAGCAACGCGAAACCCTGTCGCCCACGGAATTTCGCGAGCTGGCCGATCAGTTCGACACCAAGGTTCAGCGCATCCGCCGCGAGAGCGACCAGGCGGTACGCAATCTGGAGCGCCGTCGGGAAATGGCCCCCGTGCAATTCATGCGGATGGTGGAGCCGGTTTTGGTCGGGCTGTTGGAAGAAACCGGGGGCACGGTGATCATGGATGCCCGCAGCGTGCTTTTGCGGGCGGACGCGGTGGATATCACCGATCTGGCCGCGGCCCGCATCGACGCGGAAATCGGCGCCGGACCGGAGGCCGCGCAAGAGAATGCGCCCGCGCCAGCGCCCGCCCCTGAAGCCCCGCAAGCCCCGGACGAGCCCGGCGCGGCATCTGAGGACTGAGCCTGCGTCTTGCCCAATCAGGGGGCAGTTGCTAGGGAGATGCAACGGGACAGTTTTGAAAGGATACCCCATGAGCGAACCGTTGCAGTCTGCGGATATTCACAGAATCCAGCGGTTGATCCCGCATCGGTATCCTTTCCTGCTGGTCGACAAGGTGGTCGACATAGACGGCACCCAATCGGCCCGTGGCATCAAGAATGTCACCATGAACGAGCCGCATTTCCAGGGGCATTTCCCCTCCAAGCCGATCATGCCCGGTGTCACCATCGTCGAAGCCATGGCGCAGACGGCGGCGGTGATGGTGGGCGCGGCCCTTGGCATGGAAGACCGCGACTTGCTGGTCTATTTCATGGCCATTGAAAAATGCAAGTTCCGCCGCATGGTGGTGCCCGGCGACGTTCTGGAGATGAAGGTCACCACCACGCGCGGCAAGCCCGGCGGCAAGGTCTGGCGCTTTTCCGGCGTTGCCGAGGTCGAGGGCGAGATGGCCTGTGAGGCCGAATTTACCGCGATGATGGATTTGCCCAAGGAGTGACCCGCATGGCCGACGAGCGTGGCGAGACATTTATTCACCCCTCGGCGATTGTCGAGGAGGGGGCGCAGATCGGGCAGGGCTGTCGGATCGGCCCGTTTTGCCATGTCGGGCCGGAGGTGCGGCTTGGCGATGGGGTGGAGTTGAAAAGCCACGTCGTGGTGAGTGGCGACACCGTGCTGGGCGAGGATTGCATGGTGTTTCCTTTCGCCTGCATCGGTGAAATTCCCCAGGACCTGAAGTTCAAGGGCGAGAAGACCCGCCTTGAGATCGGTGCGCGCAACCGTATCCGCGAGCATGTGACGATGAACGCGGGCACCGAGGGCGGTGGCGGCGTGACGCGCGTGGGCGAAGACGGGCTGTTCATGGCCGGTTGTCACGTGGCGCATGACGTGCAGTTGGGCGACCGGGTGATCGTGGTGAACAACGCCGCCCTTGCCGGGCATTGCGTGGTCGAGGATGACGTGATCATTGGCGGCCTTTCGGGGGTGCATCAATGGGTGCGCATCGGGCAGGGCGCGATCATCGGGGCCGTGACCATGGTGACCAATGACGTGATTCCCTATGGCCTTGTGCAGGCCCCGCGCGGCGAATTGGACGGTTTGAACCTTGTCGGGCTAAAGCGCCGTGGCGTGGCCCGGTCGGATATCACCGCGCTTCGCGCCGCTTTCCAGATGTTGGCGCAGGGCGAGGGCGCGTTTCAGGATCGTGCCCGTCGTCTGGGCGAAGAGACCGAAAGCGCCTACGTGCGCCAGATCGTGGATTTCGTGACCAGCGCGAGCGACCGGTCGTTCCTGACGCCGGGGGCGATGTAGGCCTTGGCCGGGCGGCTTGGAATTTTGGCCTGTGGCGGTGCGTTGCCGGTGCGGATTGCCGAGGCGCAGCCAGAGGCGATGCGCCTGGCGCTGGAAGGTATCCCGACCCGGGTGGAGGGTGTCGAGGCGCATCGGATTGAACGGCTTGGAGGGTTGTTCGAGGCGATGCGCGAAGGCGGTGTGACCCAAGTGGTTTTCGCCGGGGGGCTGGCGCGCCCGCCCTTGGACCCCGGCCAGTTGGACCCCGTCATGATGAAAGCCGCCCCGCGCCTTATGGGCGCGTTGCAAGGCGGCGACGACGCGCTTTTGCGCGCGGTGATCGAACTGTTCGAAGAACAGGGTTTCGAGGTGGTCGGCGCGCATGAGGTGCTGCCCGATCTGGTGGCCAAGGCGGGGCATCTGGCCGGGCCGGAGCCATCGGCGCAGGAGTTGCGCGATACCGAGCGCGGTTTTGACATCCTGTCGGCCCTGTCGCCGGTGGACGTGGGGCAGGGCTGTGCCGTGGCGGGGGGATTGTGCCTTGGCGTTGAAACCCTGCAAGGCACCGATGCGATTTTGCGGTTCGTGGGGGAGACGCCCGGGGCCCTGCGCCGGGGGCAAAAGGGCGTTTACGTGAAAGCCGCCAAGCGGGGACAGGATTTGCGGGTGGATATGCCCGCCGTCGGCCCGGCGACGATCGACGCGGTGGCGGCGGCCGGGTTGGCCGGGCTGGTCATCGAGGCGGGGCGCGTCATGGTGCTTGAGCGGGCCGAGACCTTGGCCAAGGCCGAGGCATTGGGCGTGTTTCTGACCGCGCGGGACGCGTGATGCGGGTTTTCATCATTGCCGGCGAGGCCTCGGGCGACCGCTTGGGCGCGGCGCTTATGGCCGGGCTGAAACAGCTTGAAAGCGTTGAGTTCCAGGGCGTCGGCGGGCCGTTGATGGAGGCCGAGGGGCTATCCTCGCAATTCCCGATGGAGGAATTGAGCGTCATGGGCATTGTCGAGGTGCTGCCCAAGTATTTCCACCTCAAGCGCCGTATTCGCGAGGTGGCCGAGGCCATTCTGGACGCGAAACCGGATGTGGTGATCAGCATCGACAGCCCGGATTTCTGCCTGCGGGTGGCCAGGATCGTGAAGGCGCATAGCGATATTCGCACGGTGCACTACGTGGCGCCCTCGGTCTGGGCGTGGCGCGAGGGGCGGGCGGCGAAGATGGCACGGGTGATCGACCATGTGTTGGCGCTTTTGCCGTTTGAGCCGCCTTTGATGGAAGCCGCCGGGATGGAGTGCGATTTCGTGGGCCACCCGGTGGTGAGCGAGCCGCAGGCCAGTGACGCGGAGGTGGCGGCGTTCCGGGAGGAGGCGGGTCTTGGCGATGCGCCGGTTCTGATGGTCTTGCCCGGCTCGCGCCGGGGCGAGGTGGCGCGGCTGGGGCCGATTTTCGGGGACACCCTGCGCGAGGTTTGCGCGGCGCGGCCGGACTTGCGGGTGGTCGTTCCGACCACGGCGTCGCGGGCCGAGGAGGTGCGCGCCTTGCTGGCCGATTGGCCGGGCGCGCCGGTTGTGCTGGCCCCCGAGGGGGAGGCCGAGGCCGACAAGGCGCGCAAGGCGGCGGCGTTTGGCGCGGCGGATTATGCGCTGGCGGCGTCGGGGACGGTGTCGCTTGAACTGGCGGCGGCGGATGTGCCGATGGTGATTGCCTATGACGCGGCGTGGCTGAGCCGCCAGATCATCGCGTGGATGCTGAAGATCGACACGCTGACCTTGGTGAATCTGGTCAGTGAAACCCGCGCGGTGCCGGAATTTAACGGCAAGGATTGCCGGGCGGGCCTGATCGCGCCCGGTGTGCTGCGGATGATGGAGAGCCCCGGCGCACAACGCGAGGCGATGCGGCTGACCATGGAGCGACTGGGCCGCGGTGGTGAAGCGCCCGGTTTGCGGGCAGCACGGGCGGTGTTGAAGCGCTTGTGACGCGAGGCCCCGGGTCAGGCTCGGGGCGCGGGGGCGGGCCATGTTGCGGGATCGAGCCGGAAATAGGTGGCGAGTTGGTCGTAGACCTGCGGTTCGGCGTGTTTGAGTTTGTCGGGGGTTTCGAAGAAGGCTTCGACGGAGACCGCGAAGAATTCCTCGTGCCCTTCGGCGCCATAGGGATCAATGAGCGTGCGGCGACCGGCCTCGACATTGGCGCGGTGCCGCTCGTAGGCCTCGACAAAGACGCGCGCCCAGTCGGTGAAGCTTTGATCGCCAAGCGCGGGGGCGCCGTCGGTCTGGCCGGACAGATCATCCAGTTGGTGGGCGAATTCGTGGATCACCACGTTGTGGCCGTCGCTGTCGTCACGCGCGCCTTGGTCGCTGTGACGCCATGACAGGATCACCGGGCCGCGCGACCAGCTTTCGCCGGTGCGCACCACCTCGCCTTCGGTGACGACATATCCATCGTGCATCTGCTGGCGGGATTTGAAGGCGCCGGGGTAGACGAGGATGGTGGTCAGGTGGCTGTACCACGCCGGGGAATTGGCGACGAGAAGACAGGCCTGGGCCGCGATGGCGAGGCGCATGTCGCGGGTGACCTCAAGCCCGTTGCAGCCGTGGAATTGCACCTGACCCAAGAAGAGGTTGACCTTGCCCTCAAAGGTGCTGCGCAACTCGGCGGGCAGTTTCCGGGTAAGGGGGACGTGGTCGGCCACGATGGCGCGGTCCGCCTCGGAGAGGGGCGTTGCGAGAAGGGCCGCGCGGGCCTGTTTTTTCTGCAAGCGGCGGTACAAAACCCAGCCCAGGACAAGCAAGGCAAGGGCGAGGCCGAGGTATAACGGCATCGTCCTAGTTGCCGCGCCAGATCCAGCCGCCGCCGAAGATGCGGGAGCTGTCGCTGTCGTAGAAGACGCAGGCTTGACCGGGTGAGACGCCTTCCTCGGGGGTCAAAAGCTCGACCTCGGCCTCGGTGGGCGAAAGGGGGCGGATCACCGCCTCACGCGGGGGGCGGGTGGAGCGGACCTTGACGGCGACGTGCCATTCGTCACGGCTGTCGAAGGGGGCGTCGCCCAGCCAGTTGATCTCGCGCACCGGGACTTTGCGGGTGGCGAGCATGTCTTTGGGGCCGACGACCACGCGGCGGTTGTCGACATCGAGTTTCACCACGTAAAGCGGATTGGACAACCCGCCGATGCCAAGGCCGCGGCGTTGGCCGATGGTGTAGTGGATAACCCCGGTGTGCTCGCCCAGGACGCGGCCATCGGCATGCACGATCTCACCCGGCTCGGCGGCGCCGGGGCGGAGTTTTTCGATCACCGAGGCGTAGTTGCCGTTGGGGACAAAGCAGATGTCCTGACTGTCGGGTTTGTCGGCCACTTGCAGGCCGTACTTGGCGGCCAGTTCGCGGGTGGCATCCTTGGAGGGCAGGTGGCCCAGCGGGAAGCGCAGGAAATCCAACTGCTCGGGCGTGGTGGAAAACAGGAAATAGCTTTGATCGCGGTTGGCATCCGCCGCGCTGTGCAGTTCGGCGCCATTTGCCCCCATCATCCGTTGGATATAGTGGCCGGTGGCCATGCAATCGGCATCCAGATCCTTGGCGGTTTCCAGCAAGTCCTTGAACTTCACCCGCTCGTTGCAGCGGATGCAGGGCACAGGGGTGGCCCCGGCAAGGTAGCTATCGGCAAACTCGTCGATCACCGCGTCCTTGAAGATGTTTTCATAGTCGAGGACGTAATGGGGGAATCCCATATCCTCGGCCACGCGGCGGGCATCGTGGATGTCGATCCCGGCGCAGCAGGCGCCTTTCTTGGCCAGTGCCGCGCCGTGATCGTAAAGCTGCAGGGTGACGCCGACCACGTCATAGCCTTCTTCGGCCAGCATGGCGGCCACGACGGAACTGTCGACGCCGCCGGACATTGCGACGACGACGCGCGTGTCGGCCGGGGCCTTGGGCAGGCCGAGGGAGTTTAACGGAGTCTCTAGTGGCATGGCGGGCCATCCTTGTGGGCAGCGGGTTTAAGGCGGAATATATGAAAATCCTAAGCACTCTCAAGGTGCGGTTTCACCCTGTTTTAAGCAGATTGGCAGCAGGGTGAGGGCCAGACCATTATAGAGGTGAGTGCCATGTATCTCAAGAAAGTCGATGGGCCAAGGGCGGTGACGCTTCCGGATGGGAGAGTGATGAGCGCGGCGGACCTGCCGCCGCCCGATACACGCCGTTGGGTGGTGTCGCGCAAACTGGCCGTGGTGCGCGGTGTGGCGCACGGGTTGATCACCGAGGCCGAGGCCCTGGCCCGCTATGGCTTGAGCGAGGAAGAATTTCGTGAATGGGTTCAGGCGGTTATGCAGGATGGCGCCGAGGGTTTGAGGGTGACCGTTGCGCGCAATAAATGAAAACGGGTGGACAACTTTAGGGAGAGTACATAATTTGTTCTACATCGGTAACCTGTGGTTAACCAATGTTGGGCCAAGGTCGGTCAGGAGATAACAACCATAGCGGAGAAACCCTGATGCGTGTGCTGCTGGTCGAAGATGATCCGACAACCTCGAAAAGCATCGAATTGATGCTGACCCATGCCAACCTGAACGTCTATACCACGGACCTTGGGGAGGAAGGGATCGACCTTGCGAAGCTTTACGACTATGACCTGATCCTTCTGGACCTTGGCCTGCCGGACATGCCGGGGCACGAGGTGCTGCGGCAGGTGAGGCTGGCGCGGATCGAAACGCCCATCCTGATCCTGAGCGGGGCCGGTGACACCGAAAGCAAGATCAAGGGCTTTGGTTTCGGGGCCGACGATTACCTGACCAAACCCTTCCATCGCGAGGAGCTGGTGGCGCGGATTCATGCCATTATCCGCCGGTCCAAGGGGCATTCTCAATCTGTCATTCGCACCGGCAGGATCAACGTCAATCTGGATGCCAAGACGGTGGATGTGGAGGGTAAGACCGTGCATTTGACCGGCAAGGAATACCAGATGCTGGAACTGCTTTCGCTGCGCAAGGGCACGACCCTGACCAAGGAGATGTTCCTTAACCATCTTTACGGTGGCATGGATGAGCCGGAGTTGAAGATCATCGACGTCTTTATCTGCAAGCTGCGCAAGAAGCTGGCAGAGGCCACGGGCGGCGACAGCTATATCGAAACGGTTTGGGGGCGGGGCTATGTCCTGCGCGACCCTGAACCCGGTGAGATGGGCGAACAACCCTTGGCCATCGGGGCCTGACACCCTGTTGGTCTTGGCCCGGCCGCGATGTCCTCAGATGTGGCCGGGCCGAATTGCGGGGCGTGCCGCCGGACAGGGCGGCGCGCCCGTTTCGTTTTCCGCATGATCTTTGGCGCGTTTGCTACCTTTGAAATGACGGTGGCCACTGGACGTCAGCGGCGCTGAGGCATAACACTTTGGGCTGTGAAACCCGGGCCGCTGTGGCCTGTTGGACAGGGGGCATGGATGAGCGGCGACGTGGCGGTGGAAAGCCTGAGCGAGGCAGAGGCGAAGGCCGAGTTGGAGCGACTGGCCAAGGAGATCGCCCGCGCGGACCAAGCCTATCACACCGACGACGCGCCCGAGATTTCCGATGCCGCCTATGACGCTCTGAAGGCGCGCAACGCGGCGATCGAGGCGCGTTTCGCGCATCTCAAACGCGCCGACAGCCCCAGCGAAAGCGTGGGCGCGGCCCCGGCGGAGGGCTTTGCCAAGGTCACCCATGCGGTGCGGATGCTGAGCCTTGGAAATGCCTTTGACGATGAGGATATCCGCGATTTCGACGAGCGTATCCGGCGCTATCTGGGCATGGGCGCCGACGCGGCGCTGAATTACACCAGTGAGCCAAAGATTGACGGGTTGAGCCTGTCGTTGCGCTATGAGCAGGGCAAGCTGGTGCAGGCCGCCACGCGGGGCGACGGGGCAGTGGGCGAGAATGTCACCGCCAATGCTCGCACCATCGACGATATTCCAGTGCGCCTTGACGGCGCGCCCGACGTTCTGGAGGTGCGCGGCGAGGTTTACATGAGCCACGCCGATTTCGAGGCGCTGAATGCACGGCAGGCCGAGCGGGGGGGCAAGACCTTTGCCAACCCGCGCAATGCCGCCGCCGGAAGCCTGCGGCAGTTGGATTCGCGGATCACCAAAGAGCGCCCATTGAGGTTTTTCGCCTATGCCTGGGGCGAGGTGAGCGCAGCTTTGGCCGAGACACAGATGGGTGCGATTGAACGGTTGCAGGCGCTGGGCTTTGTCACCAACCCGCTGACCGCGCTGTGCGATGGGCCGGGCGAGATGCTGGCGCATTACGCCGGGATCGAACAGATGCGCAGCGAGCTGGGCTATGACATCGACGGGGTGGTTTACAAGGTGAACGACCTTGCCCTGCAAAAGCGGCTGGGCTTTCGCAGCACGACGCCGCGCTGGGCGATTGCGCATAAGTTTCCCGCCGAACTGGCCTGGACCCGGTTGGAGGGGATCGACATTCAGGTCGGGCGCACCGGCGCGCTGTCCCCGGTGGCGCGGCTGCATCCGGTGACGGTGGGCGGCGTGGTGGTCAGTAACGCCACCCTGCACAACGAGGATTATATTGCGGGACGCGATGCCAAGGGCAACGAGATTCGCGGCGGCAAGGATATTCGCGTGGGCGATTGGGTGCAGGTCTACCGCGCGGGCGACGTGATTCCGAAGGTGGCGGATGTGGACCTGTCGAAGCGGCCCGAGGGGGCCGCGCCCTATGTGTTCCCGCAGGAATGCCCCGAGTGCGGCAGCGATGCGATCCGCGAAGAGGGCGACGCGGTGCGGCGCTGTACCGGGGGGTTGATCTGCCCGGCGCAGGCGGTGGAAAAGCTCAAGCATTTCGTCAGCCGCGCGGCTTTTGACATCGAGGGGCTTGGTTCGAAACAAGTGGAGCAGTTTTACCTTGATGGCTGGATCAAGGAGCCTGCGGATATTTTCACCCTGAAAGAGCGTTACGGGCCGGGGTGCCTGACGCAGTTGAAGAACCGTGAAGGCTGGGGCGAGAAAAGCGCGGAGAAGCTGTTTGATGCGATTGACGCGCGGCGCGAGATCGCGCTGGGACGGGTGATTTTCGCGCTGGGTATCCGCCATGTGGGTGAGCAGGTGAGCAATATGCTGGCCCGGTTCTACGGCACATGGGAAGATTTCATCGCCGCCATGGATGGCGCGGCCGAGATGGCGGGGCCGGAGTGGGAGCGGCTTTTGGGCATTGATGGCGTGGGCGAGGTGTTGGCGCAAAGCCTTGTGACCACTTTTGCCCAAGACCATGAGCGTGAGAGTATTGACCGGCTGGTGGCGCATCTGGAGATCGAGGCGGCAGAGCGGCCCGATACGGATGGCAGCCCCGTGGCGGGCAAGACGGTGGTCTTTACCGGCAGCTTGGAAAAGATGACGCGGGCCGAGGCCAAGGCGCGGGCGGAATCGCTGGGCGCGAAGGTCTCGGGGAGTGTCAGCGCCAAGACCGATTTGGTGGTCGCCGGCCCCGGCGCGGGCAGCAAGGCCAAGAAGGCCGAAGAGCTGGGCGTTGAGATGATCGACGAGGACGGCTGGCTAGAGTTGGTCGGGGATGCATGAGCGGGCGGCCTGAAATCCTGTTCCCGCTTTTTGCGGGGCTTGAAACGCTGGAGGGCGTGGGGCCGAAAAGCGCGCAGAACATGGGTGCGCTGGCGATTGAAAAGCCGCGCGATGTGCTTTTTACGCTGCCCTATTCCGGGGTGGACCGGCGCAAGCGCGAGACCGTGCAGGGCGCCGAAATTCCCGGCGTTGTCACGGTTGAGGTCACGGTGGGCCGCCATACCGCGCCACAGCGGCGCGGCGGGCCTTATCGGGTCTATGTCGAGGATGCGGCGACCGCCTTTCCCTTGGTGTTTTTCCACGCGCGGGACGAGTATTTGCGGCGGATTCTGCCAACCGGATCGCGGCGCGTGGTCTCGGGCAAGGTGGAACTGTTCGACGGGATGGCGCAGATGGTCCACCCCGAGCATATCCTGCCGCCCGAGGAGGCGGGCGATATCCCGGATTTCGAGCCGGTTTATCCGCTGACCGCTGGCGTGACGCAAAAGACCATGATGAAGGCGGCGGGAAGTGCCTTGGCCCGTGTGCCGGACCTGCCCGAATGGATTGACCCGGCGCAGAAGGCGCAGGCCGGTTGGCCCGATTGGGCCGAGGCGGTGCGCGCGGCGCATAGCCCGCAGGATATGGGCGACCTGAGCCCGGCGCATCCGGCGCGCGAGCGGTTGGCCTATGACGAGTTCATGGCGCACCAGATGACGCTGGCGCTTGCGCGGGCCAAGCTGCGCCGGGGCAAGGGCCGGGAAACCCTTGGCACAGGCGAATTGCAGGCCAAGGTGTTGGAAGCCTTGCCCTATGAATTGACCGGCGCGCAGACCCGCGCGATTGCCGAGATTGCCGAGGATATGGCCGAGGCGCGCCGGATGAACCGCCTGCTTCAGGGCGATGTGGGGGCGGGCAAGACGCTTGTGGCACTGAAAGCGCTGCTGATTGCCGTGGAAGCGGGCGGGCAGGGGGTGATGATGGCCCCGACCGAAATTCTGGCGCGACAGCATTTGCAGGGGCTGACCCCCTTGGCCGAGGCGGCGGGGGTTGTCATCGAGATCCTGACCGGGCGCGACAAGGGGGCGGAGCGACGCGCCAAGCTGGAGGCTTTGAAGCGCGGTGATATCCAGATCCTGGTGGGCACTCATGCGGTGTTTCAAAAGGACGTGGAATTTGCCGACCTGCGGTTGGCCATCGTTGATGAACAGCATCGGTTCGGGGTGCGGCAGCGGCTGGAGCTGGGCAAGAAGGGGGCGCAGGCCGATGTTCTGGTGATGACGGCCACGCCCATTCCGCGCAGCCTGTCGCTGGCGCAATATGGCGATATGGATGTCAGTGTGCTGGACGAAAAACCGCCCGGGCGCAAACCGATCAAGACCGCGCTGGTGAACATGGCGCGGATGGACGAGGTGGTGGAACACCTGCGCCGCGCGGTGACCGAGGGGCGGCAGGCCTATTGGGTCTGCCCGCTGGTCGAGGAAAGCGAGGCGGTGGACCTGTCGAGTGCCGTGGATCGCTTCAAACGCCTGCGCGCCGCTTTGGGCGAGGGGGTGGTGGGCCTTGTCCATGGCCAGATGCCCCCCGATGAGAAAGACGCGGCGATGGCGGCGTTTCAAAAGGGGGAAACCAGCGTTCTGGTCTCGACCACGGTGATCGAGGTGGGGGTGGATGTGCCCAATGCCTCGATCATGGTGATCGAACGGGCCGAGCATTTCGGGCTGGCACAGCTGCACCAGTTGCGCGGGCGCGTGGGGCGGGGCGAGGCGGCCTCGACCTGCCTTTTGATGTATCAGGCACCGCTGAGCGAGGGCGGCGAGAAACGCCTGACCACCATGCGCGACACCGAGGACGGGTTTCGCATCGCCGAGGTGGACCTTGAGATGCGCGGTGCGGGCGATCTAATCGGCACAGCGCAATCGGGGCTGCCGCGATTCCGGGTGGCGGATATGGAAAGCCAATCGGCACTGATGGCGGTGGCGCAAACGGATGCCCGGAAACTTCTGGCCGAAGATGCCGATTTGACCGGTGAGCGCGGGCAGGCGGCGCGCGTTCTGCTGTGGTTGATGGAACAGGATCAGGCGATCCGGTTGATTTCGGTGGGATGAATATTTGCCTTGTTTTCAAAGCTTTGATCCGGAAAATCCCTAAAAGTTCACAAATGTTCTAAGAAAGTTCTTGCTTTTTGATCCTTGAGATGAGAACAAAGTAGCAACTTAGGAACACGGAATAAGGAGGCCACCATGCTTCGCCAGATCAAGACAGCCGCCGAAAGCTCCTCTGACACATTGCTCGGGGATTTCATCGGTGCCGCCGCCCTTATGGTGACGCTTGTCGCCGGTCTTTATATCCCCGATGTCCTCTGAGGTTCTGCCTGCGAGGCTTCGCACCTGCCGCTTGCATCCTGTCCCCAACGTTGATGCTTGTGACATAACCTGTCCCACTGTCCCGCCGGGTCTGCCTCATATCCCCGGTTTTGCGGCAGGTTTCACGAAGCCGAGCTTTCCCTGCCGCCGCCGCTGTTTCAGCGTGCGGCGGTTTTTTTATGCGTGCAACATTCATATGTTGTGCTGCCTTCGTTCCAAAGCTGTGAAACAGGTTTCGGGTCGAACGCTTTCGTGGGGTCAGGCGCAGGAATGGGCCGTCTTGGCCTGTTCCAGGGCCTCGACGCTGGCCTCGAGCGTGAGCAGGATCGAGGCATGGCGGTTCTTGTAATCGCGCGCCGGGCGCAGCACTTCTAGGCCGTCGAAGGGCGCGGGCGGCGTGGGGCCGTCGGATTTCAGCATCGCCTTGAGGGCATCGCGGGCCTCGGTCACTTGGTCGAGGGTGCAGCCGATGATCGCCCCGCCCACCACGCTGGCCGCCGCCTGGCCAAGGGCGCAGGCCTTCACCTCGGCGGCGTAATCGGTGATTTTCTCGCCATCGGTGACAAGGTCCACGGTGACGGTCGAGCCGCAAAGCGGCGCGCGGCGTTTGACCGTGGCCTCGGGCGCATCAAGTCGCCCGTGGTGCGGAATATCGGCGGCCAGTTCGAGAATCCGGGCCGAGTAAAGCTTGATCAGGTCGGTTTCGCCGCTCATGGCTTTCCCTTTCGCGTGTCACCCCATAGATAGAGGCCATGACGGCAGATGCAAAAGGTTTTCACCCATGAATTTCGATGCTTCGACACTAAAGTATGACGACAAGGGGCTTATTCCGGTGGTGGCACAGGACCATGACAGCGGTGAGGTTCTCATGGTGGCCTGGATGAATGCCGAGGCCGTGGCGCGCACGCTTGAGACGGGGCGCGTGACCTATTGGAGCCGCTCGCGGCAGGCGTTCTGGGTGAAGGGCGAGACCTCGGGACACACGCAGGAATTGGTGGAAATGCGGGTGGATTGCGACCGCGATTGCCTGTTGGTGTTGATCCGGCAGGTGGGACCGGCGTGCCACACCAACCGGCGCAGTTGTTTCTACATGGCCGTGCGGGATGGCGCGGAAGTTGAGATCATGGCGCCCATGGGGGGGTAGGACAGGGGGCTGTCTGCCCCCTCTTGGCCTGCGGCCAATTCACCCCCGAGGATGTTTTTGAAAAGAAGAAAGCCCCAGCATGTGCCGGATATCGGCGGGGGTTTTGCCCATCGCGCGGTAACTGGCGATGGCGCGGGCGTCGTCGCGTTTGGCAAGGCGGCGGCCCGCATCGTCGCGGATCAGGCGGTGATGGTGGTAGCTGGGCGTTGGCAGGCCCAAAAGGCGTTGCAGCAGCACGTGGATTTGCGTTGCTGTAAACAGGTCCTGGCCGCGGATGACGTGGGTGATGCCTTGGTCGGCGTCGTCGCAAACCACCGAGAGATGGTAGGAGGCCCCCATGCCGGGACGGGCGAGCGCCACGTCGCCGACCGTGGTGACCATGTCCTGCGGGGTGATGGTGCCGGTTTCGCCGTCGGGGCCCTGGCCGGTTTCGGAGAAGGTGAGCGGCGCGTCGATGCGGTTCAGCGCACGGGCCATGTCGAGGCGCAGGGGGCTGTCGGGCATCGGGCC
>NZ_JASHIM010000021.1 GCF_030733685.1 Roseovarius sp. MMSF_3281
CCCCCCGCCCCACGCCGCCGAGCCTTTCGCACCGGCCTTCTGGTCAACCTTGCCAATCCCAAGTCGGTGCTCTTCGCGGCCTCGGTCCTCGTGGTGATCTTCCCGCCTGATATGACGCTGTCACAAAAGGCCCTGATCGTGACCAACCACCTGATCGTCGAGTGGATCGCCTACAGCCTCTTTGCGCTTGCCCTCTCGACAAGACCCGCGCGCGACGGCTATCTGCGGCTCAAACCGATACTCGACCGTCTGGCCGCCGCCGTGCTTGGCATGCTCGGCCTGCGGCTTCTGACCGACCGATAAGGACAAACGCATGACCGATCGCTTGCCCCACGAAAAAGGCTTCCACGTCAGCTGGGACCAATTGCACCGTGATGCACGCGCGCTGGCATGGCGCCTGCAAAGCGAAGCGCCCGAGGGTGGCTGGCGCGCGGTGGTGGCCATTACCCGCGGCGGCATGGCCCCGGCGATGATCGTTGCGCGCGAGTTGGATATCCGCGTGGTCGATACGATCAGCGTGAAATCCTACAACCACCAAACCCAATCCGAGCCACGGGTCATCAAATCCCCCGATATAGAGATCGTCGGCAGTGGTGAGGGCGTACTCATCGTCGATGACCTCGTCGACACCGGCAAAACCCTCGAAGTGGTCCGCAAGCATATGCCCAAGGCGCATGTCGCCACCGTCTATGCAAAACCAATGGGCCGCAACATGGTCGAAACCTATGTCACCGAAGTCAGCCAGGACACATGGATTTTCTTCCCGTGGGACATGGCCCTGCAATACGTCGAACCCTATCGCGGGGCGTAACGCGGGCGCTTATCGGCCGCCTGCGCGCCCTCTTCGCGCGGACCTCCGACAGGGGTGACAAGCGCTCAAGGAGACCTCAATGACCACGATACCGCGCACTGCCACCACCTTTCCGCCCCCCGTGATGGAGGCCCGCCGCTGGCTTGAGGGCGTGACATTTCCCGATGACAGCCCCCTGATCAACGTCAGCCAAGCCGCGCCGGTTGATCCGCCGCCCGAACCTTTGCGCCAAGTGATCGCCGATGCGGCATTGAATACCCCCTCGGCGCACCTCTACGGGCCGGTCCTAGGCAATCCCGACCTGCGCGAGGAACTGGCCGCGCAATGGTCCGCCTCCTACGGCGGCGACCTGACCGCCGGGAATGTCGCCATTACATCCGGGTGCAACCAGGCCTTCTGTGCCACCATATCCACGCTCTGCGCGGAAGGCGATGAAGTTCTCCTGCCAACCCCATGGTACTTCAACCATAAAATGTGGCTCGACATGGCCGGGGCGCGGGCCATTCCCCTGCCCTGCGGGTCCGAGCTTTTGCCCGACCCCGACGAGGCTTTGGCGCGCATCACAACCCGCACCCGTGCCATCGTTCTGGTCACCCCCAACAACCCCGGCGGCGTCGAATACCCCGCCGATCTGCTGCGCGCCTTCTATGAACTGGCCAAGCGTCACGGGCTGGCGCTGATCATTGATGAAACCTACCGAGATTTCGACGCCCGCCCCATGCCACCGCATGACCTGTTTGCCGATCCCGATTGGGGCGATACCCTGATTCAGCTTTATTCCTTTTCCAAGGCCTACCGCCTGACCGGGCACCGCGTCGGCGCGATGATCGCCAGTCCCGCGCGCCTGGCCGAGGCCGAGAAATTCCTCGATACCGTCACCATCTGCCCCAACCAATTAGGCCAAATCGCGGCCCTCTGGGGGATGCAGAACCTCTCGCAATGGCTGGCCGGCGAACGCGCCGAAATCCTCGACCGTCGCGCCGCCATCCATGACCATATGCCGAAAATCACCACCCAGGGTTGGCAGCTTCTGGGATGCGGCGCCTATTTCGCCTATATGCGCCATCCCTTTGATATCCCGTCCAACGAACTGGCCCCGAAACTGGTGCGCGACGCGGGTGTTTTGCTTCTGCCAGGCACCATGTTCCGCCCCTCCGATGACCCGGCGGGCGCGCAGGAAGTGCGCGTTGCTTTCGCAAATGTCGACCGTGCGGGCATCGCCACGCTCTTTGACAGGCTAGCAAGCCTCCGCTGACCCCTTGCCCCTGCGCCGGACAGGGCGTAGACAGCCCCGAATGATAAATTTCAACGCCGTCTGACGGGGGCCGCATGTCCGCAAGCAAAAGCATCTCGAAAACATTCGTCTGGATCCTGATGGGCCTGCTGATCCTTGGCCTTGGCGGCTTTGGCATCACCAACCTGTCGGGGTCGGTGCGCAGCGTGGGCGCGGTCGGCGAGGCCGAGATCGACGTCAACGATTACGCCCGCGCCCTGCAAAACGAAATCCGCGCGGCGGAATCCGAACGCGGCGAGGCCATGAGTTTTGCACAGGCCGAGGCCGCAGGCATCCCCGATGCCGTGCTGAGCCGCCTTGTCGCTCAGGCCGCGCTGACACATGAAACGAACCGCCTGCACCTCTCGGTAGGCGATGAAGCCCTGCTCGAACAAATCGTCGCCATCCCCAGCTTCCAGGGTGTCGATGGCGAATTTGACCGCGAATCCTATGCCTTTGCTTTGGAACAAGCGGGCCTCAGCGAAGCGCAGTTCGAAGAAGACCTGCGCGAGGAAACCGCAAGCGGCTTTCTTCAAGGCGCGGTCATGGCCGGTGTCACCATGCCCCGGGCCTATACCGAAACGCTGCTGACCTATATCGGCGAAGAGCGTGACGTGACATGGACGGTTCTTGACCGCAACGACCTCACCACAGGCCTGCCAGAACCGACCGAGGAAGAGTTGCAGGCCTATCACGAGGCCAACGTGGCGCAATTCACCACGCCGGAAACGCGTGAAATCACCTATGCCTGGCTCTCGCCCGAGATGATCATCGACACTGTCGAGGTGGATGAACAGGCCCTGCGCGACGCCTACGAAGCCCGCGCTGACGAGTATATTCAGCCCGAGCGCCGCCTTGTCGAACGCCTTGTATTCCCTGACGAGGCCGCCGCCCAAGCCGCCGCTGACCGCATTGCATCGGACGAAAGCAGCTTTGAAGACGAAGTCGAGGCCCGCGGTCTCGAACTGGCCGATGTGGATATGGGCGATGTGGCCCGCGACGATCTCGGCGCCGCCGCCGACGCGGTGTTCTCTGCTGAAACCGGTGATATTGCCGGCCCCGCCTCCAGCCCCGTTGGCCCCGCGCTGTTCCGCGTCAATGCCATTCTTGCTGCCCAGGAAACGACTTTCGAAGAGGCCGAACCGGACCTGCGCAGCGAATTGGCCGCCGACCGCGCCCGCCGCGTCATCGAGGCCCGCATCGAGTCCGTCGATGACCTTCTCGCCGGAGGGGCCACCATCGAGGACCTGGCCCGCGAATCCGACATGGAACTGGGGCAGATCGCGTGGCATCCCGGCGTGACGGACGACATCGGCGCCTACGCGGGCTTCCGCACCGCCGCACAAAACCTCACCTCCGAAGACTATCCCGAGGTGCTTGAACTGGAGGACGGCAGCATTTTCGCCATGCGCCTCGACAAGATCGTCGAACCCGAAGTCCAGCCGCTCGAAGATGTGCGCGATCAGGTTCTGCAAGGCTGGCGCGCTCAAGCCGTGACCGAGGCCCTGACCTCCGAATACGAAGAGGCCCGCAGCGCGCTGGCCTCCGGTGCCTCCTTTGCCGATCTGGAATTGCAGACCAATACCGCCGAAGGCGTCACACGTCGCGGCTTTCAGCCCGATACGCCCGCGGCCTTCATTGAAACGGTCTTCGACATGACCAACGGCGAAGCCCGCTTCATTCCGGGCACCGACCAGGTTTTCCTCCTGCGGCTCGACGCCATTCGCGCCCCGGACCCCGAGGATCAAGATCTTGAGCAGCTAACCACGATGCTGCGCGATCAGGCCGCCTCGGGCATGGGTCAGGACCTGTTCCAACTGCTGGCCAACGATATCCGGGGCCGCGCGGGCATCGAACTGAATCAAAGCGCGCTCAACGCCGTGCATTCCAACTTCCAGTAAAGGTGCCCTAAAGTGGAGCTGACCCCGACATTCGCGGATTTTGCCAAGGGCTACGAGGCCGGCGAAAACCAAGTGGTCTACGCACGCCTTGCCGCCGACCTTGATACGCCTGTCTCGCTGATGCTCAAACTCACCGGGGCGGCGCGTGACGCCTTCGTACTGGAATCGGTCACCGGGGGCGAGGTGCGCGGGCGCTATTCCATCGTCGGCATGAAGCCCGATCTTATCTGGCAATGCCACGGCGAGAAAAGCCGCCTCAACCGCGATGCCCGCTTCGATGGTGACGCGTTCGAGGATCAGGAGGGGCACCCCCTCGACACCCTGCGTGCGCTGATCGCCGAAAGCCGCATCGACCTGCCCGAAGACCTCCCCGCCTCAAGTGCCGGGCTCTTCGGCTATCTGGGCTACGATATGATCCGGCTGGTCGAACACCTGCCCGATGTGAACCCCGATCCCTTGGGCCTGCCCGACGCGGTGATGATGCGCCCCTCGGTGGTGGCCGTTCTCGATGGCGTCAAGGGCGAGGTCACCGTCGTCGCCCCCGCTTGGGCTGCCTCCGGTCAATCCGCCAAGGCCGCCTATGCACAGGCCGCCGAACGGGTGATGGACGCCGTGCGCGACCTCGAACGCGCCCTGCCGCAGGCCTCGCGCGGTTTGGGCGAGGCGCATGAGCCCGGCCCGCCCTCCTCAAATTTCACGCGCGAGGGCTACCACCAAGCCGTTGAAAAGGCCAAGGAATACATCCGCGCGGGCGACATCTTCCAGGTCGTGCCCAGCCAACGCTGGACACAGGATTTCCCGCTGCCGCCCTTCGCGCTCTACCGCTCCCTGCGGCGCACCAACCCCTCGCCTTTCATGTTCTACTTCAACTTCGGCGGCTTTCAGGTTGTGGGCGCCAGCCCCGAAATCCTTGTGCGCGTGATGGACGGCGAAGTCACCGTGCGCCCCATCGCCGGCACCCGCCCGCGCGGCGCCACCCCCGAAGAGGATCGCGCCAATGAGGCCGATCTGATTGCCGACCAAAAGGAACTGGCCGAACACCTCATGCTGCTTGATCTGGGCCGCAACGATGTGGGTCGCGTGGCAAAAATCGGCTCGGTCCACCCGACCGAGGAATTCATCATCGAACGCTACTCCCACGTCATGCACATCGTCTCGAACGTCGTGGGCGACCTGGCCGAGGATCAGGATGCCCTTTCCGCCCTGCTCGCGGGCCTGCCCGCCGGGACGGTCTCGGGCGCGCCCAAGGTTCGCGCCATGGAAATCATTGATGAACTTGAGCCGGAAAAACGCGGCGTCTATGGCGGCGGTGTCGGCTATTTCTCGGCCCGTGGCGATATGGATGTCTGCATCGCGCTGCGCACGGCGGTGGTCAAAGACGAAAAGCTTTATATTCAGGCCGGTGGCGGTGTCGTCTACGACAGCGACCCCGAGGCCGAATATATGGAAACCGTCCATAAATCGAACGCCATTCGCCGCGCCGCCGCCGATGCCGCGCGCTTCACCGGCGACGGCAACGGTTGATCCACATCAAGGATCGGGGCGTCAATCACCTTTAGTCAAAACACATGCGAATTATAAAATGTGTTCTGACAAGGAGACGCCCCATGACCTTTCCTAAAATCCTGACCGCCCCGGCGCTGGCCATTGCCCTTGCCCTGCCCATGGCCGGGCCAGGCTTCGCCGATAACCACGGCGCGATGTTTGAGACCTCGGTGACCGAGGCCAATCTGCCCAAGAAGAAAACCAACGAACCCGGCCACTACATCACCGCCGCCGAATCCATCGCCCTTCTGGCCGACCGCGACGACGTCGCCCTGATCGACATCCGCAGCCCCGAGGAAACCATGTTCGTCGGCTACGCCACCGACACGGATGCCAATATTCCCTTCATGAAGGTCGATCCCGCGCATGCCTACAACCCCAAGAAAAGCGCCTACAAGATGATGCCAAACAAAGGCTTCGTCGATCAAATCAAGGCATATGTGGCCGCCAACGATCCCGCCGCCCTGCTGATCATCTGCCGCTCCGGCGGGCGCAGTGCCAAGGCTGTCGATGTTCTGGCCGAGGCCGGTGTCGAAACCCCGGCCTACACCGTGGTCGACGGTTTCGAAGGCGATAAATCCGACGCGGGCCAACGCACCGTCAACGGCTGGAAAAATGCAGGCGGCAGTTGGACCTACAAGATCACCGAAGGCCTGCTTGCCAAGTGAGCCTTGCGCGCCGGGGCCCCCTAGGGCATGTCATGCGCCCATGACCCGGCTCATCTTGTTCAACAAACCCCACGGGGTCCTGTCGCAATTCACCGACAAGGGCAATGCCGACAGCCCCCGCGCCACGCTGTCTGACTACATCGACCTGCCCGGCGTCTACCCCGCCGGGCGGCTGGATCGCGACAGCGAAGGGCTTTTGCTGCTCACCGACAATGGCAAGCTACAGGCGCGGCTCTCCAACCCGCGCTTCAAAACGGAAAAAACCTATCTCGTGCAAGTCGAAGGCGCGCCGGACAAGGCCGCCCTCACCGCCCTGCGCAAGGGCGTCACACTCAAAGACGGCCCCACCCGGCCCGCCAAGGCGCACCAGATCGACCCGCCGGATGTCTGGGAGCGCGACCCACCAGTGCGCTTTCGCAAATCCGTCCCCGATCATTGGCTGGAAATCACCATCACCGAAGGCCGCAACCGGCAAGTCCGCCGCATGACGGCCCATGTCGGCCTGCCCACCCTGCGCCTCATCCGCTGGCGTGTGGGCGACCACGACCTCGAAAACCTTGCCCCCGGCACATGGCGCAACGCATGAAAAAAGGGGCGCCCCCGCCCCCCTTCATCTTTCCAAAAATAATCCCGCCGGAGGCTGAGGTTCGGGTGCCCCCCGCGCCATGCATGGTCTGTGCAATCCACTGACGCAATACCGACAAAATACCGACGCTATGCAAACAGGGCTATTGGGCGGTCAAAACCGCCGAAACCGGGGCCAAGGCCACGCGGTTTGCGCGGTCCTGCAAGCCCCACAGCAAAAGCGCGCTGACGGTCTCGGCCCGCATCCGGCCCAGCATGATCACGCCGGCCTCTTCCTGCCCGGCCTTGAAGGCCGCCTGATCCAGAAAGCGGCGGATCACCGTGGCCTCCTGCCCCTTGGCATCGAAATCCCGAAACACGCTGGCGGCGCTGACGCCCTCGCGCGAAAGCAGCTTTTGCGCGGTATTCAGGCCCTGGGGCTGCATGACAACCCCGTGCCCACTGTCCAGCAGGATGGGCGCAAGTTGCTCGGCCGCCGCCCGGCTGCTTTGCAACCCGGTCTCGGGGCCTTCCAAAACCGCCACCGCTTCGGGCACCGCCTCCAGATAGGCCTGCATGGCCACTTCGGCGTCCGCCGCATTTGCCCCCTCCGGCAAATCCGCCATCGCCAGAACCTCGAACCCCGCCGCCCGGTACTTGGCCGCGGCCTCGGCCGCGCCGGGCCAATCGGCATCCACCGCAAAGCTCAGGGGATAGGGAAAACTCGATAACGCCTCGAATCCAATCGGGCTGCTGCCGTCGTCGATCAAAACGATGGACATCAAGGGCTTGCCATCAGGGTTGTCAAACTCCGCCGCATAGGCCTCAAGCGGCGGCAGGTCCGGGGCGGGCTCTTGCGTGCTCACCTCCGTCTCGGCCTCCTGGCCCACCGCTGGCAGGCGGTTGGTGGTCACCCCTTCGGCCATGTTACCGATCGTACCTTCGCTTGTGCTTTGCTCAGGTGCGGTTCCGGCTTCCTCGGCCTCTGCATCAGGCGTGAGGTCTTCGCTTTCGGGGGCAGGTTCTGCCGCGCCTTGTGCGTCACTCGGAAAGGCCGAGCCCTCGGCTTCGGGCAGCTGCGGCTGTGCCGGGTCGGTCGAAATCGACAGGTCCTCTTCCCCGTCGGGGGCCGCGGGGGCCATGGCCTGCGGGCTGGGCAACACGGGGCTGTCGCTGTCGAGATCAACCCCCGCAGAGTCATCCCCCGCTTCAGGCGCCGACAAGCTTCTTTCGGCATCCCCGGCCTCGGGGCGGGCCGCCGGATCGGTATCGGCCCCTTCCAGCGAGGTCAGGTCATCCGGTTCCGGCGCACTCACCTGCGGCGCCTGCCCTTCACCGGCCTCGGGCGTTTCGCCCGCGCTTGGAAGCTCCGCCTCGCGGTCTTCCAGCGATTGATCGAACTCGGACCCCGCCGGCACGTCCAATGCAGCAGCCTCCGGCGGGGCCGTTCCCGGCACCTCCGTCATGACCGAGGCCACCCCAAGCGCCAGACCCGACACCATGCCGCCCACGATAAATCCCGAGAAAATCCCACGTGCCACTGCTTTGCCCCCTGATTTGCCCGTTTTCTAACCTATGCGCCCCTTGACGCCTCCGTGCAAGACTGAACAAGTATACCGCGACCGGGGGCCGGGCCTCCACCCCCCTTTCTGCACGGAGTTCGGGCAAGATGCTGCTGCTGATAGATAACTACGACAGTTTCACATATAATCTCGTCCATTACGTGGGCGAACTGGGGGCCGATGTGGTGGTGCGCCGCAACGACGCCCTGAACGTGCAAGAGGCCATGGCGATGAACCCCGCCGGCATCTTGCTCAGCCCCGGGCCCTGCGACCCGGATCAGGCCGGCATCTGCCTTGCCCTGACCAAGGCCGCGGCAGAAACCAAGACCCCGCTTCTGGGGGTCTGCCTTGGCCATCAAACCATCGGGCAGGCGTTCGGCGGCAAGGTCATTCGCCATTCCGACATCGTCCACGGCAAGATGGGCCAGATGCACCATACCGGCAAAGGCATCTTTGCCGGGCTGCCCTCGCCGTTCGAGGCGACGCGCTATCACTCGCTGGTGGTCGAACGCGCCACCTGCCCCGAGGCGCTGGAGATCACGGCGGAACTTGAAGATGGCACCATCATGGGCCTCAAGCACCGCGAATTGCCCATCGAAGGCGTGCAGTTCCACCCCGAATCCATTGCCTCCGAACATGGCCACGCCCTGTTGCAGAACTTCCTGAATACGATGAAGGTGCCCGCATGAGTGACGCGCTCAAACCCCTGATCGGCACCGCCGCCGAGCGTCCCCTGACCCGCCAGGAGGCCGAGGCCGCCTTTACCACCCTCTTCGAAGGTGAGGCGACCCCGGCCCAGATGGGCGGCTTTCTCATGGCCCTGCGCACCCGTGGCGAAACGGTGGATGAATACGCCGCCGCCGCCGCCGTGATGCGCGCCAAATGCAACAAGGTCACAGCGCCCGCCGGGGCCATGGACATCGTCGGCACCGGCGGGGACGGCAAAGGCACGCTGAATATCTCGACCGGCACGGCCTTTGTCGTGGCGGGCGCGGGCGTACCCGTAGCCAAACACGGCAACCGCAACCTCAGTTCCAAGTCCGGGGCCGCGGATGCCCTGACGCAAATGGGCGTCAACGTCATGGTCGGGGCCGGTGTGGTGGAACGCGCGCTGGAACAGGCCGGAATCGCCTTCATGATGGCCCCGATGCACCACCCCGCCATGGCCCATGTCGGCCCCGTGCGGGCCGAGCTTGGCACCCGGACGATCTTCAACATCCTCGGGCCGCTCACCAATCCCGCTGGCGTCAAGCGACAGCTGACCGGGGCCTTTTCACGTGACCTGATCCGCCCCATGGCCGAAACCTTGGGACAGCTTGGATCGGAAAAGGCATGGCTTGTGCATGGCTCGGACGGCACCGATGAAATGACCATCACCGGCACCACTTGGGTTGCACAACTGGGCGAAAACGCCGAGGTTACCGAAACCGAACTCCACCCCGAGGATTTCGGCCTGCCCGTGCACCCGTTCGAGGCCATCCTCGGCGGCACGCCCGAAGACAACGGCAAAGCCTTCCGCGCCCTTCTCGAGGGCGCGCCCGGGGCCTACCGCGACGCGGTATTGCTCAACGCCGCCGCCGCCCTCGTGGTGGCCGGCAAAACCGCCGACCTGAAAGAAGGCGTCGCCCGCGCGATTGAAAGTATCGACAGCGGTGCCGCCCTATCCAGTATTCAAACGCTTGCCCGCATCACGACGGAGGCCGCATGACCACCCCCACCATCCTTGAAAAGATCAAGACCTACAAACTTGAAGAAATCGAAGCCGCCAAGGCCGAGCGCCCACAGGATGCGATCGAAGTCGCCGCCCACGAGGCCGGCCCGGTCCGCCCCTTCGCCGACACGCTTTTGCAGGCCTCCAAACAGGGGTATGGCCTGATTGCCGAAATTAAAAAGGCAAGCCCGTCCAAGGGCTTGATCCGCGAGGATTTCGAACCTGCCGAACTGGCCCAGGCCTATGCCGCAGGCGGCGCAACCTGCCTGTCGGTGCTGACGGACACCCCCAGTTTCCAAGGCGCCCCCGAGTTCCTGCAACAGGCCCGCGCCGCCTGTGACCTGCCGGTTTTGCGCAAGGACTTCATGTATGACCCCTACCAGGTGGCCGAGGCCCGCGCATGGGGCGCCGATTGCATCCTGATCATCATGGCCAGCGTCAGCGACGCGCAAGCCGCCGAACTGGAAGAGGCCGCCGAAAGCTGGGGCATGGATGCCCTTCTGGAAGTCCACGACAAAGAAGAGCTGGAGCGCGCCTCGAACCTCAAATCCCGCATGATCGGCATCAACAACCGCAACCTCGATACCTTCGAGACCACGCTCGACACCACCCGCAAGCTGGCCAAACTGGTGCCGCCCGACCGGATGATCGTTTGCGAAAGCGGGCTGCACACGCCCGAAGACCTTTCCGAAATGGCCCGCTACGGCGCACGCAGCTTCCTGATTGGCGAGTCGCTGATGCGCCAGGAAGACGTCGAAGCGGCCACGCGCAAGTTGCTGGCCAATCCCCTGACGGCCGGGGGCATGTGACATGCCGGGCCTCACGCATTTCGACGGCAAGGGCGATGCCCATATGGTGGATGTCTCGGATAAGGCCGTGACCGCCCGGGTCGCCGTGGCCGAGGGCCATATCCGCATGGCGCAAGACACCTTCGAAACCATCGCCGAAGGCCGCGCCAAGAAGGGCGATGTGCTGTCGGTGGCCCGGCTTGCGGGCATCATGGGGGCCAAGAAAACCCCCGATCTCATTCCGCTGTGCCATCCGCTGCCGGTGACCAAGGTTGCCGTGGAACTGACCCTCGATCCCGACCTGCCCGGCATACGCGTCGAAGGCACCGTGAAAACCTCCGGCCAAACCGGGGTCGAAATGGAGGCCCTCACCGCCGTCAGCACTGCCTGCCTGACGGTCTACGACATGGCCAAGGCCGTGGACAAAGCCATGGAAATCGGCGGCATCCGCGTCCTGCTGAAAGACGGCGGCAAATCCGGCCGCTACGAGGCGACATGATCACCGTCGCCGAGGCCCTTGACCACCTGCTTTCCCTCGTCTCCCCCCTGCCCACCGAACAGGTCGGGCTGGCCAGGGCGGCGGGGCGTTGCATGGTGGCCCCCGCCAGGGCAAACCGTGATCAGCCCCCCTTTGCCGCCTCCGCCATGGATGGCTATGCGGTGCGCAGCGACGACGCGACGCCCGGCGCGTCCCTCACCGTGATTGGCGAGGCGGCAGCGGGCCATGCCTTTGACGGCACCGTCGAAACCGGCCAGGCCGCCCGTATCTTCACCGGCGCGCCCTTGCCGCAAGGCGCCGATCGCGTGGTGATCCAGGAAGATGTCACGCGCGAGGGCGACCGGATTACCATCGGTGACACGCTGGAAAACAACCCTTTCGTCCGCCCCATGGGCGCCGATTTCAAATCCGGTCAGGAGGTCAGCGCGCCACGCATCCTGCGCGCCACCGATATCGCCCTTCTGGCCGCCATGAACATCCCCGAGGTGACCGTCGCCCGCAAACCGCAGGTGGCGCTGATTTCCACGGGCGATGAGCTTGTCATGCCCGGCGATACCCCCGGCCCGGATCAGATCATCGCCTCCAATACCTTTGGCCTCAAGGCCATGCTGGAGGGCATGGGCGCGCAGGCCCGTATCCTGCCCATTGCCCGCGACAACCGCGCCTCGCTTGAGGCCTGTTTCGATCTGGCGCATGGTGCCGATCTTGTCGTGACCATCGGCGGGGCCTCGGTGGGCGATCATGACCTCGTGGGCGATGTCGCCGCCAGCCTGGGAATGGAACGCAGCTTTTACAAGGTGGCCATGCGTCCGGGCAAACCGCTGATGGCGGGCCGCATGGGCAAGGCGGCGATGGTCGGATTGCCCGGAAACCCGGTCTCGGCCATGGTCTGCGGGCATGTCTTTCTGGCCCCGATGATCCGCTGCATGCTGGGCCTTGGCACCGCCCTGCCCCCGCGCCAAGAGGCCCGGCTTGCCCATGATCTCGACGCCAGCGGGCCGCGCGAACACTACATGCGCGCCGAGCTGAAAGACGGCCAGATCACCCCCGAACCCCGACAGGACAGCGCGCTGCTGTCTGTGCTGGCCAATGCCAACGCCTTGATGATCCGCCCGGCCGGCGACGGCCCGCGAAAGGCAGGCGAGGTGATGCAATACCTTCCCCTTTAGGTGCCGGGGCATTGGACGGTTGACACAAAACGTGAACATGCGTAGAACAAAAAGAAACGCATGTTCTCGGAGGGAGTGTGTCATGCTCACCAAAAAACAGTTGGACCTGCTGGAATTCATCCACAAACGCATTCAGCGCGATGGCGTCCCGCCCAGTTTCGATGAAATGAAAGAGGCGCTGGACCTGCGCTCGAAATCCGGCATTCACCGGCTGATCACCGCCCTTGAGGAACGTGGATTCATCCGTCGCCTTGCGCATCGCGCACGGGCGCTGGAAATCGTCAAACTGCCCGAAAGCATGGGCGGCGGCGCCAGCCATGGTTTCACCCCCCGCGTCATCGAAGGCGAAAAGCCCGATGCAGGCCAACCCGCCAACGCCCTGCCCGTCGAGGTGGCCGGCGCGATGGAATTGCCTGTCATGGGCCAGATCGCCGCCGGTGTCCCGATCGAAGCGATTGCCCAGGTCAGCCACAACGTGGCAGTGCCGCAAAGCATGTTAAGCGGCCAGGGCGATCACTACGCGCTTGAGGTCAAGGGCGACTCGATGATCGACGCGGGCATCAACGATGGCGATATCGTGGTGATCCGCGAAACCAAGACCGCCGATAACGGCGATATCGTCGTGGCGCTGGTCGAAGACCACGAGGCGACGCTCAAGAAATTCTACCGCAAGGGCAATGCCATCGCGCTGGAGGCCGCGAACCCGGCCTATGAAACCCGCGTCCTGCCCGAAGAACAGGTCAAGGTGCAGGGCCGTCTTGTGGGCCTCATCCGCAGCTATTGATCATTCCAAAGGCGCGCGCCGGTGATCTGGCGCGCGCTGACTTCTCGAATACCGGTTTCATCGGCATAAAGCGCCAAGGCACCGGTTTTTCGCAAAGTACCGGGGTGCAACACCCGGCAGGGCAGCCCCGCAAACTGGCCTGGATTCTCGGGCCGGGTGTTCATCACCACCCAATCGCCCGTCGCGCAGCCCGCAAAACCTTGTGCCGCGCGTTTGCCCCGCAGCGCGATGATCGGCACCGGGGATTGCCCCGCCTGCCACAGGGCCGCCGCGGCCTCTTGCTCTAGGGCGGCGCCATCATTCTCAAGCCAGTTCATGGCAACAAAGCCAGAGCCGCGCGCCCGGTTCAGCGCCCGGCCCTTTTCGGTCATCACGCCGATCAGGCTGCCGTTATCCGCGATCAGGACATCGGGCCGCGCGGCCTGCATCCAAAGCGCCAGGCTCAATGCCACGGGTGCAAGGCCGATCCACCGCGCCCGGCCCTGCCACAGCACGACCGAAAGCGCCCCAAGCGCCAGAAGCGGCAGCACCTCGGCATCGGGGCGCACAACAGTTCCTCGCGCCCCGTCCAGGTTGGACACCCAATGCGCCACGCCCAATATCCATTCCAGTCCCAGCCCCATGACCCAAAGCGCCGGCCCCTCCCAGCCAAAGGGCATCAGGCAAGCCGCCAAGACCGCCGCAGGCATCACCAACACCCCCATCAGCGGCACGCTCATAAGGTTGGCGATCAACCCGTAATGGGCAAACTGGTTGAAATGCGCCGCCGCCACGGGGGCGGTCGCCGCCCCGGCCACCGCCGACGAGATCACCACCGCCGCCACCGGCCTGAACCACCTTGGCCCCAACGGCACCTCGGCATCGCGCAGCCAACCGAAGACCGCGACAAGGGCGGTCGTGGCCGCAAAGGACATCTGGAACCCCGGCCCCAACAGGGCCTCGGGCCGCAGCACAAGCACGATCACCGCCGCCACGGCCACGGCCCGCAACGACAGCACCCGCCGGTCTGCCATCACCGCCACCAAGGCCACCGCGGCCATGACAAAGGCCCGCTCGGTCGCCACATTGCCCCCCGAAAGGCCAAGATAAACCGCCGCGGCCACCAAGGCCCCGAGTGCCGACAGCTTTTTCGCAGGCACCCGCAGGCCCAGAACCGGCACAAGGGCAAAGCCCATGCGCAGGGCGGCGAAGACAAAACCGGCCAAAAGCCCCATGTGCAGCCCCGAGATGGCCAGCAGATGCGCAAGGTTCGACAATCTCAGCGCGCGCAGGGTCTCCTGCCCCATGCCCGACCGGTCGCCCGACATGATCGCCGCCGCAAAGGCCCCGGCCTCTCCCGGAAGGCCCGCTTGCACCCGCGCCGAAAGCGCCATGCGCGCCTTGAACCACCACAGGCCGTCGCCGGGCGGCTCCAGAGCCAGAACAGGCGTACGGGTATAGCCCACGGCGCCAAGCCCCTGAAACCACGCGTGACGCTGGAAATCGAAGCCTCCGGGCTCAACCGGCCCACCGGGGGGCGATAAATGCCCTGTCAGGATCACCACCATCCCCGGCGCGGGCTGCACGAATCCCTGTTGCCCATGCAGCGAAACCCGCACATGCGCCGGGGTTCGCGCCGGGGCGACATCGGCCAGAACCACCCGGTCCAAGGTCAGGCGCAACGCGTCCGAGGCCGAACGGTCCATCCCGACGATGCGCCCCTCGATGGGGCCGTAATAGCGCCAGCCCATCACCGGTTCGGCCACCCGATGGGCGCGCAGCCCGGCGACGCCAAACCCCAGGGCCACCAGCACCAGGGCCCAGACCAGGGGCGCCCAAATGCCCGAGAAACGGATCAGGACCAGCCCGAACAGGGCCACAGCTGCCAAGCCGGCGTAATGCGCCGCCTCCGGCTCCCATCCAAGGGCGAAATATATCCCGACGCCCAGCCCAAGACACATCGGCACCCATGGAAACAGGTGCCCGCGCTGCGCCAACCACGCGTCAAGCAAGCCATGCCAGGGGGCCAGGCGGCGGGCCAAGTCTTGTCTCCCTTCCGGTGCAGCATTAGACAGGCCCCAACGCTACGCCCTTCATGCTTACCGAAAGGTTAACCCTGACCATGACCACACCCGTCGTGACCCGTTTCGCCCCCTCGCCCACCGGCTTTCTGCATATCGGGGGGGCGCGCACGGCGCTCTTCAACTGGCTCTATGCGCGGGGCCGTGGCGGAAAGTTCCTGTTGCGGATCGAAGATACCGACCGCACCCGCTCAACCCCCGAGGCGACACAGGCCATCCTCGATGGTATGTCCTGGCTGGGCCTCGATCACGACGGCGAAGTCATCAGCCAATATGAGCGCGCCGACCGTCACCGCGAAGTGGCCCTGCAAATGCTGGACGCAGGTACCGCCTACAAATGCTTCTCCTCCCAAGAGGAAATTCAAGCCTTCCGCGAGGCCGCCCGCGCCGAGGGCCGCTCGACGCTGTTCCAAAGCCCCTGGCGCGATGCCGACCCTTCCACGCATCCCGACGCCCCCTACGTGATCCGCCTCAAGGCCCCGCGCGACGGCCAAACCGTGATCCGCGACGAGGTGCAGGGCGATGTCACCATCCGCAACGATCAGCTTGACGATATGGTCCTGCTGCGCAGCGATGGCAGCCCGGTTTACATGCTGGCCGTGGCCGTCGACGATCACGATATGGACGTCACCCATGTGATCCGCGGCGATGACCACCTCAACAATGCCGCACGGCAAATGATGATCTATAACGCCATGGGCTGGCCGCTACCGACCTATGCCCATATCCCGTTGATCCACGGCCCCGACGGCAAGAAACTCAGCAAACGCCATGGCGCGCTTGGCGTGGATGAATACCAGAAGATGGGCTATCCGGCGGCGGGCATGCGCAACTACCTTGCGCGCCTTGGCTGGAGTCATGGCGACGACGAATTTTTTACCGACGCGCAGGCGCGCGAATGGTTCTCTCTTGACGGAATCGGCAAATCCCCCGCACGCTTCGACTTCAAGAAGCTCGAAAATCTCTGTGGTCAGCATATCGCGGCCACGGATGATGCTGCGTTGCTGCATGAATTGCAGGGCTTCCTGGCCAGCACCGGGGGCACGGCCCTGTCCGATGAAAAAAACGCGCTTATGGAAAAGGGTATGTACTGCCTCAAGGAACGCGCGAAGACCTTTCCGGAACTCCTTGATAAGGCTGAGTTTATTATTGCCGATCGGCCAATTCAGCCGGATGAGAAAGCGGCCAGGAATCTTGATGATGTATCCCGTGGTATACTGATCGAATTGACGCCGCAGTTGCAAAATGCTAGTTGGTCGCGCGACAGTCTCGAAGCCGCCGCGATGCAATTTGCAGAAGCCCACGAGATGAAGTTCGGCAAGCTTGCCGGCCCCCTTCGGGCCGCATTGGCAGGCCGCAGCGCGACACCGAGTGTGTTCGACATGATGCTGGTGCTTGGGCAAGAAGAAACGATTGCCCGGCTCACCGATGCCGCCTGCGAGAGTGGTTAACCGTCTCGAAAGGCTGATAGTTTAACCAGCCCCCGACGCGTATGGCGTGGGCTTGATTGAGGGAGGATCCCAATGGCCGATAGCACCAAAACCGCCAAGCTGACGATTGACGGCAAGGACTACGAGCTGCCCATTCACTCACCGACGGCAGGGCCCGAGGTGATCGACATTCGCAAGCTTTATGCGCAGGCGGGTGTCTTTACCTACGATCCGGGCTTTACCTCGACCGCAAGCTGCGACAGCACCATCACCTATATCGACGGTGGCAAGGGCGAACTGCTGCACCGCGGCTACCCGATCGACCAACTGGCCGAGAAATCGCATTATCTCGAAGTCTGCTACCTGCTGCTTTACGGGGAACTCCCCTCGCCCGCGCAACTGGAAGATTTCGAATCCCGCGTGACCAATCACACGATGATTCACGAACAGATGATGTATCTGTTCCGCGGCTATCGTCGCGATGCGCACCCGATGGCCATCATGGTCGGCGTGGTCGGCGCGCTGTCGGCCTTCTATCACGACAGCACCGATATCTCCGATCCATGGCAGCGCGAGGTCGCCTCGATCCGCATGATCGCCAAGCTACCTACCATCGCGGCCATGGCTTACAAGTATTCCATTGGCCAGCCCTTCGTTTATCCGCGCAACGATCTCGATTATGCCTCGAACTTCCTGCGCATGTGCTTTGCCGTGCCCGCCGCCGATTACGAGGTGAACCCGATCCTCAGCCGCGCGATGGATCGCATCTTTACCCTGCATGCCGATCACGAACAGAACGCCTCGACCTCCACGGTGCGCCTGGCGTCCTCTTCGGGCGCCAATCCCTTCGCCTGTATCGCGGCGGGTATCGCCTGCCTCTGGGGTCCGGCGCATGGCGGCGCGAACCAGGCCTGCCTTGAAATGCTGCAGGAAATCGGCACGCCCGATCGCATCCCCGAATTCATCGCGCGCGCCAAGGACAAGGACGATCCGTTCCGCCTGATGGGCTTTGGGCACCGGGTTTATAAAAACTTCGATCCGCGCGCCAAGGTGATGAAGCAATCCGCCGACGAGGTTCTGGACCTTCTGGGAATCGAGGATAACCCGACCCTGCAGGTGGCCAAGGAACTGGAAAAAGCGGCCCTTGCCGATCCCTATTTCACCGACAAGAAGCTGTTCCCGAACGTCGATTTCTATTCCGGCATCATTCTTGAGGCCATGGGCTTCCCCACCTCGATGTTCACGCCGATCTTTGCGCTGTCGCGCACCGTGGGCTGGATTTCGCAGTGGAAGGAAATGATCAGCGATCCACAATTGAAAATCGGTCGTCCGCGTCAGCTTTACCATGGTGAAACGCTGCGCGACTACGTGGATATCGAGAACCGCTAAACGCCTTTCACCATTTGAAAATTCAAGGCCGGCCCGCATCTTGCAGGCCGGCTTTTTCGTGCCCTTGGCCCCGGTCGATAAAGTTTTAAACAAATCGCCCGGAAATAATCCGACAGCGATTTACCCCGCCTTTACCGCCCCGGAACGATCCTTGCCGCATCGGGCTTTTCGGCCCTGCAACCGGATAAAGGATGTGGTCATGGCATTTCTCGCGCTTTTCCTGTTGGTCGGTGCAACGCTGGCCGGGGCAACCGGCCTTGCCGCCCCTGATGAGCCTGAAACCGAAGGCAGCGACGATGCCGATGGCTTTGCCGGAACTGATGGCGACGACAGCTTTGCCGGCGGTGCCGGCAATGATCTTCTTGTCGGGCTGGCGGGCGACGACAGCCTTTCGGGCGATACCGGCGACGATTGGATCATCGGGCTGGATGGGGCTGATCAGATCTCGGGCGGCGATGGCGCGGATGTGCTGATTGGCGGGGAAGGCGCCGATCAACTCAGCGGCGGCACGGGGGACGATTTCATCGAATCCGCAAACCTGGTCGACGAGTCGGCCCTGCGCGACTCCCTCGATGGAATTCAGCGGATTTCGGACGTGATCTTTCGCTATGACATGGCGCAATCCCCCGACACCGGCGACAGCGTCGATATGGGGGATGGCGACGATACCGTCGTGGCCGGTGACGATGACACGATCACCGGCGGTGACGGCGCGGATGAGGTTGCCTTGGGCGACTGGATCAGCGGCGACGCCCCGGTCGAGATCACCGATTTCGACACCGCCGAAGATGTCCTGTCCTTCGTCTACAACGGCGACGGCCCGGCGCCCGAACTGACGGTTGAACGCGATGAGATAACCGGCCTGACCACCCTTCGCGCCGATGGCGACGCGGTGGCGATTCTGCGCAATGCCGCGCCCGGTTTTTCACTGCAAAATGTGGTCGTCGGCCGCTACGCCGCGTGATCCGCCGGTAAACCACAAGGCGATTCGCGGACCGGTCACGCACCCTGTCCGGCAATCGCCCTGCCAATGTTTCTGTATCGGCAACGCAGCCCGGCTCAACCCGGTTTTTGTTTCACAAACCACGCCAAGAAGGGTTCAATCCGACGCCTTCGCCATTTTCGGCTTCAACCAGTTGCGAATTTGGACTTAACTCTCCCCAGTGGTTTTTCGGGGGATTTTTTTATGATTGGCTATCTTCTTCTGGCCCTTCTGGGCATTGGCGCGGTCGGCGGGCTTATCTACGAGCTTGACGACGATGACGACGGGGGCACCAACTCGCCTCAAACGCCCGGCGAGGACACCGGTGATGACACTCAAGGCACCGATGGCGACGACCTGCTGCAAGGCGCGATGGACGACGACACCCTGGAAGGCGGCGCCGGTGACGATCGGCTGATCGGCATGGGCGGCGATGACGAGGTCAGCGGCGATGCCGGGAACGACCATGTCTCGGGCGACGATGGCGATGACATCCTCGCCGGTGGCGAGGGCGATGACGGCATCTATGGCGGCAGCGGCAGCGACATCGCCTTGGGTGGCGCCGGGGATGACGATATCTGGGGCGGCAGCAACGCCGACCTCCTGGTTGGCGGCGAAGGCGCGGACACCATGAGCGGCTCCACCGGCGATGACCTTCTGATCGGCACGCAAACCGCGCTGCAGGATGGCTCTGTCGAGGACTTCAAGGCCGGGCTGGCCGAGGGCGAAACGGCGCCAGAGGCCCTCCTCACCTCCCTCGCCCTGAGCGGGACAGGCGCAGACGCCGATGCCGGGGACGAAATGAACGGCGGCTTGGGCGACGACGTCATGCTTGTCGGCAGCGAAGACACCGCCAGCAGCGGCGACGGCAACGATTTCTTCCTCATGGGCGACTGGATCCAAGCCGGGCGCGCGGCGGAAATCGCCGATTACGACCCCGACAGCGACCAGATCGCCTTTGGCTTCAACACCGATGAGGCCCCCGAACTCACGGTCTCCGACGACGATGAGGGCAACGCCGTCATCTCCGCCGATGGCGAGGTTCTGGCCACCGTCACCGGGGCCGCCGGCACCCTCAGCGCCGAGGATATCGCAGTGCTGTCCTACGAAGACGACATCACCGATGGCGTCGCCGTGACCGGCACAGACGAGGCGGATGATATCCGCGGCTCGCTTAACGATGACGTGGTCACCGGGCAAGGCGGCGACGACAGCATCACCCTTCTGGCGGGCGATGACATCGCGCGCGGCAACGCGGGCGACGATGCGATCGCGATGGGCGATGGCGACGACCGCGCCTTTGGCAATGATGGCGCTGACACCATGACCGGCGGGGCCGGCGATGACTTCCTGCGCGGCGGTGACGACGGCGACAGCCTGACCGATACCGAAGGCAGCGACACCCTGCAGGGGGATGCGGGCGATGACGAGATCATCGGCTCCAGCTTCGCAAGTGCCGAAGGCCCGGATGGCGATTCAACCGGCGATGAACTCTATGGCGGTCAGGGCGACGATCAGATCACCTTTGGCGACGATGATACCGTCAGCGGCGGTCTTGGCGCTGACACCCTGACCACCTCGGCCGCCACCTCCGGTTCGCTCATCACCGATTTCGAGATCGGCAGTGACATGCTTGTGGTCAACACCGCCGCCGGCGCCACGCCGGAGCTTGCCATCACCTATTCCGATGGGGCCACGGCAACCGAGGGCGACGCCACCGTCACCCTCGATGGCATGCCCTTCATGACGGTGCAAGGCGTCGGCACAGGCTTCACCGCCAGCGATATCACCTTGCAAGAGGCCGCCCCCGCCACCGCCTAGAACCAAAAACGCGGCCCCCTTGGGCCGCGCTTTGCGTCTCCTGTTGCAGCTCATGGCCGAGATGCTTGCAAGCATAGTGCAATGTCCAACGAAGCCTCCCGAAGAAATTTTCGGGAGACTTCTGCGCCGGAGGTCAACTCGGCGGACCAAGCGGACGAACCGGAGATTGCACTAGCCGCGCATCGGCGGGCCGTGGTGCGGCGATCCAACCTTTGAACAGTTCACTTTATCCCGGCCACTGGCGCGTGACCTTTAAGCCTTGTGCCCATACCAGCCCAATCGCCGTGCCGGGGGACGGCGTCATGCCGGAGGCATGCTTTCAGCATGACGATGCGCGGCGGCGCGTGCCGCGCCTTGATTCCGCGCGGGAGCTTCGCGATCGAATGTTCAACAAGGGCTAGAAACGGACATTGCAAGCAGGGCCCCGGCCCTCCGCGCTCATTTGCATCACGAAATGCAAAGGGCTGGCCCCCATGGGCCGCGCATTTTCAACTGTCCCTCAACGCCCCTCGTATTTCGGGGGGCGTTTTTCAAGGAAGGCCATGACGCCTTCCTTGAAATCGCGCGTCGTTCCACAGGTGCCTTGCAACTTGGCTTCCAACTCCAACTGCGCATCAAGGCTGTGGTCCCACGCCCCGCGCACCGCCTCCTTCAGCCCGCGATAGGCCACCGTCGGCCCCTGCGCCAGCTTCGCGGCCCGAGCGCGCCAATGGGCGTCAAACGCCTCGTCCTCCACCGCTTCCCAGATCATGCCCCAGTCATCGGCCTGCCGCGCACTGATCGGTTCAGCGAACAAGGCCGCACCCATGGCCTTCGCGGCCCCCATCTGACGCGGCAACCAATAGGTCCCGCCCGCATCGGGGATCAACCCGATCCGCGTGAAAGCCTGCAGAAAATAGGCACTTTCGGTGGCAATCACCACATCGGCGGCCAGCGCAAGGTTCGCCCCTGCTCCCGCCGCCGGGCCATTCACCGCGCAAATCGTCGGCACCGGGCACTCGAAAATCGCCCGCAGCATCGGCACGTATTCATCGCGCAGCACCCGTTCCAAATCCAGATTGGCGGCATTGCCCCCATCGCTCAGGTCCTGCCCCGAACAAAAGCTTTTGCCATTCCCGGTCAGCACGATCACCCGCGCCGATTGCTCCAATGAGACCGTCTTGACCGCATCGGTGATCTCGGCCCGCATCTGGGTGTTCAGCGCGTTCATCTTGTCGGGGCGGTTCAGCGTTAAAATCGCCGCGCCCTCGTCGATCTCCAACGTGATGGTCTGATAATCTTTCACTGGTCTGATCCCTTGCCTTGGCTTTGCGGGCATTCAAACCCTATTCGCCACCTGCTGCCAAGGGAAACGGCGCGTCACTCGTCCATGATTTGCCGCAGGCGTTCGGCCTCGTCCTGTGAAAGCACGTCCCTTTCCGCCTCCGGCACAGCCTGCGACCGGCGGCGCAGGTAAAACGCCCCGATCACCCCGCCGATAATCAGCATCAAGGGCCCGGCCAGCCACAGCACAAGGTTCGATCCGGTGGCCGTGGGGGTCAGAAGCACGTATTCACCATAGCGATCCACGATATAGTCAACTACTTCCTCGTTGCTGTCGCCCGCCACCAGCCGCTCACGCACCAAAAGGCGCAAGTCACGGGCCAGGTCCGCGTTGGAATCGTCAATGCTCTCGTTGCGGCACACAAGGCAGCGCAGCCCGCCGGAAATCTCCCGCGCGCGCTCTTCCAGCTTGGGATCGTCCAATATCTCGTCGGGCTGCACCGCCGCCACCGGCAGCGCCAGCATCAAACAGGCCACAAGGCTCAGGGCAAAGCGCATCATTCCGCGGGCACCCCTTGGCTTGGTGCGGCCCGCCGTGCGCCCGCGGCCACGCGATAGCGCCGATCGCTCAACGACAGCAGCCCACCGATGGCCATCAGGATGGTACCACCCCAAATCCAGTTCGCCAGCGGCTTGTAATAGGTGCGCATCGCCCAACCGCCGTTGTTCTGCGGATCCCCGATCACGACATAGACATCGCGCAGAAAGCCGATATCAAGCGCCGCTTCGGTGGTGGGCATCTTGGCCACCGGGTAGAACCGCTTTTCGGGGTACATGGTCGAGATTTCGCGCCCGTCACTGGACAATGTCACGACACCCTGCGTCGAGTCGTAATTCGGCCCGTCAATCTTGCGCACATCGTCCAGCGTCAGGGTGAAGCCCGCCACCTCGAAGGTCTCGCCCACCTGCACCACGCGGATATCCTCGGCCTCCCAGGCCAGCATGGCCGCGATCCCGGCCATGGTCACGCCAAGGCCCCCATGGGCCATGGCCTTGCCCCAATCGGCGCGCGGCAGGCGGCGCAAACGGCCCAAGCGGTTTGCCCCGCGTCCTGTCCGGCTCCACAAATCCACCATCGCGCCCGAGATAAGCCAAGCGCCCAGGAACAGGCCCACAGGCCCCAACCCGCTGCGCCCGGTCTGCATGGCATAGGCCAGAACCCCAATCGCCAGCGACAGGGCAAAAGCCCCGCGCAAGGGCTTGATCGCCCGGCCCAAATTCGCCCGCTTCCATGGCAGCATCGCCCCCACCGGAAGGATCAACCCAAGCACCAGCATGAAGGGCGTAAATGCCATGTTGAAAAACGGCGCCCCGACGCTCAGCTTGCGGTCAAAGGCCATCTCGCTCACCAAGGGCCAGATCGTGCCGACGAAGACCACGAAGGCCGAGACACCCAGCAGGATATTGTTGATCACCAACACGCCCTCGCGGCTCACCGGGGCAAAGACGCCCTTGGCCTGCATCGCATTGGCCCGCGCGGCAAACATCGTCAGACCGCCCAGCATGAACACCGCCAGGATCAGCAACAGGAACATGCCCCGTTCGGGGTCCGTGGCAAAGGCATGCACCGAGGTGATGATGCCCGACCGGGTGATGAAGGCACCGACCATGGAAAAGCCGAAGGCGATGATCGCCAACAGGATCGTCCAGCTTTTCAGGCTTTCGCGCTTCTCGACCACCACGGCCGAATGCAACAGCGCGGCGGCAATCAGCCACGGCATGAAACTGGCGTTCTCCACCGGGTCCCAGAACCAGAAACCGCCCCAGCCAAGTTCATAATAGGCCCACCAACTGCCAAGGCCGATACCAACGGTCAGGAACATCCATGCCGCCAGCGTATAGGGCCGCACCCAACGGCCCCAAGCGGCATCGACGCGGCCTTCGATCAGCGCCGCGATGGCAAAGGAAAAGGTCATCGAAAGCCCGACGTACCCAAGGTAAAGGAACGGCGGATGGAAAGCCAAACCGGGGTCTTGCAACAGCGGGTTCAAATCCTGCCCGTCAAAGGGCGGCACCGCCATGCGCAGAAAGGGGTTCGAGGTGAACAGGATAAAGGCGAAAAACGCCACCCCGATCATCGCCTGGACACTCAACACCCGCGCCTTCAACCCCGGCGGCAGGTTCGATCCGAACCACGCCACCGACGCGCCAAACAGGGTGACAATCAACACCCAAAGCAGCATCGACCCTTCGTGGTTCCCCCAAACGCCGGTGATCTTGTACAGCAGCGGCTTGTCCGAATGGCTGTTCAGCGTCACCAACCGAAGCGAGAAATCCGAGACCACGAAGGCATAGGTCAGCGCGGCAAAACTCAATGCCGTCAACAAGAATTGCGCCGTCGCGGCGGGTTCGGCCACGGCCATCCAGCCGGGCCATCGCTTATGCGCCCCCACAAGCGGGATAACCGCCTGCACGGCGGCAACGAAAAAGGCAAGGATAAGGGCGAAGTGTCCGATTTCCGTAATCATGAATCGGAATATAAACTTCGCGGCAAGCCGGGCAAAGCGCATTCGGCCCCGCCCGGCGATCAATTTGTCGCGGGGTCAGCCGCGCGAATGCCGCCAATCCTCCAGCGCCGGGTTGGCCTCGGGCTTGACCACCTCCAGCGAAAGCGCGGCATCGCGCCCCGCATTCGCCGCGCCGGGGCTCCCGGCCCGCAGGGCCCCCAGGGCGCGCAGGTTTTCCACCACCACAGGCGCCCGCGCCATCGTCGCGGCGATAGAGCGTTGAAAATCCTGCCCCTTCACTTGGTGCCGCGCGCCGAAATAAAAGCTGACGATGGCCCCCAGAAGCCACCACAAGGGCTCGGGCACCAGCGCAATGCCCTGCATCCGCTCGGCAAACCATACCGGCTCAACCATCGCCGCGATGAAAAGCCCAAGCGTGCCAAGCGCCATGGCCGGGCGCGGCACCCGGTTCAAACCATCCATGAACCGGTCGAACCAGCCGCGCGCCGGGGCGGCAAACTCGGCGCCATATTGCGCGACAACCTCGGCCTTGTGATCGGCGGCGCGCACCGCCCCGGCCTCGGTGTTTTCGTGAAACACCTCCACGGTGTCCTTCACCACGTTCCGCCCTTCCCCGAAGACGATATTGAACAGCCGCTCTATTATCCCCATGAGGCCACCCTCTCGCTGAATTCCACCTCTGACAGATGATACCGCGGCGCGATGAAATCTTCCGCCCGCCGGATCCATCCCCCCTTGCCGCCATCGCGCCGCCGCGCGAACTTGCGGCTTGCGGGCCGCCGGTCGGCCAAGCGCAGGTAATAATTCCGCCGCGCGATCCCGTAGGCATCGGCAATATGCCCCGGCGCGGCCTTGGCCGCCGCCCGCGCCGCCGCCACGGTCTGCGGCCCGATCACGCCATCGACACTCACCGCCTGCCCCATCTGCCGAAGCAACCGTTGCAATATCTTCACCGCGTTGGCCCCGGCGTTGACGTACATATCGAACACGCTGGCCTGCAAAACCTGTGGCAAGCGGGCAATGCCGGGGCGCTCGAAATAATGCTCGATGAAAATCCTCTCGGCCTGCGCGCGGCTCAAGCCCCGCACATCCGCCACATCGACCACCCCGTCGCCGGTCACATCCAGCCCCAGGCGCCGCAGCGTGTGAATGGTCACGCCATGGTTCGTGGCCCCGCCCGGATCGTCGGGGTCATTCACGAAACCGCCCTCACGGGCGACGATCTCTTTCGCAATCTGGGAAACGCTCTGCATCGCCTATGCCTCCTGCCGTGTGAAAAGCAGGATCAGGGCAAATGGTTAACGCAGGTATGATGGACCGTGCGGTGCTTGGCCTAAGGCCGCGTCGTCGGCGGGCCGCGGCGCGGCGATCGCACTTTCAGGCTATAGCCCTTTATCTCTGAAACTGGCGCGTGATGATTAAGCTATGCACCAAGACCAGCCCAATCGCCGGGCCGTGGGGGCGGCCCGCCGATGGCGCGGCGGCGCTACGCGCCTTGATTCCGCGCCGTGTGTCGCTCAAACATCTAAAAAGAAAAAGGTCTCAGCTACCACCACCATACCCGTCGGCGTCGTTCTCGGGCTCCTGATAGACACCTTGCTCTTTCAGGCTGTCCACCACTTCCTTGGGCATGTAATCCTCGTCGTGCTTGGCCAGAATCTCGGTGGCCTGAAACACGCCATCGCGATAGCTGCCCATACCGACCATCCCCTGATTTTCTTCAAACAAATCAGGCAGAACACCGGTATAGGCCACGGGCACCGAGGCCCCGCCATCGGTCACGTTGAACCGGATGGTCTCGCCCTCACCGCGCACAAGGCTGCCGCCCTCGACCAAGCCGCCAATCCGGAAAACCTCGCTCGGTTCGGGCGGCTCGGCCATCACCTGACTGGGCGAGCGGAAAAAGTTGATCCCGTCCTTCATGGCATAGCCAATCAGCGCCGTGGAAACCACCAAGGCCAGTGCCGCAAGCGCGATAATCTGAACCCGGCGTTTTTTCTTCAGCGATTTCATGGCCTTGCTCCGATCAGATCACGGGAATACCGGGGCCAGCATCAGACCTTCGGTTTCCTGAATATGTAGCATGAGGTTGGCGTTCTGCAATGCCTGCCCGCTGCTACCTTTTGTCAGGTTATCCAAGGCGGCAACCACGATCGCCCGCCCGTCGATCCGGTCGGCCACCACGCCGATATGGCAAAAATTGCTGCCCCGCACGTGGCGGGTGCTGGGCACCTCGCCCATGGGCAGCACTTCGATAAAGGGCTCTGCATCATAAGCCGCGCTCAACGCCGCATGAATCGCCTCGGCCTCCCCGCTTACATAGCCCGTGGCCAGAATCCCCCGGTTCGCCGGGATCAGATGCGGCGTGAACTGGATTCTCACGTCCCGCTCGGCGATCTTGCTGAACTCCTGGTCAAACTCGCCCAGGTGCCGGTGGGTGCTGCCCACGGCATAGGCGTGATAACCCTCGCTCAACTCCGCGTGCAGCAGATTTTCCTTAAGCGACCGCCCCGCGCCGGACACCCCGCATTTCAGATCAAGGATGATATCCTCCAGCCCGATCACCCCGGCGGCGATCAAGGGCCGCAGGATATATTGCCCCGTGGCCGCGTTACAGCCCGTCCCGGCCACCAAGCGCGCCTCGCGGATCTCGTCGCGATAAAACTCGGTCAGGCCGTAAACCGCCTCTTTCTGCATCTCCACCGCCGAATGCGGGTTGCCATACCATTTTTCGTAATCCTCCGGATCACGCAGCCGGAAATCCGCACTCAGGTCCACGATCTTGAGGTCTTTCGGCAGCGCGCTGATCACCTCTTGGCTGGTCTTGTGCGGCAGCGCGCAAAAGCACAGGTCGATGCCGGAAAAATCAATCTCGTCGATTTTCACCAGATCGGGCAGCGTGAGGTGCCGCAAATGCGGAAACACCTGCGCCATGCTCTGCCCCGCCTTCGAGTTTGCGCCAAGGGCGGCAATTTCCATCCCCGGATGGGTGGCAATCAGCCGGACAAGTTCGGCCCCGGTATACCCGCTGGCGCCCAGAATGGCGATCTGTTTGGTCATGTCTTATCCCTTCCGAATGTCGGGAATTACGTACAAGTTGTACGTTGCTTTGGAAAGAGCGGCCGATTTCCGTACAAAACTCGCGTACAAAACGTACAAACTGTACAAAACGTCGCTCAGGCTTGCTCAAAGGTGATTTCCCGTCGCAAAAACTGCGTCGCGCGTGCCGACACCCGCTTGGGGTCGCCCGTTGTCAGGAACTGTTTCGCCGCCCCCTCGCCCAGCATCTCGGGCCGCCGCGTCAGGTAATCGGCAAGGCTTTCGGCCACCAGATTGGGTTGCGAATAAACCTCTACATCAGGCCCAAGCGCGTCCTGAAAAATGTTTTGCATCAAGGGGTAATGGGTACATCCAAGGATCGCCGCCTGCGGATCGGGCATCTTGCGCTTGAGGGCATCCACATGGCTGCGCACCAGTGCTTCGGCCAAAATCATGTCGCCCTCCTCGATGGCATCCACCACCCCGCCACAGCTTTGCGCCTCCACATCCACACCGATCGCGCGGAACGCCAGTTCCCGCTGAAACGCCCGGCTGCTCACCGTGGCCGGCGTGGCAAATAGGGCAACATGCTTGACCTGCACCTCGCGCGGCGGGGAATTGTCACCCCACTCACGCTCGGTAAGTGCTTCAATCAACGGCACAAAAACGCCCAGCACCCGTTTGTCGCGTGGCACCCAGGATTCCTGCATCCGGCGCAACGCGGCGGCACTGGCGGTATTGCAGGCCAGGATCACCAGGTCACAACCCGCGGCCCAAAGCCGCTCAACCCCGCGGGTTGTCAATTCGTAAACATCATCCGCATCCCGCACCCCGTAAGGCGCATGCGCATTGTCGCCAAGGTAAACGAAGGGCACCTCCGGCAGGCGTTTTTCAACCGCGTCCAGAACGGTCAACCCCCCGAGACCACTATCAAAAATGCCAACTGCCATGATGTCCCCGCCCCGCCCGGCGGGACGCCCTTATTCGAATTCGAACCCGATCGATGCCGGATCAATCGGCCTTGGGGAAAGCTCATACGTCTTACGCCGCAGAAAGGCCATGAGCGATTTCGTATCACCCTTGTAAGCCTCCAGTTCCGCGCGGCCAACCGGCTCGCCCACCGCAATCCCCACCGAGCTATCAACCCGCTTGCCGAACTCCTTGATCAAAAGGCCCATGCGAAGGGTGTAATGCAAATGACTGGCGATCTGGAACAAGCGGCTTGTGTGACCGTCGAAGAAAACAGGCACCACCGTCGCGTTCGACTTCGCAATCATCCGCGCCGTGAACCCACGCCACCCCGGATCCAACGGCTGTGCAAAGGGCTTGGCCGCCGTGCTGACCGTGCCGCCCGGGAAAATTCCGATGGCTCCACCACCGTTCAGGTAGTCCAGCGATGTCTTGCGGGTGCGCAAATTAAGCTGCACGGCCTCTTTGGTTTCATCGAAACTGATGGGCAGGATGATCTTGTTCAGGTCTTCGGCCTTGCGAAACACCTGATGGGCCAGAATGCGGAAGTCCCCCCGCGTCTGGCTCAGGATATGGCCCATCATCAAACCGTCCAGAATGCCGTAAGGATGGTTGGCAATCAGGATCAGCGGCCCTTCCCGCGGGATATTGGCAAGGCTACCGCGCACCACGTCCAGCGAAAGACCGTAGCGCGCGACCATGACCTCCCAGAAATCCCGCCCCTCGGCGACGTCGCGCTCGTATCCCTTGGCGCGTTTGATCAGGCCGATACGCCCCGTAAGATTTTCCATCGTACGGATCATCGCCCGACCGCCCTTTGTCTGGGCCGAGTATGAATAGCTTATGTCGCGCGCGATCTGGCGTTCCTGACGCATGGTCGACTTCCCGTTCGATTCGCCTGTGTCATAGGGGTATGCGACGGTTGTGACCAGTTCGCGTTACGGTTTCATGACATTACTGCGCCGCCTGCGCCACGGGTGTTCCGCCGGCCCGGACAAGTGACAAAAGTTCCTCGCGCCGTTTCGCGGCCTTGGCTTCATTGGCCTGTTTCACGGGGCCGAAACCGCGGATTTGCAAGGGCAACTCCGCCAAGGCGATGATCGCCTCGCGGGTGCCTGCATCCAGCTTGGGCAGCACCTCAGCCATATCGCGTTCGTACTGCTTGATCAGGGCGCGCTCCATCTTGCGCTCAGCGGTATAGCCGAAAGGATCAAATGGCGTGCCACGCAGGCGCTTGAGCTTCGCAAGGCCCCGCATGGGCCGCTCCAACCACGGCCCGAACTCTCGTTTCACGGGCCGCCCGTCGGCCCCCGTCTTGGCCAAAAGCGGCGGCGCAAGGTGGAATGTCATTTTGAAATCACCCGCGAACGTCCCCTTGGCCTTGTCCCGGCTCGACAGCAGCAAGCGGGCCACCTCGTATTCGTCCTTGTAGGCCAAAAGCTTGTGATAGCCTTTCGCAACCGCCTCGCGCAGGTCGCCGTCTTCGATCCCGTCCACAAGTTTGCGATAACGTTTGGCCAAGCCCTTGCCCTGATAGTCCACCAGGTGGTCGGCCCGAAAGGCGATCTTTTCCTCAAGACTCTTGGGTTTTTCCACCACGTTCAGCACCAGCAGCTTTTCGGCCTCGTCCGGCGCATGCGCCGCCCAACGGCCGATTTCGAAGGCGCGCAGGTTGCGTTGTACCGCGGCGCCATTCAACTCGATGGCCTGCTTGATCGCATCATAGCGCACCGGGATAAGCCCCCGCTGCCACGCCGCGCCAAAGATCATCATGTTCGAAAAGATCGAGTCGCCCATGGTCACGCGCGCCAGCTCCGAGGCATCGACCAGTTGCAGCCCGTCCTTCAACCGCGCCTCAAGCGCAAGGCTCAGACGATCGGCAGGCAGGTGAAATTCCGGGTCACGGGTGAAATCGCCGGTCACGATCTCATGGCTGTTCACAACCCCTCCGGTGCGCCCCTCTTTCATCAAGCCGATGGTCTTGGCCCCGGCGCTGACCACCAGATCACCGCCGATCAGCGTGTCGCATTCCCCGGTGGCCACGCGGATCGCGCTGATATCATCGGGCGAATTGGCAATACGGCAATGGATATGCACCGCGCCGCCCTTCTGGGCCAAACCGGCCATTTCCATCATGCCCGCGCCCATCCCGTCGATCTGTGCAGCCTGGGCCAGTACAGCACCGATGGTCACAACACCTGTGCCGCCAACCCCGGTGATCACCACGTTATGGGTGCCGTCGATGCTTGGCAGCTTGGGTTCTGGCATCTCGGGCAGTTCCAGCGATGCGGTTTCCTCCTTGCGCAGTTCCGCGCCCTCAAGGGTCACGAAACTGGGGCAAAACCCTTTCAGACAACTGAAATCCTTGTTGCAGGCCGATTGGTCAATCTCGCGCTTGCGGCCCAGTTCGGTTTCCACCGGGCTGATCGCCACGCAGTTGGATTGCACCCCGCAATCGCCGCAGCCTTCGCAGACATCGGTATTGATAAAGACCCGCTTATCGGGGTCCGGGAAGGTGCCGCGCTTGCGGCGGCGGCGTTTTTCGGCGGCGCAGGTCTGGATGTAAACGATGGCGGAAACACCTTCGATGTCGGCAAAGCGCTTTTGCACCTCCATCAACTCGGCCCGCTCGTGAATATCAACGCCCTTGGGGAAAGCGTTCAAATCCACGTCTTCCTTCTCGTCATACACAACCGAGACATGCTTGACCCCCATGGCGCGAAGCTCCGCCACGATCTGCGGCGCGCTCAGGCCGCCATCATTGGGCTGGCCGCCGGTCATGGCCACGGCATCGTTATACAGGATCTTGTAGGTAATGTTGGTTCCCGCCGCCAAAGCCGCGCGGATGGCCTGCACGCCGGAGTGGTTGTAGGTGCCGTCGCCTAGGTTCTGGAACACATGTTTGCGCTTGGAAAACGGCGCCTCGCCGATCCAGTTGGCCCCCTCGCCACCCATATGGGTAAAGCCGGTGGTCTCACGGTCCATCCACTGCACCATGTAATGGCAGCCGATCCCGGCATAGGCACGCGAGCCTTCGGGCAATTTGGTTGAGCTGTTGTGCGGACAGCCCGCACAGAAATAGGGCAAGCGCGCCGCGATCTCCTCGGCGTTGTCCCCGGCGCGCGCCTCGGCCAGGGCAGACAGCCCCGCCTTGACGGAATCCGTGCCGCGCCCCTCTTCGATCAGGATTTCACCCAGCTTTTCGGCAATCCATATCGGGTCAAGCGCGCCACGTGTCGGGAACAATTCCGGCCCGTGCATGGACCCGGCCCCGCCGCCCTTGTGCCAGCCGTATACGCGGCGGCCCCGGCGATCATCGAAAATCGCCTCCTTGATCTGTACCTCGATCAGCTTGCGCTTTTCTTCCACCACGACGATCAGGTCCAAACCCTCGGCCCAATCGTGGAACCCCTTCATATCCAGCGGGAAAACCTGCCCCACCTTGTAGGTGGTGATACCAAGCCGCTCGGCCTCCTGCGCATCAATCCCCAGAAGGCTCAGCGCATGTTCCAGATCAAGCCAGTTCTTGCCGGCGGCCACGAAACCGATCTTCGCCCCGGGTTTGCCCCAAACCCGTTTGTCCATCTTGTTGGCATGCGAAAACGCCTCGGCGGCGAAGCGCTTGTAATCAATCATCCGCGCCTCTTGCGCGTGGGGCGTGTCGCCCAAGCGGATGTTCAGGCCCCCTTCGGGCATATCGAAATCAGGCGTGACAATTTGCATCCGGTCAATACGCCCGTCGATCACCGCCGTCGCCTCAACCGTGTCCTTCATGGTTTTCAGGCCCACCCAAAGCCCGGAAAACCGGCTGAGTGCGTAACCGTAAATGCCGTAATCAATCACTTCCTGTACGCCCGCGGGGCTAACCACGGGCATATAGGCATCCACCATGGCCCATTCGCTTTGGTGCAATACGGTCGAGGATTCGCCGGTGTGATCATCGCCCATGGCCATGATGACGCCGCCATGCGGCGACGTGCCCGCCATATTGGCATGCCGCATCACATCGCCCGTCCGGTCCACGCCCGGCCCCTTGCCGTACCAAAGGCCAAAAACCCCGTCGTACTTGCCTTCGCCGCGCAATTCGGCCTGCTGAGAGCCCCACAGCGCCGTGGCGGCCAGATCTTCGTTGAGGCCTTCTTCGAAGGTGACATTCGCCTCGGCCAAGGGCTTGGCGGCGCGGTTCATCTGCATATCGACCGCCCCCAAGGGCGAACCGCGATACCCCGTCACATAGCCTGCCGTGGTCACCCCCGCCGCGCGATCGCGCGCCGCCTGCGTCAACATCAGCCGCACAAGCGCCTGCGTCCCATTCAGCAATACCGGCGATTTTTCCAGATCGAAGCGGTCGTTCAGCGTCACGGTCTGCTTGGTCATTCCTGGCCTCCCTTCGGCGTATCCACCTTGTATAAATATAGGGCAATATTAGGTCATAATTAGTGACCTACCAAGCACATTTTCCAAATAAACAGATTCCAAGCCTGTGAATTGGAAACACTTTTCTGGTATTGCAGCTCCAACCCGAATTGAGAGTCGAAAGTTACCATCATGGATTGGGACAAACTCAGAATATTTCACGCCGTCGCCGATGCCGGAAGTCTAACACATGCCGGTGATCAGCTTCATCTTTCGCAATCCGCCGTCTCGCGGCAGGTGCGCGGACTCGAAGAATCACTCAATGCCACGCTTTTTCACCGTCATGCACGGGGCCTGATTCTCACCGAACAGGGTGAACTTCTGTTCGATGCGACCCGCGCCATGATGAAGCGCCTCGATGCCGCCACCGCCCGCATCCGCGACAGCGAAGAAGAGGTATTCGGAGAATTGCGCGTGACCACGACCATTGGGTTCGGCACGCTTTGGCTGGCCCCGCGCCTGCCGCAACTTTATGCACAACACCCCGACCTCAAGATCGACCTGATGTTGGAAGAAAAGGTGCTCGACCTGCCCATGCGCGAGGCCGATGTCGCCATTCGCATGAAAGAGCCAAGCCAAGCCGACTTGATCCGCAAACGCCTGATGAGCGTGCATATGTGCCTTTTTGCCTCGCGGCAATATTTGGAAACGCACGGTATGCCCGAAAATGCCGATGAACTGCACGCCCATCGCCTGATTTGCCAAAACCCGCGTTCGGCTCAGGTGGGTGCGGGCGCTACCCTGGTCAATGAACTGATGACCTACGACGTGCCATCGCTTTTGACGGTGAACAACTATTTCGGTGTCTTGCAGGGCGTGCTGCACAATCTTGGAATCGGCGTTCTCCCCGATTACCTGGCGCGCGACTTCCCCGACCTGGTTCGTGTCATCCCCGACGTTCAATCCAGCGAAGTGCCGGTGTTCCTCGCCTACCCCGAGGAATTGCGCCAGTCCAAACGTATCGCCGCCTTCCGCGATTTTGTCCAGAAAGAGATATTTGCCTACCGAAAAAAGATGAAAGAACAGGCAGTTAGCTAAGCTATTCATCACATGCGGGTTTGGTTATGCATAGGGCGCATAACGGCCATGCTGCACCTGCGGCATCTTGGCCCTTGATCGACTCCCTCAAACTGCCTAATTCGCAGTCATGACGATGACATCACGTCATCATCATACCTCCCTGTTGGACTATGGCCGAGCTTAGTGCTCGGCCTTTTTTTTGGGCAAATGCCGGGTTCTGTTCCCAAGACGCCCGTTTCATGTGCAAATGGCTCAGATAACGATCAGGTCCGCCCCGGCCATTGGCGATAGCGGCTTTGCAGTGCCATCGGTGATTACGATATCCTCTTCATGGACCATGATTTTTCCGGGCCGTAGGTGCACCCCCGGCTCCAGCGTGATCACCATGCCCGGCTCAAGCACGGTTTGATCCTTCGCCGTCAGCGATAACCCCTCGGTCAATTGCATGCCCAACCCGTGGCCCAAACGCCCGGCCCCTTCGCCGCCGTCCACGACATCGGCCATGGCGCGCCAGACATCGCAGGCCCGCGCACCGGGGCGCGCCGCCTCGAACCCGGCCTGGGTTGCCTCGATCAACCGGGTGTGCGCCGCGCGTTGCATATCGCTGGCCGCACCGATGGAGAAATTTCGGTCGTAGTCGCAAAAATACCCGTCCCAAACCGCCCCGGTATCCAGCATCAGAACCTCCCCTGTCTCCAAGGGCGCATCGCTCGCAGGTGAGATCACATCCGCATACCCTTCAGGCCCCGCGCCCCCTGCAAGGTAAGGCACCCAATCTGCCCCCTCCTCCAATAAAAGCCGCTGGAAATCCCGAAAGACACGCGACAGGGCTACGCCCGGCGCGGCAATCTCGCCCACACGGTCAAAGGCCCGCCCGGCAATGGCGCAGGCCTGCGCGATCTTGGCGGTCTCGGCCTGTGATTTCACCGCCCGAAGGCCCGCAACGATCCCGCGGTCATCGGTAAACGCCAGCCCGCTTCGCGCCTTCATCGCCTCCAGGTCGGCCAAGGGCATGCGCAGGGCCATTCCCTGATGGCTGGGCAGGCCCACGGGGCCACCCACCTCGGCCAAGGCCTCGGCCAGAAGGCTGATACCGTCATCGTCAGGGTCCGGTGCGGGCCATGTGCGAATATCATTGATCCACGTCTTGCCCATCAAGGCCGCCCCGATGGCGGGGATCACCGCGATCGGCTCACCGTGTGCCGGCACAATCAGGTACCAGGCGCGGCAGGGGCTTTCCCAAAACCGCGTCAGATAGCCCGAGAAATAGCGCACATCCGGCTCGGTGGTCAGCAAAAGCGCCCCAAGCCCGGCGTTTCCCATGCGTGCCTGCGCGCGGGTAACGCGCGCGCGGAATTCTTCCACCGCAAAGCCGCGTGTCACGCACCTGCCTCTTCGCTCAGGATACACAAAACCCGCGCATCGGCGGGCAGATCCATCAGGTGCAGCGCCGCCACCCCCGCGGCCCCCGATTCACTTGTTGCCAAGCCCCTGGCGGCCAGTTCCGGCAAAACCGCGCTGGCCTCGGCATCCGAGATCAGGGCAAAGGTATCCGCATCCCGCGCCAAGCCCTTGAGGGCAATCAGGGACGGCGCCTTGCAATCCAAACGCCCCATGTTCGACACCGGCCCAACCGTTTCCACCGGCCCGCCCTCGGCGATACTGTGATGCAGGGCCGGTGCGGCGTCGGGTTCCACCACAGCGATTTGCGGCGCAGCGCCCCAAACCTTGCGGAACCACGCGGCACAGGCCCCGGCCAGCCCGCCGACACCTGCCTGCAACAAGATATGCGTCGGCGGCTCGGGCATTTGCCGCGCGGCCTCGGCGGCCATCGCCAGGTACCCTTCCATCAGGCGATGCGGCAGGTCGAAATACCCCTCCCACGAACTATCCGACAACAAGGTCCAGCCTTTCTCCCTTGCCGTCTCGAAGGCCGCTTGCATACTGGCCTCGTACTCGGCCCCGGCGCGCACCACCTCGGCGCCCTTCTCGCGCAGCCGCGCGGCAAAACTCTCGGGAACGGTCTCGGACAAATACACCACGGCCTTGGCCCCGAAAATCCGTGCGCCCGCCGCGACCGAAAGGCCATGATTGCCCGCGCTTGCCGTGATATACGTCCGCCCTTCAAGCGCGCGCGCCAAATCCTCGGCCCCCGTGGCCACGGCCTCATGGGCAATCACGTAAGCCGCGCCAAGGGCTTTGAAACTGCCCAGCCCCATGCGCCCGCGCTCGTCCTTAAGCCACAGTCGCGGGCCGAACCCCTCCACCTCGACCAAGGGTGTTTCACCGGCCGCCGGGCACTGTGCCAACAAAGCCTCGGGCGCCGCTGCGGCCACGCTGGGCCATGGCGCCCCCATCAAGACATCTTCTGGCAGGCCAGTCCCACGATACCGATTGGATAGCTGTTGCATGTTCCCCCCATTTTATTTCGCCGCATCTGATACAAAGCCATGGATCGCGTCAATCCTGCATCTGCGACAGGGGGCTGCTTTCCATGGGCCGTAATTTTTTTCCCGGGCACCTTGGAACACCACACTGCCCCCTGCGTTGACCCTCCAGACGCGCATTCAGTGCGTTAGAGACAATCCGCAGGGAAAAATCCTGCAGAAACGGAGGACTTTATGACCTTTCGCAACTTCGCCATCGTAACGGCCCTGAGCAGTGCAACCGCGCTTGCCGCACATGCGACGGAAAACGACACCACCAACATCTACGATGACGACGGCGACCGTCAGCAAACTCAGGAAACCATGTCCGAAAGCATGGGCGAAGCGACCGTTGATGCCGAGGGCCAAGTCACTGCACCCTTCTCAGGCGACGTATCGAAACCTGAACTGACCGAAGCCGACCGCACCAAGGTTGAAAACATCGTGGCCGCGGCGGATGAAGGCGCGATCGTAACCTCGGTTGACGACCTTGAGATCGGCACGATCTACGCCAACGAAGGCGACTTGGACGCCGAGCATCTGGTCTATGTGAATGTCGCGGAAGATGCCAACCTCATGGCTGATCGTATCGCCTTCCGCACCAGCACCCTCAGCGTCGAGGAAAGCGGCGGCCTTGAATACGCCCTGACGCTTGAGCAACTGCGCGAAGCAGTGGCCGACAAGGTCAGCGACTCGATGTAAGCGTCGGCTCACATGCCACGACTGATACCAGCCTGATCAGCGGCCCGGTCCACCCGACCGGGCCGTTTGGCGCCCGAAAGGCTTTTCGCCACCATCCCGCACCGCCTGCCAATCGCCCCCTTCCCCCGGACCTTCGCATGCCGTAAAGAGGCGCCAATCGGACACCTTGGGGGAATCCATCAAAATGCAGGACCCGGCAATCACGCCCGAACTGATCGAGGCCCATGGCCTCAAGCCCGAAGAATACGACATGATCCTCGAGATCATAGGCCGCGACCCCACCTTCACCGAACTGGGCATTTTCTCGGCCATGTGGAACGAACATTGTTCCTACAAATCCTCCAAGAAATGGCTGCGCACCCTGCCCACCGAAGGCCCGCAGGTTATCTGCGGCCCCGGCGAAAACGCGGGCGTGGTGGATATCGGCGACGGTCAGGCCGTGATCTTCAAGATGGAAAGCCACAACCACCCGTCGTACATCGAACCCTATCAGGGCGCGGCGACCGGCGTGGGCGGTATCCTGCGCGATGTCTTCACAATGGGCGCGCGCCCCATCGCGGCGATGAACTCGCTTTCCTTCGGTGAGCCGGACCACCCCAAAACCCGACAACTTGTGCATGGCGTCGTCGAAGGCGTCGGCGGCTATGGCAACTGCTTCGGCGTGCCCACCGTGGGCGGCGAAGTGCGCTTTGATGCGGCCTATAACGGCAACTGCCTTGTGAACGCCTTTGCCGCAGGCCTCGCGGATGCCGACAAGATTTTCTACTCCGCCGCCTCGGGCGTCGGCATGCCGGTGGTGTACCTCGGGGCCAAGACGGGCCGCGATGGCGTCGGCGGGGCCACCATGGCCTCGGCGGAATTCGATGAAAGCATCGAAGAAAAACGCCCCACCGTGCAGGTTGGCGACCCCTTCACCGAAAAGCGCCTGATGGAAGCCACGCTGGAACTGATGGCCACCGGCGCGGTGATCTCGATTCAGGATATGGGCGCGGCGGGCCTGACCTGTTCCGCCGTCGAAATGGGCGACAAGGGCGGCCTTGGCGTCAAGCTGCAACTCGATCAGGTCCCGCAGCGCGAAGAGAACATGACCGCCTACGAGATGATGCTTTCGGAAAGCCAGGAACGCATGCTCATGGTCCTGCGCCCGGAAAAAGAAGACGAGGCCCGCGCCGTTTTCGAAAAATGGGATCTCGACTTTGCCATTGTCGGCGAAACCATCGCCGAAGACCGCTTCCTGATCATGCACGGCAACGCGGTCAAGGCCGATCTGCCGCTGGCCACCCTTTCGGGCAGCGCGCCGGAATACGACCGCCCTTGGGAAGCCCCCCAGCCCGCCGAGGCGCTTGACTCCGACAGCGTGCCGGGCGTCGATCCCATCGACGGGCTCAAGGCGCTGATCGGCTCGCCCAACTACTGCTCGCGGCAATGGGTCTATGAACAATACGACACCATGGTCATGGCCGACACCGCCCGCGGCCCCGGGATTGGCGCGGGCCTTATCCGCGTGCATGGCACCGACAAGCTGCTAGCCTTCACCTCGGATGTGACGCCCCGCTACGTCAAGGCCAACCCCGTCGAGGGCGGCAAACAGGCCGTGGCCGAGGCCTATCGTAACCTCACCGCCCTTGGCGCGCGCCCCCTTGCAACCACCGACAACATGAACTTCGGCAACCCCGAAAAGCCCGAGATCATGGGCCAGTTCGTCGGTGCCATCAAGGGTATTGGCCAAGCGGTTTCGGCGCTGGATATGCCGATCGTGTCGGGCAATGTCTCGCTTTATAACGAAACCGACGGTCAGGCGATCCTGCCCACCCCCACCATCGGGGCCGTTGGCCTGATCGACCACGCCGACAAGGCCATTGGCGGCGAGGTGCGCGACGGCCATGTCGCCATCCTCATCGGTGAGGCCACCGGCCACCTTGGTCAATCCGCCATCCTGGCCGAGGTCTATAACCGCATCGAAGGCGACGCGCCCGCCGTGGACCTTGAGGCCGAGAAACGCAACGGCGACTTCATCCGCGACAACCACGCGCTGATCAAGGCCTGCACCGACCTGTCGGATGGCGGACTGGCCCTTGCAGCCTTCGAGATGGCCGAGGCCGCGGGCGTGGGCGTGCAACTCGACAGCGACGAGACCCCCACCCTCTTCGGCGAAGATCAGGCGCGGTACCTCGTGGCCTGCAACTTTGACCAGGCCGAGGCGCTGATGATCGCGGCCGGCCGCGCGGGCGTGCCGATCCAGAGCGTTGGCAAGTTCACCGGCGATACGGTGAAGTTCGGCACCTCCGAAGCGCCCCTTTCCGAACTGTCGACCATCTATCGCAATACCTTCGGCGAGACCTTCGCCTGACAGATCACGCGCGCGCCCCACCGGCGCGCGCCATCCCTTGCAACACCCCCTGACCGGGTCTACATTTTTGCATAGGACCAAGAAAAGGAAACGCCGCATGCCCATTCAAGCGCAGGAAATCGAGGATCTGATCCGCACGAGCTTTCCCGACGCCCAGATCACGATCACGGATCTGGCAGGCGACGGAAACCACTACGCCGCCGAAGTGATCGACGCCTCCTTCAAGGGCATGAACCGCGTGCAACAACAACGCGCGGTTTACGCGGCCCTCAAGGGTAAAATGGACGGCCCATCGGGCGACCTTCACGCCTTGGCCCTGACGACAAAGGCCCCCGACTAGTCGGCCCGAAGGCAAAGACCGAGGAGCCACGCAGGATGCAGAATTCCCCATTCGGTGCCGAAGGCCACGCTCTTTTCACCCTGCACCCGGCGATCATGCTTGTGCTTGTGCCATTCGTGATCATGTTCGTCTGGGCCTCGTACAAGGAATACCAACGCTGGCGGCGGTTCGGGCCTTCGAAGAACAAGCGCGGGGCCTATGACATCGACGAGACCGCCCCAAGCTACGAACCGCCCGTCAATGACGACGACACAAACGACGAGACAAAATGAGGTTGCCATGAGTGACGCGAAAACCCAGATCGACGAAACCGTAAAATCCAACGACGTGGTGCTTTACATGAAAGGCACCAAGGATATGCCGCAATGCGGTTTCTCCTCGCGCGTGGCGGGGGTGCTGAATTACATGGGGGTGGAGTTCAAGGATGTGAACGTGCTGGCCGACGAGGCGATCCGGCAAGGCATCAAGGATTACTCCGACTGGCCCACGATCCCGCAACTTTACATCAAGGGCGAATTCGTCGGCGGCTGCGATATCATCACCGAGATGACCCTCTCGGGCGAGTTGGACCAGATGTTCGACCAGAACGGTGTCACCTTTGACAAGGACGCCGCCGAGAAGATCCGCGAAGCCAACGCGTAATCCAGAGGACGCGCCTGCGGCGCGGCAGGTTAAGCGCGCTGATGCGCGCCAGATGAGGGGCTTTGCCCCTCGGCCTGCGGCCTCACCCCAGGATACTTGTCAAAAGAAGAAGGGCTTAGAGGGGCCAGAGGATGGCCCCCAGCCCCAAGGCAAGGGCGGCACCGCGAAGCGGGGCCGCTTTTTTGCGCACCAAGGCCCAGCTGATCAGCGCAAGGCCAAGGCCGATCTTGAGCGCGGCAAGGATGGCCGGTCCGATGCCTGTGGCAAGGCCGATCACATCCGGGTTGGCCACCATACCCAGCGGGATAAGGTAGAGCCCCACGCCAAGCGCCATGGCCGTGATCGCCACCCGCAGCCAATTTTCCCCGATCATGCCCGAAGCGATAAAGACCGCGCCGCAGACCGGCGGGGTGATGGTTGAGAGCAGCGCGTACCAGAAAACGAAAAGATGTGCCTGCAAAGGCTCGAGGCCCAGTTCGATCAGGGCGGGCCCGGCCACCGACACACAGATCACGTAGGCCGCCGTGGTGGGCACTTCCATCCCCAGCACGAGGCAGGCAAAGGCCGTCAGCAGAAGCGAGGGCCAAAGCATCCCGCCCGAAACCGAAAGGATCAGCGAGGTGATTTTCACACCCAGCCCGGTAACCCCCAGCACACCAATGACAAGCGACGCACAGAAGATGATCGACCCGATCAGCGCCACCTGTCGTCCGGCGGCCATCAGGGCCGTTTCCACCCGGGCCACGGCGCGCGTCAGGTCAACCCGCAGGTCCGCGCCGGTCAACAACAGGACCGCCGAGACCATGATCGCCAGACAGGCCGCATATTGCGGCGTGACGCGCAATCCGAACATCCCCCACAGCAGCACGCCAAAGGGCACAAGGAAGAAGGCAGAAGTCACCAAGACCGCCCGCACCTCGGGCCGGTCTTCCTTTGCCAGACCGCGCAGGTCGAAGCGCCGGGCATAGCCGTCGATCCCGATCCAGACCGCCCAGAAATACAAAAGCGCCGGCAAGGCCGCGGCAGCCATGATTCCGGTGTAAGGCACCCCCGTCAGCTCCACCATGACAAAGGCCCCTGCCCCCATCAGCGGTGGCATGATCTGGCCGCCGGAACTGGCCACCGCTTCCACCGCCGCGGCAATCCGCTTGGGATATCCCAGGCCCTCCATCGCTGGCAGGGTAATCGCCCCGGTCGAGGCCACATTGGCCGAGGCCGACCCCGAGATCGACCCGAAAAGCGCCGATGAAAGGACCGAAACCTTGGCTGCCCCGCCGCGCAAACGCCCCGCCGCCGCCGAGGCCAGGTTCATGAAGCCCTGCCCGGCCTCGCCCGCGTTCAGCACCGCGCCGAAAATGACGAAGATCGCCACGACATTGACCGACACGGCGGTCAACGTACCCCAAAGCCCGCCTTCGGCAATGGTCAACGTCCCAAGGAAACTTTCGACGGGCGTACCGGAATGGCCGAAACGGCCCGGGATATGCTGCCCGAACAGCCCATAAAGCAAGGCCGTCAAAGCCACCAAGGGCAAGGGCCAGCCAATCGCCCGCCGCGCGGCCTCCAACACCACACCGATAAGCGCGGCAGCGATCCAGACCTGGGCCTCGCCTTCCAGAAACCCGTATTGATCGGCCAAGGCATCATGGCTCAAGGCCACCCAGGCCGCCGCGGCAACACCCACCGCACAAAGCGCCACGCCCGACCACAGCGCCGCCCCCTGACGCCCCCAGATCAGCACCCAAGGCAGCACGAAAATCAAATGTACCGGGCGGCTGATCAGATTGGGCACAAGCCCGGAGAACACCAACCCGATATGAAAGACGACAGAGGCCAGCGCGAAGCTGGCCCAGAATGCCCGCGCCACACCCTGCGGCGCGGGGCTATCGTTCAACCCGATGCTCACTTCTGCGCGTCAGTCAGGCTCATGCCTGCCTCTTCATAGTAGCGCACCGCGCCGGGGTGGATCTTGCCGGTGATATTGCCCATCAGGCCCTCATCGACACCGCCCCACCACTTGGCGGCCTCGGCCATTTTGCCCTTCTGCTCCCAATAGGTCTTGGTCAGGCTATAGGCCGTGTCGTCATCCATCTTGGTGGTCGTATAGGCCACCACGGGCAGCGAGGTGGTCACGATGTCTTCGCCTTGCCCCGCATAGGTGCCCGCCGGGATCACCAGCTTGGTGCGCTTGGTCTCAGTGATCTGCTCGTCGCTCAGCGATAGAACCCTGACCCCGGTGGAGGCCGCGGCCTCCACCACGTTGGGCGCGGGCCACGACCCGGCGGTCACGAACCCGTCGATCTGGCCGTTCTTGAGCGCGGGAACCGCGTTCGACAATTCCACATCGGCCACCTCGACCTCGTCCTCGATACCGAAAAGGCCAAGGTATTTCTCGCCCTCGCGCGCGCCGAAACTCCCCTTGCCCAGAAGGATCGTCTTGCCTTTCAGATCGTCGAAGGTTTCCGCGCCGCTGTCTTCGCTCATCACGAAATGCATGGTCAGCGACGGGATCGGGAACAAGGCGCGGATGTCGTCAAAGGCCGGGTTGCCCTTGCCCTCGAACATCGCCTTGCCGCCTTGCGCCAGCTTCACCAGAACCGGCGGCGTGGTGAACACGTAATCGCCACCGCGCGCCCGTACTTCCATCACGTTCTGGACCGAGCCTTGGCTTTCCTCGACCGTGACATTGATCTCGCCATCGCTGGCCCCTTCCATCGCCTCGGCGATCTGCACCGCCATCTGGTAATAGGACGAGGTCGATTTCGCCGATTTATAGGTTACCCGTGTCTCGGCCATGGCCGGCGCTGCGGTCATCGCGCAGATCGCGGTTCCGAAAAGAATGGATCGAATGTTCATTGCTGTACCTCCCTGTGATTTGGCCCCATAAGACCCGCCTGCGCGCCCATGGTCAACGGCCCATACCCGAAGAAAAACCGCCGACCAACTGGGCCGGCAGCCTTTCGTGATCAATGCCTTTCAAAGGCTCAAAGCAAGGCTTTCGCTTTCTCGGTCACGGCCTCTGCCGTGATGCCGAATTTCTCGTAAAGCGTGCCTGCCGGGGCCGAGGCGCCGAAGCTGTCCATGCCGACGAAACCCGCCTTCTGTTCGCGCCCGCGCTCGCCGCACAGCCAACGATCCCAACCTTGGCGCACCGCGGCCTCAACCGCGACACGCACCGGGCCACCGGGCAGAACCTGCCGCCGGGTCTTTTCGTCTTGCTGCTCGAACAATTCCCAGCAGGGCATGGAAACCACCCGGGTGCCGATCCCTTCGGCCTGAAGCGCCTCGCGCGCCTGCATGGCGATCTCCACTTCCGAGCCTGTGGCCATCAGGATCACCTGACGCTTACCCTCGGCATCGGCCAGAACATAGGCGCCCTGGGCAACCATGTTCTTGTTGCGATGCTCGGTCCGCAGGGTCTTGACCCCTTGGCGGGTCAGCGACAGGACCGATGGGGTCTCTTTCGAACTCAGCGCGATCTCCCAGGCTTCGGCGGTCTCAACGGTATCGCAGGGGCGGAACACCATGGTGTTCGGTGTGGCCCGCGAAATCGCCAGATGCTCAACCGGCTGGTGCGTCGGGCCGTCTTCGCCAAGGCCGATGCTGTCATGGGTCATGACAAAGACCGTCGGCTGCTTCGTCAGTGCCGCCAGGCGCATCGCCGGACGCGCGTAATCGGTAAAGCACATGAATGTGCCACCATAGGGGCGAATGCCGCCGTGCAGGGCCATACCGTTCATCGCGGCGGCCATGCCATGCTCACGAATACCCCAATGCACATAACGGCCCTTGCGGTTGTCCGTGTCAAAAACCGTCATATCGCCCGATTGGGTGTTGTTCGAGCCGGACAGGTCCGCCGAACCCCCGATGGTTTCCGGCATGATCGGATTGACCACCTCCAGAACCATCTCGCTGGATTTGCGGGTGGCGACCTTGGGCTGTTCTTCGCTGATCTGTTTCTTTAGCGCCTTGATCCGCGCCGAAAGCTTCTTGGGCACCTCGCGGGCGAAGATGCGCGCGAATTCGGCCTGCCGACGCTCGGACACCTCGGCCAAGCGGCCTTCCCATGCAGTCCGGTCCTCGGCCCCGCGTGCCCCGATGGATTCCCATGCTTGCTTGATCTCACCCGGCACTTCGAACGGCCCATAGGACCAGCCATAGGCTTCTTTCGCCGCGACCAGTTGGTCGTGATCTGTCAGCGCGCCATGCCCTTTCGAGGTATCCTGCGCCGCATGGCCAAGGGCGATATGCGTCTTGCAGGCAATCATCGTCGGGCGCTTGCTCGACTTTGCCTTGGTCAGCGCCGCGTCGATGTCCTCGGGGTCGTGCCCGTCGATCTCCAACACCTGCCAACCGCTGGCGCGGAAGCGCTTCACCTGGTCGGTGCGGTCGGCCAGATCGACCTTGCCGTCGATGGTGATGTTGTTGTTGTCCCACAGCACGATCAACTTGCCCAGATTGTGCCGCCCGGCCAAACCGATGGCCTCTTGGCTCACACCTTCCATCAGGCAGCCGTCACCGGCGATCACATAGGTATGGTGATCCACCAGTTTCTTGCCAAAGCGCGCGCGCAGCATCTCCTCGGCCATGGCAAAGCCCACGGCATTGGAAATCCCCTGCCCCAGCGGGCCGGTCGTGGTCTCGATCCCGCGCGCAAGGAAATTCTCCGGGTGGCCCGCCGTCTTGGCGCCCCACTGGCGGAAGTTCTTCACTTCCTCCAGCGTGATATCCGGGTTCCCTGTCAGATACAGCAGCGAATAGAGCAGCATCGAGCCATGGCCCGCCGACAGGATAAACCGGTCGCGATCCGGCCACTCGGGGTTGGCGGCATCGAATTTCAAATGCTTTTCGAACAGGACCGTCGCCACATCGGCCATGCCCATGGGCATACCGGAATGGCCCGAATTCGCAGCCGCGACCGCATCCAGCGTCAGGGCACGAATAGCGGCGGCTTTCATCCAATGGTCGGGGTCGGCAGAGCGCAGGGCAGCAATATCCACGGGGTCATCCTTGCAAAGGTTCATCTTGCCCGCTGCATATCAGGCGCGAGGCAAAGATCAAGCATTACACCGCGCCGCAACGCCCCTGCGCGGGAAAAGCCCGCAAGGGCTTGCCACGCCCGCCGACAAGGCCAAACCGGCCCTTCTTAATGCGCTGTTTCAGGTTTTCGCCAGAAGGCATTAGACTTAACCACAAAATCGCGTTCAGGCGATTCGCGGCCGCCGCGTAAAACACCAACCCAAGGGGTCAGGACATGAGCGATATACCCGAGTTGCAGCGCCGAATTACCGCAGCGCTTGACCGCATCGGCCAAGGGCTGGACGGGATGGCCAAACCCGCCGAGGATGGAGAAATTGACACCCTCCGTCAGCAGCTTGAAGAAGAAAAGCTCGCCAACGCACAGCTTGAAGAACGCATCAAGAAACTCAAGGCTTCCCTCTCCGAGGCCGAAGCGGCCCGCGATGCCGCCCAATCCGACAGCGCCGAAAAGCTCACGGATATGGACAAATCCCTGCAATCCCTGCGCCAGGCCAACCAGCAGCTTCGTGATAACAACACCGCCCTGCGCGAGGCCAACGCCGAAGGCGTGGGCGAGGCGCATTTGATCAACAAGGCGATGCTGGCCGAGCTTGAAGGCCTGCGCGCCAGCCGCGCCGCCGACAAATCCGAGGCCGACGCGATCCTCTCTGAAATGGAGGTGATCCTGCAGCGCGCCGCGGGCGGCGATACCGCCGATGACACCACCCAACCGGAGGATGCCTGATGCCCGAAGTGCAAATTGAAATTGGTGGCCGGACCTTCGATGTCGCCTGCCAGGAAGGCGAAGAACACTACCTGCATTCCGCCGCCAAGATGCTGGACGAAGAAGCCTCGGTTCTCGCCGCCCAGATCGGCCGTATCCCCGAGGCACGGATGCTCTTGATGGCCGGCCTCATGCTGGCCGATAAAACCGCCGGCGTGCAGGACAAACTGAAAGCGATGGAAGATCGCATGGCCGAGAAAGAGGCCGAACTGGAGCAACTGCGCAACGCCCCCACGCCCGAACCGAAAACCATCGAGGTGCCCGTGGTGCCAACGGATGTCACCGACAGCCTCGCGGAAATCGCCGCCCGGGCCGAGGCTCTGGCCGACGAGGTGGACGGCAAAGCAAAAGGCGATTGAACGGCCTGTTCCTCCGACACGGTACCCTTAGTCAAAAGGCCCCAAGCACGGCTTGGGGCCTTTGTCGTTTTCAAGGCATCAGATATCCAGCGTGTGCTCCTTTTCCCACCGGCTGAAATGCGACACGAAACTGTCCCACTCCTTGCGCTTCATGTTCAGATAGGCCTTCGAAAACTCATCGCCCATCATCGCCTTGAGTTCCTTGTCCTTGTCATACATACGCAGCGCATCCAGCATATTGAGCGGCAGTTTCGGCGCGCCGCGCACCTTGTGACCTTCGGCATACATATCAATATCATAGCGTTTGCCCGGATCGGCCTGCGCGCGCACGCCCGAAAGCCCCGCCGCGATGATCACCGCCTGAAGCAGATAGGGGTTTGCCGCCCCGTCCGGCAGGCGCAGCTCAAACCGCCCCGGCCCCGGCACCCGCACCATGTGGGTCCGGTTGTTGCCCGTCCATGTCACCGTGTTGGGTGCCCATGTCGCCCCCGAGGTGGTGCGCGGCGCATTGATCCGCTTATAGCTGTTGACCGTCGGGTTGGTGATCGCCGCCAAGGCGCTGGCGTGTTTCATGATCCCGCCAAGGAAATGCGCCCCCTGCTCCGACAGGCCCAGTTCCGCCGTCGGGCTGCCACTGCTGGCTTCGGTGGCGAAAATGTTGGTCTTGGCGTCCTCCCCGGCCCCATCCCAAACCGAGATATGCGCATGACACCCGTTGCCCGTCAGCCCCTCGATCGGCTTGGGCATGAATGTCGCGCGGAAGCCGTGCCTTTCGGCCACCGACTTGGTCATGAACTTGAAAAACGAATGCCGGTCGGCGGTGACAAGCGCATCGGCAAACTCCCAGTTCATCTCGAACTGGCCGTTGGCATCCTCATGGTCGTTCTGATACGGCCCCCACCCCAGTTCGAGCATGTAGTCGCAAATCTCGCGCACCACGTCATAGCGGCGCATCACCGCCTGTTGGTCGTAACAGGGTTTCTCGGCGGTATCGAATTCATCGCTTAGCTGCGTGCCATCGGGGGTCAACAGGAAATACTCCGCCTCGACCCCGGTTTTCACATGCATGCCTTCGCTTGCCGCCTCGTCGATCAGGCGCCGCAGCACGTTGCGCGGGGCTTGGGCCACGTCCTCGCCTTCCATCACGGGGTTGGCGGCCACCCATGCCACCTCGGGCTTCCACGGAAGTTGGATCACGCTATCGGGGTCCGGAACGGCCAGCATATCGGGATGCGCCGGTGTCATATCCAGCCACGTGGCAAACCCGGCAAACCCCGCGCCGTCTTCCTGCATATCGGCAATGGCCTGCGCCGGAACCAGCTTGGCCCGCTGCCCCCCGAAGAGGTCAGTAAAGGAAATCATGAAATACTTGACGCCGCGCTCGGCGGCAAAGGATGCCAGATCTGTCGTCATGGTCTTATTGTCCCTTTCGTTTGTTTACGTCCCTGTTGTTAGGAAATCGGGGCAGCCCTTGGCCGCCCCGTCCGATTGTCTTGCCGTTAAAACTGCGTGCCCGGCTTGCCGGGGTACCAGTTGGTCCCCGCAAGCGGCACCTGCGCCATCGCCGCCGCCTCCATCGTCAGGGCCACCAGATCCTCGGGCTCCAGATGCTGCACATGGTTCTTGCCGCAGGCCCGCGCCAAGGTCTGCGCCTCCAGCGCCATCACCTTGAGGTAATTGTTCAACCGGCGGCCCGCCTCGACCGGGTCCAGCCGCTTGGAAAGCTCCGGGTCCTGCGTGGAAATCCCCGCCGGGTCGCGCCCTTCGTGCCAATCGTCATAGGCCCCTGCGGTGGTGCCCATTTCCCGATACTCGGCCTCCCACTTGGGGTCATTGTCGCCAAGGGCGACCATGGCCGCCGTGCCGATGCTTACCGCATCGGCGCCAAGCGCCAGGGCCTTGGCCACATCCGCACCCGAACGGATACCGCCCGAAACGATCAACTGCACTTTGCGGTGCATGTTCTGATCCTGCAGCGCGCGCACCGCATCGCGGATACAGGCCAGCGTGGGCTGCCCCACATGTTCGATGAACACGTCCTGCGTCGCCGCCGTACCGCCCTGCATCCCGTCCAGCACCACAACATCCGCGCCCGCTTTCACCGCCAGCGTGGTGTCGAAATAGGGCCGCGCACCGCCCACCTTGATGTAAATCGGCTTTTCCCAGCCGGTGATTTCGCGCAGTTCCAAAATCTTGATCTCAAGGTCATCCGGCCCCGTCCAATCGGGATGCCGACAGGCGCTGCGCTGATCGATCCCCTTGGGCAAATCGCGCATCTCGGCCACGCGGTCGGAAATCTTCTGGCCCAGAAGCATCCCGCCGCCACCGGGCTTGGCGCCCTGTCCCACGACCACCTCGATCGCATCCGCCTTGCGCAAATCGTCGGGGTTCATGCCATAGCGCGACGGCAGGTATTGATAGACCAGCGTTTTCGACTGGCCCCTCTCTTCCGTCGTCATGCCGCCATCGCCCGTGGTGGTCGAAGTGCCCGCCATGGACGCCCCGCGCCCAAGCGCCTCCTTGGCCTGTGCCGACAATGCGCCAAAGGACATGCCCGCGATGGTGATCGGAATATCCAACTCGATGGGTTTCTTGGCAAAACGCGTGCCAAGCACCACGTTGGTATCGCACCGCTCGCGATATCCCTCCAACGGATACCGGCTCATCGAAGCACCCAGGAACAGCAGGTCGTCGAAATGCGGCACCCGCCGTTTCGCCCCGCCACCGCGAATGTCGTAAATCCCCGTCGCCGCCGCGCGCCGAATCTCGGCGTTGACCTGCGGGCTGAAGGTGGCCGACTGCGTTGGCACTGTTTGCGGAATCGCGTGTTTTTGATCGTCTGCCATATCGATTCCCCTCAATACGCGTTGTCGATGTTGAAATTGTACAGCTTCCGGGCCGAGCCATAGCGCCTGAACTCTTCCGGCTTGGCGTCAATCCCTGACCGCTCCAGCAAGTCGCGCAGGATTTCCAGATGCTCGGGCCGCATCTCTTTCTCGATGCAATCGGCCCCAAGGCTTTTCACCTCGCCCCGCACGAAAAGCCGCGCCTCGTAGACCGAGTCGCCAAGCGCATCGCCCGCATCGCCACAGACCACAAGGTTTCCCTTTTGCGCCATGAAGGCCGACATATGGCCGACGTTGCCCTGCACCACGATGTCGATCCCCTTCATGGAAATCCCGCAGCGCGAACTGGCGTTGCCCTTGATGACCAGCAAACCACCATGGCCCGTGGCCCCGGCATATTGGCTGGCGTCGCCCTCGACGATCACGGTGCCGCTCATCATGTTTTCGGCCACGCCCGGGCCGGCACTACCATCCACGGTAATGCTGGCCTGCTTGTTCATGCCCGCGCAGTAATACCCGGTCGACCCCTTGACCGTCACGTCAATCGGCGCGTCCAGCCCCACGGCAATCGCATGGCTGCCGCGCGGGTTGACCACCTGCCAAGCGGTTTCATTGGTCTGCTCGCTTTGCGCCTGAAGCGCGGCGTTCAAGGCCCGCAGGCCATTGGCTTCCAAATCGAATGTCTGCATATCAGTGCTTCCAGAAGTAAACGGTTGCGGGTTCCGGCTCCCATACGCGGGCCTCTTCGATCCCGGGCAGGTTCACCAGCGCGCGGTATTCGCTGCCAAAGGCCACATATTGGTCGGTCTCGGCCATCACCGCAGGCTTGCAGGCAATCGGGTCGCGCACCACGCCGAAGCCATCCTTGGTGCCGACGACAAAGGTGAAGAAACCGTCCAGATCCTCCAACCCCGATTCCAGCGCCTCGCCAAGGCTATGCCCCTGCTGCATCTTCCATGTCAGATAGGCCGCGGCCACCTCGGAATCGTTCTCGGTTTCCACGCTGACCCCTTCGCGCGCCAACTGCCGCCGCAGGGAGTTGTGGTTGGAAAGCGATCCATTGTGCACAAGGCACTGATCGGCCCCGGTGGAAAACGGATGCGCGCCCAGTGTCGTCACCGCCGACTCGGTCGCCATCCGCGTGTGACCGATGCCGTGGCTGCCCGCCAAATGCGGAATATCGAACCGATTGGCCACATCGCCGGGCAGGCCCACCTCCTTGTAGATCTCGATCGCCTCCCCCGCGCTCATCACCCGCGCATCGGGGCGCAATTCTTTGAGGGCGGCACGCGCCTCGGCCATCTTGGCGTCGGGCAGGTCGATCACCGCGTGGGTATCCTTGATCCGCACGGTCACATCACTGCCAAGCACCTTGGCCATCTCATCGCCCAACCCGGCGAACCGGCCGGGGTCATCGGCCTGCACGGTCAACTTGGCCCGCCCCTCCCGATCTTGGGAATAAACGGCAATCCCCGCGCTGTCGGGGCCACGATCCGTCATGGTGATCAGCATCTCGCTCAGCATCTCACCCAAGCGCGGCTCAAGCGCTTTATCCTTCAAAAACAATCCGACGATTCCACACATCGACGCCTCCATAATCCTGTGCTGAAAACGCTAGCCCGAGTCGCAAGTGACCTCAATATTAAGAATGTATTATTCCTAATAGGAAACTTCGAAAAATCGATATTGCACAAAAAAGCGGCCCCCGATCCGCACCGGGGGCCGCCTGTCATGGATTGGCAGGGGTCAAGACGCGCCGAACATGTCCTCGGTGATGCCCGAGTACCAGCCAAGGCTTTCCTCGTAGGTCGCCTTGCGCATGGCCGAATCCTCGCCCGTCTGGCTGATGAAGCCATCCACCTTGGCAATCTTCTCATCCGTCGCCTGGTAAGACGCGCCGACCTTCACACCGTCATCGGTGTCAATCAGGCTCCAGCAGGTGTTCGAGAATTTCGCCGGGAAGACCTTGGAGCCGGTCAGCGCCCCACGAACGGCCATGGCCGCCACCTTCGCCTGGGAATTGGCCGAATAGCCCGATTTCGGCATATCGCCCTGGTTCGTGGCATCGCCAAGAACATGGATATTCTCGTCCATCCGCGATTGCATGGTTGCCGGGACAACAGGCGCCCAATTGCCTTCGGTAATCTCCGCCATGTCGCAAATCTTGCCCGCCTTCTGGGCCGGAATGACATTGCAGACATCCACCTTCTCGATCGCGCCGTCGATATCCACGGTCATCTCGTCGGGGTTCACACTCACGTTCTGGCCGCCGAAATCCGGGCCGATCCGTTCGATCATACCGCCATAATGTTTCTGCCACCCCTCTTCGAAAAGCGCCTGCTTCGAGAACTTCGCCTTGGGGTCCGCGATCAGGATTTTCGCCGTGGGGTTAATCTCTTTCAGCAAATGCGCCACCATGCTGATCCGCTCATAGGGCCCCGGCGGGCAACGGTAGGGGTTGGGCGGGGCCACCATGGCATAAAGCCCACCCTCCGGCATCGCCTCGATCTGCGCCTTGAGCAGTTCGGTCTGGCTGCCCGCCTTGTAGGCATGGGGCATCTTGTTTTGCTGGCTCACGTCCCAACCCGGCACCGCACCTTCGACGAAATCAATGCCGGGCGACAGGATCAGGCGATCATACGGCAGCGTCGCGCCCCCGGCCAAGCTTACCGTTTTGGCATCACGGTCAATCCCCACGGCCCAGTCATGCACCACGTTCACGCCGTAATCGCTGGCCAAGGTGCCATAGCTGTGGCCGATGCTGCTCAAATCGCGGAAACCGCCGATATAAAGGTTCGAGAAAAAGCAGGTGTAATAGGCGCGTGTGGGTTCCACCAAGGTCACGTCGATCGCGCTGTCGCTCTCCTTTGCGATATAACGGGCCGCGGTTGCCCCGCCTGCCCCGCCGCCAACCACGACGACACGCGGCTTACCTTGGCCGCGTACCATCGGAGCCGACAGCGCCGCCGCAGCCGCGACACCCGTGCCGATAAAGACTCGTCTGTTAAGGGTCATGGTATTTCCTCCCGGTTGCGCCGGTATGATCCGGCAAGTTATTCGATATTCTCAAAATAGGCGGCCAGCGCCGCGATCTCCTCATCGCTCAATCGCCCGGCCATCATCTGCATCACCGGATGCGGCCGCAGCTTTTGCTTATAGGCATGCATGGCCACCACGAAATCTTCCGTCGGCCAATTGGTTATGGATGGAATGCCATCATCATTGCCATCGGCCTGATGGCAGGTCTTGCATTCACTGGACAGGTATTCGCCATACTCCGGGTCCCCCACCATGGCGAGTATCTCGGGCGGCAAATCCACCTCTGGCGCAATCGCCGTGGGGTCCGCCTCGGGGATGTTGGCCGGATCGTCCGAATAAATCCGCAAATAGGCCAGAACATCGGCCCGGTCCTGCGGCTTTTTCAAGCCGCGAAAACTCATCCGGGTGCCACTGACCAAGGCTTTGGGGTTTTCAAGATAGGCATCAAGGGTCTCAAGGTGCCATTCCAACCCATCGGCCCCGGCCCGCTCCAACCCTTTCGAATACCGGTAACCATCCGCGACCGAGGCCGCCTTGCGCCCGAAAATCCCGTTCAGATGCGGGCCAATGCCATTTTCGGCGCCTGTGCCCACTTGGTGACAGCCCGAACATTTGGCAAAAACCTTTTTGCCCCGCTCGGCATCGCCGATCTCATCCGCCCAAAGGGCCTGTGATGCCAACAACCCCATCGTCAGGGCCACCGCACCAACCGCGCGTTTCGGCATGAACGCTCCTCCCAAAGCTCATGCTTGAATGATGGCACGCAAATGCAACCAGTCAAAGAAAAAACGGGGCCGGTTCGACCCGGCCCCGCTTGATAATCTTAGTCCGAGAACGACTTCAGATACTCGGTCATTGCCGCGATATCATCGTCCTTGCGCAGACCACGGAAGGACATCTTGGTGCCCTTCACATAGCCACGCGGATCGGCAAGGAAGGCGGCCATGGACTCTTCGTTCCAAACTTGCCCCTCCTCGCCCATGGCGGCCATGGTTTTCGAATACCGGAAGTCCTCGACACCGCCGATGGTCCGGCCCATGACGCCGTTCAACTGCGGGCCGACGCGGTTCTTCGCGCCATCGCCCACTTGGTGACAGGCCTTGCACTGACGGAAGACCTTTTCACCGGCAGCAACCAGTTCAGGGTCCAGCGCGGCGGTTTCTTCCGCCGCTGGCTCTGCGGCGGCCTCCTCGGTCTCGGCGGCGGCCGTGTCCACCTCTTCGGCGGCGGCAGGCTCGGCCGCGGCGTCTTCCTCTTCCTCCGGCGTCACGTCCAGAACTGCGGCGCGCATGGTGATTTCCACGCTGTCCTTACAGTCCGACATGCAGGCCTCGGTATTCCAGAAATGCGCCTCGGCCTCTTCGCGGTCATCCACGATGAACCCGTCGGCATTGGGCATTTCCACGTCGAGGAAGGTCTCGTTCGACAAGACGAAGTCGTCTTCGACAAGGTAGTTGGAATAAAGGATATAGGCCGTGATGGCATAGGTCTCATCCACGGTCAGGGTCTGCGCCGCGCCGAAGGGCATCGAGCGATGCACATAGTCCCAAACCGTCGACAGATAGGGCCAGTAACTGCCAACCGTTTTGACCGGGTCCTTGTCCGCCAAGGTGCCATCACCGCCTGCAAGGCTGGGCCAGTTGCCCACGCCTTCGGCGAAATCGCCGTGACAGACGGCGCATTTCTCGATGAAGACTTCCTCGCCGGTCCAGACATCGCCCGACCCTTCCGGCAACCCGGTGCCATCGGGCATGACATCCAGATCCCATGCCGCGATCTCTTCCGGCAGGGCCATCCGGCCAAGGTTATAGTTGCCGTGCGGCTCGCTTGCGGCGCGCGCCATGGCGATAAAGCCCAGATCGGGGTTCGAAGGCGCCTCGCCCATCCTGTCCGCGCGCTCGGGCAGCGGGGTGATGTTGCGATCGGCAAAGTTGAAGGCCACCGCCAAAAGCGCCGCCGCGCCCAACGCCGTGCCACCGTAAAGTTTAAGAGACTTCGACATTTTCCGCCTCTCCGCTTTCTTTCACCCACCAAGTCTGGATGCAGTTGTTGTGATAGATCGAGTTCTCGCCGCGCACCTCGCGCAGCTGCGTCTTGGTCGGCTGAACGTAACCCGTGTCGTCATGCGCCCGGCTTTGCAGCAGCATCTCGCTGCCGTCCCAGTCGATGTCCAAATAGAACCGGCTCAGGGCCTTGCTCTCGCCTTCCTTGGCCAGACGCGCCTGTTGCCAGTTCATGCCGCCATCGGTCGAGACATCGACCCGGGTGATCGCGCCACGCCCCGACCATGCCAGCCCGGTGATAACCAGCGGGCCTGCGCCATGGGTGATGGGCGATTGCGGGCTGGGGCTGGTGACAACCGACTTGGCGTCCATTTCCCAGGTCCACTTGCGGCTTGTACCATCGGCCAGCGTATCGGTGTACTTCGATGTTTCCTCGCGGCTTTCCACGGGGCCATCCGTCACCTCGACACGGCGCAGCCACTTGACCCACATGTTGCCTTCCCAACCGGGAACAACCAGGCGCACAGGGTACCCATGCTCTTTGCGCAGGGCCTCGCCGTTGGCCTTGAAGGCGACCAGAACATCGTCCAGCGCTTTGTCCATCGGGATAGACCGCCCGTTCGACGAGGCATCGGCCCCTTCCACGTAAACCCACTTGTCCTTGAGGTCGCCCGCGGGGTCCAAACCGGCCTCTTCCAACAGGGTGCGCAGCGGCACGCCGGAATATTCCATGTTGTGGATCATGCCATGGGTGAACTGCGCGCCATTGAGCTGCGCCCCGGCCCATTCCATGCCCGTGTTCGCCGCACATTCGCAGAAATACACGTGGTTTTCGCGCGGGAAACGCTCCAGGTCGGCATAATTGAAAATCAGCGGCTTATCGACCAAACCATTGATCATCAGGCGATAATCTTCTTTCTTCAACTCGATCGCGCCCGAGTGGTGACGCTCAAAGGCGCAGCCCTGCGGCGTGATCGTACCGTCCAGCGCATGGATCGGGGTGAAGTTGATCGAACTGATCGTATCGGCGGTCAGCCACTCGACGTTGCGGCGCACCACATCGTCCTCGAACCGAATGGGCAGGCCATAGGGCGTGGCATCCACGCCCTCGCCAAAGCCGCTGGCCCATTCCTGCACCTCGGTGATAAGCGGTTCGGGCTCTCCGGCCGCGCGGGCCATGCCTGCCCCCGCCACGGCACCCCCGGCCGCCACGGCGCCCTTCAGGAACGCCCGGCGCGAAGCCCCGTTTGATTTCTTGTCGGCTGTCATCTTTGTCCTAAGCCTCCTCTTCCAACATCAAATTCATCTACATGAATATGATGAAAACAGGGTATCTGTCAAAGCGTCGCGGCGCGCTTACACGCCGCTGACTTTAACGCTGTTGTTCGGCTCCAGTTTAACGGTGCCCTGTTTGCGGATGTGGCTTTCCACCACGTCCCAAATCTTCGGCCCCTCGGTGCCCTCGTTGACGCTGGCCCAGCCCGCGACCACGTAATTCCGGGCCGGGTCGATCGCCTCGCCGGTGCTCAGGAGGGTCATGTCGGAAATTCGCTCACCCTGCGGTTTGCTGATGTCGATGGAATAGCCCATGCCGCCGATGCGCACCATGTCACCGCCCTGCTGGTAATAGGGATCGGGGTTAAAGATGTTGTCGGCCACATCCTCAAGGATCACCTTGATGAACTCGCCGGTCATCTCGCTGCGGTACGCCTCGCCATAGGACATCGAGGTCACGTTCCAGATATCCTCGCGGGTGATCGGCTGACCGGGCAGGATGCTCGGCCCCCAACGCACGCCGGGGCTCATGGCAATATCCGCCTCACGCTCGGAAATCAGCGCATCGCAAATCAGGTCGTCCCACGATCCGTTGAAGTTGCCACGGCGATAAAGCAGATCATCGGTTTCCCCGATCACCTCTTCCAACTCGGCCTTGAACGGTGCGCGCTGTTCATCAATCAGGGCCGCCATATCGGCATCGGGTTCGATCACGTCCGAGAAAATCGGGATCAGCTTGTGGCGGAACCCCATCATCCGGCCATCGCGCACATCCAGATCCACGCGGCTGACGAATTTGCCGTTCGATCCGCTGGCAATCAGGATGGTATCGCCCACCAGAACCGGCTCCGGCAATGCATCATGGGTGTGACCGGTCAGGATCACGTCGATCCCCTTGACGACGCTGGCCATCTTCTTGTCGACGTCGAAACCGTTGTGGCTCAGGCAAACAACCAGTTCCGCGCCCTGGTCGCGCACCTCGTCCACCATGGCCTGCATGTTCTCGTCGCGAATACCGAAACTGTAATCGGGGAACATCCAGCCGGGGTTGGCAATCGGCATATAGGGGAAGGCCTGACCGATCACGGCGATCTTGACGCCGCCCCGCTCGTAAAACTCGTAGGGTTTGAACTCGGCGGCGGGCTCGTCCCACATGGCGTCGAAAATGTTCTGGCCCAGTGCATCATAAGGCAAGCCTTCAACCAGTTCGCGCACCCGGTCCTGGCCCAGCGTGAATTCCCAGTGGAAGGTCATCGCATCCGGCTTCAGCGCGTTCATCACGTTGACCATGTCCTGGCCTTCGGTCTGATAGCAGGTGTAGGATCCGTGCCAAGTATCGCCACCATCCAGCAGCAGGGCATCGGGCCGGGCCGCGCGGATCGACTTGACGACCGTCGCCACACGGTCAAGGCCGCCGACTTTGCCGTATTCTTTCCCAAGCGCCGCGAAATCATTGTATGTCAGGGCGTAATGGCTCGGGCTGCCATCCTCGATGCCGTAAAGCTTGCGGTAATCGGCGCCGGTCACATGCGGCACCTCGCCCTTGTTGCCCCCCACACCGATGTTGATCTCCGGCTCGCGGAAATAAATCGGCTTCAGCTGGGCGTGAATATCGGTGACGTGGATCAGGCTCACGTTGCCGAAAGTGTCAAAATCCAAAAGCTGATCCTGGGTCAGGGCCTGTTGTGCTGCCAGTTTCGCCCAGTTGCCAAAGCCACTGGCGCCGTAAAGCGCCGAGGCCGCCATGCTGACCTGAAGAAAATCGCGACGAGAGATCATTTAATCCGTCTCCAAGTGGTTAGAGTTGTCCCGTTCCGCGCCCGGCCTTCCGGATGCGGTTTGGCCGAAAGGCCATGAATTTCAATGTCATGCAGGCAGCGGCTTGGCCGGGGCGGTCGCGCACCGCCCCGGCCCGAAGTCACATCAGTTGCGGACCGAAGGGCCCTCGACCGACAGGCCGTTGCCACGGCTTGCAACATAAAGCTCCAGCGCGACAAACTCGTCACTGCCGGGTTTGTAAGTTTCGGCACGGGTATCCCGCACACATCCCTTGAAACGCGCGTGAACGGTGTTCAGCTTGGCGTTCTTCAAACGGTAGGTCGGGAAGCCGTTGATCTGCCCCTGGCTCAGGTGGTCGGCGCGGATCATCATGCCATAGTTGTCTTCGTGGCAATTGGCGCAGGACAGCTCAAGCTGACCGGTGCGGGTATAGTAAAGCTCCTTACCCTTTTCCCAGGTTTCCTTGGCCGGGCCGTCGATGGCCACATTGACGGGCATGCCGCGAGACTGCACAGAAATCAGCGCTTCCATGTTCGCCATCTGACCGCTCGTGTACTTGTAAGGCTCGGCGCCCATGTTGTTTTCGCGGCAGTCGTTGATCTGCATGGCAAGGGTCTGTACCTCGCCCGCTTCCTCGTCCCACTTGGGGTAAACCGCGCGCACGCCGGTCATGCTGTCCGGGCCTTCGTGGCAGCTTGCACAGGAGTTCCCCTCGCTGCCTTCCACCGCGTTCCACTGGTCGATACCGGCATCGACAAAGATCATGCCGGGGTTGTCGAAATCGTCCATTTCCAGCGCCTGGGTTTCGTCCGAACGGAAGTGCCAGCCCGACATGATCTGATCCATGGGGAGATCTTCCATATGCGCCGGGACCGGCGCCTTGGTGGTCATCTCGGTCTCGCCGTTGATGACAAGCGTGTCATCGTCCGGACCCGCCGAGGCGACACCGGGCACTGCCAACATCAAGGCGGCCACTGCTGTCATTGCATTGAATTTCATGTGTTTTTTCCCTCCCTAAAGGTTGGCCCCGCCCCGGTTGACCCGGGCGCAGGGCACCTTTTTGCTATCAACCGACCTTGACCGATTTGGTTTCCTCGTAGACCGAGCCATCATCGTCGTACCAGGTGAACTGGAAGTCACCGGCTTCGGGGATGGTTGCCTCGAACTCGAAGTAGGGGTTGGTCGAAATCGCCGGATGCATTTCCACATCCACGACCATCGCACCGTTATATTCACAGGTGAACCGGTTGATGATCGAGCGCGGGATGACGTTGCCGTCGCTGTCCTTGCGCTGGCCCGATTCCATCTTGTGGCTGATCAGGGTCTTGATGACCACGACTTCACCAGCTTCGGCCGAACGGGGCGCTTTCACGCGGGGGCGTACACCTTCTGCCATTGTGTTTTCTCCTTATCGCTTGCTTAGCCGCCGCAGCCGCCGATGGTGACCTTCACGGTCTTCTGGGTCTTGGCAAAGCTGCCGTCCGCCATCTTGGCCACCGCGATCACGTCTTGCGTTCCGGCAAGGCGGATACGGGTCTTGGCGCGCTGTGCGCCCGCGCCTTTGCCAAAGTTGAAGGTCGCAACACCCGGGGTCGGGTTGCCTGCGGCCAGCACCATGATCGCGCTTGCGCCTTCGGCGCTCACTTCGATCGGCACGGTGTTGCCGTTCTCGGCAATCTCCGGCGCGTCGAGGTCGACACCGCCATCGGCCAGGTCGGCCCCGCCGGTGAATTCCGCGATCGCGTCCTCGGTCTGCGATGCCATCGCCGGCATCGGAAGCACGGTTGCCGCAGCGGCGGCCGCGCCGATCGCCAGCGTATCACGTCGTGTGAAGTCCATTTTCATCTCCTTGGTCAATCTCGTAACCCGCCTGAATGCGTCAGTCTTCGTATTTCAACGTCGACAGGAAGGCGACAACATCTTCGATCTGCTGGGCCGTCAGAAGCGGATCCAGCTCACCTTCGGCGGCCTTGCCCGTGTAGGCATTCCCCGGACGGACGAAGCCTTCGACCTTGTAATAGGCAGGCATCATCGTGCCCGGGAAGGTCTTCTTGGCATTGGCCAGAATCCCGCGCAACTCCGCCTCGCCCCAGCGATCGGCGGCACCGTCAAGCGGCGGCCCGATTTCGCCATGGAACGGCGCATCGTTCAATGCGGTCACCTTGTGGCACGAAATACAGTTGCCGATGCTCTTGGTCTTCATGACCTTGGCACCGTTTTCCGGATCTCCCGGCGTTCCGGTCAGCGACTCGGTCACTTCGCCGTATTCGCCAAATTCCACGTCACCCGGCGCAACCGGACCGGCCTGCGCCGCCCCGGCGGTCAGGGTCGCCGCCACCAAAAGTGTTGTCGAAAGCTTCATGTTTCCTCCCATGGCTATCATGCCTTGTTCTCGGCTAGCTGTGTATACAGTAGGCCACCGCGGCCAAGCGATGCAACAACAAATTCAGCTTTGTGAATTATTGCCGCGACTGCAAAACAATTTTACTCTTCTTTCTCCGCCGCGCGCTCCTGGATGCGGCGCGCGTGATACCTTTGAAAATCCTCATCGTTATCCATGGCATAGCGCTTTTCGTTGACCCATGTATACATGTCCAGGGTGGTTCCCTTCTGGAACGCCCCGGGCATCGTGGCCACCGCCGCCTGCGGCGCGGTCTGGCCCTCGGCCACCTCTTCGGGCAGGAAGATCACCGTCGGCGTGAAAAGCATCCCCCATTTGCGCAGCATCTCGCGCTCGGGCCGCACGTCGCCATCGAAATCGACCATCTCACGCGATCCGTGAAGGTTCAGTTGCACGACAAAGAAATTCTCCTCGATATAATTCGAGATCGTCTCGTCGGGGTAAACCTCCTCGTGCATCTTCTTGCAATAGATACAGCCCCGCTGCTCCACCATCAGCGCCAGACGCTTGCCCTCGGCTCGGGCCTCCTCAATATCCTCACCCAAATCAAGGAAGGTCTCGCGCATCCAACTTTCCTTGTGCAATCCGTCGTCACCGATCTCGGCCGCCGCCACCGGCAGCGCCAGTCCGATCATCACCAACACACTCGCGAAAACACGTTTCATTTGCCATCCTCCCTAAAATTCCGGTTACCCCAGTGTCGAAAACACCGGGAAGGTCTCGATCATCCAATTGGCGATTTCATTGATCGTGCCCGTCGCGATCAACAACGCGAAGACGACCAACATTACACCAAGCGCCTTTTCCACGTAAGGCTGGTACTTGCGATTGCGCTGAAGCCAGCCAAGGAACGGCTTGGCAAACATCGCCGCCACCACGAAAGGCGCGGTCATGCCCAGCCCGAACACCAAAAGCAAAATCCCCCCGCGCCAGATCTCGCCCATGCCACTGGCCATCATCAGGATGGTGGCCAGAACCGGCCCCACGCAGGCGCTCCAGCCAAAGGCAAAGGCCAGGCCCATGACATAAGCCCCGAGAAAACTCTTGGGGTCGGTCTTGGCGTCGATCTTGGCCTCCCGGTACAAGATACCGATGCGGATCACCCCAAGAAAATGCAGACCAAAAACAAAGATCAAACCCGCCGCCACATAGCGCAGCACATCGAACCACTGGCTGAAGGCCTGCCCGACCGCCGTGGCCCCCATGCCCATCAGCGTGAATATGCTGGTCACCCCAAGGGCAAAGGCCACCGACGACAGAATCAGCCGCCGCTGCGCCCCCGGGGCGATGCCGCCCTCTTCGCGCAACTCGGCCATCGACAGGCCGGCCATGTAGCTCAGGTAAAACGGCACCATGGGCAGAATACAGGGGGTGAAAAACGCCAGGAACCCGGCAAGCGCCGCTCCAGCAAACGAAATATCCATCACGACTCGGATTCCTTGTCTTATCTACATATTCAAATTATGTTGTGGATCACGTCAACGTCAATCAGGTGTAGAATGCTGTCAAGGGCACTCTCCTTTCTCGCTCCGGTTCTCTGGCTCTCGTTTGCGCCCATGGCGCAGGCGGTCGAACTTGTGATGGTCGAACGCGAGGGCTGTCATTACTGCATTGAATGGAAAGCCGAAATTGGCCCCATCTATCCCAAGACGGCCGAGGGCGCATATGCCCCCCTGCGCATGGTTGATATCGCCGACGCACCGCCCGACGGGATGGAATTTACCCGCAAGGTTTTATTTACCCCCACCTTCGTTCTCGTGGACGACGGACAGGAACTGGCCCGGATCGAAGGGTATCCCGGCGAAGATTTCTTCTGGGGCCTGCTTACGAAGATTCTGGAAAACAACACAAACTTTGAAGATCGCGCAAAAACCAATTAAAGGCCCGCGCAGGCCATCATTAGACAAGGCAAGGGACAATGGGACTTCCCGTTTTTGACAATACTCTATCCGAGGCCGAAATGGACCGCATGGTGACCAATGCCACCAATGCCTCCAATTTTCTCAAGGCGATCAGCCACGAAGGCCGCCTGATGATCTTATGTCACCTCGTGTCGGGTGAAAAATCGGTGACCGAACTGGAAGACCTGCTTTCGGCCCGTCAGGCGGCCGTGTCCCAACAGCTTTCGCGCCTGCGGCTCGAAGGCCTGGTGGTACCGCGCCGCGAGGGCAAGGCCATTTACTACCGCCTGGCCGATGACAAACCGCGCCGTGTACTCGAACTGGTGTACGAGCTATTCTGCGCCGAGGACTCCGAGGCGGGGTAAGAAAACGCCCCCTTCGCCCCGGAGTAGAGGCAAGGCCCATGTACGACTTCATCGACGACAACTTTCTGGTTGCCCTGATCGGGCTTGCCTCGGGGCTGTTTCTGGGGCTGGCCGCACGGATCGGGCGGTTTTGCACGATGGGCGCCATCGAAGATGCGCTTTATGGCGCGTCATGGGTTCGGATGCGGATGTGGTTTCTGGCCATCGGCGTCGCCGTGACCGGGGTCTATACCCTGACGGCCACGGGGCATTTCGCGCCCGAACGATCCTTTTACCTTTCGATCCGCTGGATGCCCTTGGCCTCGATCATCGGCGGTTTGATGTTCGGCTATGGCATGGCCTTGGCCGGCAACTGTGGCTACGGCTGTATCGCGCGCCTTGGGGGCGGCGACATCCGTGCCTTTGTCATCGTCGTTGTCATGGGGGTCTCGGCCTACGCCATGTTGCACGGGCCGTTTTCCTACCTGCGCAACTGGGTCTTTCGGCAGGAAGACGTCACCACCGATCTACCGCCGGGCATTGTTCACCTGATCTCGGCCAACAGCGGCCTGCCCCTGGCCAGCCTCGGCATTTTCATCGGTCTTTTGATTTGCCTGGCCGCCCTCACCTCGCGCCCGTTTCTGGAAAAACCCGGCTCCGTCTTCTGGGCCGTCGTCGTGGGCCTTTCCATCACCGCTGGCTGGGCCGGCAGTTACATGGTCGCGACCCAAGGGTTTGCTGCCATGCCGGTTGTCTCGCACAGCTTTTCCGCCCCCGTGGGCGAAACCCTGCTATACACCATGCGCGCCTCGGCACAGGCGCCCTCCTTTGCCGTTGGCTCTGTCGTGGGCGTGGTCCTCGGCGCTTTTGCCGGGTCTCTTTTCAAGGGGCACTTCCGCTGGGAGGCCTGCGAAGACCCGCGCGAGTTGCGCCGCCAAATCTTCGGCGCCGCCCTCATGGGCGCGGGCGCGGTGCTTGCCATGGGCTGCACCGTTGGTCAGGGCATCTCGGCGTTTTCGGTGCTCAGCTACTCGGCGCCGGTCACGATGCTGTCGATCATCGCCGGGGCAGCCTTCGGATTGCGGCAATTGATCGAAGGCTTCCAACCCGCCGAGTGAGCGGCCCGTTTCGTACGACTCGTACGAAGACCCGCGCAAGCCCCCCGATTTTCGTACGAAATCCGGGGGTCAATCGTACGACTCGTACGATTTCGCCCCCACAAACCCGCCGGGCGCAAATTGTCTCTCGAAATTGCACGGTGAATGGTGTAATAAATAGTTTAACGCTAAACTATTTATGCAGCGGAGGAGGCGCCACATATGGCCACCCGGAAAAACGCAAAGAAACCAAATGTTTCTGCCGATGAGTTAAAGTCATACTACCGCGACATGCTCTTGATCCGCCGATTCGAGGAAAAGGCGGGGCAGCTTTACGGCATGGGCCTGATCGGCGGGTTCTGCCACCTCTACATCGGGCAAGAGGCCGTCGTCGTCGGCCTTGAGGCAGCAGCAGAGGACGGCGACAAGCGGATCACAACATATAGGGATCATGGCCACATGTTGGCCTGCGGAATGGACCCAAAGGGTGTCATGGCCGAACTCACCGGCCGCGAAGGCGGCTACTCCAAGGGCAAGGGCGGGTCGATGCATATGTTCTCGACCGAGAAAGACTTTTACGGCGGCCATGGTATCGTTGGTGCTAACGTACCGCTCGGTGCCGGATTGGCCTTTGCCGACAAGTACTTGGAGAATAACCGCGTCACCTTCACCTACTTCGGCGACGGCGCCGCGAACCAGGGGCAGGTCTATGAAACCTTCAACATGGCCGCCATTTGGGACCTGCCGGTGGTGTTCGTCATCGAGAACAACCAATACGCCATGGGCACCTCGCAAAAACGCTCCACCTCCACCCCCGACATCTACACCCGCGGCGAAGCCTTCGGCATCCCCGGCGAAGCGGTGGACGGCATGGACGTGCTGGCCGTGAAGGAAGCGGGCGAAAAGGCTGTCGCCCACTGCCGCGACGGCAAAGGCCCCTACATCCTTGAAATCAAGACATACCGCTATCGCGGCCACTCGATGTCGGACCCGGCAAAGTATCGTACCCGCGAGGAAGTCCAGAAGATGCGCGAAGAAAAAGATGCCATCGAACATGTGCGCGATCTGCTGCTTTCGGGCAAACACGCCACCGAGGACGAACTCAAGGCGATTGACAAGGAGATCAAGGGCATCGTGAACGATGCCGCCGAATTCTCCAAGGACAGCCCCGAACCCTCTGTCGAAGACCTTTGGACAGACATCTACACCGATGTCGCCCCGCAGAACGCTTGAGGAGAGACTACAATGGCAACTGAAATCCTAATGCCCGCCCTCTCCCCCACCATGGAAGAAGGCACGCTTGCCAAATGGCTGGTGAAAGAAGGCGACGAAGTCTCCAGTGGCGACATTCTCGCCGAGATCGAGACCGACAAGGCCACCATGGAATTTGAAGCCGTGGACGAAGGCACCATCGGCAAGATCCTCGTGGAGGAAGGCAGCGAAGGGGTAAAGGTGAACACCGCCATCGCCGTCTTGCTGGAGGAAGGCGAAAGCGCCGAGGATATCGACACCTCGGGTAGCGATGCAAAACCCGACCCCAAGCCCGAGGAAACCTCCGAGGCGAAGGAAAACAGCACACCGGCCAAGGCCAAAAGCGACGAGGCCGACGATATCCCGAAACCGGACACCACGCCCGATTGGCCCGAAGGCACGGACATGAAAACCATGACCGTTCGCGAGGCGATCAATTCGGCCATGGCCGAGGAAATGCGCCGCGACGACACCGTTTTTGTCATGGGCGAGGAAGTCGCCGAATACCAAGGGGCCTACAAGATCACCCAAGGCCTGCTGGATGAATTCGGCGGCAAGCGCGTGATCGACACGCCCATTACCGAACACGGCTTTGCCGGCATCGGCGTCGGCGCCTCCTGGGGCGGGTTGCGCCCGATTGTCGAGTTCATGACATGGAACTTCGCCATGCAGGCGATTGACCAGATCATCAACTCCGCCGCCAAAACGCTTTACATGTCCGGCGGCCAGATGGGCAGCCCCATCGTTTTCCGCGGCCCCAACGGTGCCGCCGCCCGCGTTGGCGCGCAACACAGCCAGGACTACGCGGCATGGTACGCGCAAATCCCCGGCCTCAAGGTGGTACAGCCCTACTCGGCGGCCGATGCCAAGGGCCTTTTGAAATCCGCCATCCGTGATCCAAACCCGGTGGTCTTCCTCGAAAACGAAATCCTCTACGGTAAATCCTTCGAAGTGCCAGTGATGGATGATTTCACCATCCCCTTCGGCAAGGCCAAGATCTGGCGCGAAGGCACGGATGTCACCATCGTCAGCTTCGGCATCGGCATGACCTATGCCCTCGAAGCCGCCGAAAAACTGGCCGAGGACGGCGTCAGCGCCGAGGTGATCGACCTGCGCACCCTGCGCCCCATCGACTATGACACCGTGATTGCCAGCGTGATGAAAACCAACCGCTGCGTGACGGTCGAAGAAGGGTTCCCCGTGGCCTCCATCGGCAACCACATCACCGCGACCTTGATGGAACGCGCCTTCGACTACCTCGATGCGCCGGTCATCAATTGCACCGGCAAGGACGTGCCCATGCCCTATGCCGCGAACCTTGAAAAACTGGCCCTCACCTCGACCGACGAGGTGCTTGAGGCTGTAAACAAAGTGACCTACCGCTAAGGAGAGACGGAGCAATGCCCACAGAAATTCTCATGCCCGCCCTCTCGCCCACCATGGAGGAAGGGACACTTGCCAAATGGCTGGTCAAGGAAGGCGATACCGTCAGTTCCGGTGACCTGCTGGCCGAGATCGAGACCGACAAGGCCACCATGGAATTTGAAGCCGTGGACGAAGGCACCATCGGCAAGATCCTCGTCGAAGAAGGCAGCGAAGGGGTAAAGGTGAACACTGCCATCGCCGTCTTGCTGGAGGAAGGCGAAAGCGCCGAGGATATCGACACCTCGGGTAGCGATGCAAAACCCGCCCCCAAGCCCGAGACCGAGACCGAGGATACCTCCGAGGAAAAATCGGCTGGTGAAGGGTCTGGCAAGGGGGCCGCCGCCTCCGACACCAAGGCCCCTGCCGCGCCGAAAGATGCAGATGGCGACCGTATCTTCGCCTCGCCCCTCGCCCGCCGCATCGCGGCCGATAAGGGCCTTGACCTCAGCCAGATCAAAGGCTCCGGTCCGCATGGCCGGATCGTGAAGGCCGATGTTGAAGGCGCCAAGGCCGACGCGGCCCCGGTAAAATCCGACACCGCCCCGGCAGCGGCACCCCAGGCCGCGGCGTCCACTCCGGCTGGCCCGTCTGCCGATGCCGTCACCGCAATGTACCAAGGGCGCGAGCACGAAGAGGTCAAACTCGACGGGATGCGCAAAACCATTGCCGCCCGCCTGACCGAAGCCAAGCAGACCATCCCGCATTTCTACCTGCGCCGGGATATCAAGCTTGATGCGCTTCTTGCTTTCCGCAGCCAGCTCAACAAACAGCTTGAGGGTCGCGGCGTGAAGCTCAGCGTCAATGACTTCATCATCAAGGCAAGTGCGCTTGCCCTGCAGGCCGTGCCGGACGCCAATGCCGTCTGGGCCGGTGACAAGGTCCTGAAACTGAAACCCTCGGACGTGGCCGTTGCCGTGGCCATCGAAGGCGGGCTTTTCACACCCGTCCTGAAAGACGCCGACATGAAATCGCTCTCGGCACTTTCGGCCGAGATGAAAGACCTTGCCACCCGCGCCCGCGACCGCAAGCTTTCGCCCGAGGAATACCAGGGCGGCAGCTTTGCCATCTCCAACCTCGGCATGTTCGGGATCGATAATTTCGACGCGGTGATCAACCCGCCGCACGGCGGCATCCTTGCGGTTGGCGCAGGGGTCAAGAAGCCCGTCGTCGGCGAGGATGGCGAACTGACAGTGGCCACGGTTATGTCCGTGACTCTAAGCGTCGATCACCGGGTCATCGACGGCGCACTCGGCGCGCAACTGCTCGAACAGATCGTGCAGAACCTCGAAAACCCGATGGTCATGCTGGCCTGAAAATCAAAGCCCCGCCAAGATCACTCGGGCGGGGCTTTTTCTTGGGCCAAATACCCCGGGGAGTTTGAGGGGCAGCGCCCCTCATCAAGCAATAATGGGTGGCGAAGCCACGCTATTTGGGAAAACCGCGTCAGCAGCCGGTTCAGTCGGACCCCTTGATCCCCAACAGCTGATCCATGCTCACCGACGGCTGATCACAGCCCGCTTCGCCGACGATCTTGGCAGGCACACCTGCCACGGTCTTGCACGGCGGCACCTCCTGCAACACGACCGAACCGGCCGCCACGCGGGAACAATTGCCGACCCGGATATTGCCCAGAACCTTGGCCCCGGCCCCGATCAAGACACCGTCGCCGATCTTGGGGTGACGATCCTCTTCTTCCTTGCCGGTCCCGCCAAGCGTCACCGAATGCAACATCGAGACATTGTCGCCCACCGTCGCGGTTTCCCCGATCACGATGGAATGCGCGTGGTCGATCATGATCCCCTTCCCGATCCGGGCCGCGGGATGAACGTCAACGCCGAACACCTCGGACACGCGCATCTGGAAGAACCGCGCCATGTCGCGCCGGTCCTGACGCCACAGCCAATTGGCCACGCGATAGGCCTGTATGGCCTGGAACCCTTTGAAGAACAGCAAAGGCTGGATAAACCGGTCGCATGCCGGGTCACGATCGTTCACCGCGACGATATCGGCACGCGCGGCGACCGAAATATCGCCGTCATCGGCATAGGCCGCATCGCAAATCTCGCGCAAAAGCATCTCGGGCATCTCGCCCGATCCCAGTTTCAGGGAAATACGATAGGCCATGGCCGATTCAAACGAGGAATGGTGCAGGATCGACGAATGGATGACCCCGCCCAGCAGCGGTTCATGCTCGATCGCCTCTTCAGCCTCGGCCCGGATACGGGCCCATACCGGGTCCAACTCGGCCAATTTTCTGCGCGTTTCAACCATTTGCATGCTCCTGTGCTTGTGGTTGAGTATATCAGATAGGCGCGTTTCGCAAAACGCAAAGCTGTGATCAAGGGGATCAAGGAATTGAATGCAGATCAGGCAAAGTATTTTCGCAGTTTGATAAACCACCGTCTGTCCACCCTCGACGACGAAGATGCCCTCGGCGAAGCCGGACAAGCCACCGTGGAACTGGATCAACAGGCCGTCGGACGGCTCAGCCGACAGGACGCGCTGCAAAACCAGGCCATGGCCAAGGCCACCCACGCCCGCAGGCAAGTAGAGCGCCAAAAACTCGAAGCCGCCCTCGCCCGGATGGACGAAGGCGACTTCGGCTACTGCGAGGATTGCGGCGATGAAATCGCAACCGGCCGGTTGGAGCTTGACCCGGGCGTGACGCGCTGCGTCGACTGTGCCAAGGGCTAAGCCTCAAGCGCCATGCGCGCCCATTGCCCCGGCCCATAAAGCGCCGAGACCTGCGCAACCTGCACTTCATAGCCTCCGCTGATCGCGTCCGAAGCGCGGGCCGCTGCGTCATAAGTCCATTCCGGCACGCTCGTCATGCTTTCGCGAATAACCTGCGGGCCCTGCATGACGCGTATGACATAGCTCTCGGTCTCCTCTCCCAAAGGCACCTCGGGCGTATCCCACCTGTCTCCGCCGATGCGCGTCCGTCGCACCCAACTGAAATGCTGGCCCTGCCCGGCGTCGCCACGTGCTTGCAAATGCACCGGCCGCAATGGCCGCAGCCCAAGCCCATCAAAGGCGATCCGCGCATGGGAATAGGCCGGATCATCCACGGGCCGCTGCGCGGGGCCGACACGGTAATGGCGCGACAGGCCGCGCTTGGCCTCGGGCAAATCAATCTGCCTCGGGCTGCCATCCAGCCGCACCACGATTGATCCCACGGGCCAGACATGCCCCGGCCCGACCTCCGTGCCCAGTTGCCCGCGCAGCCGATGTGACAAAACATAGGTCTCCGGGGCAACCAGTTCGGCATCGCGGAACTGGAACACTTCCCACCCCCCGGGCGTGCCATCCCCTATCGCACACAGGTTGCCACCGTTCAGCATCGCCTCGTGGCTGATACTCTCCAACTGGCCATAGCGCATCTTTATGAAAAGCCCCGCCCCTCGATCATAGCGCCCCATCGGCGCCCAGCTAAGCGGCGTTTCGGTCACGCCAACCGGGGTACGGGCCGCCAGAATCCGGTTCAGCCTGTAATTGGCGTCCTCGTCCGAGGCATAAAGCGCCGCCGAGCCGGGCCATGGGTCTGCCATGACCGCGATATGCGGCGCATGCGGCACCTCCTCTCCGGTCATCAGGGGCAGGTCAAGGAACAAGGGCGTCACCGGCACCGGGGCCGCAAAGGCGCGTACCGTGCCTGCTTCGTCCTCCACCTCAATCGGGTCATAGCACTCGGGTTCGATCCGCACCGCCTCGGCCTTTTGGGCGCTGCCCATCTGCTCTACGCGGTCGATGCGATAAAGGCCCGGCCCGCCCTCTTCCGGTACCGAGATCACGTCCCCCGCGCCCGCGTCCAATCGCGACGACGGCAGCACCAAGCGCAGGCTATCGCTTGCCACCCGCGCCTCGGAAAGCCACCGGGCCACGGTCTGTCGCCCCTCGGCCCGCGTCAGGGCCAAGGGCATCTCCGAGGCGGAAACCGCATGGGTCGCCTCATCCGGCAGAACGCTTTCCTCGGCGATCACCTCGTAATCGGCATCCGCCTCGACGAACCGCAGCCGGACCCGTCCCGCCAGTTCCGCCGAATTGCCGCGCGTTTCCTCAAGAATACCGTCCATCTCGGGGTCGCGCACCAAGCGGTCAGGCTCGATCACATGGTCCACCCGGCCATCCCGCAACTGATAGCGCAGCACGCCGTCCCGCTCGACCGCGTCCACCCCATGACGCAGCATCAAGGGCTGCATGGCCCCGCGCGCCTCGCCCACCTGGTCCACCAGATAACCGCGCACCAAGCCATGTGCATCGTCGCTATCGCCATGCTGCAACCCGGCCCGCAAGCCGATTTCTTCCAGAACCGACGGCAGGGTCCGCGCCGACATCCGGCCATTCAGCCAATGACCCCGCGCATAATTGGCCCCGTCCGACCAAAGCCCGCGATTGTTGGGGAAAAACGGAAACGGCCGCGCATCCCAGGCCCAGGCACAGCTATGCGCCCAATCCACCATCGGCCCGCCGTATTCCTCAGAAACCGGGTTATGCAACGGATCGGTCCAATACCCCGCCATGGCGCGCAGGTACTGGAACTGCATCAACTCGTCCCGCCGTCCATTGGAATGGCGCGGCAGGCTGGATTCCGATGATTTGGGATCGACGAACTTGTTCGGTTGATTGCTGCCCTTGTCGATCGCCGCACAGCCATATTCGGCAAAGCGAATGGGCTTCGACATCGGCACCCAATCCGTTGCAACCTCGGATCGGACACCCCCGACCCGCTCATGGTGCGCATTGGCCCACCAGTTCCGAATATCCTTGAACCGCCAAATCCACGGCTCTCCGTGATCCTCATCGGCAATCGGGGTGCGGATCTGCGCCGCATGGGCCTCGGGCGAATGGTAATACCAATCATACCCCTCGCCGCCCTCGATATTGCCCTGCAAATACTCCAGATCATAGATCGACCCAGCCGCAACATCGGCGTGATCCTCGCCATCCCGCCAATCGCTCAGCGGCATGTAATTGTCGATCCCGATGAAATCGATGTTGTCATCGGCCCATAGCGGATCAAGGTGGAAAAACCGGTCGCCATTGCCCGGTTGATAGCCGAAATATTCGGTCCAGTCGGCGGCATAACCAATCTTCACCTCCGGCCCCAGAAGCGCGCGCACCTCACCGGCCAGATCAATCAATTGCTGCACGGCCGGAAAGGAATTGCCCGGCCCCCGCAACTGCGTCAGCCCGCGCATTTCCGACCCGATACAGAAACTCTCGATCCCGCCCGCCGCTTTGCAAAGCGCCGCCTGGTGCAGGATGAACCGACGATATCCCCAGTCTTCGGGGCCATCGTAGACAACCGGGCTTTGGCTCACCGGCCCGTCATAGACGATGAAATCAAAGGCCCCGTTGCCGCCCGTACCGCCTGCCCCGGGATCGCCGCCAACCGCGAAGTCCGAGGCCTGCGCGCCGCCGAAAAAGGCCGCCACCTGCGCCTCGGCCTCTGCCGTGCCATCGGGGCTGCCATCCTGCCCCGGCGCAAGCGCCCCGGTGATCCGCCCGCGCCACGGCAAGGCGGGCTGCTCTGTCGCCCCGTAAGGATCAGGCAGGCCATTCCCCGGCATCTGCTGCATCAGGATGAAGGGGTAATACATCACATCCTGACCGGCCTCTTTCAACGCCGTGATCGCCTCCACGACCGACGCATCGGCAGGCGTGCCCCCGTAAACCGGGCGATCCTCGCCATCGCGTGCCACCATCTGCGCAGCCTGCCGGTCCAATCCCGACACCTGCCACGGCATATTCGCGGAATCGAACTCCTGCTGCTCCACCACGGGCCGGATCGTGCAGTCCCCGCAACGCAGGTCATCCCCCACCCAGCTTACGATCAACGAGGTCGTCCCACAGGCCGGCAATTCCCCTTCAAGCCCGTCCAGCGAGGTCAGGAAATCCGCCTTGCCCGAGGGCGTGTTCACATTGGCCAACCCGGTTGAACCAAGGCCGAAGTCCATCCGCACCGGCGTTGTCGCAAGCGCATATTCGCCGCTGCCCGGCAGCATCGCCACCCCGCGCAGGCCCTGCACGGGGTCAAGCTCGGCCCCCGCCGTCCCGGGCTGCGCCGGGCGGCAGACCTCGAAACTGAATTGCGGCACCCGGTTACCGTAAGCGCCAAGCTCCAGATCCTCGATCACCACATAGGCCGTTCCGCGATAGGCGGGCACCGCGCCCGCCCCCTCGACCGCCTCCATGCGCGGATCGGGCATCTGATCCCGCGTTCCGCGATAAACCCGCATGTTCAGATCATCGCGCGAAACCTCGGTGCCATCCGCCCAGATCCGCCCGACATGCGAAATTTCCCCCTCGCACAGCGCAATCGCCAGGCTCACCGAATAGCTATAATCGGCCTGTGTCGGGTTGCGCGGCGCGCTCCCCTTTCCGCCGCCGCCCCCGGTAATGGTCACCGTTTCCAGAAACTCCGTGGCCCAGATCACCTGCCCCGCGACCCGCATCCGGCCATAAACCTGCGCCACGGCGTCGCCCTCGCCCGCGCCCGTCAGGCGCAGGCGATTGACCCGGCCGGTTTCCACCACCTCCGATCCCTGCCCCATCAACCGCTGATCGATAGAGCGGCCAATGACCGCGCCCGCAAACCGGCCCACGGCGGCCATCGACAGCCCCAGAACCGACCCCCCGACCGAGCCGCCAATCGCCGCCCCCGCCGCCGAAAGAATGATCGTCGCCATGCCTGCTACCCCTTCCTATGGAAATTCAAATCGCGCCACGATGCGCCGCCGCCATGGCGGCGTCAGCGGGCTTTCAACCACCGCTTGCCCCGAATAAGCATGAATGAAGGTGGCCTGCGCACCCGCCTGCGCGGCCACCCCCAGATGCTTGGCCACCCCCTGCGCCCGCATCCGGAACAAAAGCACATCTCCCGGGGCCTCATCCCCCAAGGGCTTGGCCCGCAAATGCCGCGCCGCCGCGCGCCATAGCTGCTCATCGCCCGCAGGCTCCGACCAATCCATCGAATAGGCCGGCACCGCCTCGGGCTCGGAGCCCAAAACCTCGCGCCAAAGCCCGCGCAAAAGCCCAAGGCAATCGCACCCCGCCCCCTTGCACGAGGCCTGATGCCGATAGGGCGTACCCAGCCATTCCCGCGCGGCGCTCACAATCTCATCGCCCCGGCTCATCCCCGGCGGCTCCGGCCATCCAAGCGGCCCGCGCGGGCCGGGTCGCTGATTGTCCAGTCATCCCCGGGAATATCCGGAAACCCTTGGAAATTCAGATAGTTGTTGAACTTCAACCGGCAGGTCTCGCCACGCTTGTCGCACCCCGCGATCAGGCGCAGGGCATCGCCCGCCTCAATCGGCGCGCGTAGCGGCTCCCACAGCTCGATCACCCGCGCGCCGTCCTCCTCAACGTCGCTCTTGATCGGCCCGCGCAGCCCCTCGGCCTCACCGCTTTCCATTTGCAAAAGCCCGTGACGGAACCACGCAGGCGCAAAGCCTGCCAGTTCGGCAAACCGGAAGACCCGCCGGTCCTCGACCTCTTCCACAGGCGTTTCGGCAAAATACCCCGGCGTCGTCACGTCGAACCCGCAGGCCGCATCGCCCAAGACCGCCGTACAGGGCTTCTGGTAAACCCGCCCCACCGGGCGGTTCAAAACATCCGTCAGCCCCCGCAACTCGGCCTCGAAGGCCCCGCCGGCACGGCGCAACTCGCCAATGCTGCCGCGAAACTGCAATTGCCGTTGGCTGACATCGGCCCAATTGACCAGCCAGGCGCGTACCTCCGCCCCGTCATAGCGCCCCGCCTCGATATCCGCCTCGCGGATCGCGGCATCGTTCAGGGCGCCCAGAGCTTCGGTATTGTCCACCGAAAGCCCCGTGCTTTGCTGCAAGGCCAAGGCGCTTAACCCTGTGTCAGCCTTGAAGGCAATCCCCTCGAAGGCCAGCCCGCAATCATGGTCCGTGAACCCCAAAGTCACCCCGTCTGACCGCGTCACCGCCCAGCACCGGCAGGTGGTGGTCACCCCGGTTGCCAAATGCGCCTTCAGCCCCTCGTGCAGCCCGCTCATACCCGGACCTCCACGATCGGCACATTCGGCGCATCACCGGCCTGAAAACTGGCAAGCGAGGTCTGGATACGGTCAATGTCGAACCGCACCGGCACGTCGAACTCGAACCCGGCGGTGATCTCGACACCCTCGTTCGGCGGATGGGCAAACCGGATCATCCCGGTTTCCGCCTCCACCTCGTAATGCACGCCGTCCTGCTGTTCATCGCCGCCAAGGCCCACGCGCACCGTGCCCGCCACGGGCTTGGTAATGGGCCGCTCGTAAACCTGCTCACCGGATCGGTACCGCTTGACCAGTTGAAAATCGCTGGTCACGTCATCGCCCACGGCGATCACCTGATCGTCATAAGCCACCTCAGCCCGCGCGCCGCAGGATTTGTAATCGGTCCAATCCTTCCAGCGGAACCCGTAAATCTGCCCCTGCCGCGCCTCGAAAAAGGCAATCAGCGTTTCGATATCGTCCAAACTGCGCATCGCCACGCCCGCGTCATAACGACGGCGCGAATGCCGCCACGGCGTGTTGCGCTCCTCGAACCCATTGGCCAGCGTGACCACATCCGTGTGCCGCTCCGGCCCCCCGATGGAGCCGAAACTCAGGCTTGCGGGGAAACGTACCTCGTGAAAATTCATGGCTCACCCTCCTTAACGGTTGCGCGCGCCGCGCCCGATGGCCCGGCCCAGTTCGGCGGCAATCTGCCCTTTTGAGCGGCGGAAGCCCTCGGCGTCGGGGGTTGAAATGTTCATCACCACGTTGACCGGCGCACCTCCGCCCCGCGCCTGCACGCCCAGCTTACCGTCAGGCCCGCGCGACAGCGGCATGATGGCCTCGGGCCCGGCCTCGCCCATCAACCCGGTACCGTTCCGCATCGGGAAGGTCACAGGCCCATTAACGATTCCGCCACTGGCAAAAGGCTGCACCCGGCCTTGCGAGAAGGAACCGCCCTTCTCGAACGGAAAAAGCCCCGACATCAGGCCGCCCACCCCTTGGGCCAGCAACCCGCCGACATGCTCGGTCACCGGCTTCACGGCCGAGTTAAACGCCGCGTTGATCATCGAATTGGTCATCTTTTCAAGCGCCTGGGACAGGCTATCGCCATGCACAACCGCGCCGCGAATGGCCCGGGTCAGCCCCCGGCCGATCCCCCGCTCCAGCGTCGCCACATCTTGGCCCGTCTCGGCAAAAGTCTCCCGCACCCGCGTCAGTTCGGCGTTAAAGGCCGCGGCCATGCCCGTGGTCTGCCCAAGGGTTTCGTCCAGCGCCTCAACCTGCGCGTCCAGATCGTCCAATCGTTCCACGTCATTCATCCTTTTTCTCGTTTGGCGTATCGGGGAAATCCGCCATCAGGGCCTCCAGCCCGCCACGCCGCAGGGGCGCAATCCCGGCCCCTGTGCCCAGCATCAGTTCAAACTCCGCCGGTGTCAGCGCCCAGAACTCATGCGGCCTAAGGCCCAATCCGCGCATCCCCGCCTGCATCAAGGCGGGCCAGTCAAAGCGTGCAGCCCTCATGCCCCCTCCGGTGCCATGAAGGCCCGCGCCAGAAGCTCGGCGGCGGCCCGGGCGGCCCCCATGGCCCCGCCCTCGATCTCGGCACTCAGCAGGTCACCAGCCTGCCCGCGCCATCCCCCGCCGCGCAGCCCGGCCACGATCAGGCGCAGCACATCGCGGCTGGAAAAAGCGCCGCTCTCAAAGCGCTCCACCATCTCCACCAGACTGTCGCCCTCAAGGCCCGCCTCCAGCTCCGCCAAGGCCCCAAGGGTCAGCTTCATCACATGCCGCTGTCCGTCGATCACCAAGGCCACCTCGCCTGCAAAGGGGTTCGCCATCGGATCAGGCCGCCGTAAAGGTCAACTGCCCCGCCGAGGCGAGCGACAACTCATAAGTCGCCTCGCCATCATGGGTGCCCGCGTATTCGATCGCGCTCACCTGAAACGGGCCCTCGACCACCCCGAAATCCGGGATCACCACCTGGAAATCCGGGGTCTCACCGTCAAAGAAAATCTGCCGCGCGCGCTCGTCGCTGGCCGCGTCGCGGAAAATCCCCGACCCGCTGATCGAGGCCGATTTGACGCCCGCGCCGGCCAGCAACTCGCGCCAGCCGCCCGCGCTTTCAAGGCTGGTCACATCCACGCTTTCCGCGTTGAAGCTGATGCGCGTCGCCCGCAGGCCCGCCACCGTCTGAAAATTGCCGTCGCTGGTCAGGTCGATCTTGACCAACAGGTCCTTGCCGTTTTGAACTGCCATGGTTCATCTCCCGTGAAATCAATGGGTTAAAGGGTGTCATCGACGCGCGCGCGAAAGGTCAGGTCGATCCGGCGCAAATCGCCGGTCCCCTCCCGCCGCGCCCGCGCTCGATAGAAATGCAAGGCCGCCAAGCGCCCCCGCGAAAGGCTCAACTGCGCATCGGTCAGCGCGTCGCTCACCGCCGCCGCCACCTCCTTCGCGCCGTGAAACCCGGCTTCCGAGGTGACCACCGAAACGCTCACCCGATGCCACGCGCCGCCGCCCGTGCCATCGCCGCGCTCGCGCACATCCTCGGGGCCAAGCGTGACATAGGTCTCGGGCAAGGGGCCCGAGGGCAGCGCATCGTAGATCGCATCGCCCACCAGCGCGCCAAGGCCCATATCCGCCGCCAAATGCTGGTAAATCGCCGCTTGCAGGGCCGCCGCCGCACCATAGCTCATAGGCCCACCTCCTCTTCGCAAAAGCAGGTCAGGAAACGCGCCGCGCTGTCGCGCTCGGCCACCGCCTCGATCTGCAAGATCCGCGTGCCATCGCGAAACCGCTGGCCCGCCTTGGGCCGCGATGCCGCCCCCAAGGGGGCCGCCCGCACCGTCACGCGAAACCCGGTGGTCGACACGGCCCCGCCTTCCCCGGCCCGGTCGCGCCCCGTGCGCGCCCGCACCTCGGCCCACAGCGTGCCCAGCGCGGCCCATGTCTCCTCATGGCCGCCCGCGCCATCGCTCACGCGCTCGGACGCTTCCAAAACCAGCGGCCGGTTCAAATGTACCCGGCCCATCACGCACCGCCCCCGGCCATCAGCCGCACGGTGCGATAGCGCTCGATCAGGCTGGTCACCCCAAAGGGCATGCACCCGCCGCCCAGCGCGGTTTCATGCCGGTACTCATAGTAATGCGCCGCCAGCAAAAGCACCGCCTGCCCCAGATCGGCGGGCAGGCCCGCCCAATCCGGCGCATACCCGGCCGTCAACTGCACCTCGGCCACCCCCCCCTCGGGGATCGCGGGCAACACCGTGCCGCCGGGCCGCAACACCGGGCGCTGCGCATCCGGCTCAAGCCGGTACATCGCGGGCGCAATCACCTCTTCCTCTTCATCGCGGTTGCGCAGCAAAAGCTGCGTCACCGCCGTGACCGGCGCCACCGGAAGGGGTTGCCCCACCGCCGCGCGCCACCGCGTCACGGTCCAGGAAAACGCCCTTTCAATCAAAACCTTGCCGGTGCGCGCCTCAATCGCCGCCATGGCCGCCCGCAGGAACCCCGTCAAAACAGGGTCCTGCACATCGCCATCGGCAAACCCGGTGCCCAGCCGCAGATGCGCCTTGAACTCTTCCACCGGAAGCGCCGCATCGGGCAAGGTGGTCTCTTCGATCAACATCATGGACTCTCTCCACACATCCCAATCCCCTCCGGTGGTTCAGGCGCGCGCAGCCTCACGTTGCTCGTCCGAAGGGGAGCAGCTGGACAACGCAAATCGCGGCAAAACGCGCGCCACGGACGGGGGCAGCCCGGCCCCCGCCCCATCGCCCACCTCTTACGAGGTGGCGAATTTCAACAGCTTGATCGCCGCGAAATCGCTCACGTCGCCGCCTACGCGCTTGGTGGCATAGAACAGGACATGCGGCTTGGCGCTGAAGGGATCGCGCAGCACCCGCAGGTCCGGGCGCTCGGCCACGGTGTAGCCCGCGCTAAAATCGCCAAGGGCAATGGCATCCGCGCCGGTGGCAATATCGGGCATGTCCTCGGCAATCAGCACCGGATACCCCATCAGGCGCGCAGGCTCCCCGGCGGCCAGGCCATCGGACCACAGGAAGCGCCCGTCGTTGTCCTTCAGCTTGCGCACCGCCCCGGCGGTCTTGGAATTCATCACGAAGGCCGCATTGGCGCGGTACTGCGCGCCCAAGCTATAGACCAGGTCGATAATCGCCTCGGCCCCGCCGAAATCGCCATCCACGCCCGTGGGGACATAGCCAATGTTGCCCCATGTCCAGACGTCATTGTCGACACTGGGATGGGTCATGATACCGGTGGGCTTGTCCACACCGTCACCATTGATGAAAGCATCCGCCTCGGCACGGGCGAACTTGTCGGCAATCCGCCCCGCAAGCCAGCCTTCGATGTCAAAGGCGCTGTCATCCAACAGGCGCTGGCTGGCCTTGGGCAGCGCCGAAAGCTCGTGCAGCGGGATGGTAATCCGGTCAATCGTGGGCGTGCCGGTCTCGGTGGTGGGGTCACTTTCCGTAGCCCAGCCATGGCCCACATCCGTGTGGTCGATCAGCACGTCAAAGCTTGTCGCCTCCACCTGCACCACATTGGCAATCGCCCGGATCGACGCGGTCGCGGCCAGAACGCTTTTCACGCTCTCGGCGGTCTGCGGGTCCACAAGATACCCCCCGTCGCCGGCAACGGCCGTGCTCATCGCCTTGCCTTCCAGTTCCAGACCACGCAGGCCGTCATCGTCGCCATTGCGCAGATAGGCGTCAAAGGCCTTCTGATGCGGGGCCTCACCGGCATCCGCCGCCGCCAGAACCGGGCGCGCCGCGGCTGCCCCCATGGATTTACGCTCAAACTTGGTCATTTTGTCATCCTGCTGTTGAAGTCGGTTTTCGATCTCGGCCCGAAAGCCTTTGAACTCGGTCATGAACCCCGCCACGGCGGACTTCACCTCATGGACCGGAGACAGATCTCCCCCGGTCCGAGACTGTGCCTCGGTCTTGCTCATCGCTTGATCCCACTGTCGTTTCGGTCGTGTTGCGGCGCTCTAGCTTTGCGCCATCTCCCGGCGCGCGCCCTCGAAGGCCGCCGCCAACTCACGCAAGGTCTGGTCCGTGTCCGGGGTCTCCCCCTTGGCCCCCACCCGCGCACTGGGCAGCATCGGGAAGGTCACCAAGGACACCTCCCAAAGCTCCAGTTCCGTCAAAAGCCTCTGGCCCTTGTCGTTCCTCCGGGCCTTCACCGTCCGGTAACCGATGGAAAGCCCGTCAATGGCACCTGCCCCGATCAGGGCGGCGGCCTCGCGGGCGCGCTCGACCCCCTCAAGCAACCGGCCCTTCACATAAAGGCCCTTGTCGTCCTCGCGCACCTCGTCCCAGACGCCGATGGGCTGCGCCGGGTCATGCTGCCAAAGCATTTTCACCGCGCGCCCCTCACGCGCCAATCTGGCCAGCGACGCGCCATAGGCCCCCTTGGCCACCACGTCGCCCCCCCGGTCGCGACTGCCGAAAAGGCTCGCATAGCCTTTGATCACGGCCCCGTCGCTCACGGTGATTTCCTCACCCAACCGGCAGAACTTATGCTCCAAGCCCCAGTGTTCCTGCATCTCGCTCATCCTTTTCTCATCCCCATGGTCCGCATTCACGGCATCGCCGCCAACAAGGGCTGGAACGCCTGCGCCAGTATCGCGCCCACCACGCCGTAAACCGCCAGCCAAAGCCGCTTTTCCAGCCGCTCCAGCATTGCTTCGATCTTCTCCAGCCGATGCACCATCGCCTCGTTGCGCAGGGTCGACACCCGCTCATGCGCCTCCAGCCGAAGCGCCGGCGCGCAATCGAAGGCCTCAAAGCCATAGCGCGCGCCGTCCTCTCCCATTGCCGGGCTCATGCCTCCTCCTCATCGGTCGTATCGGCCTCGGCCACCTCGCCTGTCGCCAAGGGCGGCAGGCCCAGCATCCGGCGCTTTTCTTCCCGGCTCAGGAAATCGGCCCCGGCCACGCGCCGCCACTGCGCCTCGCGCTCATGCGCCAGCGCCGTCACCTGCTCGATATCGGGCCGCATCTCGATCACCTCGCCGGTATAGCGCCCCATCCAATGCGCAAGGCTGCCCGCCACGCGCCCGGCCATGGGCAGCACCGTCAGGCGGTAGAACGCCCGGTTCGCCTCCTGATAATTGGCATAGGTCGCATCGCCCGGTATCCCCAACAGCATCGGCGGCACCCCGAAGGCCAGCGCGATCTCGCGCGCCGCCGCCTCCTTGCTTTTCTGGAACTCCATGTCCGAGGGGCTGAACCCCATCGGCTTCCAATCCAGCCCCCCTTCCAACAGCATCGGCCGCCCCGCGTTGCGCGCGCCCTGATGGTGGCTCTCCATCTCGCTCACCAGGCGGTCATATTGATCGCTCGAAAGCGTCCCCTGCCCCTCGGCCCCACGATAGACAATCGCCCCCGAGGGCCGCGCCGCATTGTCCAACAAAGCCTTCGACCACCGGCTCGCCGCGTTATGCACGTCCAGGGCCTGCGCGGCGGCCTGCAGGGGCGACAGGCCATAATGATCATCCTGCGGATGAAACCCCTTCACATGACAGACGGGCGAAATCCCGTCCTCCACGGCGAAACGATGCTTGCGCCCGCCCACGGCATATTCATAGCCCACCGGCCAGCCATCGCCGCCCGGCACCACGCTCATCCGGTCCGAGCGCAGAACATGCAATTCCACCGGCACCGCGCCGGGCGCCCCCACCGCCTCGACATAGGCATTGCCGGTGAGGATCAGCTGCGCATAAAGCGCCTCCAGCATCTCACCCCCCGCCTGCGCCCCGTTGGGCCGGGCCAGCAGGTCTTTCACGGGATGCGCCTCGAACGCCCCCTCACCCCCGGCCAGAACCATCGGCAGGCCCGCACAGGCCTCCGCCACCAGCTTGACACAGCGATGCACCACCGGGTTCCCGGCATAGCCCGTCCGCGTCAGCGACACCGTATCGCGCGGGCTCCACGCCACGCGCCCCGCCCCGTGCCAGGCCATCACCGGCGCGGCGGCACTTGCCTTTTGTTCCGGCGCTGCGGGCTCTGCTGCGCCCTGTCTGAAGAAATCCAGTATCATTCTCGGCTCCACTCCTTGGGTCTTCGGCCATTCCGCATCGTCGAAAGCCATCAGACCCCGAAAACTTTAAGAAAAATGAATCAGACCGCGCGCACCCTCGGGCGCCGCCACTTGGCCGCCGGCACGATCATCAATTCATGCAAGGCCCACACCAGCGCATCCACCCGGTCGGGGCTGCCCTTGCCCTCATAGCCCTGCGCCGTCATGGCGCACATCTGGTCCTCCAGATCGCCCAGACCCCGCGCATGGAACACCCTTTCCTGCTCATAAAGGGCCGCCACGGGCTCGGCCCGGGCCACCTTGCCCCGGCTGGCATGCACCGACTTCACCGGCATCAGCGGATCCACCTGCCGGATCACCTGCGCCACCAGGTCCCCGCCCTGGTTCACCTCGGCCACCAACCGCTCGGCCCCGAACCGCTCCATGGCGCGGATGGCGGCATTGGCCCAACTCGACGGGCTCGCCGCGCCGATGCTGCAATCGGCCAGCACATAGGCCCGCCAATCCTGCACCGGGCCTTGGGTGACGGCCCCCGCCACCACGATCCCGCAGTCGTCCGAGCCTTCGCGCCCGGTCACCGGCGGGTCGATGGCCACCACCACCCGGTCCATCTCGGGCAGGTCATCCACCTGCAAGGCTTCCAGCATCCGCGTGGTCCAAAGCGCGCCTTCGGCCTCGTCCAGCAACACGCCTTCCAACTCCTGACGGCCCAAGCGCGTGCCGGCATAGCGCGCCCGCACTTCATCAAGGAAAGACTGCGCCAGATAGGCCCTGTTGGCCTCGGTGGGCGCAGAGGTCACAACCGTGCTTTCCTGCGCCACCAACTCCTTCAACACGCCAACATTGCGCGGCGTCGTGGTGACACAAACCTGGGGATGATCCCCAAGGCGCAACCCGAACTGCAACATGTCCCATGTCTCGCGCGCCTTCTTCCACTTGGCCAGCTCATCCACCCAAGCGCCGTCAAACTGCGGGCCGCGCAGGGCTTCGGGGTCATGGGCGGAAAACACCTGCGCCGTCGCCCCGTTGTGCCAAAGCAATCGCTTGCGCGTCGGCTGCCACACCGGGCGGCGGTCTGGCGGAGAACAGGCCATGATCCCGCTTTCGCCAAAGATCATCACGTCGCGCACCTGGTCCATGGTCTCGCCCACCAGGGCCAGCCGCCTGCAGCGCCCCGGATCAAGCGGCGTGGCCCCTTCGACCTGCGCGCGCACCCATTCGGCCCCGGCGCGGGTT
>NZ_JASHIM010000022.1 GCF_030733685.1 Roseovarius sp. MMSF_3281
GGGCGGGGGCCTCTACCTCGGGCGTTGCGGCGACCTGGGTGTCGTCACGGCCGAAGAACCGCGCCAGACCGTCTTCCATGAAGATCGAGGCCCAGGCCGCGACAGAGACGAGAAACAGCAAGAGGATCGCGGTCAGCACCAGGCCAAGGTAGCGCGGCTTGCCGCCCACCGGGAGTTCCTCGCGCGCGCCGAAAACCGTCATGCGGCGGGCTTCGGCGGCATGGGCGTCGGCGGGTGTCGCGGCGGCGGTGGGTTTGGCCGGTGAGGCGGTCTGCGTTTTGTCGCGACGGGTGCGGAAGGCTGTCAGCAGGCCCTTGCGCGCGGAGGTATCCTTGGCCTCGGGGGGCATATCGGCGGGGCCGTCTTGCAACCGCGCCTCGGGATCGGGGGTGAGCGAGGCCGCGAGATCGGTTGCGGTTTTTTCGGACAGGGCCGTGTCGGGCGCCCCTGTCACGGGAATGACGGGGGGCTTTGCCGCATCGGGGCCGCGTGCCGCGCCGGACAGCTTGGGGGCCGCTGGGGCGCTTGTGACCTCACGGCTGGCACGGATCGAGGTGAAGGCGACGGGGGCCGGCGCCTCGGGGGTGGCCTTGGTCTGCTCCTGCGGTTCGGGCTGGTGGGCGTCCTCTGTCGCCGCTGGTGGAGTGTCTTCCGTGGCGGGGTCTGCCTCGGGCGTGGCCTCGGCCTCTGGGTCGGGTGCCTCTTCTGTCTCGGGGGGGACATCGGAGTCGGGGTGCGCGTCATCCTGTGGGGTGGGTTCGGATGTCAGCGTTTCGTCGTCCGTGTCTGCCGCCGTGCCTGCGGTCTCGGCATCGGCCTCGGGCGTTGCGGCGGGGTCTGCCTCGGGCGTTGCGAGCTGTTCCTCTTGCGGGGCGGGGGCTTCGGGGGTTGGCAGGCTGGCCGCGCCCAGAATGCGCACCGGTGCCGCATCGCGGGTCAGGCTGCCCCCCTCAAGCAGCGAGGCCGCCGCCCGGGTCTCGCCAAAGAAAGGCTCGCCCACGAAGGTGCCGTTCTCGGGAATGGCAACGAAGGAAAGCGGGTTGAACTGATGCTCGGTGGCGAAGGCCTCGGCCTCTGCAAGGGTTTCGCGGGCCACGGCGGCAACATGCACCTGCCCGGCGCCCACCGACCAGTCATAGACCAGTTCATCAAGGGCATAGGGCGTGGTGCCGTCGATCTGTCGGCGCACCTCGTCCTCAAGCGCCGACCCGGTGCCGCTGCCCTCTTCGAAGGACAGGTATTTGATCTGGTCGTTCGGGACCACCAGCTTGGTGGTCAGCCCGGAGGGATCGAGCGCGCGGGCCTTGTCGCGCAGGTCTCCGAGTGCCGCTGTCAGGTCGTCGCTATCGAGCGCCACATCGCCAACAAGATGCCAGCCGGGATGCGCCCGGTGCAGCAAGCCGATACCGTCGAACGAGAGGGTGAGGGCGAAATTTGGTTTCATGGTCACCGCTTTAACACCGGTCAGGATCAAGCGGGAGTCTGATCCCGCATGTGACAGATTTTACAGCAGCATGCCGCCGAGGCAAAGGGGGAACCGGGTAGGAATAATCGCACACAGCCGATGCCAGGGCGCCGCCCCCGTCGGCTGCGCAGTCCTGCGCACCAACCAACCCCATGAGCACGGCGCGGGATCGAGGCGCGTAGCGCTGCCACCCCAAAGCCGACGCGCGCCACGGCCCGTTGAGCCGCGCCAACGACGGGCTGCGGCGCGGCGGCCTTCGGCCTTGATTCCGCGCCGGGGCACCCCTTCCCAAATGGCCAAAGGCGGGTATGGTGGGGCATGGGCAATCGAGTGGATTGGTGATGGAGTGGTTGTACGAATTTGGTGTGGTGATCTGGGACTGGTTCGGTGATGAAGACCACCAGAACCGCGTCACATCAATTGCCGCTGCTCTGACCGTTATCCTTACCATCGCTGGTGCTGTGTTCGGTGCGGCTTGGTACATGATCACACGTCTTGTTTTGCGCCGAAACGCGCCCAAACAGGTGCCGGATCAATCGCAACCCGCCGCTTTGCCGCAAGGCGACGTTTTGTCGATGGATCAACACCTGACTATCCTGCAAAAACGGGAAGAGCAGTTGGAGGCCAAATTATCGACGGCGCATGCAGAAGAAAAAGACCTGCTGCAGCGGCAAATTGCCGAACTCCAAACCCAAATCGCCAATCCCGAAGAGTCGCTGGCAAAGGCGCAAAAACGCATCAACGACCTTGAGGCGCTTTTGGACCGGGAGGCCAACCAGATCGGCGCGGACCGGATCGCCGAGGCCAAGGCGGCGTTGGATATGGGCGACTATTCCCTCGCCGACGATATTTTCGCCGAGATCGAGGCGCAAAACGAACTCGCCGTCCAAGAAACCGCCCGCGCCGCCTTTGGCCGGGGCGAAGTGGCCGAGGCGGAAGTGCGGTGGGGCGATGCCTACACGCACTACAAACGCGCGAATGATCTACATGAGACCTTTGTTCACCTGTCGGCCTACGCCCGCATGACATGGCGGTTGGCCAAGGGGGCGGAGGCGATCCTGCTTCACGAAAAGCTGGTGGAGTGGGCCAAACTCGATCATGGCGATAAAAGCGCCGAGTATGCCACCCAGCTCAACAATTTTGCACAGGTCGTGCAGGCGCAAGGACAGTTCGAACGGTCTGAGACGCTTCTTCGCGAAGCGCTTGAGATTGACCGCACGACGATTGGAGCGAAGCATCGGGACTATGCCATGCGCCATAATAACCTTGCCGGTGTGGTGCAAGCGCAGGGGCGGTATGAGGAGGCTGAGAAGCTATTCCGCGAGGCGCTTGAGATTGACCGGGCGACGATCGGGGAGGTGCATCCGGACTATGCGTGGCACCTTAACAACCTTGCCATGGTGGTGAAAGCACAGGAGCGGTACGCTGAGGCAGAGGGGCTGTACCGCGAGGCGCTTGAGATAGACCGCGCGACGATTGGTAAGGTGCACCCGGATTATGCCAGGCACCTTAACAACCTTGCCTTGATGCTGAATGCGCAGGGGCGCTGTGAGGAAGCTGCGGAGCTGTTCCGCGAGGTACTTGAGATTGACCGAATGGCGATTGGGGAGAGACATCCGGACTACGCGATCGACCTTCACAACTGTGCCGGGGTCTTGGTCACGCAAGGTAAGCCCGAAGAGGCACGGCCCTTGTTTGAGAAGGCCTTGGGGATTTTACGCGCCACGCTGCCGCCCGATCATCCGCATATCGGGGTAGTGGAAAAGCAAATCGCCAAGCTCCCCTGATACACCCGTCCCGGGCTTGACCCGGGGCCTCTCGGGCGACCATGAGGCCCCGGATCAGGTCCGGGGCGCGGCGGGGCAAAGTGTACAAAACCCACGTACATTTTGTACGCTTTCCCACCGTGCGCCCTGTTCATCCGCGCCCCGCGCAGCCTCGGCACCGAGGTGATCCCGACGTTACACCGACGCGCTACAGCCCGCCCAAAATCGTGCTGCGTCCTTGTGAACAAAGAAAAACGGGCCCCGAAATGCGCGGGGCCCGTTCGTCATTCAAAACTGTTGACCTGTTCAGGCCGTGGCTTTGGCCAAGGCCTGTTCCAGATCGGCGATGATGTCGTCGGCGTCCTCGATCCCGATGGAGATGCGCACCACGTTGGGCGCGGCCCCGGCGGCGACCTGTTGTTCTTCGCTGAGCTGTCTGTGGGTGGTGGAGGCCGAGTGGATAATGAGCGACCGGGTGTCGCCCAGGTTGGCCACATGGCTGAACAACTCAAGGCTATCCACCAGTTTCACGCAGGCGTCATAGCCGCCCTTGAGCGCCACGGTGAAGAGGCCCCCCGCACCCTTGGGGCAGATGCGGTCGACCCGGTCGTGGTAGGGCGAGGATTCGAGGCCTGCATAGGTCACGCCTTCGACGGCCTCGTGTTTTTCCAGCCAGCCGGCGACTTTCTCGGCGTTCTCGACGTGTTTCTGCATCCGCAAGGACAGGGTTTCGATGCCCATCAGCGTGTAATGCGCCGCTTGCGGGTTGAGGGTCATGCCCAGGTCGCGCAGGCCCACGGCGATGCCGTGGAAGGTAAAGGCCAGCGGGCCGAAGGTCTCGTGGAACTTGAGGCCGTGGTAGGCGGGTTCGGGTTCGCTGAGCGAGGGGAACTTGCCCGAGGCCGACCAGTCGAAAGTGCCTGAATCCACCACGCAGCCGCCGGTGACGGTGCCATTGCCGGTGAGGAACTTGGTCATCGAATGGACCACCAGCGTCGCGCCGTGTTCGATGGGGCGGCACAGGTAGGGCGTGGCCGAGGTGTTATCGACGATCAGCGGCAGGCCCGCCTTTTCGGCAATGGCGGAGATCGCATCGAGATCGGTGATATAGCCACCGGGGTTGGCGATGGATTCGCAGAAAACCGCGCGGGTATCGTCGTCAATCGCGGCCTCGACGGCGTCGAGATCGTCGAAATCCACGAACTTGGCCGACCAGCCGAAGCGCTTGATCGTCTGGCTGAACTGCGTGATGGAACCGCCGTAAAGCCGGGTGGACACCACCACGTTGAGGCCCGGGCCCATCAGCGGGAACAGCGCCATGATCTGCGCCGCGTGCCCCGAGGAACAGCAGACCGCCCCGGCGCCGCCCTCAAGCGTCGCCACACGCTCTTGCAGCGAGGCGACGGTGGGGTTGGTGAGGCGCGAATAGATATAGCCCACCTCTTGCAGGTTAAAGAGCGCCGCCGCGTGCTCGGCGTCGCGGAAAACATAGGCGGTGGTCTGGTAGATCGGCACCTGCCGCGCGCCGGTGGCCGGATCGGGGCGGGCGCCCGCGTGGATCTGCAATGTGTCGAAACCGTGTGCCATTGGATCGTCTCTCCCTGCGAAATATGTCGAGTAAATGTGTAGGACATTGCCGAAGGCGCGACAACTGTGATCGTGTGGCAAGGGAGGATGTTCTTGGGCCGCAGCGGCCACATGGCAGGGGGTTCGCGGGCGCGCCGGCCCGTGGGACGGGCGTTTTCAGGCCCCGATATGGCGCAGCACGAAGGCGGCGCGGGTTTCGATATCGGCACGGGGCAGAGGGATGGGGGTATAGCCCAGCCGGGTATATGTTTCGGCCATGATCCGGGAGGTGGCGCGCGCCTCGGCGCTGTCTTGCTTGCGCTCGGCATCCCGCCGGTAGATTTCCGGCCAGTGGGGGGCAAGGAACACGTGGCTGTTGTAGCGATGGGTTCGGGCGGCGCGTGTCATGTCGGCGGGCAGGGGCAGGCCGCAGAGGGCAAGGTAGCCCAGCACATCGGGCAGGCCGCGATCCATCAGCACCGGGCCTGTCATCGCCGAGGCATCGCGGTAGCTGTGCAGGTCGTGGCGGAACATGTGGCGGGCAAAGGCGGCGCGGTCATCCCATGGCAGGGCGGTGCCGTCGGTTTGCATCTGTTGGCGTATGATCGCGCGGCCGGCCTCGGGCATATGTGGCAGGCCGTGGCGGGCAAGCGCCCGGAGCAGGCTGGTTTTTCCCGCTCCGGGGCCGCCCGTGACAACGAAAAGGTGGTCGGGCATCGGGCCATCCTGTGTGGGGTGGGGTTACGACTCGTCCTCGGGCGGGTCGGTGAAACGCGCGTTGAGAGGCGGGGCCGTTCCGGTGAGGAAATAGACGACGAGCATGACCAGTTTGTAAAGCCATGAGCGCGACGCGGGGCGTGTGGTATCGTCATCGGCCGCATCCTCGTCCTGTTCCTCGGCCTCGGCCTTGGCGGCGGGTTTGTCGAGGGCGGCAAGGAACTCGCGGGCCTCGCTGGCGCGGTGGTTTTCGATCAGGACGGGCATGCCACCGAGGGCGACCGAGATGTGTGGCACGGTATTGTGGGTATGGTAGCCGGGGACGAAAACGTCGAACCCGGCCCCTTCGAGCGCGGCGATGGTCAGCGCGGCCTCGCTGGTCGAGTAGACATGCGCGATGCGCGTGAGGGGGGAGCCTGTCATTTCATCTCATCCAGTACCCGTTGCGCCGGATGCGGTTGCGAATGGCCTGTTCCTTGCGGGGCAGGTCATCGCGATCGAAGAGGTCACGCACTTTTCGGCCGCGCCCGTGGTAGATCATGAATTTCATCGCGTCGTGGTTCTTGAGCACTTTCTTGACCGGGTTGGGGGCGGTGACGCGCTCCAGAACCTCGACCGCGTGGTCGGATTCACGCGCGTAGAGCAGCGGCAGGAAGCGGTAGTGGCAGGTGACATCGCCGTCGAGATAGCCATCGGGCAGGCAACCGTAGCCACCGCCGAAACTGTGGATCACCAAGGGCAGGGCCACTTGATCGAGCCATGGGTCAAGCGATTGGCAGACCAGTTCGGCCGGGGCATCATCGCGGATGGCGAGGGCGTAGTCCAGGAAGCGTTGCCCAAAGGCGCGGGGGCATTGGTAATAGAAGAACCCGGCGTTGAAATAGAGGTAGCGCCGCCAGAATTCATCCGGGTAAGAGGTGTCGAGCGAGCTTTCGAAATCCAGCCCGAACTTGTCATAAAGCGATTTCCACGTGGCGGTGTAGCCGGGGCCGTAAAGCTGGATTTCGGGCCAGGTATTCTCGCGTTTCATCGAGGCTTGGGGGCGTGCGAAATCGAACGGCACGCTGGTGATATCGCCGGTGACAAGCGTGTCGGTGTCGAAGAACACGAAAGGTTCGCCTTCGGGCATGGCAAGGAGGGCTTCGATCTTGTTGCCGTTGGGGTAGCTGGAGCCGAAGTGCCGGGTTTCGAAGGGGATGATCTCGGCGCCGAGGTCTTCGAGAAGGGCGCGGGTTTGGCCGCCGCGCATGCTTGGATCCTTGTTCCAGAGCGGGCCGTTTTGCGGCTCGGCCACGATCAGGCGACCTTGGAAACCGGGGCTTGTCTCGCGCAGGGAGGCGGCAAAGATCACCGCCTCGTATTGCAACCGTCCGCCTTGACCGACGATGATGATGTTGAATGGCTGCTGCGGCTTTGCCTGTGTCGCCTTCTTGGCCATGCTCACCCTCTGACCCTCGTTATATTTGCGGGCAGTATAGGGGGGATGCCGCATCGGCAGAAGGGGAGAGTTTGAGCAATTGCAGGCAGGAATGGCACCGCAAGTATTTAAGCTTGCTTTTTGAGTAAGAAAGCGATTATGCTTGCGGGCATGTTTGTGGTTTTGACTGGCGATATCGTTGGATCCTCGGATTTGGAGGTCGAGGCGCTTGAGGCAACGCTTGAGGCGGTGGCCTTGGCGGCGCGGGGCGTCGGGGACTGGCCGGGGGTGACCCAATGGGGGGTTGCCCGGCGGGGCGGTGACGCCTGGCAATTGGCCTTTGACGCGCCCGCGCTGGGCCTGAGGGCGGCACTTTATACCGCGGCCTGCCTGCGGCGGTTGGAGAAAACCCGCGCCACGCGGATTGCCATGGCCGTGGGGCCGGGGCAGATGCCGGGGAATGACCCGAACGCGGCCCATGGGACGGGGTTTACCGCATCGGGGCGGTTGTTGGAAAAACTGCCTTCGGGGCGGTATCTGGACGATGCGGGCGGTGGTGCTTTGGCGGCGGCGGCGCGTTTGGCCGATCATATCGCGCAGGGCTGGACGCCCGCGCAGGCCCGCGCCATGGCCGAGCAATTGCCCCCCGGGGCCGGGACGCGCGCCGAGGCCGCCGAGCGGTTGGGCATCAGCCGCCAAGCGGTGGATCAGGCGCTTTGGGCGGCGGGGTATCCGGCGATCGAGGCAGCGCTGACCGCGATTGAGGAAGGCAAGTGAATATGCTTTCTTTTCAGGAAGGCAAGTGGAAATGATTGCAGTGACCTTTGACATGATGGCCGGGTTTGCCGCGCTTTTGCTGGCGCATGTGCTGGCGGATTTTACCTGTCAGACCAAGGGCATGGTCGCCAACAAGCGCCATGCCGGTGTTTTCACCCTGCATATCGGGATCGTCTTTGGCCTGAGCCTTGCCGCGCTGGGCGGGGCGCTGCATGTGGCGGCGGCAGTGGCCGGGGCGCATATGCTGATCGACGGGATCAAGACCTATGTGTTGCCCGAGGGCTGGCGTGGGACATTCACCGCCTTCGCGCTGGATCAACTGGCGCATTTGGCCAGCCTTGCGGCGGCGGTTGTGATCTGGCCCGGGGCGGTCGCAAACGGCCTGTGGGCGCCGTGGCTTGACCTGCTGGTGGGGCCTGCGGTGATCCTATCCGGTTTGATCCTGACGGTGATTGCCGGGGGCTATGCCGTGGGGTTGATCACAGCACCCTATGCCAAGGCGTTCAAGGCGCAGGGCCTTGAAAATGCGGGGCAAATGATCGGGCGACTGGAACGGGCGGTGATTTTCCTGCTGATCGCGATGGGGGAACCTGCGGGAATCGGGTTTCTGATCGCGGCCAAGTCGTTGTTGCGGTTCGAGGCCACCAAGGAACAGAAGGCCAGCGAATACGTGATCATCGGCACGCTGACATCTTTTGGCTGGGCCCTGGGGATAAGCACGGCGAGCATGGCGCTGTTTCGGCTGGTGGCCGCGTCTTGACTTGATTTTCCGGGGGGAAAGTGGTGGGCGACCTAGGAATCGAACCTAGCGTGCGTCTCCGCGAGGGAGTTACAGTCCCCTGCCACACCTTGCGGCCTGTCGCCCACTTTCCCAAGGAGATTGCCCTTGGCGTGGGGGCGTATTTAGGGATCGTGCCGGGGGGCGTCAAGACGAAAATGCCTTGCAGCGGGATGCGCCTGCGCGCATTGTCCCGGCGCGGTGCAAGAGGTGTCAGATGAAGGCGAAAAAACCCAAGTGGGTGATCGAAAAAGAACAGGCGAAGAAAGCCGCAGGTGAGCAAACCGTGTGGCTTTTCGGGCTGCATGCGGTGCGCGATGCGCTGATGAACCCGGCGCGTGAGAAACTGCGCCTGATCGTGACGAAGAACGCCGCCGACAAGCTTTCAGAGGCGATTGCGCAGGGCGGGATTGACCCCGAAATGGCCGATCCGCGCAAGTTTCCCGCCCCGCTTGACCCGCAGTCGGTCCACCAAGGCGCAGCCTTGGAGGTGAAACCGCTGGATTGGGGGCCTTTGGCCGAACTGGCGCTTGGCGGGGCGGCGGGGGTGCCGCGCGTTGTCATGCTGGACCGGGTGACCGACCCGCATAACGTGGGCGCGATCCTGCGCTCGGCCGAGGTGTTCGGCGCCTGCGCCGTGGTGGCCCCGCGTCACCATTCCGCGCCCGAAACCGGGGCCTTGGCCAAGACCGCCAGTGGCGCGCTTGAGCGGCAGCCCTATGTGCAGGTGCGCAACCTTGCCGATGCGATCAAGGAATTGCAGGGCATGGGCTATCTTGTGCTTGGGCTGGCAGGCGAGGCCGAGCAGACTCTCGAAGAGGCGTTAGACGGACGGCGTGACCGGCCCGTGGCGCTGGTTCTGGGGGCCGAGGGGCCGGGGTTGCGGCAGAAGACGCGCGAGACCTGCGATGCCTTGGTGCGGATTGAATTTGCCGGTGCCTTCGGGTCGCTTAACGTGTCCAATGCCGCCGCCGTGGCGCTTTATGCTGCAAGGCCCTAATGTTCGGCCCCATCCTCGAAGGTCTTGATAAAGCGGCCTTTTATCATCCAGCTTAAGCCAAAGCTCATCAGGGCCACGGATTCGAGGAGGAAGGTCAGGCGCCAGTGGTTCCAGGCCTGCAAAAAGGCCTGTGCCGCCTCGGGCGACAGGATCAGCTTGGTCAGGATGGCCGCCCCGCCCATGATCGCCACGCAGCCAAAGATCAAAACCCCAAGCGCGCGATACCAGAGGTTGCGAAAGCCCTTGCGGCTGCCCTCGACCACCGAGGCGAAGGAATTGATCCGGGTGAAGACGAAATAGGAAAAATAGCCAAGGATCGTGAACATCACCGCAGCACCCCCGAAATGCAGCGATTGCAGCAGCATCGGCACGTTGTCGGGCGTGCCGAAGGCCGGGAAGGTGGCCCACATGTCATAGGACAGCGCCCCGGTCACCCCCGAGGCGGGCGGGGCCAGGCCGCTGGCCGAGGTGATAAAGGTCCGGGCGGCTTCGGCCCCGGTGTATTCGCAGCCCGACCCGGTGGTGGGGGAATAGGCAATCAGGAAGGCCGAGACCCCGGCCAGCTTGATCAGCCAGATATCGTACCAATAGTGCCGCAGGTAGCCATCGACCGCCTTGGTGCGGAAGCTGTAGAAAAACGCCAGAAGCAGCCCGATGAAGGTGAGCGCGCCGACGAAAATATCGCCGCCGATGCGGCTGTAGTAATAGTGGCTGATGGATTGGTTGAAGCAGGTATTGGTGAAGATCGTCAGCGCGATCAGGATCACCGGCAGGAACAGCGCCACGTACCCGACCCCGCGATTGACGCGCCTGAGGCTGAGGGCGAACGGCAGATCATCGGGCAGGGGGCTTCGGGGCGGTTGGGGCATACCAGTCTTCCTTGGACTTCACGAACAGAATAACACGTATTACGGGAATTGCGAAAACTTGGCCGCTGTGGGGCTTGGAAAACCCGGGCTTGCCAATATGTAGAGACGCAAAGCAAAACGCGGGATCGAATGGGACCAAAGATTGCCACATGCTGTTATTGCGGGACGCGCGCGACCCTGGTTCTGGATCAGGGGCGGCACGAATTGGCCTGTTCGGCCTGTGGCGCGCCCCTGCACGAGATGAAGGCCCTGCCCAAGTCCACGCAAAGCCCGCGCAAGCGCGCCCCGGCCGCGACAGCGCCCAAACGGCCCGGTGCACGGCGGCGGGTCAAGGTGGATTGGGCCGCCGAACGCGCCCATGCGCTTGGTGACGAGCGAAAGCGAAAAAAGCGCCGTAAGCCACGGAAATCATTAGCATACCGTGTTATGGACGAGTTGTGGGACGGGATCGAAGATATCTTCGATTAGCGGAAAATTGCCGATCTTGCCCCGATGTTCACAAGCCTTTTACCGGGCCTTTTTATTTTGAATCGCGTCCCTATCTATTAATCAGAAACGTCGGAATGGAACACCGGCGTTTCACTTCACTGTCCCTCGTTCCGCGACTGGCGCCCAAGGGTCCCCCTTGGGCGCTTTTTTCTTTCTCGAACCCTGTTTAGAGTGCGCCCATGAGCCAAGAGTATTCCGACGCGCATCTGCGCAAAATTCTGACCCGCACCAAGCGTATCGCCGTGGTGGGGGTGTCGATGAACGAGGTGCGCCCGAGTTTCTACGTGGCGCGGTATCTCAAGCTGAAGGGGTTCGACGTGGTGCCGGTCAATCCGGGCCATGCGGGCAAGACCGCCTTCGGGGCCGAGGTTGTTGCCTCGCTGAGCGATATCGAGGGGCACGTGGACATGGTGGATATTTTCCGCCGCCCCGAACATGTGCCGCCCATCGTCGAAGAGGCGCTTGAGTGTTTTGCGGATTTGCAGACCGTCTGGATGCAGATCGGCGTGGTCAATGAAGCGGCGGCCGAAATGGCCCGCGCCCGGGGTGTCGACGTGGTGATGGACCGTTGCCCCAAGATCGAATACCAGCGCCTGTTTGGTGAGCTGCGCATGGGGGGCTTCAACACCGGGGTGATTTCCTCGAAACTGTAAGGGTTTAGGGGCGCTGCCCTTAGGTTGAAATGGATTTTCAACCTACCCCGGAGTATTTTGGGAAAGATGAAGAGCTTAGCCGCTTTCGATGTCGGCGGCGATGCGCATGTCGCGCAGGGGTTTGACCATTTCGATGGCGCGGGAATAGATCGGGTCAGCCTTGTAGGCGGCAAGATCGTCTTCGTTGTCGAATTCGGCATAGACGACGAAATCCACCTCGGCGCCGGTCAGGCGGTCGGCATGCAGGTTGCGGCCCACTTCGAAGTGGCGGGCGTGGGGGATTTGCCCAAGGGTTTCCAGACCTTCGCGGATGCGGTCGAGGTCGGCTTGGTCGCGGGCGGTGAAAAACACGATATGGCGGATCATTTCGGGCGAGATGCTTTTTCCTGAAGGCCAGATTGGGATTGGCGGTGGGCGAGTTCGGCGAGGACGTCATCAAGGCTGACGCCGTGGCTGTGAAGCATGACGAGAAGGTGAAAGAGCACATCGGCGGCCTCGGAGGTGAGGCCCCGGGCGTCGCCCTTGACCGCTTCGATCACCGCCTCGATCGCCTCTTCGCCGAACTTCTCGGCCACTTTTTCGGGGCCTTTCGCCAGCAATTTGGCGGTCCAGCTTTCGTCAGGCGCGGATTTGGCGCGGCTGGCGATGATCTGTTCCAGGTCATGCAGGGTCATGCGCCTGTCCTCATGGCAATGCCGTTGGCGGCCATGTGATCCTTGGCCTGTTGAATCGTGAATTCGCCAAAGTGAAAGATCGAGGCGGCCAGCACGGCAGAGGCGCCGCCCCTGGTCACCCCGTCGACAAGGTGATCGAGCGTGCCGACGCCGCCCGAGGCGATCACGGGAATATCGACCGCGTCGGAAATGGCGCGGGTCAGCGGCAGGTTGAAGCCTTCGCGCGTGCCGTCGCGGTCCATCGAGGTCAGCAGGATTTCCCCCGCGCCCTTGGATTCGACCAGCTTGGCAAACTCCACGGCTTCGATGCCCGTGGGTTTGCGACCGCCGTGGGTGAAAATCTCCCATTTGCCGGGGGAGACTGTTTTGGCGTCGATGGCCACGACGATGCACTGGCTGCCGAATTGATCGGCGGCCTCGCGCACGACATCGGGGTTGGCCACGGCGGCGGAATTGAACGACACCTTGTCGGCCCCCGCCAGCAGCAGTTTGCGCACATCCTCGGCCGTGCGCACGCCGCCGCCCACGGTGAGCGGGATATAGCATTGCTCGGCCGTGCGGGTGACCACATCCAGCATCACGCCACGGTTTTCATGGGTGGCGTGGATGTCGAGAAAACAAAGTTCATCGGCGCCCGCGGCGTCATAGGCCTTGGCGGCATCCACCGGATCGCCCGCATCGCGCAGGTTGACGAAATTCACGCCTTTGACAACGCGGCCATCGGCGACGTCGAGACAGGGGATGATGCGGGTTTTCAACATGACGCTCAGGTAGCGCGTAAGCGCGCCATTGTGAAGGTCTTTTGCGGGTGAAATGCACCTAGCGGCGCGCAAGGCGCAGCGAGAGCAGCCCCGAGGTCAGGATCACGGCAAGCCCGGTGAGCGACAGGGCATCGGGCCAGTCCCCGAACGCCAGGTAGCCAAGCAGCGTTGCCGCGATGAGCTGGGTATAGACCAAGGGGGCGATCACCGAGGCGGGCGCGGAGCGGGTCGCCATGGCCAGCAGGAAATTCCCCATGGCCGAGCCCGCGGCGCTGCCGATCAGAAGGAGCCAGATCTGCGGTGTCATGGCAGGCGCGCCCACGGCAAGGGCCAAAGGCGCCAACAGGACCGATCCGACCAGAAGTTGCGAGATCAACAGGAACCTTGGGCGGAAGTGGCCGGCAAGCCAGCGGGTGGCGGTGAGAAAGCTGCCGTAAAAGACCCCGGCAAGTACGGCAAACCCCATGCCAAGCCCGGCGCCGAACCCCGGCTTCACCACCAGCAGGACCCCGGCAAAGCCAAGCACCAAAAGCAGGCTGCGCGCCGGGGTGACATGTTCCTTGAGCAAAAGCGCGGCCAGAATATACGAGATGATCGGCCCGACGAAGAAGGCCCCGAAGACATCGGCAATCGGTTCGGTGCTAAGCGCCGTGAGGATCGAGGCAATGCCGCCCACCACAAGCGCGCCGCGCAGAAGAATGCGCCAGCCGAGCAATTTGGGCAGCTCGTCCCGGCTGAGCCCGCTTAGCGGCAAAAGCACAAGGGCGGCCATGGCGAACCGTGCCCATGCCACGAAAAAGGGGTGCGCGCCTGCCTGTGTCAGGGCCTTGCCCGCCGTGTCACCGGCCACGATGCAGAACATGGCCGGGACGACCATGAAAAGGGTCATCCAGACGTGGGTGATGGCAAGAGGGGGCGCTTTGGGCATGGAGAGGCTGACTTTCGCGGTTCACGGATTTGTTTATGGCCAAAGCGCCGGAGTATCCAGAGGATGCAGGCAATGGATCTGGCACAAAGGATGAATCGCAATGAAACAGCTATTGGCAGGGCTGGCACTGGCCGTCATGGCGCAGGGCGCGCAGGCCTCTGAAGACGATATCATGCGGGTGGCGGCCAAAAGCGATGTGGCCAGCACCATGGACGCGCTGCAAGCGGCGGTCGAAGGGGCAGGGGCCACGGTGTTCGCCCGGGTCGATCACGCGGAAGGGGCCCAGAGTGCCGGTATGGAACTGGCCCCAGCGCAGCTTTTGATCTTTGGCAATCCAAAGCTGGGAACACCGGCGATGCAGGGCAACCCGCTTGCCGGGCTCTATCTGCCGTTGAAGGTGCTGGTCTACGAGGCGGCGGATGGCCGGGTGTGGCTGGCCTATGAAGACCCCGAGGAAACGCTGGACGATCTGCGGGGTGTCGACGACGACGCGGCATATGTCGCCAAGATGCGCATGGCCTTGATCAAGCTGACCGAGAAAGCGGCGGGAAAATAACGCGCCGTCAGGCCTTCATCACCGAAAGCGCCTCTTTCAGATCAATCGCCCCGTCATAGAGCGCGCGGCCTGATATCGCGCCATTCAAAGGCGCGCCGCAGGATTTCAGCGCCTTGAGATCGGCGATGGAACTGACCCCGCCCGAGGCAATGACCGGGATCGAGACCGCGTTGGCAAGGGCCGCGGTTTCCGCGATATTGGGGCCCTGCATGGCCCCGTCGCGGTTGATGTCGGTGTAGATGATGGCCGCCACGCCGGCATCCTCGAAAGAGCGGGCCAGATCAGTGGCCAGAACATCGGTTTCCTCGGCCCAGCCCTTGGTGGCAACGCGGCCCTGGCGGGCGTCTATACCCACGGCCACCTGGCCGGGGAAGGCGCGGGCGGCCTCGCGCACCAGCGCGGGGTTTTCCACCGCCACGGTGCCAAGGATCACACGCGCCAGACCCTTGGACAGCCAACGCTCGATGGTGGCCATGTCACGGATGCCACCGCCCAGTTGCGCAGGGACTTTCGTGCGCTCGAGGATCGCCTCGACCGGCGCGGCGTTGACCGGTTCCCCGGCAAAAGCCCCGTTGAGATCGACAAGGTGCAGCCATTCGCAGCCCGCATCGACGAACTCCATCGCCTGGGCGGCGGGGTCGTCGTTGAACACGGTGGCCTTTTCCATTTCGCCTTTGAACAGGCGCACGGCCTGACCGTCTTTGAGGTCGATGGCGGGATAGAGGATCATGGGCGTTTTCCTTGGCTGCCTAGGCTGACGGCCCTTTGGCACGAGCGCGGGCCGAATGCAACGCGACCCGACGTTACACTTGATTTCAAACCACCTCGCGGGGCAGCGTTTGTGCAGGCACTCAAGGGAGGAGTTCAAAATGAAACGCTTTGCATTGGCCGCTGTGGCGGTGGTGATGGGGTCGGGTGTGGCGCTGGCCGAACCGGCGCTGGGGACCTGGAAAACCGAAGTGGACGACGGCGCCTATGCGCATGTCGAAATCGCCCAATGCGGCAGCAATGTCTGCGGTACCATCGCGCGAACCTTCAGGGACGGGGCCGAGTATAAATCGGAAAACATCGGCAAGATGCTGGTGCGCAACATGGAACCACAGGGCAATGGTCACTACGAAGGCCGGGTCTGGCGCCCCTCCAACAACAAGATCTATATCGGCAAGATGGACGTGCAGGGCAATCGCCTGAAGCTGCGCGGCTGCGTGGCGGGCGGTCTGATCTGCGCCAAGCAAAACTGGAGCCGGGTGAAGTAATCAACAGGTCTTTGGGGGCTTTGCCCCCGCCGCCCTGCGGGCGACTCCCCCAGGATATTTCCCAAAAGAAGAAACGCGGCTTATCCTTTCTTCTTTTCCCAAGTATCCCCGCCGGAGGCATCCCGAGGGGACCGCCGAAGGCGAGACCCGAGATATAAAGCGCGCCGCAGGCGCACGATTCAAGCGTTGCGCGAAATTACCGTGCACCGTTCAAGCGTTGCGCGCACTCTGCCTGTCGCTGCTGCCTGGGGTAAAAGGCGGAACGCTTTGGGTCAGGGGGTCCAGTTCAGGAAATTCGCAATCAGGCGCAGGCCGGTGGATTGGCTTTTTTCCGGGTGGAACTGGGTGCCGACGATATTGTCGCGGCCCACCACGGCGGTGATCGGACCGGCGTAATCGACATGCGCCAGGAGATGCGCCGGATCATCGACGCGGAAGTGGTAGGAATGCACGAAATAGGCGTGATCGCCCGAGGATAGCCCTTCGAACACCGGGTGGGCATGGTCGATCAGAAGGTCGTTCCAGCCCATATGCGGCACCTTGAGGTTGGCATCCGAGGGGGCGATCCGTTCCACCGTGCCACCGATCCAGTCAAAGCCGGGGGTCTCGGAGTATTCCATGCCCCGGGTGGCGAGCATCTGCATGCCGATGCAGATGCCAAGGAAGGGCTGGCCCTGTTTGATCACCACCTCTTCGATGGCCTCGAAAAGCCCGCGGTGGTCGTACAGTTCTTTCTGACAGGCGGGGAAGGCGCCGTCGCCAGGCAGGACGACGCGGCTGGCGCGGCGCACGACCTCGGGATCGGAGGTGACGGTAACCGGGCCTGCCGCCACCTCGGCGGCCATGCGTTGAAAGGCCTTTTCGGCCGAATGCAGGTTACCGGATTCGTAATCGACGATGACGGTGCTCATACCCCCTTACAGCGCCCCCTTGGTCGAGGGCACCGCATCGGATTTGCGCGGGTCGGTTTCCACCGCCTCGCGCAGGGCGCGGGCGACGGATTTGAACCCGGCTTCGGCCATGTGGTGGCTGTTGAAGCCGTGCAGGGCATCGACGTGCAGGGTGATTCCGCCGTGGGTGGCCAAAGCTTGGAAAAACTCGCGCACCAGTTCGGTATCGAATGTGCCGATCTTGGGGGTAGGCAGCTCCATGTTCCAGATCAGGAAGGGCCGCCCCGACAAATCAAGCGCCGCGCGCACAAGCGCATCGTCCATCGGCAGCAGGCACGATCCATAGCGGCGGATGCCGGTCTTGTTGCCAAGCGCCTGCGTCAGGGCCTGCCCAAGCGCGATGCCCACGTCCTCGACCGTGTGGTGGTCGTCGATGTGCAGGTCGCCCTTGCAGCGTACCTTCATGTCGATCAGCGAGTGCCGCGCCAGTTGATCCAGCATGTGATCGAAGAACCCGACGCCGGTTTCATTGTCGTATGCGCCGGTGCCGTCGAGGTTGATCTCGACGGTGATCTCGGTCTCGGCGGTTTTGCGGGTGATCGTGGCGTTGCGCATGGCGGCCCCTTCGGTGATGTCTTGGCGCCCTTATAGGCGCGGCGGACGGGTAGGCCAAGGGGTTGGCGAAACAGGAAAATCCGGCGTGCCCGAGGCGCATCATCCAAGGCCCTGGGGCCTTACGATATCAATCGGTTGGGGAAGAGAAATTGGAGCGGGTGATGAGATTCGAACTCACGACATTTACCTTGGCAAGGTAACGCTCTACCCCTGAGCTACACCCGCATCCTTGGGTAGGGCGGGAGATATAAATTCTGGCGCGGGGCTGCAAGCCCAAAATTGCCACTTTGGGCAAAAAAATTCAAAACCGGCAAAGTCCGGCGAAATCGGCCTGTCCAATGCCTTTATGTGGACGCGAGGGGGGCGGCTGCGTTAAGACGTTACGAAAAGCTGTGAGGTTGAGGCCTTTGAAAGCGAGATTTTACTTTTGCGTGCCGTTGATGATGGTCTTGGCGGGCTGTGGCGATCCGATGCAGAATGTCGCCCGCCTGGCGGATCAGGATGTGGCCGAGGATGCCCCGACGCTGGGGGCCGTGCCCGCCGTCGAGACGCCCGAGAGCGACCGTGTCGGCCTTTTTGCGCGTCTTTTGGGCGGTGGTCAGGCTGGAGAGTCGGCGCAGGACAAGGCGGCCACCGCGGACGCCCCGGCAACTGGTGACGCGCCGGTCGAGGCGTCCTTACCGGCGGATACTGCGCCCCCCGAGGGTGAAGACCCGGACAACCGGGCACCGGCAAAGCGCCGGGGTTTCTTGGCCAGTCTGTTGAGCGGCGGTGGCGGTGCCTCTGGTCGCGGGCAGGTGGCCAGCGAAATCGAATACGGGACGGTCTTGCCATATGGCGAGGTCAAGCGCATCTGTGGATTGCGCAGCGGGCAGATGGGCAAGGTGGTTGCGCAATATCCCGAGACGCGCCCCCTTCACAAGGTGTATGACAGTGATCCGGGCAACACCGGGCCGCATACGTTTTACGTGACCGGTTTCGATGACCGATGCGCGCGGCAATTCACTGCCTCTTTGGCGATGTTCGGATCGGTCGAGATGCATGAGCGCCTGCGCTATGGCCTTCCCGCCAAGGTGCAACCCTATAGTGCCACCGACAAGGCCTATGAGGACGTCAAGGCGCGGGTATGCCGCGTGCCGCGCAAGAAACCCTGTGGCCAGAGGGTCGGGCGCTTGGCCGATGATACGGTGTTCCTGAGTATTTACGAGCGCTTCGGCGGCAATTCCCAGTGGAAGAACCTGCTTTTGCATTCGGGCGAAATGGTGGCCAAGGACAAGAAGGGCGGCTGAGGCGTTACCAGTGTGGCGGGCGTTCGTTGCCAAGTAAAACCTGCCCGCCCGTATCGTTTTCGCGTTCGGCTTCGCGCTCCAACAGCAGTTGCACCCGGCGCGTCAGCATGGCGATTTCGCCTTCCTGACGAGCGATGACCTCGGACAGTTCATCGACCGTGCGGCTAAGGTGGGCAAGGGTTTCTTCAAGCGCGCTCATGTAGTGACGAGTACGAAGTTGTCTCGAAGGGGTCAACTGGCACCATGTCTGATGTAGGGATAACCGGCGAAGACATGCCATAGCTTGCCCCCGGTGGTCCCATCCGCTAGACCCCGCGGCGAACGCCAATGCATGGGACAAGCAACATGGCCAAACCCAAGAAACAGCCCCGCCCCAAGGCCGAAACGCCAAAAGGGTTCCGCGATTATTTCGGTGCCGAGGTGACCGAGCGCGCCGAGATGCTGCGCCGGATTGCCGAGGTCTATCATCGCTATGGGTTTGACGCGCTTGAAAGCAGCGCGGTTGAGACCGTCGAGGCGCTTGGCAAGTTCCTGCCTGATGTGGATCGGCCCAACGAAGGGGTTTTTGCATGGCAGGAGGATGCCGAGGGCGACAAGCCCGGTGATTGGCTGGCGTTGCGCTATGACCTGACCGCACCCTTGGCGCGGGTCTATGCCCAGCACCGCAACGATTTGCCCACGCCTTACCGGCGCTATGCCATGGGGCCGGTCTGGCGAAATGAAAAGCCGGGGCCGGGGCGGTACCGCCAGTTTTATCAATGCGATGCCGATACCGTGGGCGCGCCTTCGGTGGCAGCCGATGCCGAGATCTGCGCGATGCTGGCCGATACCCTGGAAGAGGTGGGCATTCCGCGCGGGGATTACATCGTGCGGGTGAATAACCGGAAGGTTTTGAACGGTGTGCTGGAGGTCATGGGCCTTGAGGAAGGCGAGGCGCGCGATGCTGTGCTGCGCACCATCGACAAGTTCGACAAGGTGGGCGAGGAGGGGGTTCGCCAGCTTCTGACCACGGGGCGCAAGGATGCCTCGGGCGCCTTTATCGACGGTGTCGGGTTGAGCGAGGAACAGGCTGGGCCGGTTCTGGCATTCCTGACCTCCAAAAGCGAGGTGACGGCGGAGACCCTTGCCAACCTGCGTGCCGCCGTGGGCGAGTCTCAGACCGGCCAAGAAGGCGTTCAAGAACTTGAAACCATTGCCGAATTGATGACGGCCCAGGGCTATGACGCTGACCGGGTGGTGGTTGACCCCAGTGTTGTGCGCGGGCTTGGCTATTACACCGGGCCGGTCTTCGAGGCCGAACTGACCTTCGAGATTTTCGATGAAAAGGGCCGCAAGCGGCAGTTCGGCAGCGTCGCGGGTGGTGGGCGTTACGATGACCTTGTGAAGCGCTTCACCGGGCAGGCCGTGCCGGCGACCGGCGTGTCGATCGGGGTGGATCGCCTGTTGGTCGCACTACGCGAGAAGGGGCGGATTACCAGCACGATGCAAGGCCCCGTGGTGGTGACCGTGATGGATCGCGACCGCATGGCCGACTATCAGGACATGGTGGGCGAGCTGCGCCGCGCGGGTATCCGCGCCGAGGTTTACCTTGGCAACCCCAAGAACTTTGGCAACCAGATGAAATATGCCGACAAGCGCGGCAGCCCGGTGGCGGTGATCGCGGGCAGCGATGAGTTTGACAACGGGATGGTGCAGATCAAGGACCTGATCCTTGGGGCGCAAATTGCCGAAAACGCGACGCTGGAAGAATGGCAGGAGCGGCCCAATCAATTCGAGGTGCCGCGCGCAGATCTGGTGACCAAGGTCCGCGAGATCATCGACGGGCAGGACCAATGACAGATCGTGCCGCGATCCGCGCCGAGGCGGCGCGCTTGAGGGCCGCGTTCGAGGGGGAGGGCGCAGAGCCCGTGGAAACCGCCATCCTGCAACCCGCCGAGGCGCTTTTGGACCTTTACGGCGAGGATATCCGCGCGAGGGCCTATGTGACCTCGGACGCGCTGCGCGGGGAACAGATGCTGCGCCCGGATTTCACCGTGCCGGTGGTGCAGATGCATATGGAGCACGGGGCAGAGCCCGCCTGCTATACCTATTCCGGCGAGGTGTTTCGGCGGCAGGAAGACGACCCCGACCGCGCCAATGAATATATGCAGGTGGGCTTCGAGGTGTTCGAGCGCGACGCGCCAGAGGCGGCGGATGCCCGGGTTTTCGCATTGATGTTCAAGACCTTGGCGCCCTTGGGTCTGCGGGCCGCGACGGGGGATATCGGTATCCTGATGGCCGCCGTTGAAGGCTTGCAAACCACCGAGCGCCGCAAGGCCGCCCTGCGCCGTCATATCTGGCGGCCCCGCCGGTTCCGCACCTTGATCGACAGGTTCTCGGGCCGCGCGCCGGTGCCCGAAAGCCGAAGCGCGCTTTTGGCCTGTGATGATCCGATGGCCGAGGCGGGCCCGATGATCGGGTTGCGCAGCAGCGCCGAGATCGCGGCGCGTATCGAGGCGCTGCGTGAAGATGCCGAGGCTGCGCCGATCTCGGCAAACGAGGTGGCGCTGCTGGATGCGATCCTTGCGGTGCGCGAAACCTGCCCCAATGCGCTGGAACACCTGCGCGATATCGCTGTGGACATGCCCGCGATCCGCAGGGCGGTTGAACGGCTGGAACGGCGGCTGGAGGCCATGCAAGCCAGCGGGCTGAACGTGGACGCGTTGGATTTCGAGGCAAGTTACGGTCGCACGCATATGGAATATTACGATGGTTTCGTCTTTGGCTTTTATGCCGAGGCGCGGCCCGACCTGCCCCCCGTGGCCACCGGCGGGCGCTATGACGCCCTGACCCGGCAATTGGGGCAGGGGCGCGAAATTCCGGCCGTGGGCGGGGTAATCCGGCCCGGGCTGGTGGTGGAATTGGGGGGGCTGACATGAGCCTCAAGCTGGGTGTGCCCTCGAAAGGGCGGCTGATGGAGAAAACCTTTGACTGGTTCGGCGCGCGGGGGGTGACCCTTGGCCGCGCGGGGTCGGACCGCGAATACGCGGGCTTTGTCGAAGGGGCTGAGAACGTGGAATTGATCCTGCTGTCGGCGGGGGAAATCCCCCGGGAACTGGCGGCCGGGCGTATTCATCTGGGCGTGACGGGCACCGACCTGGTGCGCGAAAAGCTGGGCCAGTGGGATACCCGCGTGCGCGAACTGGCCGAACTTGGCTTTGGTCATGCCGATCTGGTTCTGGCGGTGCCGGGGGCATGGGTGGATGTGAACACGCTTGATGATCTGGATGCCGTGGCCGCCGCGTTCAGGCAAACCCACGGGTTCCGCCTGCGGGTGGCGACGAAATACCACCGTCTGGTGCGTGATTTCCTGCGTGATAATGGCGTGGCGGATTACCAGCTTGTCGATAGCCAAGGGGCCACCGAAGGGACCGTAAAGAACGAGACTGCCGAGGCGATTGCCGATATCACCTCAACCGGCGATACCCTAAGGGCCAACCATTTGAAAATATTGGAAGATGGGATGATCTTGCGCAGCCAGGCCACGCTGTTCAAATCGCGCGAGGCCGCTTTGGACGATGCGGACCGGGTGAGCCTCAAGGCCCTGCTGGAAAAACTGGCCGTTGATTGACCAAGGCCCCCGCGCGACGGCGCGAGGGCCCGTGGGCACCGCTTAGAAGCGGAAAGTACCGCGTACTTGTACGGTGGTTGCCTCGACATCGGTCGTGGTGGCGCCGAAGTTCTCGAATTCGTGGTAGAGAACTTCGCCACCGACATTGAAGCTTTCCGTTACGGCGTGTTCGTAACCTGCGCCGACGAAGTAGCCATCTTCGCTGCCGAGTGTGTCGGTATCGGCCCCGGCATAGCCACCGGTCCCGTAAAGCAGGCCATTGCCGATCTTGTAGCCGCCGCGCAGCTTGGCGCGCCAGACGTTTTCGAGCGTGGCCGCGCCGCCAAGGTTGATATCGGTCCAGTCATAATCCAGCCCGGCACCAAGAACCCAGTTGCCAAGGTCATAGTCATATCCTGCCGTCAGGCCGCCAATGGCACCGTCGCCATCAACACCGGCAGCGTTGCTGTCAATGTTCGCATAGCCCAATTGGCCACCTGCGTAAAAGCCGGTCCAGTTGGGGGACGCGGGGGCCACAGGTGCGGGGGCTGCGGGCTGGATGACGGGCTCACTCGGCGCGGTATCCATGGAACCGGCGAATGCGGGGGCCGACGCCAAGCTTGCTGCGGCGAGGAGGGGGAGTGCGAGTGTTTTTTTCATCTGGATCTCCTGTTCATTGTCCAGTCGTTCTATTCATTAGTACGCGACGCGCGCGCAGGTCATTGACCCCTGTCATGCGGGGTACGCTAGGCAATTGAGGATGATGGGGAGGTAAAACAAGCTTGGGGCTGAAGACCGGCGATGTCTTGCCAGCGCGGCTATTTTGATCAGCCAAAATTCGCCATGCACGCAAATGTGAAGCTCAAAGGGGTGGTGCGCGCGATTTCGTGAACGGCGAAGGCGCTACGTAAATCTTTGGGAGGATTGTGATTTTCGGTGTCGGCCTTGCCTTGGGGTCGGGGTGGTTAAAACCGCGACGCACCTGCCGCTATGGCCATGACACGCCTTGCCATGGCGGCGGCGGTTACGGCCCATCCGCCTGTTCAATTGTAAAGGGCAGTATCGAGGTCGGGGAGGGTGAAATCCTCGGTATGGACGACGACGCCGTCGTCGCCGAGCAAAACGATACCATAGGCCCCGGGCTCGGCCACGGAAAGGCGTGGGTCCTGAAAGCCAAGGGCCATGGGCATCTGGTGGCAGGGGCTTTTGAAAACCGCCGCAGGGATGCCATTGATGGCCCCTTGAATAGTGCGGTGAATATGGCCCGAGATCACCTGCACCACGTTGTCATGACGCGCCAAAAGGGCGGAAAGCTCGGGAATGGATTTCAGGCCGATCCAGTCCATCCCCTTGAACCCGGTGGCAAAAACCGGGTGGTGGGTAAACAGGATGCAGGGGGTTTGCGCCGCCTCGGAAAGCTGTGCGTCAAGCCATGCCAGACGGTCTTGGCAGAGTAGTCCGGAGTGGGTATCGGCGGCCTTCTCGTTGAGGGTATCAAGCAGGATCAGACGATGGCTTTCAAGGTCAATGACCTGTTGCACATGACCCTGCGGGGTTGTCGGGGTCTCGGGGAAGGCTTGCAACATGGGGGCGCGTCGATCGTGGTTGCCGACCATCAGCGCGGTTGGAATGGAACAGTTGTCGAGGATGCTGTGCAGGCGGGCGTATTCCTCGGGCGTGCCGTTGTGCGTAAGGTCACCGGCAAGGATGATATGGGCCGCATCGGGGTGGCGTTGCGTGGCATGGGCCAACCCCTGCGACAGGCGTGCGGCGGGGTCGAGGCCAATCATCTTTTCACCTTGGGGCAGCAGGGGAAGATCGGTGAACACGAGGATCTTTATCATGGGATTCGCCTGCGTCGTTGATAAGCGCAGCCTAGGAGATTTGCACCGGTTTGGAAGGGGAATGTCCAGACCGGCCCCTTGGCACTGGTAAGCACGAGGCATTCGTTGTGTGGTAAATTATATGACGACGGACAGTACGTGAGATTCGTATGTTTGCGCGCGGCGCTTCCAGGCAATGCCAAATGCCGGTTCAAACCCGTCTTTCGCCATGCTGCCGATAGGTGTTTGGGGCGGGGCCCGGTTGGTTGGACCAATGGCGTGACTTGATCACGAAAAAAGGCCCCGCCAGAAGCGGGGCCTTTCCTTGATCTTGCATGTCGCGGATCAGGCGCGGCGGCGGCGGCGGCCTCCGCTGCGGCCACCACGGCCACCGGCCTCTTCCTCACCGGGTTTCGGCGGGGCCTTGTTGAACCTGATCCATTCGCCGCCGTGCGGGTCGTTGTTGGTCAGGAAGTTGGCGGCGCGGATGGCCTCCATCTCCTTGCCCGGGCGCGGCTTGGTGGAGCCAAGGCCGAAAAGCTGGCAGAAGGTTTCGTCGTCCATGTCCTCGGGGAGGACGAGGCCCGCGGCGGCCACTTCGGCTTTTTTCGCGTCGATTTCGGACTGTTTCACCGGCAGGGCCACCGGGTTCATGATGGCCGAGGTCATGCCAGCGCCCATCGCCATGGGCAAAAACGCGTTGTTGATGCCGTGGCGGTTAGGCAGGCCGAACGAGATGTTCGAGGCACCGCAGGTGGTGTTCACGCCCAGTTCTTCGCGCAGGCGACGCACAAGGGTAAAGACCTGCTGCCCGGCGGTGCCCATGGCGCCGATGGGCATGACCAGCGGGTCGACCACGATGTCATGCGCGGGGATGCCGAAATCGGCGGCGCGCTCGACGATCTTCTTGGCGACGGCGAAACGCACTTCGGGGTCTTCGGAAATGCCGGTGTCGTCGTTCGAGATGGCCACGACCGGCACATTGTATTTCTTGACCAGCGGCAGAACCAGTTCTAGGCGCTCTTCCTCGCCGGTGACCGAGTTCAGAAGGGGGCGGCCTTCGGCGGCTTCAAGGCCGGCTTCCAATGCGCCGGGCACGGAGCTGTCGATGCAGAGCGGCACGTCGACCAGACCCTGAACCAGTTCGACGACCTTGCGCATCAGGGGCGGTTCGGTCTCGTTCGGGTTGGGGTTGGAGTTATAGACCACGCCCGCGTTGATATCGAGTACGGTGGCCCCGGCGGCGACTTGTGCGATGGCGTCTTTTTCCACGGTCGAGAAATCGCCCGCTTCCAGTTCGGCGGCCAGTTTCTTGCGGCCGGTGGGGTTGATCCGTTCGCCAATGACGCAGAACGGCTCATCGAAGCCCATCACGGCGGTCTTGGTTTTGCTTTCGATGATGGTACGGGTCATGGTTTATCCTTGTTGGTTTGCGGGAACGCCCGAGGCGCCGCCGTGTTCGATGGCCCAGTTGGCATTGGTCTTGATGCCGCCAAGCGGGAAGAAGTGAACCTTTTCGATGTTGAAATCGGGGTTCGCGGCCTTGTGAGCGGCCAGTTCGTGGAGGACATCCGTCGGCTCGTAGGGCAGCAGGAGCTTGGAGACATCCATGGCGCGTTTTTGCAAAACCTTGAGCGAGGGGCCGACACCGCAGGCGATGGCGAACTTGATCAGGGTCTGCAGTTTCGCGGGACCGGCGATGCCGATGTGGATGGGCATGGTGATGCCCGCCTCGCGCAGGGCGTCGGCCCATGCGATGATCGGCTTGGCGTCAAAGGCGAACTGGGTGGCCAGCGCCATTTCGGCGTCGGTGGTTTCGCTGAACTTCTGTTTCCATTGCAGTGCCTCGTCGACGTTCTTGCGCGAGCCGTCGGGGTCGATGTCCTTGTTGCCTTCGGGGTGGCCGGCAACGTGCAGGCGCTTGAAGCCCGCCTTGTCGAACAGGCCGGTTTCGAGAAGCTGGGTCGAGGCGTGGAAATCACCATGCGGTTTTTCAACGCCGCCGGCGAGGATGAGGCCCTGATCGACGCCAGCCTCGCCCTGATACATGGCGATCCAGTTTTCCAGCGTCGCCGCGTCCTTGATGATGCGCGCCGGGAAATGCGGCATCACCGGGTAGCCCTCGTCCGCGAGACGCTTGGCGGTGGCGACCATGTCCTCGATCGGGGTGCCTTCGATATGGGCGATGTAGACGCGGGTGCCTTCGGGCAGCAGGTCGCGGAAGTTTTCGACCTTTTCCGCCGTGCGCGGCATGACCTCGATCGAATACCCTTGCAAGAAGGCTTCGACCTGCGGGTTGACGGGGGCAGGGGCGGTGGCGCCTGCGTCACGTTTCTTGAAGTTCAACAGAGCCATTGCGGCCTCCCATAGCGATCTCGGGCTCATGCCCAGCCTTCGTTTGCGATCAGTTGCTTGATACGGTCCTGATCGTATTCCGTGTCCAGACGGGTGGCCTCGGTTTCGGCCACTTCGGCGGGATCACCCTCGACCTGATAGGGGGCAGCCTTGCGCCATTCAGCGAGGTAAGCATCGGTATCTGAGGCGCCGATTTTCATGGCGGCGCGGTCGATGGCTTGTTCGAAGCGTTCGGGAAGCGGTTTTTTCGCACCCCGGCGGCCCTTGCCCACGATCACCTGTGCGGGGATGTCCCGCCAGTATACGATTGTGACGTCAACCATGGCTGATTCCTCTATTTTGGTAGGCTCGTGTCTAAAGCAGGTTGAAGGGCCGTCGGGGTCGATTTTCGACAGAACGCAGACATCATGCGACGCGCAAAGACTAACGCGGGCCTTGGCGTGGCGCCATGGGGGCGTAATAGAAAACATCTCATGATCGACATGTGGCGATTTACAACAGCTTGCGCGAGGGGCCTTGAGGCACTACTTTCAAGATAACTCGAAATGGAGGGCGTGTTACGATGGCGCCCAAGCGTCCCGGAAGTGCGGGCGCGGTCCCCAAAGCGGTCGAAAGCCCCGCACTGATTCCCCCCGGGTCCACAGGGCCGCTTTATGCGGCGCTGGATCTGGGAACAAATAGTTGCCGCATGTTGATTGCCCGCCCGGACGGGGGGCAGTTCAAGGTGGTCGATAGCTTTTCCAAATCCGTGCAGCTTGGCGCGGGATTGGAGAAGTCTGGCCGTTTGTCACGGTCTTCTATCTATCGCACCATTCAGGCCTTGCGTGTCTGTCAGCAGAAACTGAAGCGCCACAAGGTCAAGCGTATGCGGCTTGTGGCGACCGAGGCGTGCCGCCGGGCGCGCAATGGCCGTGATTTCATGGCGCGGGTGAAGCGTGAGACCGGCCTGAACCTGGATATCATCGAACCGCAGGAGGAGGCGCAACTGGCCGTTGTCTCTTGCGCGCCCTTGGTGAGCAGGGACACCGATCAGTTGCTGGTGGTGGATATCGGCGGCGGCTCGACCGAACTTGTCTGGATCGACCTGCGGGACGTGCCCAAGCCAGAGCGGCGGCGCGCCATCATGCGGATGCACAGCGGTTTTCATTGTCCTGAAACCGGGAGGCCCGCCGCCAAGGTGGTGGATTGGATCAGCGTGCCGCTTGGGGTGGCAACCCTGCGCGACCAGTTCCGCGACGTGGAGGACGACAGCGCGCGCTTTGCTCTGATGAGTTGGTTTTTCGAGGAAAACCTGGCCGAGTTCGCGCCCTACAAGGATGAACAGGTGCGCGAGGGATTCCAGATTGTCGGCACCAGTGGCACGGTGACGACCGTGGCGGCCAGCCATCTGGGATTGAAGCGTTATGACCGGAACAAGGTGGACGGTTTGCGGATGACCAGCGACGAGATCGACAAGGTGATCCGTGGCTATCTGACGCTTGGGCCCGAGGGGCGGCGGCGTGACCCGCGGATCGGGCTGGACCGGCAGGCGTTGATCATGTCGGGGGCGGCGATTTTGCAGGCGCTTTTGCGGTGCTGGCCGACCGACCGGCTTTCGGTGGCGGATCGCGGCCTGCGCGAAGGCATGCTTTATGCGCAGATGGCGAAAGACGGCGTATTGAAGGACGAACGGGACTGATGGCGAAAAAACCGGACGGCAAGAACACCTCGGGGCGTGGACAGCGCGATTTGAAGGTGAAGGTGAAAACCGCCCGCGGGCGCAAGCCATCGTCAACCCGGTGGCTGCAACGGCAGTTGAACGACCCCTATGTCAAGCGTGCGCAGGCCGATGGGTATCGCGGGCGCGCGGCCTACAAGATCATGGAATTGGACGATAAATTCCGGTTTCTGGTGCCTGGTGCGCGGGTGGTCGACTTGGGCTGTGCGCCCGGCGGCTGGTGCCAGGTGGCGGTGCCGAGGGTGAATGCGCTTGGCGAAAAGCAAGGCAAGGCGCAGGGGTCGATCCTTGGCGTGGACCTGCAAGAGGTTGAGCCGATCGCGGGCTGCGAGTTACACCAGCTGGATTTCATGGAAGACGGGGCCGACGACAAGGTCAAGGACTGGCTGGGCGGCAAGGCCGACGTGGTGATGAGCGACATGGCGGCGGCGAGTTCAGGCCATAAGCAGACCGATCACTTGAGGATCATCGCGCTATGCGAGGCGGCGGCCTATCTGGCCTTTGACGTGCTGGAAGACGGGGGCACCTTCGTGTCCAAGGTTCTGGCCGGGGGGGCAGAGGGGGAATTGCAAAAGCTGCTCAAGCAACGCTTTGCCAAGGTCGCCAACGTGAAACCGCCCGCATCGCGCGCGGACAGTTCGGAAAAATTCGTGGTCGCCACGGGGTTCCGGGGCTGAGGCGGGGTTAGCTGGCCCGCCTTTCCGAGGCGGCGCTGATCGAGCGTTCGGCCTGCAGGCGGAAAAGCTTTGCCTCGGCGGCGTTGGCGGGTGCGGCGTGGGTTCTGACCTGACCGGCGATGTTGCGTTGCCGGATCAGTTCGAACAAGCGCGCAAGGCGCACGGCCTTCGTGGATTGAATGATGTGAGACATGATTCCCCTCGTGCCTTACGGATACTGAGGCAGAACCATTGCCAGATCATTAAGGCCGATTTGGCGCGGGTGTCGTGCGAAATTGTGATGATTTGCGGCGGTTTCGCCGGGAGCGCGCCATAATCCAAGCCACCCGCGAAACCCTGTTTCGGGCGGTACTTCCGCCATGTTCTGTGGGGAGAAGTGGCGGACCGAGGAGGATTCGAACCCCCGACCCCCTGATTCGTAGTCAGGTACTCTATCCAGCTGAGCTATCGGTCCGTGAGGGCGGGATGTAGACCTTGCGCGCGGGTAGCGCAAGGGGGGCTTTGCAAAAAATCACGCAAATTTAGAGGCCGCCGCGCGGAAGGTCGATGCGGAAACTGGTGCCGCTTTCGTCACTGTGATCCAGCTCAAGCGATCCGCCGTGGCCGCGCACCAGTTCGGCGGCGATGGTCAGGCCCAGACCGGCGCCGCCCTTGGTGGCCCCGCCCTGGAAGGGTTGGAACAGGTGTTCGCGCGCTTTGGGCGGCAGGCCGGGGCCTGTATCGCTGACCCGGATGGTCCATGTGTCATCGGATTCGCTGGCCGCGATGGCGATTTCACCGGGTTGGCCGGCGTTGACGATAGCCTGTCGCGCGTTGCGCACAAGGTTGGACAGGATGCGATACATCTGTTCGGCATCGGCGCGGATCATCATCTGATCGGGGATATCCTCGGCAAAGCTGATTTGCGCGTCACCCACGGCAAGGCGTTCGCTTTCCACCACGTCGCCCGCGATCTCGGCCAATCGAAAGCGCGAAAGCGTCGGCCCCGGTTCCTCGGCCTTGCCATAGGCCAGCGTGGTTTCGCACAGGTGTACGGCGCGGGTGATGGAGTTCACCAGCTTGGGCGCCATGCGTTTGACGGTGGGGTCCTCGCTCATTTCAATCCGGTCGATGAAAAGCTGTGCCGAGGTCAGGATGTTGCGCAAATCGTGGCTGACCTTGGCGACGGCCCCGCCCAGCTGCGCCAGCCGTTCCTTTTGCTTGAGCGAGCCGGTAAGCTGGGTCTGCATGAGTTTCAGGGTTTCCTCGGCCTCGCGCAGTTCCGAGATTCTCGCGGAAGGCTGAATCACGCGGCGGGCGTCCTCGGGGGCGGCGGCGTAGGATTGCATATGGCCCACGACCCGTTTGATGGGTTTCACAAGGATGCCTTGCACCGCGAGGAAAAGGAGCCCTGCGGTGACCAGGGAAATGACGAGCGACAGCCACAGGATGCGCAACCCGTAGTCAAGCATGGCAGCGCGGAGATCCTCGGTATCCAGTGTCACCTCGATCAGCAGTCCGGCCATCTTGACCGGATCGCCGATCACGCGAATAACCTCGTTCTCGGGTTCCAAAAGCCGGGCCATGGCATCGGAGATCAGGGTGGTGGCCGTCGGGTTGCGCAGATCGAAGGTGGCCGAGATGGGTTTGGGCATGTCCGAAGAAAGAACCAGCTGGCGGGCCTCGTCCCGGCGCAGCACGACGTTGAAAACCCCGGCGTTTTGCAAGAGTTCCTGTTCCAACTCGGCACTGATGTCTTCATTGGCCAGAAGCGCCAGCGAGGCGATTTGCGCGCGTTCCAGCCGGGAAATCAGAAAATCCTCGCGATAGCGGGCGACGGAGGGGACGAAGATCATCACCTCGGCCAGCATCACGAAGATCGCCGTCAGAAGCAGGAAGCGCCCGGAGAGAGTATTCAGAAACCGCATTGTACGCCCTAATCAGGGAAGCCAGCGTTGCACCAGCCCCACGACCCGTTTGAGCATAGGATTATCAAACAGGCGAGGCGAGAAATAGGCCCCTGCGACGCGCTTGTTGATTTCCGCGATGGTCGGGTAGGGGGCAACCATGTTGGCCACATGTTTCATCTTGAGGCCATTGGCGATGACCATGGACCACATGGCAATGAGTTCACCCGCCTGATGCCCCGCGATCGACACGCCCACGGGGCGGCCTTTGACCACCATGACTTTGATCAGGCCAGTGGTCTGGCGTTCGGCGATGGCGCGGTCGTTTTCGGCATAGGTGAAACGGGCCACTTCGAGGGCCTCGCCGTGGATTTCGCGGGCCTTGGCTTCGGTCAGGCCCACCTGGGCCAGTTCGGGGGCGGTGTAGGTCGCCCATGGGATATGCTCGGTTTTCGCCGTGGCGGGCAGGGACAGCAGGGCCGAGCGGATAACGATGCCCGCGTGATAGCCCGCGACATGGGTGAATTGCAGGCCGCCCGCAACATCGCCGATGGCGTAGACGCGGCGGTTCGTGGTGCGCAGGCCCTCATCCACCTTGATGCCCGCCTTGGTGGCCTGGATGCCTGCCGCCTTGAGGTTGAGCTTGTCGATATTGGGTTTGCGCCCCACGGCCATCAGCAGGTGCGAGCCGGTGAAACTGCGCCCATCCTTGCAGGTGACGGTGATATTGCCCGCCTTTCCCGAGATGGTATCGGCCAGCGCCTCTTCGGCCAGTTCCAGCCCTTCGGCTTTCAGCGCGTCAAGGACAACGGCGGCACATTCGGGATCATCGCGGCCAAAGGCTTTGGCCCCTTCGATGACTGTAACCTTGGAGCCCAGGCGCAGATGCGCCTGGGCCATTTCCATGCCGATGGGGCCACCGCCGATGATCAGAAGGTGATCGGGTTTTTCGCGAAGATCGAACAGCGTTTCGTTGGTTTCGTAGGGCACGGACTCGAGCCCCGGAATCGGTGGCACGAAGGGCGAGGAGCCGCTGGCGATAACGATCCGGCGGGCGGTGATTTCGTGGTTTCCGGCCTTGACGGTTTTGGCGTCGATGAATTCACCATATTCAGTGATCACGCGTACGTCGAGGCGCTCAAATCGTTCCACGCTGTCATGCGGGGCAATGGTGCCGATGACATCGTGAACATGATCCTTGGCGGCGGCGTAATCCACCTGTGGCGTGCTGTCTGCCACGCCGAAAGCCCCGGTGTGGCTGACCCGGTGCGCGGCCTTGCCGCTGGCCAACAGGGCCTTGGAGGGGACGCAGCCGTAGTTCAGGCAATCGCCGCCCATCTTGTGGCCCTCCAGAAGGGTCACATCAGCCCCCATCTGCACGGCCCCGGCGGCAACGGACAAGCCGCCCGAACCTGCCCCGATGATCAGCAGGTCAGTGTCGATCTTATGCATGGGTCAGATGTCCTTTTTGCCACGCAGGGCTTTGATAACGATGGGCAGGGCCGCGAGAAAACAAAGGCCGAGGATCGGGCCGATGACTTGCGGCTCCCACAGAAGGGAGAGGTCGGGGCTTTCGCCACGATCGAAAACCTCGCCCAGTCCCACGCCAATCCAGGTAAAGACGATGGCGCCGGGGATGATACCCAGAACGGTGGTGAAGGCGAAGTTGAAGAACCTGACACCCACCAGGGCGGGCAGCAGGTTAGCCACGAAAAAGGGCACGGCGGGCACAAGGCGCATCAGGAAAAGCACGCTGATTTCATGCTCTTGCAGGCCTGACTTAATGCGCTTCAGCGTGCCCTCCGAGGTTTCAATGCGGGCCGCGAGTGTGCGTCCAAGACCCCAGCGTGCCGCAAGGAAAATGGCGACGGCCCCAAGCGAGGCGGCGATGACATTGAACGTGGTGCCAAGACCAAGCCCAAAGAGAAACCCGCCGGTGACAGAGGCCACCGCCGCACCGGGCAGCGAGAAGGCCACGATCACGAAATAGACCGCGACGAAAACCGCCACCATGGAAAGGTAATGGGTGTCGCGAAAGACAAGCAGGGCCTCGCGGTTCTCGCGCAGGGTTTCGAACGACAGGTAGTCACGCAGCGTAAAGAACCCGATCATCGCTCCGAGAATAATGAGGATCAGGGGGGCGTGTCGCCAAGGATGGGCTTTTTCGGTTTGAGTCATGTCGTTCATCGGTTCTGTCCCGGCTTGTGCGGTTGCCGACAAGATGACCATGCCGGGCGCTGCTGGCTATAGGGCTCACGCGGGGGTGATGGGTGTTGATGGAATTCGCCCTTAAACTTCGGTATTTTGCAGCTTTGTAACAGGAATGACGCAAAACCTTGCGGAAATTGTTGCAAAAGGCATGGGCCGGGTTTGACTTGGGGGCGGAGGGCCTCTATAGACCGGCTTCGAAATGAATTCGGGCTGGCCGCGATTCCTGTGTGTTTGCCCGCCCAAAGACCGGAGACGGAGCGATGAAACGCACCTACCAACCCTCGAACCTGGTTCGCAAGCGCCGCCACGGTTTCCGTGCGCGTATGGCCACCAAAGCTGGCCGCAAGATCCTGAACGCGCGTCGCGCGCGTGGCCGCAAGTCGCTGAGCGCGTAAGCCTCAGTCATAGGATTTACGGATCATGACACCGCCGGAGGCCCCCGACAAAGACGCGGGGATAGCGCCCCCGGCGGTTTCCGTTTGTCTTGAAACCTTGAAAAAACGCGGTGATTTCCTGTTGGCCGCGCGGGCGCGCAAGCAGGGCACCAAGGCGATGATGGTGCAGGGGCGTGAGCGCGATGATGGCGACCCGGCCATTCGCGTTGGCTTTACCTGTTCCAAGAAGGTGGGCAACGCGGTGGCGCGCAACCGGGCCAAGCGGCGGCTGCGCGAGGTGGCGCGGCTGGTCTTGCCGGGGCAGGGCAAGCCGGGCTGGGATTACGTGCTGATCGGGCGGAAAGAAGCCACCGCCGAGCGAGATTTCGAAGACTTGAAGGGGGATCTGAAATTCGCCCTCAAGCGATTGCACTCAAACGGAAAATGACCCCTTTGGCGCATATCCTGTCGTGGCCGGTGAAGGCCTATCGGCTGATTTTTTCGCCCTGGGTTGGGTTCAATTGCCGCTATCAACCGACCTGCAGCCAATATGCATTAGAGGCCTTGGAAAAGCATGGTGGGATCAAAGGCGGTTGGCTGGCCTTCAAGCGGATTATCCGCTGTAACCCTTGGGGGCAATGTGGCTATGATCCGGTGCCGGAGAAACCCGAAAAAGATCGCTGAAACGCGTGGCTGTATCGTTTGGAACCTTGATAGCGCAGTTTTGGGTGGGCCGGCCCCCCCCGGCGGGTTCATTGCCAAGACTTAGAAGCTATATAGGTCATAGCATTACGCTTTGGGGGTACGCCCTTAATCATGGCTTTTCTCTGAGTGCTTCGTAAGGTGTCTTTGTTTGTGCGCACCGCGCAGTCCGTGGATGTTGTGGAAGCGTTCGCATTTGCCCGGGGGGCTTCGAGATCGACATCGCCTTTGTAGTTGAGAAGCTAGACCTTCTGCCCATCGACCTGTGTGACCGTTCTACCATGCCAGCCTCGTAAAACGTGCCGTATCGGCCTCCGATGATGCGGAGGTTTGCATCGAGCAGATGGTTGAGCATGCGTTCGTGACGGCATGGGCAACGGCAACCTGCCTCTCGCCATAAGGTTATGGAAATGTGAAGTGATGCGCATAAGGGGTGTAAATACGGGCAAAAGTTGAGTTAGGCTATGCAAAGCATGTATTTGTTGCGGCTATCCACTGCTAAAGGCTTGGTCGCCATGGGGCGATTGGTTTTTCGGCCAGTGTGGCAGGGAGTGAAGGGGTGAAGCGGGCACCAATTGCCCTTGGGGAAATCCGTGTAGGGATCAGGGGGGCTTTGGTAATCTATGCGCAAATCCGGTAGTAGGAAGAGGGGTCGGCGAGGCCGATTTTATCGTTAGGCCTTGAATTGGGCTCGTTTAAGATACATTTTGATCGCGCGCACCTTGATCTGTGTGTCGATACCGCTATACGGTGGGGATTTCTGGGGTGTTAGTGAAAAAGTAGTCTATTTTTGGCATTGGTATGGTTGACATATACGAAATAATGCTTCTTTATTTCGCGGGGTGGATAAGGCTGTCTTTTGCTCGGTTGTCAGCGTGATGCCCCTTTTTCGTTTGGTGTCACGGTCGGGTGTACTGTTTTCGGGCAAGTATTGTCTCGATCACGTGAGTTTTGAGTTTAATGCGCGCTTTTCGGCGTCAGGTATCGGAGAAGGTCGGTAGAGGTGGCAAAAAAGGGAAAAGACGTATCGGTGGAGCGGCAGGAGAGTGGTGATTTATCGCCCTTTTCGGTGACGTTGCCAGAGTCGGGTCGCCCGGTTGCGCGGTCCGGCTTAAACGGTGCGTCGGCAAGTGCCATCGGTATGGGGCTGGTGTTGCAGGGGGGGCTGACAGAGCCTTCCGTGGCGCTGGCCGGTGATGCCAAGCCAGACGATGCCACGAACGAGGATTCCACCGAAGCGCCCGTAAGTGCCGAAAAGGATGCGGGCACGACGAACCCCGAAGCGCCATTGCCGAATGCCCCTGTGGACAACACCCTTGAGGATGGGGACGCCCCTGTAGAGGCTGCTTTTGCGGCGTCCGCGCCCGTCGTGGCGGCGGGCCGGACGACCGAGGTTGGGAATGCCGGCTCGGCGGCGGCGGCCATGGCTGCCGCTTTGTCGGAGGAAGAAGACCAAGACGACACGATTCTTGCGACCGCCGATGTGACCGGGGAAGCCGCCCAAGCGGTGGATTTGATTGACCCGGATGCAGAGACGGACGGGCTGCTGGGGCCGGTGCTTGACCCCGTGTTGGGCGACGACGGTATCGTCGATGGCCTGCTTGATTCGCTTGCTGGAGAAGGCGGGGTGCTTGACCAACTGCTCGGCGAGGGCAGTGTCCTTGACGACGTGCTTGGCACCGTGGTCGGCGAAAACGGCCTTTTGGACCTTGACGTGCTGGAAGGGTTGCTTGGCGAAGACGGCTTCCTGGGCGGTGCGATTCAGGTTGTCATTGGCGACGAAGGGCTTGTGGCCGACCTTCTTGGTGAAGATGGCGTCGTTGATGATCTTCTGGATCCGCTGATTGCGGACGATGGCGTTCTGGATGGCCTGCTTAGCCCGGTGCTCGGCGGTGGTGTCGTGGATGACCTTATCGGTGAAGACAGTATCGTATCCGATCTGGTCGGGGATCTGTTCGGTGAAAGCGGCCTCGTGGATGAGGTTGTCGCGGATATTCCGGTTGTCGGTGACCTGCTGGGCTCTGATGGCCTTCTAGGCGGTGTTTTCGGTGAAGGCAGCGCCCTTGGCGGGCTGCTTGGCTCGGGCGGCGAAGAAGAAGAAACCGCAGACGGCAGTGACACGGCAGCGGGCGAGGAGGAGTCCGGGGATGGCGGTTTCCTTGACGGACTTCTGGGAGGAGATTCCCTGTTGGGCGGTGCCGACGAGAGCGTGACGGAACCCGTTGAAGAGATCCTTGGTGGTGAGGACGGTGTGCTGTCCGGCCTGCTTGGTGACGACGATCCGTTCAACATGAATGTTCCCGAGGGGGAGGCCGACGAGGTCGACGACCTTTATGCCGGGCTTGTCGGTGAGAACAGCCTGACAGGGTCGCTTGCGGGGCAGGGTATTCTGGGCGCCGCCGCGGATGCCGTGGCGGACAGCGAGGTCGATGATCTTCTCAACGAGATCCTCGGGCCGTCCAGTGCGGATGTTGCCGTGGGCGAGAATGTGTTCGGAGCGCTGTTTGAGGGCGTGGAAGGTCTGGGCACCCAGGTTGGTGGCGTCCTTGCGGATGTCGCTGGCGGTGCCGAGGAGAGCCTTCCGCTCGATACAGATGCTTCGCTGCTTGATGGGTTGTTACCGGATAACGACGATTCCGTGTAAATGGACACCCTTAGGGTTGAAATACATTCTGAAATAAAAGATTAATCTTTAAGGTACCTTTTGCCGTGAAATAGAAGGTACCCAAATGAGGTGCGCTTAGTGGTTGCGTAACCTCTTTGGTTTATTTTCGAGTGACTTTGTTTTTGGGGGTAATAAAAAGGGGGGCTGCCCTTGGCGCAGGGCGGTATTTTAGGATTTGTGATGTCAAAAGAATGTGCTAGACGTGTTTTGGGGGTAATCGAAACTTGGCTCGCTCAGGGCTTTGGCAAATCGAGCTCCATGGTATGACGTTTTCTTTCCCGATTCAGAGCCGTTATCGCATTGGCACGCCGCGTTCCTTTTCGGCGGCGGGGCAGCGGGAAGCAGCGGGTGGATTTTGCGGGCTTGCCGCGCAGCTGCTTATCTGTTCGGCGCTTTTGATCGTGACGCTTGCCGTTCCGGCCCGTGCGCAGATGTCGCTTCAGGAAGCCGTTCTAATTGCAACGAAAAATGACCCCGGCGTCGAAGCGCTGCGGCAGGAAGTCGCCGCGAAAACCGTTGATATCGACGCCGCGCGCGATGCCTATTTCCCCTCGATCAGCCTCTCGGGCGAAAGTAGTACAACGGATAGTGATGGCCCGGGTGTAACCCTTAGCGTTACGCAGGTTCTGTTCGACTGGGGCAAGACACGCGCCCAGATCGAGGAGGCCTCGCAGGTGCGGGTTCAGGCCGTTTCCGATCTCAAGATGGCGATCGAGGACCTAACGTTCGAGATCGCCGGGTTTTTCCTCGATGTCGAGGTGATGGACCGGAAAATTGCCAATACGAAAGACTATATGGCTTTTGCCCGGCGTCTTTCCGACCAGGCACTGGATCGGGCAAGGGCCGGTGTCAGCGACAACAGTGAAGTTGCGCGTGCCCGCCTGGAAATTGCCCGTGCGGATGAGAAAATGTCGGAACTTTTGGCAAATCGCGAGATCGCCTTGGCCCAGATCGAATTCCTGATCGGGCAACCCTTCAGCAGTGTTCTGCGGCCGCCCGCGATACAGTTTTCCCAACATTACGGTTCCGCGAGCAAGATCCGCTCGGCGCTCAAGCTTGCGCCGGAGTATATTGCCGCGCGTGCCTCTCTTGCGGAAGCCGAGGCCGGGGTTCAGACCGCGAAGGCGCAGAGATTTCCGACGATCAATTTGCAGGCGCAGGGCCGCACCGACCTGAATGGCGGGGATACGCAAACGGCGCTTGGGATTTCTGCCGGGGTCGACCTGAATTCCCGCGGTTTCGGCCAGCGGCAAATCCAGTCCGCGCGGCTTGAGGTGGAGGGCGCCAAGGCCTCGCTTCGTGGGGCAGAGCGCCAACTGATGAACGCGGCCAACAATGCGCTTGAACGCTTGGACCTGTTACGCCGGAGCGAACGCTCCAAGGCGGCACAGCTCGTTGAATCGGAAAAAGTCCTCAGCTCCTATGAAGATCAGTTCATTGCGGGGCAGCGTGAGATTCTGGACCTTCTGACGACTGGCCGTGATCTTTACGATGCGCAAATCGACGAGATCGACACCTACGATGACCGCAAGCGTACCGAGTACGAAGCGGCCAAGGAATTGGGCGTGCTGGGCACAATGCTGTCTGTGCGGGGGGCCAGAGAATGAAAACGGGATGGAACGAGGATCGCTGATATGAAGGATGTAGTATCTCACGACCCTCTTGTTTTGGGCCTTCTGGAGCTGTGCCGGTTGCAGGGCGTTTCAGCCTCGGTCACGCAATTGACCGAAGGGCTGCCCCGCGATGAGGGCAGCCTTTTGACCCCGGACCTTGCACCGTTGGCCCTGCGGCGGGCGAACATGAGTTGCCGGAGCACTCAAGAGTCACTGCGCGACCTGCCGGAACATAGTTTTCCGGTCCTTGCGTGCCTCAAGGACGGACGCACATTGATTGTCGAAGAGTTGACGGGCGCGCGCGTCAAGGTGGTTTTGCCGGAATCCGGTGGCGGGAAAGCGATCTGGACCTTTGAGGAACTTGAGCGTCTGCATAACGGGACCACCTTGATATCAAAACCGATTGATATCGTGTCCGACCGCTTGGAGTCTAACAAGGCCGGGCGCGGGCACTGGTTATTGGGGCCGATTTGGGAAAACTGGTGGATTTACCGCGATGTGATGATCGCCTCTTTCGCGGCAAATGTCCTTGCGGTGGCCACGGCGCTTTTCTCGATGCAGGTTTATGACCGTGTCGTGCCGAACAATGCCATGGATACGCTGTGGATTCTGGCCAGCGGGGTGGGTATCGCCATCGTGCTTGAACTGGTGCTGCGGTTGATGCGCTCTTCTTTGGTGGATGTCTCGGGACGTGATCTTGATTTGCGCCTGTCGGCACAACTTTTCGACAAGGTCGCGAATATGCGGCTTGCCAATCAGCCCGCGTCGACCGGGGTGTTTGCCAATCAGGTGCGTGATTTCAGCGTGGTGCGTGAATTTTTCACGTCAAGTACGGTTACGGCGATCTGTGACTTGCCCTTTGTCCTGATCTTCCTTGGGGTTATCTGGTTCATTGGCGGGCCCATCGCATTGGTTGTGCTGGCCGGTGTTGTACTGACGGTTCTTCCGGGGCTGTTGATGCAAAAGAAACTTGCCCATGCGTCCAAGGAAAACAACCGCGAAGCGGCAGCTTTGAACGGGTTGTTGCTGGAAACCATTACCAACTTGGAAACCGTGAAAGCCGCCCGCGCAGAGGGGCGTTTGCAACGTGCACATGCGCAGTTGAACGCAACCATGGCGACGACGGCAGTCAAAACCCGCAATTTGACGGCCCTGATGACACAGCTCGTCAGTTCGGTGCAGCGCTTGGCTTATGCCGGTGTCGTGATCGCCGGCGTCTACCTGATCGGGGCCGGCGAGTTGACGGTTGGTAGCCTTATCGCCTGTACGCTGTTGTCCACGCGGGCGATGTCGCCGATGGGGCAGGTGGCTGGCCTTCTGGCAAAATGGCAGCATGTTCGCGCCGCGATGGTCGGCCTTGACGAAATCATGAAGTTGCCGGTCGAACGGCCATCGGATCGTCATTTCGTACGGTCCACCTCGGTCACGGGGGATTATCATCTTCAGGATGTGGTGTTTCGCCATGATCCTGAGGCACCGCCGGTTCTGGCCATTCCCGAACTGAAGATTGCTGCAGGGGAGCGGATTTCCCTTCTTGGCGGCAACGGTGCGGGGAAATCCACAATGCTAAGGCTGCTTGCAGGTCTGACCGATCCGCAAGCCGGCAGTGTCCTGTTGGACGATCTCGCGCTGAGCCAGATCGACCCGATCGACCGGCGCCGCCAGATCGGATACCTGCCGCAAAGCGTTGCCTTGTTCCAGGGGACGTTGCGGGAAAACCTTCTGCTTGATCACGGGCTGCATTCCGATGAAGAATTGCTTCAGGCGCTGGATGCGGTGGGGCTTGGAAAATTCGTGCGCCAGCACGTTCGTGGGCTTGACCTTCAGATCCAAAGCAACGCGAATGTCTCGGGCGGGCAGCGTCAGTCTATAGGTCTGGCCCGTGTTCTTTTGCAGGACCCGAAAGTGGTGTTGCTTGATGAGCCGACCTCGGCCTTCGATCATGTGACCGAGAACAAGGTGATCGGGCATCTGAACGAATGGCTTAAGGGGCGGACGACAATCATTTCGACCCATAAGCGTGAATTGCTTGGGTTGACGGAGCGCGCCATCGTCCTGAAGGACGGGCGGATTGCGCGTGATGGCGACCTGTTGCAAATCCTGAACGCTGCGCGCTCGAATTCGGCGCAGAGCAAACCCGTGCAGGCCGTGAAATGAGCAGTTCGGAGCTTATGACCACCAGTCATATCGACGGGAGCTATCAGCGGCAAACGCTAAAGCGGTCCCGGCTTGTGATCCAGACGGTTGTGCTGTCGTTGATCATTGCGGTGGTCTGGGCGGCGATGGCCGAAATCAATGAAATTACCCGCGGTGATGGACGGGTTGTTCCATTGCGGCGCCTGCAATCCATTCAGAGCCTTGAGGGAGGTATCCTTGCGGAGCTGCATGTCAGCGAAGGCGACCTGGTCAAGGAAGGTCAGTTGATCGCCCGGCTCGATCCGACGAGGTCTGAAACTGCGTTCAATGCGACACAAGCGGAAATCACCGCATTGACCGCCGAGGTGAGGCGTCTTGAAGCTGAAGTGCTTGAACAGCAGACCCTCGACTTCGGGCCCAAGCCGAACGAGTCGGAAGTCACCGAACTGCGCCTGTTCGAAGCGCGGCGCAAAAAGCTGGAAGCATCGCTGGCCTCCCTCAAGGAAGAACGCGGCACCATCGAGAGCCAGATCGAAATTACAAGCCCTCTGGCCGCCGGCGGATCGGTGAGCAAGATAGACTTGCTGCAACTGCGCCAGCAGAAGGCGGAGTTGGACGGAAAGATCAACGAGGTACGCAATGCCTATGTGCAGGATGCCTACAAGGACCTTGCCACGCGCCGGGCAAAACTGACGACCTTGCAGCAGGACCTGATCCAGAAGCAGGACGAATTTCAACGGACCGAAATCAAATCGCCCGTGGCCGGCCGCGTCAACAACATCGAGATCACCACCCTTGGAGGGGTGGTGCAGCCCGGGGAGCCGATCATGGAAATAACCCCGACGGACGATCAGCTGTTGATCGAAACGAAGGTCAAACCGCAGGATGTCGCCTTTGTCGCCCCCGGGATGCCCGCAAGCGTAAAGATCACGGCCTATGACTTTGCGACTTACGGGGATTTGCAGGGCGAGGTGACCCAGATATCCGAAGATACCGTGGAAGAGGATACGGCACAGGGTCCACAGGATTTCTATCGCGTCATGGTCCGCACCGAAACCAGTTATCTCGAACGGTTTGGTGAAGAATTCGCCATTCGTCCGGGGATGGTCGCGCAGGTCGATATTGAAAGTGGCAAGCGTTCGATCCTGAGTTACCTGACGCGGCCACTTACCCGGGCCAGACTGCGCTAAAGATGGCGGGTGTGGGGGCACCCGGTATCACGATGCCAACGATGAAAGACTGAATCACATTAGAAGAAAGATGAATATGCAGCTGCCGCATTTTCTTGCACCTTTCCGGTATGTCGTGGGGACAGTGTCAGGCCTGACGCTGGTTATGGGCACCTTGTCGTTAGTGCCTGGAGCCTCCGCGCAATCCGGGCGGGTCTTTGAAACCGTCGAGGTCCGGGGCGCGGAGTTTATCCCGGAACAGGATATCAAGATGACCTGCGGCGCCGTTCCGGACGTGTCGTACCTGGACCTTGAATTGCGTGCAATTGAGGAATGCCTCATGTCCACGGGAGTGTTCGAGAGTGTTACCCTGACCCCCGAAGGCGATACGCTTGTCATCGCGGTGAAAGAATTGAACACCCGCCCCGGCCGGGCCGAAGCGTCGCTATCCTATGCATCACAGGATGGTGTGATCGGGGGGCTGTTTTTTGAGCGGTATAATCTTTTTCCCGATACCTATGGTTCTGTGCGCCTCGAATACAATGCAGAGGTGACTCGCGCCAAGGCGCGGCTGTATCATGTTGACGTGATTGGCGACTCGGTTGACCTTGGCGTCAAGGCTGGTTTCGAGGAAGTCTCGTTCGATGATACATCCTATACGCATGACACCAAGCAGCTTGAGACTTACCTGGCGTGGACGCCAAGCGGCAAGACGCGTTTGGAAGCGGGCCTTGGCTATCGTGACTATGGGCTTTCAGATGTTGAGCCGAACGCGAGCGCGCTTTTGAAGGCGGAAGCGACACCAAGTATTGCTGCACCCTTCCTGCGTCTGGGGCTGAAACACGATTCATTGGACGAGGGAGACTCGGGTTGGGGCGCTTGGGAATACAGTTTCGGGCTGGACCAATATTATTGGAACCTTGGGACCGACGATAGCCTGACGGATTTCCGGATTGAAACGCGGTCTTACTTGCCGCTTGGATCGAACTTGCGCATGTTAATCTCGATGGACGCGGGCACGGTTTCAGGACGAGACGGTAATCCGACACGGGTGATAGATCGGTTTACGCCGGGGGCGGATGAGTTTCGGGGGTTCGCGCCCCGCGGCATTGGCCCGCGCGACCAAGGCGATGCCTTGGGCGGCCAAAACTACCTTGTTTCTTCGATCGAGCTTCAGCATCGGTTCGAAGATGTTGCCAAGTCGCCATTCGTTGCCGGTGTGTTCTGGCAGACGGGCGCGGCTTGGGGCCTTGACGATACCCAAGGCGGCACGATTGATGACGATTTTTACCAACGCAGCTCCATCGGGTTGTCGCTGTCGTTCGAGGTGGCCAATGCGCCTGTCTCGGTCTATGTGGCCTCGCCCATCGAGAAAGAGGCAGGGGACAAGGAGCAGTTGTTCGGTTTGAGCCTGAGCGCGAAATTCTGAACGCAATATAACGCGCGTTTCGCGTGACGACCTTGGAAACCTGAGCGACCATTCTTTCTGAAACGGTCTTGGAACCTGCCTCGTTTCGCGGGGTAGTACAAGGTCACCTGTTCACAGCTTTCCCCACATTTACCAATGCCGTGACGCCCCTGCACCCAGCGGACAGGAGGGGGGTGTATACATAAGTCTTGAAAAAATTCCAAAAGAATGCTTTGGTATTGATGATCTACCAAAAAGTATGTCGGTAGATTCGTATGGTAAGGTTCTTGGTTAGTGTGTTGAGCAAAACAAACTTATTTCCCGGTTGATCCGGCGATGTCAGCTAAGGGTGGATGAAAATATGACTTGGTTTCGTATCAAACGAGTGTCTCGGAGTGATGTGAAAGGTGCCAGCCTTGCCGATAGGCTCTTCGTTCGCATGGATCGGGAGATGGAGCATGTGGATGGGGCCGCTGTCGGAGCGGTCAGGCTTATGCGGGTAAACCGCGATGTTGCAAGGTTCAGGGGCGTGGAGTGATCCGCGATTGACGAAGAGACCCTATGTGGGCGGGCCGTCCATCTCATGCTGATTTGCGGGCGTAGCCCTGATTTCAGGTTTTGTGCGTAAAGGCGGAAAAAAGGAGTGGTTTACATGCTGTTGGAAGCTATCGAGACGAAAACCGCGTTTCCTGCCGATGGGGGTGGTCTTGGGGCCGAGTGCAAAGTGCTTGCCTTGCTTGATTGGGACTATCTGCCTTACGAGTTGTGCCAGCCCGGATCGGGGTATCGTTTTTCGCTTTTGCGCGGAGAGGATGAAGCCCAGGCCTTTCGCCTTTTGGGACAGGGCCAAGCGGCGCCGGATGTTCTTTTGGTTGATGAGGATTTTTTCGGATCGCCCGAAGCAACGGCAGATGCCTGCATGAGAATCCGCCGGACGCACCCGAAGATTCGCATCATCGCAATCGAAAGCGAGATGCATGACGGCGACTCCGTTCTTGAAGCGTTGGGCATTTGCCAGGAAACCTTGCCGGCCATGCCCGATGTTCCGGCGATCCTGGAAAAACTGACCGCGTTCAACTGCCAGGTAGGCGTTGACGTGGCCGGATTCAGATAAAGTTCATATCACGCGCCCTGATAACCGCCTGTGTTCGGTTGTCTGCGCCCAGCTTCGTACAAATTGATTTGACGTGCATCTTGACCGTGGCTTCGGCAAGGGAAAGACCCTCCGCGATTTCCCGGTTCGGGCGACCTTCGATCAGAAGCGAAAGTACCTCCATCTCGCGATCCGAAAGCGGCGATTTTGTCTTGACGCGCGCCTTGAGCCTTTGTGGATCAATGAGTTCCACGGGGATATAGCGCCCGCCAGCCGCCATAAAGCGAATTTCATTGGCAAGGTCTTTGAGCGATGCGGTTTTCAGGATGACGCCGGCACTGCCCATTTGGAGAATGTCGGAAATCACTTGTCCGGAGGGGTCGCTGGTCAAAAGGCCGGTTGGCCGCCCCTCATTCTTTTGCAAGGCTTGGCTAAGCCCGGCAACACCATTCATACCGGGCATGTTGAGATCAAGTAGGACAAGTTCAAACGGGCCGTCCCGATCCATGATTGACAAAGCGGTATGAAGGTCCGGGGCAGTTATGACTTCGAACTCGGGCAGATTTGATAAAAAATGCTCAAACATTTCGAGGACCATGGCATGGTCGTCTGCAATCAAAACACGCGTAACCGAGGTTTGTGGCGAACCAGCGGATTGAGCTGTGGTCTTCACAGGCTGTCCCTTCATTTTCAATACGAGGTCCCTCGTATGGTACTTGTTTACGCAAGACGCTTTTTTATCACGCCTGCAAACATTCAACAACGTAGCTGTTAACTTATTGAAGACCTATGGAAAGACAAATGTTTTTCAACATCTTGTGTTGTCATGTCGTTCATGAACCCGATGTGAGGGACGCGATTGCGCTCTTTGTATTGAGAAGGGCGGTCTCCAGTTCCTGTTGACATGGTTCGAGGGGGTTGTTGGTATCAAAGGCCTGCTCCATGGTTCTTAGGCATGTTTCCAGCGCTGCGAGGCCTGTCAAGCTGCACGCCCCGGTTGCGGCATGTAGCATGCGGCCGGTGTCGGCATCGGTGCCATCGTTCTGCAGCTTTGTGAGAACGCCGGATGCCTCGTTTTGCGCGCGGCGCATGAAAGAGGTTGCGCCTTCGGTTCCGAATTGCGCCAGAAGTTCCTTGACCACCTCCTCGTTCAAGGTCTCATCTGCCATGGTTGGGGCGGCCTGGGGCGTAGCCAGGGCCGGCATTTCCTTGGCTCCTGAGCCATCGAGCGCCGCAAGGATGGCATTGCGCAGTTGCGCCGGTCGAATTGGTTTTTCAAGGACCTCGGCGATCCCGGCGGCATGGCAGGCGGCAATGATTTCATCGGCAACATGCGCGGTGAGGGCCAGAACCGGGCCGTCCCACGATATCTTACTCATCTGCTGGACGCGTTTTGCGAATTCGACCCCCGACATATAGGGAAGGGTCATATCCGTCAGGATAAGGTCCAGGCGTTCCCTGACCTCGGTTCGGGATATGAGTGAAAGCGCCTCGACCGCATTTCCGGCCGCCCAGACATGCGCACCGGCGTTCTTGAGGATATGATGTAGCCAGTCGCGGCTTGACGGGCTGTCTTCGACCAGAAGGATCGAAAGGCCGCTGAGGGAGTCATCGGAGACCGGCACCTCGCCCTCGGCGGCATTCAGGTTGTCCGGCCTTGCGCCTTTCCCAAGCGTCATGGTGGCTTGTATCGTGGTGCCGATCAGATCCCCGGGGACCTCTTTTCCTGTTTCGCTACCGGGGGCATAGCGATCGGTAAGTTCAAGTTGGCCGCCGAGTTGGTGCAAGGCATGCGCCAGGACATTAAGCCCCGCCGAGGGGCGTTGCGAGGATTGGGGCGCGATACGATCCTTTGCCTCGGACTGGCCAAGGGCCGCGAACAAACGCGCCTTTTGTTCAGGGGGCAGGCCGCCGCCCAAATCCTTGACGGTGAGAATGATTTTCAGTCGGTCGTCGTCTTTATCCGGCGATGGCAGGGGGCGGCATGTCAGGCCGATCTCAACCTCGGAGCCGCCGTATTTCGCGGAATTGTCGATGATGTTCTGGAACAGGGCGCGCACGAAGCGCACCGGCCCATGCACCCATGTATCCTCGTGCGGATCGAGCCATAGTTTCAGATCGACGTTTTGTTTCCGTGCGATCGGGCTGATCATCATTATGAGTGTACGCAGTTCCTCGGTGATGTTGAATGTCTCGTCCGGGCGGATGCCCGTCACGCTTTGTTCACCGCGAATGACGCCCAGCACGTTGCTGATGTGGTCGAGTGCGACCTCCGCAGACTGTTCAAGCTGTTGCTGGGCGAGAGCCTTGCCAGCAGGGCCGCTTTGCCCGCTGTCGTCGAGTACTTTCTGTGCCGTTGCCAGAAGGGACTGGATCGGGGTTCTCAGGTCATGTGCGACCCGCATGAGCGTGGCGGCGCGTGCGCGATTGCGAAGCCAGGTTGCCTCGTGATCGTTCTCCGAAAGCCGCAGGAGATAGCCATCGCCAGCCCCAAGGGAGAGGTGTACGACTTCCCCCTCTAGTTCGTCGGACCCCAACGCGAGTGACGCGGGCGCACTCCCGGCCCGATGCGCATGTTTGCACAGCGTGGGCCAGTCCAATGCGTCATGCAGCCCTTGCTTATCAAGTTGCAGCCGCTGGGCGGGCGCGTTGGCCAATAATACCGTTCCGCCGTCATTGGCGAGCACGGATGGGCGCCGGTCCGTAGCGATCATACGGCCGATGGCCTGAATGACCGGTCTCATGGACGCACCCGGCGGTGTGGGAGGATCAGTGTTCATGGTCAGCGTATGTCTTCAATTCGGCACCTCCTGCATACGGCCTGCAAGATACGGCGAAAGTATGCGTTGCAATTAATTACTATCTTGCCAATGCGCGTCATTCGAAAGGGGCGGGGTGATAACCTCAGCCAAGATTTCATAATTTTTGCGCAATGGATACACCCAAAGGGATGTGTTTTTTGCGAGGTGTTGATATTAATATATACCTTTGATAATCAAATGTGAGGGGGCATACTCCTATATGAACGATTCTGGCCTCGGGGGAGGGGCCGATTGAAAAGGAATTGAAAAATGGCGATGAGTGGACTTGTGGCTGGTGAAGCCGTTGATGTTCAGGTGAATGTGAATAAAGAGGATATCAGTCGTTACGTGAAATCAGGTGATGATCTGGTGGTCGAACTGACCAGTGGCGATGCGATCCGTGTCAGTAATTTTTATGCCAAGGCGGGAAATGGAGAGGCGCACCGCCTGATCCTCGCGGACGGTACATTTAGCGGCGTGGAAGGTGTTTTCGAAGAAACTGAAGCTGTTGGCCTCGGGCAGGGGTTCGGGTTTGATGGGCTTGGTGCCGGTCTGGCTGCGGCTGCCGGTCTGGGCGCGGCTGCCTTGGCGGCAGAATGGGACAGCGGCAGCAGCAGCCCTGCGCCTGATCCCGACCCGGACCCTGATCCCGACCCTGATCCCGACCCTGATCCCGACCCGGACCCTGATCCCGAACCCGAGCCTGAAACGTCTACGGGGTTGCTGGATTCCGTTGTTGCCGATGGTGGCCTTCTGGGCGCCGCGACCGGCAATGAAGGCGGTCTTGGCGGCGTGACCGGATCCGAAGGATTGCTGGGCGCGCTTGTGGGAAACGATGGCCTCCTGAGCGTGGCGACGGGCGAGGACGGTCTTGCCGGGTCTCTTCTGGGGACCGGTTTGCTGGGGGATGGTTCGCAATCCTCTGATCCGCTGGCCAGTGTGACAGAGGGCTTGCTTGGCGAGAATTCCCTGCTTGGCGGATTGCTTGGAAGCACGGGCCTGACGTCCGGCCTGCTTGGGCCTAACGGCCTTGTCGGCAGTTTGCTGACGGAGGATGGTCTTGTCGGAGGCTTGCTGACCGAGGATGGTCTTGTTGGTAGCTTCTTGGCCGAAGACGGTCTTGTCGGTGGTCTGCTTGGCGGCGATGGGGTTGTCGGTGGTCTTTTGGGAACCGATGGACTTGTCGGCGGGCTGCTGTCAGAGGATGGCATTTTGGGCGCTGTGACCGGTGACGACGGCCTCCTTGGCGGTTTGCTTGGTGGTGAAGGCGGCCTGCTCGACGGCGTAACTGGCGACGATGGTCTGCTTGGCGCTGTGACCGGTGACGATGGCCTTCTTGGCGGTCTGCTTGGTGGCGAAGGCGGCCTGCTCGACGGCGTAACTGGCGACGATGGTCTGCTTGGTGCTGTGACCGGTGACGATGGCCTTCTTGGCGGTGTGACGGGTGACCTGCTTGGTGGTGACGGCCTTCTGGATCCCGTGGTGGCCGATGGCGGCCTTCTGGGCGATGTGACGGGCAACAGTGGTCTTCTGGGCGATGTGACCGGCAACGACGGTGTGCTCGGCGAGGTCATCGGGGACAGCGGAGTGGTTGAAGATGTGACTGGCTTGACCCTGATCACCGATGGCGATCCGTCGGCGTCGAACGGGCTTCTCGGCGGTCTGACCGACGGCGTGCTTGGCGGGGAGGACGGTCTTTTGGGCGGCCTTCTCGGGGGCGAAGACTCCCCCATCTGATCACTCTCGACAGCACAAATTTCAAGCGCCCCGCTCTATGGTGGGGCGCTTTTTCGTGAGGTCCTGTCGTTGGCCGCTTTCGCTGAGGCAGACCGTTTAATTTATATGCATATTTTTACCTGCTTCCTGTAATGGGCCGCTTGACTTTCGATACTTACGGATATTTAGTACATACTTAAGGTGCTCATATAGACTTTAGTGTGTGTTTTGTGTCTGTGTGAGGGGGCTAAGCAAAGGAGTGGACTTATGGCTAATAGAACTATTCAAGCGTCACCGAACGACGTGCGTGTATTTTTGAATTTAGAACCGACCGGTATGGAGAGCTACAGCCGTTCGGGTGATGACCTGATTATTGACCTGGGGACAGGCGATACGGTCACGGTGGAGGATTATTACGTCCCGACCGAGAGCGGATCTTTGCACAGCATCGTTTACAGCGATGGCATGGTTGTCGATGGTGACCCCGCCGCCGAAGGAGGACTGGGCGCTGGATTTTCCGAGGAGGGGGCCGCCCTTGCGGCCCTTGGGGGAATCGGTCTTGCGGCGCTTGCTGCCGGTGGTGGTAGTAGTAGTGACGACGCGGACGCCGATGCTGACGCGGACGCCGATGCTGACGCGGATGCGGATGCGGACGCTGATGCCGATGCTGACGCGGACGCTGATGCTGACGCTGATGCCGATGCTGACGCGGACGCTGATGCCGATGCTGACGCGGACGCTGATGCCGATGCTGACGCGGACGCCGATGCTGACGCGGATGCGGATGCCGACGCTGATGCCGATGCCGACGCTGACGCTGATGCGGATGCCGACGCGGACGCTGATGCCGATGCGGATGCCGACGCCGACGCTGACGCTGACGCCGATGCGGATGCCGACGCGGACGCTGATGCCGACGCGGATGCGGATGCCGACGCGGACGCTGATGCCGACGCGGATGCGGATGCCGACGCCGATGCCGACGCGGATGCCGACGCTGACGCTGACGCGGATGCCGACGCCGATGCTGACGCCGACGCGGATGCTGATCAACAGGGGCTGCTTGATCCAGTGATCGGAAGCGGCGGTCTGCTCGCAGGCGTGACCGATGATGGCTCAGTGTTGGGTGATTTGACCGGGTCCGAAGGGTTGTTGGGGGATCTCCTTGGTTCTGAAGGCGAGCTTGGCGATCTGGGCAATGAACTGTTCGGTCAGCCGGTCGTCGGTGACGGAGTACAGGGAGACGAAACCGGTCTGCTCGACGGTGTCGTCTCCGATACGGGGCTCTTGGGCGATGTAACCGGCAATGGCGGGTTGCTTGGCGACGTCACAGGGTCCGAGGGCCTGCTTGGCGACATCGTTCAAAACGATGGAGTGCTGGGTGATGTCACCGGCTCCGACGGGCTGGTTGGAGACCTGATCGGCACCGGGCTTTTGGGTGAAGGCGAGACCCCCGACGATGGTACGGGTGACGGCGGCCTTCTGGATGGCCTGACTGGTGAGGACGGCCTGCTTGGCGGCCTGACCGGCGGTGGCGACCTTCTCGGAGGTGTGACCGACGGCTTGCTCGGCGGAGAGGGTGGCCTTCTGGACGGCGTGACTGGTGAGGACGGCCTGCTTGGCGGCCTGACCGGCGGTGGCGACCTTCTCGGAGGTGTGACCGACGGCTTGCTTGGCGGAGAGGGCGGCCTTCTGGACGGCGTGACTGGTGAGGACGGCCTGCTTGGCGGCCTGACCGGCGGTGGCGACCTTCTCGGCGGTGTGACCGACGGGTTGCTCGGCGGCGAAGGCGGCCTTCTGGACGGCGTGACCGGTGAGGGCGGCCTGCTTGGCGGCGACGCGAACATTGTCGATGAGGTGCTTGGCGGTGTGACCGAGACCGATGCCGGGCTGTTGGATGACATTGTGTCGGACGGCGGTCTGCTTGGTGACGTTACCGGCAACAGCGGCTTGTTGGGTGATGTCACTGGCAACGATGGTGTGCTGGGTGAGGTCGCCGGTGATCAGGGCGTGGTTGAGGATGCAACCGGTCTGGTGCTGATCACCGACGGTGACCCGTCTGCCTCTGGAGGTGGCTTCTTGGGCGATATCACCGATGGACTTCTGGACAGTGGCCCCTTGGGCGATCTGGCCGGACTTGGAGACGATACGCTTTAAACTGAGACCCATTCCATCCGGGCGGTTCTTCCGCCCGGATGGCACCCTAGAGAAGATGTGAAAGCGTAGAAGAGATTTGAATCGCCTCCTGTGTTTTGAGGAGGTGTAGGAGAAGACTCCCCCTAGAATCTTCTCCGCTGGTGGGACGCCCCGCACACGAGGCGCCCCGTCAACTGAGAGGCGGGTTATGCCCCCCCACCACTCAACTGCGCATGGTCCGCCTCTCTCCTAACATAGAACGAAGCGGAACACGATATGAGTGATAGCCAACAGTTTCGACAAAAACCAGACGATAAGTCCAGAGATTTGGTGACTGAAACGCTCGCTGCATGCGCTGTTGCCCGTTATTTTGGCTTCTCTGCGACGGCCGATGCCTTGGCCAGGATCGCCTATGACGCCTATGACCATGAAAAGCAATTTGGAAACAAAGAGTTGTAATTTATGGGCAGGTCCCCCGCCTGGTGCCGGTGATCGTCCGGGGAAAGCGTGTAATGCCAGAAAATCATCGGATTACGATTTGGGGCGACTTTACCTGCAAGCGACAATTCAAGCGATGATGAAGATGAATCCTCGGGGAATCGAGTGTGTATTCGCCCGGATTCGCTCCGTGATGGGGGCGTCTCGCTTTGCCTGAATGGATGCTGCGAGATGTAGCATCGATCCTTTCCGAAGGATCGTGGCTCCGCTTGCCCGACGACAGCCGCAAGGTGGCCGGAGCTTCGACACATTTTCCGACATACCGCCCTGATGATATCGTCTTTATCCGGTCGAAGGATAACAACTTCGGGGTGCCAGCAGACGTTCTTGCACGCAAGAATGTTTCGCCACGATTGGCGATTGTCTCAGACATGCCGCCGGGTGACTTGAAGGCCGAGGCGGTTTTCCAGGTCCCGGATCAAAAAGCTGCCCTGTTTACGTTAGCGCGTGCCGCGCGCAAACGGATCAACGTGCCCGTGATTGCAGTCACCGGCAGTTCGGGCAAATCGTCGACTACGGACTTGATCGGGCATACTCTTGAGGCTTTGGGACCTGTTTATCGGACACGCGAGGGGGCAAATCTTCCGCGTGGTGTGGCCTGGAATTTGGCATGTGTCTCGGAGGACGATAAATTCGTGGCACTGGAACTGGCGATTGGTGGAATGCAGGATAACACCGCTTTGGCTAGGCCAGATATCGCGGTGTTTACGAACATCCATTTGGCGCATGTCATCTATCATCGTGATCTGCGTACGATCGCGGAGCGTAAAGCGCGCATATTCGAAGGGGTCAATCCGGGTGGCTGTGTCATCCTCAATAGCGGAATGAACGAAGGGGCGTATCTGGATAAATGTGCGCGTAGCAAGGGGCTAAGAGTTATCTACTATGGGCGCCGTGCCAAGGATCACGTGCGCCTTTTGCGGTTTGAAGCGTCCAAGGGGATTGCAGATATTGCTATCGGCAAGAAACTCCTGCGTCTTGAACAGTGTATGCGCCACGGCGTTCATATGCTGGAAAATTTCATGGCGGCCTGCGCGGTGCATCTCGCTTTGGGGGTGCCGTTGAATAACCTGGCCAAGCGCTACGCCACGTTCAATGTCACCAGCGGGCGTGGTACGGCGCATCAGCTTGCCGTCGAAGACGGCAATTGTACGTTGCTTGATCACTCCTATAACGCCAACCCTGCGTCGATGCGCGCCGCCTTGGTTCACCTGCGCAATACTCCGACCAACGGCCGCCGTATTGCCGTGCTGGGCGCGATGGCGGAACTGGGCGATTTATGCGCGGAGGAGCATGAAAAACTAGTCGCGTATATCGAGACCCTGGGGCTGGACCGAGTTTACACGCTTGGCGCAGAATTCACCCGTGCCGCGAGGTTGCCGGGGCATGTTACCATGAAGTCGCCCGAAGCACTTTGGGATATTCTGGGGTCCGAACTGCAGTCCGACGATGTGATCTTGGTCAAAGGGTCGAACAGCACGGGTTTGAACCATGTCGTCAAAGGTGTCTTGCGCGAAAGACTTGGGCAGTAACGCGTTAAGCCACGCTTCGCGCCGTGCCTTTTCCCCCAAGGCGGCCAACCCGATGAACTATGCTGTCTCGCGGTTTTGCAGCCAAAAAAAAGCCCTGCTGAATGAACGGCAGGGCTTGAGAGTAAGGCGTGTCTCACATTTTAGGTGAGAGCAGTGTGTGATCCCTTTATGGGGCAGTTCATGGCGGGTTTCAATTAAAATTACAAACTAAAGGGTGGTTAATATCTCAAAAAGTATGTTATTGGACCGAATTTTCCCGGAGTCGGCGACCTTGGCTTACTGTGAAGCACTGTGCCGCGTTTAACGATGATTGCCCCGCCCGAACCGACCCGGATGATTGGGAATCCCACGAATGGGCCGCTACTTGGCAAGCTGCACGGGAATTAACCTTGGGTGCAGGTAGCATTCGTTATTTGGCGTTCGCCCCGTGACGCGAATTTCCAATTGAAGCGGGGCAGGGGCCATTCGTTCACGCGGTGGCGGGCGTAAACCGTATTGGTCGTAATATATGCGCCCCGATGTCCAATTGCTGGTGGGTTGCATCCAGTCGCATGGATCATGGTCTGTGTTCTGCCCCCATTGCGCGGCTTCGGCCGCCCCGCGAGGCACGGCTTTGTAACTCAGTCTCAGGTTTTCCGGGATGGGCTTTGAACTCGACCACCATGTCTCGACCCAAAGCATCTGCCGGTCTGTAATGCGCCGGGGGGTCAACCGCACCCCGAGAAGCGTCAGGCCATGTAACGTCACCGGGTCAATGCGGGCATCCTCGGGAACAAAGGAGGCCTGCCCATGACTGGCATCCGGTGCGAAGGACGGCAACCGTTCCAGCCGGTAACGATCCGGCGATTTAAGCGCGGGGGAAGGCGTTTCCGGGGCGCTGTCAGCGGGGGCCAATTCGATAAATGCCCCGCGCCCATGCCGTTGGAGAGATGTCCCCATCGTTTGGCACATGTCCCGATACCGTTCGGTAAGCTCCTGCGCGGCGTCGCCTTTCAGGGCTTGGCTGAAGCCATAGCCGATCCCAAGCGGAACGAACTCGATCCAGTTTATGCCGGTCTTGCCAAGTCCTAGACGGAACAGGCCGCCATCCCGGAGCCAGTTGGTCGATATATCCGACAGCAGCGCGCCGGCCCCGTGCAGGATCGGCCTGGACTTGTAAATTTCAATCCCCCGCAGCCGATGGCCGGACGATCCAAGCACGGCATCGGCCCCCGCTTCGATCAGGGCATGGCAAATTGCACTCACATTGCCATCCGGTTCCGGAGCGTCGCCGCCGCCCCAGTGAACGGCAACCAGGACAATATCCGCATCGGCCTTCGCCCGTGCGATCCGGGGTTCCATCGTCTTGCGCCAATCCGGGCCATTCCGCAAAGGGATATGGGCCGTGCCCGGTGTGTCTTTGCCAGCGGCAAACCTGTGCTGGGCGGCGTCAATACTGAACAGGGCCACGCGGATGTCGCCCGCGGTACAAATGGCCGGGCTGAAGGCCTCTTTCCTGGTTTGCCCACTTCCCGCGCTGGCGATGCCGAGCGCGTCCAGTATATCTTTTTGTTGCAGCAGGGCCGCGGCACCGTAATCACCGCTATGGGCATTGGCCACCGCCACCGCATCTATGCCCGAGGCCGTCAGCACATTTAACATCTCGGGGCGGGCACGGTAGTAGAACGGACCACGCTCTCCCTTGTCCACACTCTGTTTACCAAGCGTGCTGACAACGCAATCAAGGTTTACCACAGATAGGTCCGCAGCCTTGAATTCGGGGATATCCAGTACCTGATCATACCCTAGTTGCGCTGTCCTGTAATGCTGTCGGCGCCCCAAGTTGACGCTTCCGCCCCAAGCCAGAACAGCCTCCGCCGGACGGGGCAGGTCGCTTGCGCGGTCATCGGTGCCCGGCAGGGCCTTCGTATCGCTGGCCGGTGATTGTGATAGACGGGGGGCCTCGTGCAGGTAGTGTTTTAGGTACGCGACATACCCAGACAGGTAATGTTCGACATCGTCGATCCTGACGCGGAAGGAGTGGTGGCGGATGAAGAAGCTGCCAAGAATGCGTTGGGGGTTTCTGAAGTACATTGCGATTTCGGGCCAGAAAAAACCATTCAGCAAATACTGGGCCCGGGTTTCCAACGCGCGATAGAATTTGTCCCGGTCGAGATGTTTCAACAAATGCCGGTGCATGTCACTTTGCTCAAGACGGCGGATCATCTTGTGGGCCGCCATCATCAGTTCCAACAATGTCGGAAAGGTCGTGATCCGCTCAATCACGAAATCCAGATGCCCGGTGACATTTTGCAGACCGAATTTAAAATACCGCTCCTCGGGCCGATAAAGCGTTAATTCATTGACGCAATAACTCAGCCAATGATCGTGGATTTTCCAGTGATCTTGGGCAATGAAATAATCAAAGGCTTTTTCCACCGCGGCCAACCACCGAGAGTCATTGGTCAGGCCATAAAGGCGCATCAGGCCAAAGGCCGCCTCGCCATCGTAATAGATGATCCGGAAAACCTCTTTGACGCTAAGATCATCAGCGTTGAGTACATGCGTCAACTGCCCTGTTTCGGCATTCTGCATGTGCACGATGCCCTGCGCCAGTTGTTCCAGTAGGGGAAGGTGCCTTTCGTCGCGCGTGAGTTCTGTATATTTGACAAGGGCGAGAAGGCAAACGGCGCTTCCACCCAGCTTGATCTCGTTGTTGACATCCTGAAGATAGGCGACCTGCTCACCGTTCGGCAGGGAATATTGCCGTATCAATGTGCTGGTCAAAAGGTGCAGAGCACGATCAATTGCGGCCTTGAGGTCGGCGTCCCGTGTCACCTCCCATGCCTCCAGCATCGCATAAATCGTACTTGTGTGACGCAGCGTGTTATAGGATTTGATCTCGCGGTCGAAACAAGGGTGCAGGCCGTAAGTGAATTGCCCTTTCTCGTCGACCTGCGCTGCCAGGAACCGGCTGGATTGATCGACCATGCTTTCGACGGTGTCGGCGTCCAGACGGGCAATTTTGCGTCTTCCGGTATCGCGCCCTTCAGAGTCACCGGCAAAACCGTGCAACGGAACGGGTGGCTGATCGGGCTGTATAAGGAAGGCTTCGGTCGTGAACAGTTTTACGGGGTGCGATGGAGATTCGGGCAGCTGGAAACCGTCGCCGAAACGTTTCTGGCCGTAGATGCAGAAGTTCTTGGCGTTCAGGCCCCCGTAGGGCGTGTCATTTCCAAGGTAAAGCATTGCATTGGCGTTCAATTCCTGCTCCAGAAATGCCTGTGTGAACTCGGGGGCGAGCGCCAGGCCATACCGGAAATAATTCCGCTTACTGCTGCGGATCGCCAGTTTGCATTGATCCCAGTTAAGATCCCACGTCCGGGCCACCCAATCCACCCGAAGCCAGCGAAGCAATGGGTCCGGTTCGGATTGTTGCAATCTCCATGCATCAAGCTGGCACCAGATTTCCGCAAGGTCCGCCCCGCTGAAATGAACCACGGTGGCCCTTTTTCGGCCATCGCTCATTGAAAAGAACACTCGTAAAGGGATGCCGTCTTCCGGCGTTCTTATCGCGTAGGTCAAGGCCGCCCGTGCCTGCTGCAACAGGGCCGAAAGGGCTTTTTCAGCTTGGGGCACTTGTTCCATAGCAGGTCGGTTGGGCTTGCTCTCCGGTTTTAATTGTGAAGCAGGCCGGGACGCGTCGGATTTCGCCATGCAGTTTACCTTTGAGACCTTGCTGTTATCCTTGAGAAGGCAGAATAATTTATCTGTGGCTCACTGTCCTTGGGACGTTTCGAAATGATACCAATGATGTACGCGGATTTGCCGGCGGAACCTGCATCCGGGTATAGGTTTTGCTTCCCGTCTGGACAAGATTCTTTCCATGATGCCAGACCCTGCCGGTTTTCACCGATAATCCTCGCAAACAGGAGATTTCGTATCCCTTCGGGTGGTTGGTTGCGCCAAGGCGATGTGATCCCATACTATTTTATAGTGACAATACATTAGTATATGTGCAATACTCAAAAAAATGTCATATCCATACTTTAGTCAAAAGAGGGATACATGGTTGCGTTCAGTGAGGAAACCTATCGTCCGTACAACGAGTCGGTTTGCAATGAAGTAAAGACCGGAAAGGTGCCCTTGGCGGGGATTCTTCTCATCGCGACGCTGTGTGCAGCCATAGTCGCCGTGATGGCCTTTCTGTACGGAGCCGGATTCTGGGGCCTATTGTTAAGTTATACTCTCAGCGGCGTTTCGACGGTGCTCATTTTATCGAGCATCTGTTTTCTCCGATCCTGAGGCGTTCGGGGTTCCAGGTAATCCGTTCGATTATTGGGGGCGATGGCAGCGTCACCTTACGCATCTGTCAGATGCAAGCCACCGCGAGGCTGGCCCGTCTGAAATATCCCAATCCCGCGCGTTGACGCTCCCACAAGGGAAAGCTTCATGGTACCCCACCGCCGTTGCCCTTATGGAGCCAAAGACCTTGTTCATCACAATGCTTGCCTGCAGGTAGAGGTTCGAGGCGAGCGACTGTAGATGCCTTCGATTTTGCCATGACATTATCCCTTTTTGAATGCGTTCTGGCGTGACGCTGCCCGGCCTATTCCGGGATGTGGTGACACATTGAATTCTCGGGATTTAAAAAAGATTAATTCCGGTGACACCCAGCAAGGCCGTATGACACGAAAAGCCCCCCCCTGGCGGGAGTGCTTTGGGAAAGATGAAGGGCCTTGGGGCTTTTCAGTTTCGGACCGGTTGCGTATGACGCGGCAGCAATTGGAGACCCGTGATGCCCTCAGAGACCCCGCAACCCGCTTTCGTGCTTGTTCGCCCGCAGATGGGCGAAAACATCGGTGCCGCCGCGCGGGCGATGTGGAACTTCGGCTTGGACCGGATGAGGGTGGTGGCGCCGCGCGATGGCTGGCCCAACTCCAAGGCGGCGGCCATGGCCAGCGGCGCGGGGCGCCTTCTGGACGAAGCGCAGCTTGTCGGCGACGTGGCCGAGGCGGTGGGCGATTGTCATTACGTCTTTGCCACCACGGCGCGGGCGCGCGGGTTGACCAAGCCGGTCTACAGCCCCGAGGGCGCGATGACCGAGGCCGCCGGGCGAATCGCGCGCGGTGAGAAGATCGCGGTGCTCTTTGGGCCGGAGCGGGCGGGCCTTGAAAACGAGGATGTGGCCCGCGCCAATGCCATCATCAACGTGCCGGTCAACCCGGAGTTTCCCAGCCTCAACCTTGCGCAATGTGTGTTGCTGACAGGGTACGAGTGGCGGCGCGCGCAGGGCGCGATCGAGGCGCGCCGGGTTGATATGGCCAAGGCCGATTGGGCCGAGCAGATCGAGATCGAGAAGCTGTCGGATCATTACGAAGAGCGCTTGGGCGAGGCGGGGTTCTTCTTTCCCGAGCACAAGGCCGAGGGCATGAAGATCAACCTGCGCAACATGTGGTCGCGGATGCCATTGACGCGCGCCGATGTGCAGATGTTGCACGGCGTCCTGCGGCAGATGGTCCGCTGGAAAGAGCGCGGCGACTGAGCGCGCTTGAAGGGGCCTGCGGGGCGCACTACTGTTGCCATCGCATCAGGTTAGAGGGCGAACATGTCAGGCAAGCGCAGCATTTTCGAAGAGGTTGGCGAGGGCGAGGTCCAGCGCGATGCCCCCAAGGGCGGCATGATCGACGCGGGCCGCCGGGGCGCGCGCGGCGCGATCCGGGTTTGGTTGATGGTTTTGTTCGCCTTGGTGGTGGTGATGATCGCCGTGGGCGGGCTGACCCGGCTGACCGACAGCGGGTTGAGCATCACCGAGTGGAAGCCGGTGACCGGGGCCTTGCCGCCGATGAGCGCCGAGGCTTGGGCCGAGGAATTCGACAAGTACCGCGCCATTCCCGAATACCAGCTGCAAAACAAGGGCATGAGCCTGTCGGAGTTCCAGTTCATCTATTGGTGGGAATGGGGCCACCGGCAGTTGGGCCGGGTTATTGGCCTTGTCTGGGCCGTTGGGTTCTTTGGTTTTATGGCGATGCAGAAGATTCCGCCGGGTTGGACCAAAAGGTTGTTGTTGCTGGGTTTGCTTGGTGGCGCGCAGGGCGCGATTGGCTGGTGGATGGTGTCATCCGGGCTGGAAGGCGAGATGCTGGATGTGGCGAGTTACCGGCTAGCCACGCATCTGGGGCTGGCCTTTGTGATCCTTGGGTTCATCGCGTGGTATGCCATGCTCTTGGGCCGCGAGGAGCGCGAATTGATGCAGGCGCGGCGGGCACGGGAGCGTAAACTCTTCGGGCTTGGTACCGGGTGGTTGCATTTCGCCTTCCTGCAGATCCTGATCGGTGCGCTTGTCGCCGGGATCGACGCCGGGCGCAGCTATACCGATTGGCCGCTGATGGCCGGGGGTGTCCTGCCACCCGATTTCTGGATTCCCGAGTTGGGCCTGAGGAATTTCTTTGAAAACCCCGGGCTGGTGCAGTTCATTCACCGGGTGACGGGGTATCTGCTGTTGACCTTCGGCATCGTGGTTTGGCTGAAGGGGCGGCGTAGCGCCCACGTGGCAACACGCGTGGCTTTCACGGCCGCTTTCATCGCGCTTTGCGCACAGGTGGTTCTGGGCATCGTGACGGTGCTTTATATCGCGGCATGGCAGGTGGCGATCGTGCATCAGGTGTTGGCGGTGGTCTTGTGGGTGTTGATCCTGCGGGCGCGGTTCTTGGCGCAATATCCGCGCGCCCAATCGGTAAGAGGGTAAGCCATTGACAGCTTTTGAAAATTTGATGGCGCATGAGCGCGAAACCCAGGCCCTTGACCGGGTGGCCGGGCGGCTTTCGTGGGATCAGGAAACGATGATGCCGCGCGGCGCGGTCGAGCAGCGCGCCGAGGAGATGGGCGCGCTTCAGGCGATGATGCACGCTCGCAAGACCGACCCGCAGGTGGGGGAATGGTTGGCGGAGGCGCGCGCGCCCGATGCCGTGGGGGCCGCGCAATTGCGCCTGATTGCGCATCGCTATGCGCGGCTCACCCGCGTACCGGCGGATCTGACGCGCGCTTTGGCGACGCTGACCAGCCGGTCGCAGGCGCAATGGGCCCTGGCGCGTGCCGAGGATGATTTCGTGGCCTTCGCGCCGACACTGGACGAGGTCGTGCGCCTCAAGCGCGAGGAGGGCGCGGCACTGGCCGATGGTGGCGATCACTATGACGCCTTGATCGACGACTACGAGCCGGGGATGGGGGCCGCCGAATTGGCGGCGATGTTCGACGAGATGCGCCCCGGGTTGGTCGAGTTGCGATTGACGGCGCTTGAGGAGGTGGAACGCGCCCCCGTGAGCGGACAGTTCGCGCCGGAGGTTCAGGTGGCCTTGGCGCGCGAATTGGCCGAGCGCTTTGGTTATGATCTGAGCCGCGGGCGGATCGATATGGCGGTGCATCCCTTCAGCTCGGGCTCGGGCGATGATGTGCGGATCACCACGCGGGTAAGTGAAACGGACCCGTTCAACTGCCTTTATTCGACGATCCACGAGGTGGGCCATGCCTGTTACGAGCAGGGTGTCGATCCGGCCTATCACATGACGCCCGTGGGGCAGGGTGTCTCGATGGGAGTGCATGAAAGCCAAAGCCGGATTTACGAAAATCAGTTGGGCCGAAGCCGGGCCTTTTGCCATTTCCTTTATGGACGGATGCGTGACGCCTTCGGCGATATCGGTGTGACCGACGAAGAGGCGTTTTATGCCACGGTGAACCGCATGCATCGCGGCTACATCCGGACCGAGGCCGACGAGGTGCAATATAATCTGCACATCATGCTGCGGTTCGAGTTGGAGCGCGCCCTGATTGCCGGGGATTTGCAAGTGGCTGATCTGGAGACCGCGTGGAACGACCGGTTCAAGGCCGATTTCGGCTATGACGTGGACCGCGCGTCAAACGGTGTGTTGCAGGATGTGCATTGGTCGGTGGGCCTGTTCGGCTATTTTCCGACCTACAGTTTGGGCAATGTCTATGCCGGGTGCTTGCATGCGGCCCTGCGGGCGGATGTGCCTGATCTTGACGACCATTTGGCAAAGGGCGATCCGGCACCGGCCACGGCATGGTTGCGCGACAAGGTACAACGCCACGGCGGGCTTTATGAGCCGCGCGAGGTGATTGCGCGTGCCTGCGGGCAGGCCCCCTCGGCGGAGCCGTTGATGGCGTATCTCACCGAGAAGTTCTCCGGCCTTTATACCGGCTAAGGCGCGCGGCCTGCGGCGAGCCGGCGCGTTGAAAGCTAATGCACTTGGGATACTGCAAGGCTGCCCCCGTGCATTCGTCTTGGGAAAACGGCGGGCCTCACTGATTAACAGTGATGGTTTCCTTTGCCTCGGCCTTTTCGATCCATTGCGCCAATGTCGTTTCAAGCACCGCGTGATTGCGGGTTTCAATCGCGTGGCGCAGCGATTGCAGGGCCTTGGCGGTTTCAATCTCGGACAGGTGCGATTCCTGGGCGCGCAAAATCTTGGCATGGGGGGTCGTCAGCATGTCGGACCCGATCAGTAATTCCTCGTGCAGTTTCTCGCCCGGTCGCAAGCCGGTGATCGCGATTTCGATGTCGCCGTCGGGATTTTGATCATCGCGCACGGAATATCCCGCCTGTTCGATCATACGCCGGGCCAGGTCGCGAACCGGCACCGGTTTGCCCATGTCCAAAACAAAGACATCCCCGCCACGGGCGAAGGAGCCGGCCAAAAGCACCAGCCGCACCGCTTCGGGGATCGTCATGAAATAACGGGTCACATCCGAATGGGTAAGCGTGACCGGCCCCCCGCGTTGAATCTGGCCGGAAAACAGCGGGATAACCGACCCCGAGGAGCCAAGAACATTGCCGAAACGGACCATCGAAAACCGGGTGGGCGATGACCGGGTGGCCAGGTCTTGCACCACGAGTTCGGAAAGCCTTTTCGAGGCCCCCATAGCCGAGGATGGGCGCACGGCCTTGTCCGACGACACAAGGATGAAGCGCTCCACCCCCGCGTTGCGTGCGGCGTCGGCCACGACCTTGGTGCCAAGAACGTTGTTGCGCATGCCTTCAAGGGCATTTCGCTCGACCATCGGGACATGTTTGTAAGCTGCCGCATGCAGGACGATGTCGATCGCGCCGTCATGCAAAATTTCCGAGACAAGATCGCTGTCGCAAACCGATCCGAGAACCGCAGAAATGGGAATGTCCGGGGCGATTTCCTGCAATTCGCGCTCGATCTCGAACAAGGCCAATTCACTGTGATCCAGCAAGGTCAGATGGGATGGGCGGCATGACAGAAGCTGCCGGCAAAGTTCCGACCCGATGGACCCCCCGGCGCCTGTCACAAGAATATGCCGGGCGCGGTATGTATCCGAAACACCGGGCATTTCTTCTTCCATCAGGTCACGGTCAACCAGGTTGTTCACGTTGATGGGCTTGGTCTCGAAAAGCCCGCGTGAATTGTTGGCAACCAGATCCGCGAACGAGGGCAGAACATGCACTTCGCATCCGGTGGCCCGCAACTGGCCGGCTATGGCTTGTTGCGTGACGGGGCGCGCGCTTGGGATGGCAAGCACGATCCGGCGGACATCGTGACGCGCGATCAGTTGATCAATCTCGGCCGGGGCATGCACCCGCAGCCCGCCGATGGTCAGGTTCTGCATGCGCGGCTCGTCATCGACAAAGGCGACCGGTTTTACCATCGGATCGGTTGCCAGGGCCGCGGCAAGCTGCTGCCCGGTTTGTCCCGCACCGTAAATGACGATGGACACGCGCGGATGCCCCCGGCGATAAATTTCCCGCAAAACGGTGCGCATGATCAGCCGCGCCGAGACCGACAGAATGACGAACAGCATGCCGGTCACAATGGCCGTTTCGATAGGCGATTGAAGCCCGGTAAAAACAAACCCGGCAAGAGACGCCGTAAGGGTCAGGCCCAAGGCAACGCAGGCGGTTTCTATCATGCCCTGCAACTCATAGGCGTTAAGCTTGATACGGTGCAGGCCCAGAAAAGCGGTAAAGCTTAAGCCCACGGCAAGCAAAACGGCCATGGTCCAGAGTGCTTGTGAAGTAAGTTCAAGCGCTTGTCCCTGCTCAAGAATGACAATCCTTGCAAGGCAGTAGGAGATGGCAATCAACCCGACATCAATTGCCAAGATAATCGCGCGCTTCTGAGATCGCGTGAGACCGACCGCGATAGAATAAAGCATCACTAATTCCCCGACTTGCCTCAACCCGCGCGATCAAGGCACATTGAAGATACCAAACCGCACCTGACACACAAACTACATGGTCTACGGTGCACGCAAAGGTTTAGCGTCTTGCTTGGCGGCTTCACAAGCTTCTTTTTCCGAGCGCGAAAAATATTGCTCAAAAATGCCTAAAATAAGAGCGGCTCCACCCAGGGTTGTTCTGGTGTGTTCGCGATTTAGGCGAAGTGTTGAGCGCAGGTTCGGATGATTCGCGTCGGTCGTGCGGCGATGGCTGCTGACCCGTGGTCACCCTTCGAACCAGTGCGTCTTGGAAAAATCCGTCAAAAACCCGTTCTGACCGGCGCTTGGGGCGTGCAGCTTGCGCTGGCATGGCAACACATCGCGGCTCATCCCGAGATTCCAATTGTCACCGTGGGGCGGACCGGGCTAGGAAGTAGAAAATGGGGGACCTTTCATGTTGAGCAATCGACGTGCGTCATCACTCTTGGCTGCTTTCGGTGTACTTCTGCTTATTGCCGGGTGCAGTTTGCCGCGCGGCGCGGCAATTCAGTCTGAGGTTTTGAACGAACAGGAATCAGAGGATCCGAGTTTTCAAGTCGTGCCGGTGACGCGCAATGTTGTCCCGGCGCTGGCGCAATGGCCCGTAACCGGGTGGGACGGACAGTACCATTGGTTCGGACGCGATCACGGGCCGGACTCCAACGTCATTCAGGTCGGCGATATGCTGAGCATCGTCGTTTGGGAGTCCGAGAACAATTCCCTGCTGTCTCCGCCGGGATCGAACATGGTGGAATTGCCGCCGCAGGACGTCAGCGCCAATGGTAAGGTCTTCCTGCCCTATGTCGGTGATCTGAGTGTTCGGGGCTTGAGCCCGGATGCGGCGCGACGCCGCATTCAGGCCAGTTTGGAAGATATTTCCCCCTCGGCGCAGGTTCAGGTTTCGGTGTCGGAAGGGCGCAACAACTCAATTGACCTTGTCAGTGGCCTGCAGGCGCCGGGGAGTTACCCGCTTGAAAGCCGAAACACCACGATCCTGAGCGCGATCGCCAAGGGGGGCGGCATTCAGGGTGGCCTGCGCAACCCGCTTTTGCGCCTGCAACGCGGCAGCAAGACTTATGAAACACGGGTCAGCAACCTGCTGGAAGATTCGCGCCGCAACGTGCGCCTGCGCGGTGGCGACCAAATCGCCGTGGTGGAAGATGAGCGGAGTTTCAATGTCCTCGGTGCCGCGGGCAACCAGACGCTGCTGTACTTCGAGAAAGAGCATATGACCGCGATGGAGGCTCTTTCCGCCATGGGGGGGTTGCAAGCGTCGCGCGCGAACCCCAAGGGGGTTTTGATCCTGCGTGAATACAAGGCCAACGATCTCAAGCCAGGATGGGCCGGGCCGGATATGCAGCAGGTTGTGTTTACCATTGATTTGACCAGTGCCGATGGCCTGTTTGCCGCTCGGAACTTTCAGATCAATCCGGATGACACCCTGTTGGCCACTGAATCGCCGATCAATGCGGCCCGGACGATCATCGGCCTGTTCGGCACCGTGATCGGTGTGTCAAGCAGCGCCAATAACCTTTGATAACGCCTGCTTGGCAGGCCTCAGAACGGCCAACCCACCCCGCCTGATACCTTCGGCGGGGTGGGGCTTTTTGACGGTGCTTGACCCCCCGGGGCGGTATCCCAAGCGAAGCATGGCTTTGATGGTGGCCCGCTGGTGCTAAAGCGGTCCGCGCCTTTCGCCTGAGCCTTCAGCGGCAGGCGGGGTGCGTGCACCGGTTGGTCTTGGGCTGACGCTTTAGCCTTCGGCGAAGATGTTAAAGACCTCGTCGTCCGGGTCATCTGCCTTGGTCATGGGGCTGGCCTCGTGCGAACCTTGGCTGTCACGGCGCGCCTTGCCGGCCTTGGAAACGCGATGCCGCATTGTTCGCGGAAGGGCCTGCGGCCGATGGGTCGTGTCTGCAGGGACCTCGCGATCGTCTTGTTCAATGGGCTGTGGGCGTCTTCTAACGGGGCCGGTCGCTGAAAACAGCGAACGCAGGGACCGCGAGAAAGCCTTTTGCTTTTTGGCATGCCTCAAAGGCGTCACGCGCCGGGGCGAGATGGATGCAGAGTCTTTCACCACCCGAGATACATAGCGCCGCCCAACAACCGATGCGCGGCGCAGGTCGGCAGGTTTGAGGGTGGAGTAACTCAACAAGATACCGCCAGTAAGCGCCAGATCACGCCAGAAATGCGAGATATCGCCGGGATGGAAATGCAGCAAGTTGTCAATAACGCTTGAGCACAAGACAAACATGGCAAGCATCAACGAACTCAGCCGCAATTCGACGCCGGCCATGAACGCAACGGCGCATCCGAATAACAGAACAGTCCCCAACAAGTTTGCCTTTTGCGGATCAATCATGGAAAGAAAAATGGCCCGATGATCGACACCGTCGATCAGGTTCAGGGACAGGGCCATGAAATAGGAACCGATCACGATCCGGATCAGGTTGAGCCCGGTGTGATTGATCCAACGCTGGTTTCTGCGATCCATAGATGGATGGCTCCATAGCGAACGTGATCTTGCGACACTGCGAAAACTGACAGGGCCCTTGAACGCAAAAGGCCATGCCGGGATGGTCGAGAAGCGTGACAAAAATGGCCCCGAACCATGGAAGTTCGGGGCCAAATTACGGCAACATCAAGGCAGGGCGCTGCTATTCGCCCGGCGTGGCGCCTTCGTTGGGCGCCTCGGCCTCGATTTCGCCCTCATCGGATTTTTCGGCGATCCAGGCGACACTGACAACCTTTTCGCCCTTACCCGTGTTGAACACCTTGACGCCGCCCGCACTGCGCGAGCGGAAGGAGATGCCATCGACCGGCACGCGGATCGACTGCCCCTTGGAGGTGGCAAGCATGATCTGATCGTCCAGATCGACCGGGAAAGAGGCGACAAGCGTGGCATTTGCCTTGGTTGACCAAGCATTTACGCCTTGGCCCCCGCGTCCGCGCGTGGGGTAATCGTGACTGCTGGAAATCTTGCCGATACCATCCGTGGTGATGGTCAGGATCAGGTGTTCGGCGGCATGCATTTGCTCGAACCGTTCACTGGAAATGTCACCTGCCGGGGCCTCTTCATCGTCGTCCGTGCCTTCCAGTTCATCCGCGCCGACCATCTGGCGGCGCATCTTCAGATAGGCGGCGCGTTCGGCGGCCTCGGCCTCGAAATGGCCGATGACGGACATGGAAACGACACGATCGTCACCCGATAGCTTGATACCGCGCACCCCAGTGGACTTGCGGCCCTTGAAAACCCGCACATCGGTGGTGGCAAAGCGGATCGCACGGCCCGAATTGGTGACAAGCATGACATCGTCATCCTCGGTGCAGATCCGGGCATTGACCAGTTCCACCCCGTCGGGCAATTCCATCGCGATTTTGCCGTTGCGCTTCACATTGGTGAAATCAGACAGCGCGTTACGGCGCACGTCGCCCGCCGTGGTGGCAAAGAATATCTGCAGGTCGTTCCACTGATCCTCGGGCGCATCGACGGGCATGATCGCGGCGATGGAAACGCCCGCCGGGATGGGCAGGATATTGACGATGGCCTTGCCCTTTGACGTGCGGCTGCCCAGTGGCAAGCGCCATGTCTTGAGCTTGTAGACCATGCCCTCGGTGGTGAAGAACAAAAGCTGTGTGTGGGTGTTGGCGACGAACAGCGTGGTGACCACGTCGTCGTCTTTCAAACCGCCCCCCGACAGCCCCTTGCCGCCGCGCTTTTGCGCGCGGAAATCGGCCAGCGGCGTGCGCTTGATATAGCCGCCCTGGGTGACGGTCACGACCATGTCTTCGCGTTCGATCAGGTCTTCGTCGTCCATGTCGCCCGACCAATCGACAATCTCGGTCCGGCGGGGCACGGCGAATTGTTCGCGCACCTCGCGCACCTCGTCGGCGATGATACCCATGATGCGTTCGCGGCTGGCAAGAATAGCAAGGTATTCCTTGATCTTGCCCGCAAGCTCTTGCAACTCGTCGGTGACTTCCTTGACGCCCAGTTGGGTCAGGCGTTGCAGGCGCAAATCAAGGATGGCACGGGCCTGCGTTTCGCTGAGGTTATAGGTGCCGTCCTCGTTGGCCTTGTGCGTCGGGTCGTCGATCAGGGCGATATATTCGAGGATATCACCGGCGGGCCAACGGCGGGTCATCAGTTTCTCGCGCGCCTCAGACGCATCGGCCGAGGCGCGGATGGTCGCCACGACCTCGTCCACGTTCGACACGGCCACGGCCAAGCCGCACAGGATATGGCTACGGTCGCGGGCCTTGCGCAGCTCGAACGCCGTGCGGCGGGCGACAACCTCCTCGCGGAAGGCGATGAAGGAGGTGAGGAAACGGCGCAGGGTCAGTTGTTCGGGCTTGCCGCCATTGAGCGCCAGCATGTTGCAGCCAAAGCTGGTTTGCATGGGCGTGAAGCGGAAAAGCTGATTGAGCACCACGTCGGGCGTTGCATCGCGCTTGAGTTCGACCACCACGCGCACGCCATGACGGTCGGATTCATCCTGCACGTGGGCGATGTTCTCGATCTTCTTGTCGCGGACGGTCTCGGCAATCTTCTCGATCATCGAGGCCTTGTTCACCTGGTAGGGGATCTCGTCGATGACGATGGCATAGCGATCCTTGCGGATTTCCTCGACCCGGGTCTTGGCGCGGATGATGACGCTGCCGCGCCCTTCGAGATAGGCTTTGCGCGCACCCGACCGGCCCAGCATGATACCGCCGGTGGGGAAATCGGGGCCGGGGACGTAGTCGATAAGTTCTTCGGAACTCAGATCGGGATTGTCGATCAGGGCCAGCGTGGCATCCACCACCTCGCCCAGGTTGTGCGGCGGGATGTTGGTGGCCATGCCCACGGCGATACCGCCCGCGCCATTGACCAGCATGTTGGGAAAGCGGGCGGGCAGGACGCTGGGTTCGCGATCCTTGCCGTCGTAGTTATCCTGGAAGTTGACGGTGTCTTTCTCGATATCGGCCAGCAGGGCACCGGCGGGCTTGTCCATCCGCACCTCGGTATAGCGCATGGCGGCGGGGTTGTCGCCGTCCATGGAGCCGAAGTTGCCTTGCCCATCCAGAAGCGGCAGGGACATCGAGAAATCCTGCGCCATACGCACCAGCGCGTCGTAAATGGCCGAGTCGCCGTGGGGGTGGTATTTACCCATGACATCCCCCACGGGCCGCGCCGATTTGCGGTAGGGTTTATCATGCGTGTTGCCGGTTTCATGCATGGCGTAAAGGATGCGCCGGTGCACCGGTTTCAACCCGTCGCGCAGGTCGGGGATGGCACGGCTGACGATGACCGACATCGCGTAGTCGAGATAGGATGTTTTCATCTCGTCGGCGATGGAAATGCTGGGCCCGTCGTGCTCCGGGCGCTCAGGCGTCATTTCGTCAGTGTTTTCAGGGGGTTGACTGTCGTCGCTCACCTTGTGGCCCGTCCTGTTTTTGAGGGTCTATATTTTGTTGCCACAGTTATATCAGACGCCGGATATGGGGTGCAATGCCTGACATATGGGTGTTGTGGCAGCCGGGAACGGTGGCTGCTAACATGTTGTTTTTATTGAAAAGTAATTTTCTTGCGGCATCATGGACAGGCGTATGGCCCAAAAGACGTTCAACAGGAGCAGAAAAATGGAAATGAGCGAGACCGAAATGATGCTGAAGGGGTATGGCCTGACCACGGCGGAATTCTTCTATCACATGCCCGATTACGTGCATGTGCTGAACAGTTTCGTCTGGCAGGATTACGATATCGCGCCGGACCACCCGCGATTGTTCAAGTTCATCGAGTTCTGGCAGGACGAGATCGACGGACCGCTGCATTCGGTCAAGTTCAGCCACCGCAAAATGATCTCCCCCGGTGAATGGCGTAACGTGGTGGGGGAATTCACCCTGCATTGATAGGATGCGAGACAAGGGATTGCGCCGCTTGTCGCGTCGCCGGGGGCGGGGGGCTTTGCCCCCCACGTTGAAAATCAGGGATTTTCAACGCTCCCCCAGGATATTTGTAAAAATAAGAAGGGGGCCTAACGCGCCGTGATCGCGCGCGCGGATCAGGGGATGATCCGGGTGTATTTCATGCCTTCCAGGGAAACCCCGGCCAGCGCGCCGGCCTGGCCGAAGATGACCGCCACGACGGGCGCTGTGGAGGTGGTGGTTTCGGCCCGCAGGTTTTCGCCCTTGTCCTTGAAGACATACTCGATATCGGCACCTGCGGCCCAGCCCGAGGAACGACGGAAGCCTTCCAACGCGTTCTGGGTCATGAAAAAGAGCACATGGGCGAATTGCTGTGCGCCGATTTGCAAGCCAACGCTGCCCTTGGTGGCCGAGTAGTAATCAACCGTGGCATTGTTGATCCGCAGGGCACCGCGGCCGTACCCGCCGCCAACGATGAGCCCGCCCTCGGTGACCAGCGGCATGACCAGCATGCCGGTGGATTTCTCGGCCAGATCGCGGGTGTTGGGGTAATTGGTATAAAGATAGTTCAGCGTGGTATCGACACGGGCGTCGATTTTCTCGGGGCCGCGACTGCCGACGCCGTTGCCGCAGGCGGCAATGGCGGAGGTGCTGGCGAGCGCGCCGAGGGTGAATGCGCGACGGGAAAAGCTGTTCATGGTTTTGCCTGTTCGTTGCCTGACTATGGGGCCGGTCTTTTGAAACGCCGGTCTGCGCGCAGTATAGCAGCGCATTTTGCGCTGTCACGCACCTTGTCAAGCGGTGGCAAGGCTTTGCGCAGGGATCAGCCGTTGAGGGTGCGGGCGACCTGGGGGGCGAAATAGGTCAGAACCCCGTCGCAGCCTGCGCGCTTGAAGGCCATCAGGCTTTCGATCATCGCGCGGTCACCGTCGATCCAGCCGTTTTGCGCCGCGGCCATGATCATCGCGTATTCCCCCGAGACCTGGTAGGCGAAGGTGGGGGCGGCGAATGCCTCTTTCACGCGGCGGCAGATATCGAGGTAGGGCATGCCGGGTTTGATCATGACCATGTCGGCCCCTTCGGAAAGGTCGCGCGCGACGCAGCGCAGCGCCTCGTCGGTATTCGCCGGGTCCATCTGGTAGGTTTTCTTGTCGCCCTTGAGTGCGCCCGACGCGCCCACCGCATCGCGGAAAGGCCCATAAAAGGCCGAGGCGTATTTCGCGGCATAGCTGAGCAGCAGGACGTCGCGGTGGCCGGCGCCTTCGAGGGCGGAGCGGATCGCGCCGATCCGGCCGTCCATCATATCCGAGGGGCCGATGATATCGACGCCGGCCTCGGCCTGGCTGAGCGCTTGTTTGACAAGCGCCTCGACGGTTTCGTCGTTGACGATCTGACCATCCACGACGAAACCGTCGTGCCCGGTGTCGGAATAAGGGTCGAGCGCCACGTCGGTCATGATCGCGATATCCGGTACGGCGGCCTTGATCGCGCGGGTGGCGCGGTTCGAGAGGTTCTCGGGGTTCCAGGCCTCGGCGCAATCCGAGGTGCGGTTTTCGCTGCCCGTGTAGGGAAACAGGCAGATCGCCGGAATGCCAAGCGCATGCGCCTCTTTCGCGGCCTCGACCACCTTGTCGACGCTGCGCCGAACGACCCCGGGCATTGAAGGCACAGGTTCTTCCACGCCATCGCCCTCGCGCACGAACACGGGCCAGATCAGATCGCCGGAGGTAAGGCCGTTTTCCGCCACCATGGCGCGGATGGCGGGGCTGCGCCGGGTGCGGCGCAGGCGGGTGG
>NZ_JASHIM010000023.1 GCF_030733685.1 Roseovarius sp. MMSF_3281
GCCGTTGTAATCCGCATTCGGCCTGTATTCATAGCCACCGTCCGGGTCCACCGTGACGGTGCCGTTCGACGGGCCGCTGTCCAGCGTGTAGGTCAGGTCGTCGCCATCCACGTCCGTCGCCGTCACGGTCCCGCTGACCGCCGTGTCCTCCGGCGTGGTGACCGCCGCGTCCTCGCCTGCGGGGGGATTATTGGGTGATGACGCCTCGGAATTCCCACCGCCGAGGCCCACAAGGGCAGAACCACCCGCAAGGACACCAAGCCCGGCCAGAACACCGGCCGGAATTGGAGGTGCGATGAACGGATCATTGATCTCGGCAATGTCAAAGCCCGTCCATTCCTCACCGTATTGCGCCCACCAAGTGACGCCATTGCCGTCCTCGAACACCAGATCGTGGCGCCCATCGGCATCCTGGACAAAGAAATCCTCGATTACCAGCCGCGTGCCGTCCTTGAGGATCAGGATCAGGTCGCCCCCGTCCCGATCAAAGCGTGCAACCTGTTCCGGCCCGATCGCCAATCGGACAACGCTTGGCTTTTCGAGCGTGATTCGGGCGCCATCGAAAGTCTTGGAGGCGCCGTCCTGCGCTTTCGGGAATACTGTCGCTTTCATGATCTCTGCCACCTCTGAAAGTGTCCGGCCGGCGCATTGAAGGTCCTGCCGACAGGTGGCCTTTTGCGCAGAACGCTCGTTCGGGTTTCACGCCATCGTTATGGACGCATCAACCTAGTGTTGAGCATTTGCTTTCCCAACTCTCAACTGGTAGTTCTACCAGTCGCCGGGTAAGCTGGCGCTATTTTGTGTTTGAGACCCAGCGGCTGTTGCCTCTGAGGGTCCTACTTGTTCGGGACGTTGGTTAAATGTTGCAAACCTTGTCGAAATCAATCACCGGTCTTTCGGCTGCCGAAAGCCTGTCGGACCTGAACGCTGCGATCGCCTCTGCAGCATGCGACGCGGGGTTCATTTCCTTCAACATCACCGTCAACAAGCGGTACGCGGCCGAGTTCATGGAAGACCCGCTGTTAACCAATTGGTCGCGGGATGATCTGATTGCCTACACTCGCGACGGGTGGGCCGAAGGAGACCCGCTCTTGCGGCGTGCGGTCGAAGCGGAGTCGCCCTTCCTCTGGTCGGCCGATGAGTGGCGCGAAAAGGGCTATTCCGATTATTTCGAGTATCTTAGGCTCAACGGTATCCGGGGCGGGGCAACGATCCCGCTTGGGAACAAGCCCGGCCAACTTGGTGCCATGACGCTTCTGTCCGCCTCGGCCAATCCCCTGACCGCCAATACCCTGCATGCAGTGAACGTCCTGGCGCGTTTCTCGCTGGCGCGTGTGCAGGTTCTGAGCGAGGGAACGGACCTTCGGAACCGCGATCCCGACCCGCTTCATGCGCTTTCCACGCGCCAGGTCGAAATTCTGCACTGGGTTGCGGAAGGCAAAACTAACCGGGAAATCGCCGTGATCATGGAAAGCACGCTCAGCACGATCAATTACCACCTCGAGCAGATTCGGCACAAACTTGGCGTGCCCAACCGCACCAGTGCAGCAGCGCTCTATAAAGGCTTTGGTGCGCCAAGGAGGTAAGCCCGAACTGTTGAGATGTGGTGCCGGAAGGTGATCTATACTGCGCCCGGATCGAAGAATGTCGCGTTGCCCTTAAACCTGAGGCACTGCGCGTTTGGCAACATTTTGCCTTTTGGGCGTTTCGAGAAAAGTTCGGATCGTATGGATTCCCCTGCCGCATGATTTGTGTTTCACCATGTTTGGGAGTATCGGATCATGCCAACACCGTTACCAAAGAAACTGCGAGATCGCTTCGCGCGATTGATATGTGATGGTATGATGAGCAGGGAAGTAGCTCGCATCTTCAGGTTTCCGCTGCGACTGGCGGACGGCGGGCACGCCAAATCCAGAGCAAGGGGGAACCAAGGTTGCGCCAATCGGGCGTCTTGCGGGAACAGGTAAATTGGCCGCATACGTGGGGTTGTTTCAAGGGCTGGTAGCCTATGATCCGGATATCACGCTCTTTTGAGTTGCGCGATGCGCTGGCCGATGCCGAAGATGCCAGGGTGGCACTGTTGCATTAATTGAGTGAGCCGGCTTCGGGCACTGTAAGTTTTCTGGGTCATTCGTCGGCGAACACCTTTTTGATGAACTTGATTTCGCCCTGAACGCCCGGTTGTTTGCGATTTATGTGGTCGCGTTTGATTGTTCTGATCGTCTCGATCGCGCGCCACAGATAACGCCATTTGCCGCCGACACGAATATAGGTTTCATCGCCGTGTCAGTCCACGCTGGCCCGGCGCAGATGTTTCTCCGTTCGTTTGGTGATCTCGGGGCCAAACTTGATCACCCATCGAAACACGGTTGACCGATCAACATCGATCCCACGCCCCGCTAGTAGATCGACAACATCCTGATCGGATAGCGGATACCGTAGGTACCACCGTACCGCGCAAAGAATGACGTTACGTGGAAAACGGTGGTGCTTGAACGTGGATCTACGCGGCATGCTCAGCCTAGCCTGCCGGGTGAAGCAACCGGTACATCCCCCGGCATTCACGGTTGCTTGGCGTCGCTGCAGCATGGCGTCACCAAACCAGCCATTCGCCTCCCCCAAAAGTGTGCCTCTGACATTGAGAGGCCAAGCCTCTTAGTTGGCCCGATGACTGAGAAGCCGCTGTAACCCAATCCCTACACCGATGTGAGGACTGATCAGAACAAAATCATACCCAAGGCGCGCAGCGCCTTTCGCATCGGTGCTGGGATTGTCTCCGATGGCAAGCACAGTGCGAACATCCTTTTTGAAGCGCCTCAGTGCATCGTGATACAGGTTCGGTTCCGGCTTGCCGATAATAACATGCGGAAAGCCGGGATAGACACTCAGGATCGCGGACAGCAGGCTTCCGGTTTCCGGCACGAGCGTCCCGTCGGGGCCCGGATGGCTGATGTCGGGATTGGCAACCACGAGTTGCGCGCCCATAGCGATCAAAGCCAGAGTTTCCCGGAGCTGCGCATAGCCATAATTTTCGTCCCGAGTCAGCACTACATGGGTCGACGCTTCGCGCGTCAGGGACAGTCCAAGCTCTTTCGCATACTCTCGCAGGACCTGAGAACCATAAAGGCAAATCCGTGCATCTGGAAACCCGACCAGATGATCGAGCGCTGCGGTTCCTGCAAGCACGATCCGTTCAGGAGGCACGTGTAGCTCCATCGCCTGCAACCGCTTCGACAGCGTTTCTGGCGTATCGGTGGAATTGTTGCTCAGGATGACCAGCCGTTCCCCCGCCGCAACGAGTACGTCTTTCGCGCCGGGCAAAACGGTCGCGCCAGAGATCAGGCAGCCGTCGAGATCGCAGAGGATCGCATCATAGTCGTCGAGCCGCATCAATAGCGCTCCAGATCCTGCGGGCGGGCCACGGCGGCGGCCTCGGGGCTTTCGAGATCGAACACCGGCCCGTCATAGCCAAAGGAACAGTCGTGGATCAGGACATTGCCGTCCGACACCGAGACATAGGCCAGATCGGGGGCCTCGATCGTCCCCATGATCCGCCCCGGCTGATCGAATTCATGATGCACCTGATGCATCAAGGCGCGCTGGATATGATAGGGAATGGCCTGCCAGAGCCCGGTGATCGGACGATGCACATGGCCCATGAAAAGATAGTCGGGCTTGCGGCCCGCGCGTTCGAACACGGCCAGTTCGGCCTTTGCATCGCGCAACCGGATCGCATCCATCGGCGGGATCAACAGCTCCATCGGCGGATGGTGTTGGAACAGGAGGACCGGACGGTCAGTCGGGGCCTCGCTCAGCGCATCTTCCAGAAACGCGAGGCGTTTCTCACAAAGCCGTCCGTGATGGCCCGGTTCGTCTTCGGTGAGCGTGTCGAGGGTGATCAGGCTGGCCTGATCGAAGATATGCAGCCCCTGCACGAACCCATCGACGTTATCCGCCTCCGGGAAAGTGGCACGAAATGGCGCGCGGGCGTCGTGGTTGCCGAGCATTAGGATCACCGGAATGGACAACACGGCCAGTTCCTCGCGCAGGCTCTCATAGGCGGCCTGTTCGGCGCGGTCTGTGAGATCGCCGCAGATCAACAGGAAATCAACCTGCGGCAGGGTGTCGAGAAAAGTGAGCGCCCGGCGCAGGCTTTCGCGCGGATCGAACCCGTAGATCGTCTGGCCGGCAGGCACGAAATGCAAATCCGTCAGGACGGCGAAGCGGAGGGGAGTTATCATGGAAAATCCTTTGGAAAACCGGCGCAGTCGGCGCTGCGCCGGAAGGTCAACTAAGATCAGCGCGGCAAAAGCGCGTTGACCTCGTCGATCATCTCGTCACGCAGCTCTTCCATATCGTCGGCATCGCCCACGAGGATGGACTCGAGGCTATCCTCGATCACCTGCGTCACCGCCAGCCCGTTGTCGCCCGGATAGGCGAACCATTCGGACAGCAGCGAAAGCTGGTTCACGGCGGTCAACTTGTTCGGGTTCTCGGCATAGAAATTGTCCATCAGCAGATCGTTCGCCACCTTGTTCGGCGGCACGTAGCCTGTGGTCAGCGCCACGGCTGCGGCGCCTTCGCCAGAGGTGGTGAACTTGATGAACTGCCAGGCAGCCTCAAGCACCTCCGGGTCGTCCGAGCCCGAGGTCAACATGGCGGAATTGCCGCCCGCAGGCAGCGCCTTGGGTGCGTCATCAATGCCCGGATAGGCCGCGGTGACAAAGTCCCAGTCGCCCAATTTCGAGCGGTCGACAAAGCCGACATAGGCGGTGGAGCTGAAGAACATGCCCAGATCGCCCGCCGCGAATTGTTTCGAGGCATCGCCACCGGAGACCGGTTTCATCGCGCAATCGTGGAAAATCGCCTTGGCGGCTTCAAGCGCGCGAACGCCCTCCGGGTTGTCCATGTTGAGCTTGCCATCATCGATCATCGGCACGCCCTGCGACCACATCGCCGCCTGCAACAGCCAGTTACCGGAAATGTCCCAATGCCAGAAGATCGCGTCGTGTTCGCCTTTGGCATTGATCGCCCGGCAGGTCTCGACAACCTCGTCCCATGTGGTCGGGATGGTCTCGACACCAGCGGCGCGCAGGATGTCCATGTTGTAGAATCCGATCGGCGTGGAGACCGAAAACGGCAAGCCGTAGATCTGCCCGTCGAAAGTGGAAAGGTCGAGCATCGCCTTGTGATAACCTGCGGTTTCGAACCTGTTTTCCTCGGCAATGTAAGGATCGAGCGGCTTAGCGATCCCGCGTTCAACCAGCAGAGCCTGACGGTTCAGGGCCTGAAACGACACATCGGGCAGCGTATCGGCAACGGCCTCGCGCAGGATGGTGTTGGTGGCGTCTTCGTAATCTTCGTAGGTGGCGCGGAAGGTGACATGAATGTCAGGATGCGCGGTCTCGAAGGCTTCCATGATCCGCTCGAAGGTCGGGTCGAAGACGGAGGAATAGGCATAGGCCACCTCGATATCGACAGCATAAGCAGCCGGGGCAAGGAGCGTGGCGGAGGCCACCAGTGGCAGAAGGTATTTCATTGGTTCAGTCCTTTTGAGGAGAGGAAGGGAGGTTATTTCATGCCGGTCAGCGTGATGCCGTCGATGAAGCGACGCTGGGCAAGGAGGAAGGCCACGACGAGCGGCGTGACGATCACCGTAGCGGTGGCCATCATCGGCCCGTAGAAATCGCCATCAAGATCGCCCTTGAACTCGCGCAGACCCAAAGGCGGGGTGAACAGGTTGCGATCCCCGGTCAACACGATGCGCGGCCAGAAATAGTCGTTCCAATGCGCCACGACCGAGCAGATCGCGAAGGCTAAAAGCGCCGGGATCGCGGTTGGCAACATGACCCGCCAGATGATCGCAAACTCGCCCATACCGTCCATGCGCGCCGCATCAATCAGGTCGTCAGGCACGGTCATGAAGAATTGCCGCATCAGGAAGATACCAAAGGCCGAGACGGTCCACGGCAGGATGAGCGCGGCATAGCTGTTGGTCAGGCCGAGTTTGGCGAGCATGAGATAGAGCGGCAGGGCAATCGCATGCACCGGGATCAACAGACAGAAGAGCACAAGACCAAAGGCCGCGTCGCGCCCCCAAAACCTGAGCTTCGCCAGTGCATAGGCGGCAGGCACCGCGATCAACGTTTGCAGCACAAAAATCGAGGCGGTGACGATCACGCCGTTAAGCAGGTAACGCCAGAGTGGGGCGGCGGTAAACGCCTGATGGTAATTGTCGACCAAAGGCCGGGTGAGGCAGTCTTGTTCAGAACCGCCGAGGTTCACGCAGCTTTGGTCCAGCACCAGTTCTTGCGCCCCAAACAGACCGCCGGTGCCGGAGGCAATCTCGGTGGAGGATTTGAACGAGGTGGTGAGCATGACATAAAACGGCAGCAGCACGATCACAGCCCCGAAGATCAGCACGAGATGGGCCAGCGTCTGGCGGGAAGAGAAACGATACGTCATTGGTAATGCACCTTGCGTTCGACAAAGCGGCGTTGGGCGACAGAGATCAGCATCACGAAACCGAGGAAAAGCATGGTGATCGCCGCGCCGAGGCCCACTAGGTTCTGGGCAATGCCCTTCTCATAGATGGCGTAGATCATCACGTAGGTGGACTTGGCCGGACCACCGTGGGTCAGCGCCTCGACCGTGTCGAAGACCTGAAACGAGCGGATCGTGGTGATGGTCACGACAAAAACCGTCGTCGGCCCCAGCATCGGCCATGTGATCAGGCGAAACCGTTCCCACGGCGCGCGCACCCCGTCCATCTCCGCCGCCCCGTAAAGGTCGCGCGGCACGGAGGTCAGCCCCGCTAGATAGAGCACCATGTTGAACCCGAAGCTCTGCCAGATACCGATGAAGGCCAGCGTCCAGAGCGCATAATCGCGATCCCCGAGCCAAAGCGGGAAGCCGTCGGCACAACTGCGCGCATACCAAGGCCAAAGCTCCAGCGGGGAGTCACAGCCAAGCGCCAAGGTGCGATTGACGATGCCGAGCGTCGGGTGCAGCGCGAATTCCCAGACGATGGCCATCGCGAGCAAAGAGGCCATGACGGGCAGAAAATAGATCGTCTTGTAAAGGTTTTGTCCAACTTTAAGTGAGCGGATTAGAAGTGCCGCGCCAAGGCCAAGCCCGACAGAGACCGGCACGACAATGACGACGTAAAGCACCGTGGCGACGATCATCTTGCGGTAACTCGAACGAGTGAAAATATCGGCGTAATTCTCGCCCCCTATCCAGTTCAACTTATCCCGCCCCAACGTGTAATCGGAAAAGGACAGCACAAAAGCGACCGCCACCGGCAGGATCAGGATGGCAACCAAAAGGATCACCGCGGGCGAGACCAATAGCGTCCCGGCACAGGCCTGTTGGTCTTCCGGGCGGGCGCTGCGCGAGCGGTTTATCAAGGAAACGACTACATCAGACATGGACGGACGCCTCCGCCCGCAAAAGCGGCGCCGCCTTGCCGCCCGCATCAAATCCCACGACCCGATCACTGTCGGCGCGCAGGTGCATGAGATCGTCAGCGCGCAACCTGCCCCGCTCGGACGGCGGCAGACGCAGCGCCACCGGGCACGGCACACCGGGCACATCCAGGTGAACGAACAAATCGGAGCCGAGGTTCTCGATCAGCCGCACACGCCCCGACAAAAGTTCATTGTCATCGCAGGGTATCAAGGCCTCGGGCCGCACGCCGAGATGTTCGATCTGAGAACGTTCAGCCCGAAACCCTGTCTGCACACCATAGAGCCGGACGCTACCGGTGTCGTCTGTCTCGACAGGCAGGATGTTGATCGCGGGAGAACCGATGAATTGCGCGACGCGAATGTCGGCGGGATGGTCGTAAAGCGCATCCGGCGTGCCGACCTGCAATAGCTCGCCCTCCATCATCACCGCGATCCGGTCGGACATGGTCATGGCCTCAGCCTGATCGTGGGTGACATAGACGAAGGTCGCGCCAAGGCAGCGGTTGAGCTGGGCAATCTCCGCGCGCATATGTACCCGCATTTTCGCATCGAGGTTGGACAAGGGCTCATCGAGTAGAAAGGCCGAAGATTCGCGCACCAAGGCCCGCCCGACGGCGACGCGTTGACGTTGCCCACCCGACAGTTGCCCGGGTTTGCGGTCGAGAAGATGCGCGATGTCGAGCATCTCGGTGGCCTCGCGCACGGTTGTGGCGACCTCCTGACGCAGAGCCCGGCTGCCTGGCAGGAACGGTCCGATCCCGGGCAAACGCTGCGCCACCGAAAGCCGCCGCATAGTGAGCGGCACGGCGATGTTTTCGGCCACGGTCAAATGCGGATAAAGCGCGTAGCTTTGAAATACCATCGCCAGATCGCGATCCGCCGCGCGCAGCCGATCAACCGGGCGCCCGCCGATAGACACCGTGCCGGAACTCTGCGTCTCGAGCCCCGCGAGGATGCGCAGAAGAGTGGATTTGCCACAGCCCGACGGCCCGACCAGCGACAGGAATTCACCATCGGCAATGTCGAGGCTCACCCCCTTAAGCACATCGGTGCCGCCGAAGGACTTTTTGATCTTGTGCAATTGGACGGTTGCCATAGGGGCCTCTCAAACATCGTTCGAGGGCGTCATAGGAAGTTTCTGCGACAGTCATGTTACAGTTACAGGCATCCCCTATAGGTACCGCATGAAAACCTTGTCGCCGAAAGACATCCTCTCCGTACTGACGTTATCGCGCCTGCGCGCGCTCAATGCCGTGATGGAGACCGGCAGTTTCTCCGCCGCCGCCCGCCGAATGGGCGTGTCACAGGCCACCGTCAGCCAACAGATCCGCGATCTGGAACGCGCGCTCGGCGCAGACATGTTCAAACGCGCCGCAAATGACATGGTGCCAACCCGACTGTGCCAACAGATTTACCCATTGTCGCGCGAGATAGAGGGTGGAGGATCAAAGATCGCCGAACTCCTGAGCCAGCATCAAAGCATGGACTCTGGCGAACTGCGTATCGGGCTGGGCAACCCGCTTCCCGGCATGGCGCTGATCCGGAAATTTCGGGACCGTTTCCCCGGTGTCGAGGTTAAAATAGAAATGGGTAGTTGGGGACGGATCGTTGAAGCCGTCGGAGAAGGGCGGGTCGATGTCGGCGTTTTGCCCGAGTCCCCCGAACAAGCCCGATTTCAACGCAGAAAGATTCAAAGCCAATCTGTCGTCGTCATCGTTCCCCCGTCACACCCTCTTGCCTCACACTCAGTGATCTCCTGCTTCGAGCTTGCCAGCGAGCGTCTCATATTCCGCACGCTGGGATCTTCGACCCAACGCGTGGTGGACAACGCCTTTCGCAGCGCGGGCATACTCCCGCGCCCATCCATCGTCATGGACACTCGTGACGGCGTCCTTGATGCCGTCACTCAGGAGCTCGGTGTCGGTTTCATGTGGAGCAAAGGCGCCAGTCGTCCCGCCGATCTCGTTCAGATTCCCTGTCGTGAAATGCATCGAGAGCGGGACGATTATGTCTTTTGCCTGAGCGGAACTCCGGCCCCTCTGACGACGGCTTTTATGGCCTTAGACGTTTCGCCCCAAGACAGTTCTTAATGGCCCGAAGCTGCCTGTCACACTCGCCAGGACGAACGGCTGCTTCGAGTCTTCTTACCGACTGAACATTTGTACAAATTTATATTTCTGGAACTTTCGTGTGAAAGACACTGGCGCGGCCGAAGGGCGGGCGAACAAAACTGATCAAACTTTCAAAATTGACCGAACGGCAAATCGCCCACATGTAAGGTGCCCTGCGATGAAAGGGTGAGCTGACCACCAACGTGGTCTTGTGCATTGCCGCCGCTTTGCGGGTACAAACTGAAAGCCCACTTTGCGATCCGCCTCTTTCTGAATTAGACTTGGCTGCGCTGCCAAAGGTCAGCAGCTGTAGCTGCTGCAATTGACCTGAAAAGGCCCACCGTCATAGCGGGCCTTTTCGGGTATAGTGTGTCCCGCTTAAGTGGGTACAATGACGCCGGGCAGGTCGTTCACCAGCATGGTATCAGATGGCTGGAAGTGGATGACAGACCGGATGGACTTGCCAGCGTGCAGCAGGTCGAACGCGGTATTAATCTGGTCATGGGTCATGTTGTGGGTGATGTAGGGATCGACATCGAAATCGCCACGCAGCCATTCATCCACCATACCGGGCAACTGGCTGCGTCCCAGCACACCGCCAAAGGCCGAACCGCGCCAGACCCGGCCAGTGACCAGCTGGAAGGGGCGCGTGGCAATCTCTTCACCAGCACCGGCCACGCCGATCACGGTGCATTCACCCCAGCCTTTGTGGCAGCATTCCAAGGCCGAACGCATCACGTTGACGTTGCCAATGCATTCAAAGGAATAATCGACTCCGCCGTCGGTCATTTCGACGATCACGTCCTGAATGGGCTGTGAAAAGCCCGCCGGGTTGATGCACTCATGTGCGCCAAGTGACTTGGCCAGTGCAAACTTGTTCGGGTTGGTGTCGATGCCAATGATGCGGGACGCGCCCTGCATCTTGGCGCCTTGAATAACGGCCATGCCCACAGCGCCCAGCCCGAAGACCGCAACCGTCGCCCCCGGTTCAACCTTGGCCGTGTTTCGAACTGCGCCCATGCCGGTGGGAATGGCGCAGCCCATGACCGAAGCCTTCGCCAGTGGCGCTTCCTTAGAGATTTTCGCCACCGCGATCTCGGGCAGAACAGTGTATTCGCTAAAGGTTGAGGTGCCCATATAATGATGGATCATCTTGCCCTTGTAGCTGAACCGCGAGGTGCCGTCGGGCATCACGCCTTGGCCTTGGGTCTTACGAATGGTCTGGCAGAGGTTGGTCTTGCCGGATTTGATATACGGGCAATTCGGATCCTCGGGCGTGTAGAGCGGGATGACATGATCGCCGGGCTTCAGCGAGGTCACGCCCTTGCCCAGTTCCTCGACGATGCCGACGGCCTCATGACCGAGAACAGCGGGGAACAGCCCCTCGGGGTCGGCGCCCGACAGGGTGAACATGTCGGTGTGGCACAGGCTGGTCGTGACGATGCGGATGAGGACTTCACCCTCTTTGGGTCCGTCAAGATCGATCTCTTCGATTTCCAGCGGGCGGTTCGGTTCCCAAGCGATGGCGGCACGGGTTTTCATGGCGTTACTCTCTGTTAAAGTGCTATCGCCTGACGTTATAATATCACGGCTTGATGTCGAGGCGTTCTATCCCTCGCATCTGGCCAATCAACGGGCTGTATTGGCCACATAGGGGGCAGGCATGTCAGCAGATCAGAAACTTGCATCCAGGATGGACCAGCGGCGGCAAGTGGCGCTGGTTGTCTATCAGGGTTTCAAGACATTGGAAGCAACGGGGCCGCTTAGCGTTTTGGGTTATGCCTCGCGGCATTTGGCCGACGCGGGGTTTGCCGGAGGATATGATGTCACCATCGCAGCACCCGATTCCGGCAAGATCCCGTCAGATACGGCGATGTCCCTTGAGGCGACGGTCGCACTTGAAGAGCTTGCCGTTCCCGATACTGTCTTGATCGCCGGAGCCGCCCGGATCGAAGAGGTTCTGTGCGGGCAGCAGGTGCTGGTGGACTGGTGCCGCGAGAACGGGCCACGTTTTCGACGTTGCGCCGCACTTTGTACCGGGTCTTTCTTTCTGGCCGAGGCCGGTCTGCTGGACGGGCAGCGCGCCGCCACTCATTGGAATTATGCAGAACGGTTGCGCCAGCGCTTTCCTCAGGTCGAGGTAGATGCCGATGCGATCTTTTTACAGGCGGGGCATTTCTGGACCTCTGCGGGAGTGACGGCGGCGATTGACCTGACTCTGGCCTTTGTCGAACAGGACTACGGCCGCGATATCGCGCTAAGCGTCGCGCGGGATATGGTGATGTACCTAAAACGTCCCGGTGGACAGTCGCAATTCAGCGCATTGTTAACAGGGCAGATGGCGGGCGCGACCAGTATGAACGAGGTTCTGACCTGGATGAGCGAACGGTTGGATCAACCGCTGACCCTGAACGACATTGCGACCGAACAAGGCATGAGTGTGCGCAGCCTGACGCGCGCGTTCACGGAGCAGTTCGGGGCCGCGCCCATGGCCATGTTGGAGGTGCTGAGGTGTGATCGGGCCAAGGCACTGCTGCTGGACACGGATTTGCCGCTAAAAACCGTGGCCTATCGCGCTGGATTTCGCTCGGACGAGCAAATGCGCAAGGCCTTTCGCCGCCGCTTCGCGCTTTCACCGCGCGACTATCGCGCACGGTTTTCTACCTCCGGCACGAAGCAAGGATAGCGCCCTAAGGCAACAGTCCCTGGGGCGCCCAAGTCAGTGTATATATGCGGTTTCGGCCTCTTTTTCAGGCTCCTCGACAGGATCAAGCACCAGCAAGAGTCGTGTTTCTCCCGTGCCCACAATGGGGGGCGAGCGGTGCAACAATCCCGAGACCGGGGTTTCAGGCCAGCGGGTGCCGCGCAGGATGATCGGCGATCCTGTCGGCACGGTCATGATCTGCTCGGGTTCCTGTCCACCTTCTGAAAGACCATATTGCGTGCCTGTCCCGCGATATGTGCAAACCAGTCGGGCGGTCACGGCATCGATATGGAACTTGCGACAGGCATTGGTGTTAATCACGTCAAACCGAAGCCGAAGATAAGTCGTGTTCATAAGGTTTGCGAAGATCGACGCCAGTGCGGAGGCATCCTCGATTAGCAGGTTACATTCCGAAGACTCCGGTGTCCCGCACTGGCGGGCAATATTAATCAACGCATCACAGACTGCCTCTGGCCGCAGGATCATCCTCGCTCTTGGCAATTGTTCCGGCGGCAGTGCATCAATCCAACGCTGGAATCGCGCAAGCGGCGCGCGCTGCCAGACCGTGGCGGCGCAGGCTGGATTTTTAATGGCGGTCAGGCCGTTCGGATCGGCGGCCAAAGCCGTGCAGTCATCGTGCGCGGGGAGCTTGTCGAGTATCATCGGCTGTGTCCTTTTTCAGGTGTTGTTTTCAGGGCTGGAACGGCAGTGACGAATGGTGAAGGACGATGCGCAAGGTGCCTGTTTCGTCCTTTTTGTAGCCAAAGCTCTTGTCCACCGTGGTGACGGAGCCGTCCTTGTTGGTTAGCTTGATCCAGCCCATCCACATTGCGACATCGCCTTGAATGAACGTCGTAGAGGTGATGCTTTCGGACGCTCGCCAGCCCATGATCGCAAAGCCGTTGTCGTGCGGATATTCCTCGGAATGGCCGCAGAAATAGGCCAACGCGCCCGCCTTGGTCGGTCGGAATGTTTGCGCACCGCTGGCCATGGTGGGTTTGAACAGCACCGGCCCCAGATTGTAGCCATAGTAACTGTCGATGTTGGCCGAGGCGACCTTGCGGGCGGCTTCGATGCCGCCATCATCAAAGGCCTTTGAGATGGCAATCTTGCCGTTGCCCCAGGTGGTCAGGGCTTTTTTGATGTCGTCTTGGGTAATCTGCAACGGGTGATCCTCTTTTGGTGTCACAGGAAGGCCGCTCCGCCGTTAACGCGGCCCGCCGGGGGCTGCGTCTTGGCGATGAGCGCCTGCATAGCCTCATCCAATGGCATGGTTCGGGTTTTGTCGTCGCCGTGACGGCGTATGGTGACGCTGCGCTCTTCGGCCTCCCTCCCGCCAAGCGCGATCTGAACGGGGATTTTTTGCAACGCATGTTCGCGCACCTTGTAGCCGATCTTTTCGTTGCGCAGATCGACTTCCACCCTCAGTCCGGCGGCCTTGAACGCAGCGGCGACCTCGGTCGCCCATTCATCCGCAGCCCCCGTGACCGTGGCCACCACCACCTGTACCGGCGCCAACCACAGCGGCAGGTGGCCTGCGTGGTGTTCGATCAGAATGCCGGTGAATCGTTCCAGCGACCCAAAAAGCGCGCGGTGCAGCATGACCGGTGCCAGCTTGTCGCCTGATGGGGCCACATAGGTCGTGCCAAAGCGTTCAGGCAGATTGAAATCAACCTGAAGTGTGCCGCATTGCCAATCCCGCCCGATGGCGTCGCGCAACACATATTCCAGCTTTGGCCCGTAAAACGCGCCTTCACCCTCAAAAATCGTATAGGGGTGGCCTGCCTGATCCAGCGCCGTTCGCAGCGCACCTTCGGAGCGGTCCCAGCTTTCATCGCTGCCGATGCGGTTTTCCGGGCGGGTCGAGAGCTTGATGCGCACGTTGTCAAACCCGAAATCTCGGTAGATCGACAGGACCAGATCATTGACCTTCAGGCATTCTTCGGTCAGCTGTTCGGGCGTGCAATAGATATGTGCGTCATCCTGGGTGAAACTGCGCACCCGCAACAGCCCATGCAGCGCGCCCGAGGGTTCATAGCGATGCACCTTGCCAAACTCGGCGATCTTTAGCGGCAGGTCCCGGTAGCTTTTGGTACCTTGCTCATAGATCAGCATGTGGCCAGGGCAGTTCATCGGTTTCAGGGCATAATCGCGGTCATCCTCGGTCTTGGCGAGAAACATGTTCTGGCGATAGTTCTGCCAATGGCCCGAGGTTTCCCAAAGCGCGCGGTCCATAATGTCGGGCGAGTTCACCTCGACATAGCCCGCGTCCTCTTGTCGGTCGCGCATGTAGCCGATCAACGTCTGGAACAGGCGCCAGCCCTTCGGGTGCCAGAACACTGAACCGGGTGCCACCTCTTCGAAATGAAACAGGTTCATCTCGCGGCCCAGCTTGCGGTGATCGCGCTTTTCGGCCTCGGCCATCATCATCATATGCGCATCCAGCGCGGCTTTGTCAGCAAATGCGACTCCGTAGATACGGCTGAGCATCTGGTTGTCGCTGTCACCGCGCCAATAGGCCCCCGCAACGCGTGTCAGCTTGAACGCTGCGCCGACATCCCCCGTCGTGCGCATATGCGGCCCGCGACACAGATCCAGCCAGTCGCCCTGACGATAGATCTTGACCGCCTCGCCCTCGGGGATCGCGTCGAGCAGCGCCAGTTTGTAGGGTTCGCCTGCGGCTTCAAAATGCTGCTGCGCCTGTTCGCGGGTCCATTCCTCGCAGGTAAAGGGCGTCTTGGCAGCAATGATCTGGCGCATTTTCTTTTCGATGACGGGCAGATCTTCGGGCGTGAACGGCGTGTCGCGCTCAAAATCATAGTAAAAGCCATGTTCAATGGCGGGACCGATGGCAGTCCTGGTGCCGGGCCAAAGTGCCTGCACGGCTTCGGCCAGGATATGGGCAAGGTCATGCCGGATCAGGTCCAGCGCACGCGGATCGTCGCGCGACAGCAATTCCACCTTCGCCCCATCGGGCAAGGGCGCCGATAGATCAACAACCGTGCCATCGACAACTGCGGCCACCGTGCGCTTGGCAAGGCTGGGGCTGATGGATGCCGCAAGATCAGCGGCGCTACTGAATGGTTCAAGCGCACGGGTCGCGCCATCGGGCAGGTGAACTTGGATCATTCGGGGGTCTTTCTTTGGCAAGGCAGGATGGGTCAGAATGGCATTTCGATGGTATCAACCATCATGCCGCCGGAAATATCTGCTGATGCCGTGCCCTCTGCGGGGCGCATCAAGAGCATGTCGAGGCTGGCCTTCAGATCGGCCTCTGACATGTCGCGGGCGATGACGACCACGCGGCTGGTCGTGTCTTGCCCAAACCAGCTTTTTAACGGGACGGGCGAGTCAAAGATGTGCTGCACACCATGAAAAACCAAAGGATATTGCAATCCTTCGACATGCAGGATTCCCTTCATACGCAGGATGTTCGAACCCTTTAACGCGATCAGCGTATCCAGCCAGAAGTCGAAGACATTCGCAGGAATTGGCTCTTTTACCTCGATCGAGGCGGAGCTGATCCGGTGATCATGGGGGGCCTGTTCGGCAGGCGCAGATGGGGTGAATGTCATCGGCGCTGCGGGTTTTGCAACAAAGCCCGAAAGGCCCGCCAGCGGATCAGGTTTGGCCAACGCTGGCGCCATACCCAACCAAGTGTCCACGTCAGAAGAACTCACGCCTTCGCGCATCGCGGAGAGGCCCCAAAGTGTCCCAACAGGAACGCGTCCTTGGTCCGCACGGATGCGCCGGGCCGAAGCATTGATCCCTTCCAGCCGCTTTTCAAATCGGGACAGGTCAAAAGGCTCGACCAGATCGGTTTTCGACAGGATCAACACATCGGCCATGGCGACCTGATGAACCGCCTCAAACTGCTGATCGAGCGTTTTCATCCCCGTCGCCGCATCCGCCAGCGTCACCACACCGTCCAGCCGAAACGCCTGCGCGATCTTGTAGTCGGTGGCGAGCGTATGGACGATTGGACCGGGATCAGCGATGCCGCTGGTTTCGATCACTACCCTGTCAAACTCTATCGTTCCAGCACAGCGCCTTTCTATCAATCCGCTAAGAGTCTTGGCCAAATCCCCCAGTATCGCGCAGCACAGGCAACCTGATTGCAGCAATACGGTTTCCTCGGTCGCCTCCTCGATTAGGTCGTGATCAAGCCCCACATCACCAAATTCATTCATGATAACAACAATGCGACCTGCCTGCGGATCGCGGATCAGATGATTCAGTAGCGTCGTTTTGCCTGCGCCAAGAAAGCCGGTCATCAAAGTGACCGGAATTCGATTGTCCTGCTCTACCATCCTTGCGTCTGCCTCTTTACAACTCTATTGGCGTCATTCACGATAAGATATGTTATATCATAACTCAACGCAATAAGCCGAAGAAACCACGATGACACACCTAAAGTTTCAAACCCGACAAACTGTAGAGCAGGTCGAAGAAGGTACGGAACTCGCGCCCAAGTTCGGCCATGATGGGCTCATGCCCTGCGTCACAACCGATGCCGCCACGGGCGAGGTTTTGATGCTTGGCTGGATGAACGCGGAGGCTTTTCGCCTGAGTATCGAAACCGGCGAAGCACATTATTTTAGCCGCGCGCGGCAGGCGTTGTGGCACAAAGGCGCGACGTCGGGATTGGTCCAGAAAGTGGTCGACGTGCGTATCGACGATGATCAGGATGCACTGTGGCTGCGCGTAGATGTCACCGGGTCCGGTGCGTCCTGTCACGTCGGCTATCGTTCTTGCTTCTATCGGGTAGTGCCGCATGGCGCACAAGCAGGTGCTCCACTGGCCTTCATCGAAGATCACAAAACATTTGACCCGGTAGCTGTCTATGGCGATGCGCCCAATCCAACCCAGCTCTGATCTCATCTGGATGCAGCACGCGCTTGCACTAGCCAAAGCTGCACGCGGCCATGTCTGGCCCAATCCGCCAGTGGGCTGCGTGCTAATCAAGAAGGGCGTTTTCCTGGCAGAGGCAACCACCCACCCTGGAGGCCGCCCCCACGCAGAACGCGCTGCGATAGAACAGGCCGCAGCCAAGAGTGGGATGAGCACCGAAGGCGCCACCCTTTACGTGACGCTGGAACCTTGCTGTCATTGGGGCAAAACCCCGCCCTGCACGGATGCAATCATCGCGTCACGTGTGCGCCGTGTCGTTTGCGCCATTCAGGACCCCGATCCTCGGGTGAACGGCGGCGGTTTCGAACGGCTTCGAAACGCCGGCATCGAGGTTTCGGTCGGGCTTTGCGCGTCACAGGCAACTCGGGTGATGTCGGGCTTCTTCCATCGCGTCCGAACAGGCAGAGCTGAGTTATTGATTCTGGAGCACGAATCCACGCCCATCCCCGATGGCGTGGACGCTTTGCTGTTTACGGCCGACGGCGCCCTCTCGTTGTGCAGCAGGGCGCCAAAGGGCGTGAAGACGACACGGATCGCACAAGGCACAGCATCCGACCTGCTCGCAGGACTGGCCGACATGGGCCTGACGACCGTCGCGGTCTGCGCAGACGATCCGGTCGCCAAAGAATTGGGGGCCATAACGAACATCAGGGCAGACCGAGGCGCGGCATGACAGAACGCAGCGCAATTCAAACCGCAAAAGCCTTATGGCACGCGCAGCGTATAAAGCGAATGATCAGGGAACACATGGGAGGCGGTGTCACCTGCCTTGTGTCGGTTAGAGAGACGGTTTGTACAGACCCCGACTGCGCAGGACCGGCCACTGAAGTTCGCATAACAAGCTTGTGCTTCCGCGAAATACGCTTCACCATCCACAAGCAAGCTTCCGCAGTGTCTCATTCAGACATTGTAAAGTTGTTTCAAACAGGTATGCCTTAGTCACCGATTCTCTATATTCTACTCCAATGTTCGCCAGAGCATTCAAAAAAAACCGCCGGATGATTGAAATTACGGGCGCTCGTAATTCGGTTTCTTGGAGGCTGGCAATTAAGGCCGTGACTATCATGAGCTATAACGAGAGCTAGGGGACGCAAACCAAGATCTAACTTTCTTCCACGGGCGTTTCTGGGAAAAGCTGAGGTCCACTTTCCTCCTTAGGATTAAACGGGAGGTCGCAACACTTTAGACTTTTACTGCAAGCTGGAGTGTTGAGAGATGGAATACCGAACAAGGATATTTTACACTGACAATCAAAAGTCGGAGATGTGGATTGAGGGCCGCGCGGGGAGTCATTGAGCTCCATCGGGCGCAGGGTTAACCGGGCCTCTTCGTCGATCTCCCCGCACTTGGCTCTGACAGGCAGCATTCGTCCTGCGGAGCGTGTTTTGATCTCGTTTGGCATTGGGCTTGGAAGACCGTAAGGAAATTTCCCGAAGGCTGGCCATTGGGGCCTCGTTGCGATCCATTGCGCGTGACCTCAAACGCGCCCCGTCAACCATCAGTCGCGAAGTTCATCGAAACGGCGGACGCAAAGCCTATTGCGCCGCACTAGCTGATCAGCGGTCCTGGGACTGCGCAAGACGGCCCAAAGTCTGTAAGCTCTCCCTCAAAGAAACTTTGTGCTGGCTGATCGCCCGAAAGCTGCGACCCACAATCACCCTAGCAACGCGGTAGCAACGAAAACACCAACCGGCTTCTACGCCAGTACTTCCTGCGCGGCCTCGATATGTCGACCTACAGCCAAGCGAAACTCAGTGCGGTTGCCAGACAGCTCAACGAAGGCCCGAGAAAGACCTTGCAATACGAAACCCCGGCAGAGAAGTTTGCCCAGTGTGTTGCGACCACCCATTGAATCCCCAGATCACGCTTCATGCGATTGCTGCACCACGGCCCGGCAGTGCATTGTGAAACAATGTCACGAGAGGGGACTCAGCCGACCACCCGCCGGGAATGCAGATTGAGGAGCGAGCTGTTGTCCGCCATTGGTCCGAGGACAACAGCAAGCGCCAAATGCAGCCAGCCCTCTTGGCTCCAGACATAGCTGATGTCACCCGCCCATTTCCAGTTCGGATGGAGTGCCGAGAAGTCCCGGTTCAGCAGGTTCGGCGCGATGTTGAAGCTGTGGGTGCTGTCCGTGCTACGTCGGGGAATTGATCCCCCTCGCTCTTGAACTTTCTGTTTCTCCTGCATGCAATGCCGTTATTACGCATCAAGCGTCCGATGCGGCGGTGGCCGACTGGCAGGCCCAACTCTTTCAATTCTTCGGTCATGCGTGGCCGACCATAGCTGCTGAGAGACAGGGCAAACTGTTAACGGATATGGGCCAGCACAACCATGCCCTTGCGTTGGCTCTGGCTGAGGGGACGGCTCCTGAAGGCCCGATACCCCCCGGCTGACATTCATGATCTGGCACAGCCGTTCGACGGGCAACATTTCGGCGTTCTTTGCCCCTCTCGGCAGATTTGCCATGCAAATCGCCTGCCGGGCAATGGATGAAAGCGAACCTCATTTGCTTCGCTCCGCAAAGAACTGGGTAGCGTTCTGCCGGGAAAACGCCCCACTTGAGCCTTTTCAGATCCGGCTTCAATTTAGCACGTCCCTCTCCTCCCGGAGCATACGGTTCCCTTTTCGCAGCTTGGCGACCTCACGCTCGAGATCAAACTGGGAAACTGGTTTATCAGGATTGCCCCGGTCATGCTGGCTACTTCGGCAATGCCACCCAGTTGCAAACCAACAAACGCCGATCTGTACAACGACAACCGGATCGAGAACAGTCACAGGCCGACCCGAAGACGTGAGAAAATCATGGGGCGATTCAAATCCCCGAGACAGGCGCAGCGTTTCCTTGTCGCCCATGACCAAATCAACATTGCCTTCAAATCACGCCGCTATAGCCTCACCGCCCCGTCCTATCGCCACGCTCGGGCAGATGCATTCGAGCTATGGGCAGACTACGCCCGCGCCATGAAGGCATGACCGACTACTCTCAGGCCGCTAAGCCTCAAACAGACAACTTGGCAAGACAGAGGAGACTCATTCGGGTTCGGGATAGACGCGCACGGGTTTCAGGTCGATGGCATGCCCGGTGCCGCTTTCGAGGATCACTTTCAGGTTCGGCTCGCTGTCGAGATAGAAGAACTCGATGTTTTCGCCGATCCGGCCCCCCATCAACATCTCGGCCCCGTTCTCGGCCATCTTCTTCTTGAATTCGTCTGAATCCGCCTGCGTCGGCTTCATCACGGCCACATGGTGCAGCCCCTCTCCGTGCTCCTCGAGCCACTCCTTGTAGATCGAGTCCCCCTCGAGCGGCTGGATCAGCTCGTAGCACATGTCTCCGACCATCGTTTCGGCGCAGAGCATCGAATAGGTCGCGGGTTTACCGTGCAAATGCGTGTCGTGCAGGATCGGCGCGGTGTGTTCGTAGACGTTCCAAGGCCCCCACCCGAGCAACTCGGTGTATAGCTTCATGGTTTTGTCCAAATCGCGCACCACGACGCCGATTTGGGAAATTGTCGTATCGGTCATTTCAGTTCTCCTTCTCTGATTTTGTGAAAGTTTCATGCGCTCAGTCCTGGCGCATTCTTCTCGAGATCGCGTCGAAGGCCACCGCCACCACGACGATCAGGCCGGTCACGACCTGTTGCAGGTAAACGTTCACCCCGCCCAGAACGATGACGTTCCCGATCACGGCGATGATGGCCGCGCCGATCAGCGCACCCCAGATCGTGCCAATCCCGCCGGTGGTCGCGATGCCGCCGATTACCGGCGCCGCGATCGAGGGGAGAAGCCACGACTGCCCCATCGAGGCCTGCGCTGACACCAGGCGGAAGCACAGAAGCATCCCCGCGAGCCCGGCCAGCGCCCCGGCGATGGCATAGGCCGTGATGCGCACGCGTTTTTCGTTGATGCCTACGATCTTGGCCGCCTCGCGCGAATTCCCGACCGCGTAAAGGCGCCGCCCGTAGATCGTCTTGGTGGTCACGAACAAGATCACCACGAAAGCCGCGAGCATGAAATACATCGGAAGCGGTAATCCGAAAAACGACCCACCCCCAAGAAACGTGACCTCGGGCGACAGCCCTACGATGGTCCGCCCCTTCGTGATCCACAGATTCAGGCCGGAATAGACACTGAGCATGCCGATGGTCACCACTAGCGAATTAAGATTGAAGAAGGTGATGATCGTGCCGTTCACGGCCCCCGCCATAGCCCCGACGATCAACCCTGCGGTGATCGCGAAGATCGGGTCGACTTCGACATCGACCAACAACTTCGTGCAGACGATCCCGGCCAGCCCCGCGATCGCCCCGATCGACACGTCGATGTCCCCAAGGAGCAACAGTATCCCCTGCCCGATCGCGACCATGCCGATGAACGCCAGCTCGCGCGAGATGATCGTCATATTGTAAGAGGTCATGAACTGCGGCGCGACGAAGGAGGCGACAACACAGATTAGGATCAGAACGCCCAACACGCCAAAAACCTGACCGGCCCCGGCGAAATTGGGTCTACGGGATTTCATTGCATTCAATGCGCTGTCAGACATGGTTCTCTTCCTTGATCGACGCCTGTGCGCCGGTTTGCGTCGGGGCGTTGATGATCGAGCTCAAAAGTCGTTCTTCGGTCAGATCGTCGCCGCTGATTTCGTCGTTGATGCGCCCGTCGTAGATGCTCAGAACGCGGTTGCTGCATTTGATGAGTTCTTCGATTTCTGACGAAACCAGGACGATCGCGATGCCCTGTTCCTCGGCGATTTTCTGCATCAACTGATAGATTTCGTCCTTGGCGTTCACGTCGATGCCGCGGGTCGGCTCGTCGAAGATCATCACGTTAGGTTGGGCCATCAGGCTGCGTCCGATCAGGACCTTTTGCTGATTACCGCCAGACAGGTTCATGATCTTGGTTTCGGCCGAGGCGGTTTTGACCTGGTAGTCGCCGATGATACTTTTGGCCAATTCGCGCTCGCGCCCGTCCCGGACAATGCCGCCCTGCGCGATGTCGCGTAATAACCCGACCCCGATATTCTGGCGCACGGAAAGATGGGGAAAGATGCCGTGTGACTTACGTTCTTCCGGCAGATATATGATCCCGCGGGCAATTGACCACGGCGGTTTGCCGAAGTTCCATCTCTCGTCTCTAAACCACGCCAATCCGGTTCTTTTTTTGCGTATCCCGAACAGGGTTTGCAGGATCTCCGACCGCCCGGCCCCGACCAACCCGGCGAAACCCAGAACCTCGCCTTGGTGCAGATCGAAGGAAATGTCCTCGAACCCGTCGCCAGATAGGCCTTCGACCCGAACGACCCGCGCGCCCCGTTCCGTGCGAGGGCGATACAGGTTGGACAGGTCCATGTCCTTGCCTGTCATCTTTTCGACGATCCAGGCCTCCGACACCCTTTCACCATCGGAATTGCCGACGACCTTGCCGTTTCGCAGAACCGAGACCACGGAATGTAGCCGCATCACCTCATCCAGACGGTGGGTAATGAATACGATCGCGACGCCCGAGGCCTGTAGTTCCTCGATGATCACGAAAAGGCGCTCGATCTCGGATTTGGTGAGAGAGGCAGTGGGTTCATCCAGAATAATAATGTCCGAACTATTGCTCGCCAGCGCGCGGGCGATCTGCAACAGCTGTTTTTCCGCAACCGAAATGTCGCGAACGCAATCGTTTGGTGCGCAGGTCATCTTCAGTCGTTCCATGAAAGGGACCGCTGATTTTTCGATCTCGCGCCTATGGAACAAGAACGTATCGCTTCCGCTGTGCCCCAGCGGCAAGAACATATTCTCGGCCACCGTCATGTGATCGAACAGATTCAATTCTTGCGGCACATAGCCGATCGCGGGCCGCTCCTTTCCATCATGGTGAAGTGTTCCGCCATCAGGTTTGTAAATTCCTGTGAGCGTCTTCACGAGCGTCGATTTGCCGGCACCATTTTCTCCGACGATGCAGTGAACTTCGCCCCGCTCGAAGGTCAGATCGACCGCGTCCAGCGCGACGACACCCGGAAATGTCTTGGTAATGCTGCGGGCTTCCAAAAGGCTCATGCCATCCCCTCCCCTGAGGTGTAGTCGGGTCCGCTGAGACAGCCCCGACGTTTGGTTCGATGCGATGCGATCTCGGGTTGGCTCAGAAGCCGTCAATGTTGCCGTCTTCGACAAGATCGGGGGTCAGATAACCGATGCCGGTATCGATCCAGGATGGGGTTTCGAAACCCATGTTCTGGAGCATCAGCGTAACGGTCGACCATTCGCCGATCATGCGCGGACGGGTCGCGATGGACAGGTCGAGAACGCCTTGGCGCATCAGTTCCTGAAGCTGCGGCACGTCATCGATGCCGACGTACTGAACTTCGCCCACACGCCCGGCTTCCTGAAGTGCGAGGCCGACACCCACAGGGCCTGCCGCATCGACGACCGCGATGGCGTCGAGGTCCGGGTTGGCCGACAGGATGCGGGATGCTTCAGTTTGCGCGTTTTGCACGTCGTCGTAGTCAAAGCCTTCGTCGACAATCTCCACGTCAGAATACTCGGCGAACAGATCCTGAAGTGCCTGATAGCGGTCGGCGTGGGCCGAGTTCGTCGGCACACCGTGCAAAATGGCAACTTTACCGCTCTCATCGATTCGGTCGAGCAGCTCTTCGCCCAGAATCCGACCCTGATCGTAGAAGTCATTCGAGATATAGGTGAACTGCGACCCCTGCGGTGCTTTCGATACGTAAAGCACGACCGGAATCCCGCGGTCCCGGGCTTCGTTCAGGATCGGCATCGAGGCGTCCACGTCGATCGCATCAATTGCGATACCGTCCGGTTGGGTCGCGATTGCTCGCTCCAGCAGCGTGTTCTGCTCAACAAGGTCGGCCGTCGCCGGCGCTTGATAGTCGATGGTAATATTGGTCCCCAACTGGGCCCCCATCCGGTCTGCGGCGTCAACGGCAGCGTTGTGTACGATGTCGAACCACGCCTGCGCCAGAATCGGGATCATTACGAACCGATATTCGTCCTTGATCTCAACCGGCTCATCCTGCGCTTTGGCAGGACCGGCCAGAAGGCCCACAGCGCAAGCCGCGACTGTCACATGTTTCAAAAATTCCCTCATGGTCTCCTCCTCTTTGAATGTCTCCACCTTATACGACACGGACAACCTCCACTCCGCCCGGGTCGCACACTTGGTGTCGGACCGGATCATGTTACCCGTCCACTTTGCCGTATCGGGATTTATATCAAGATTGTTATTTTTTTACCCAACCTGTCAAGCGCTAACACAAAAACCTCGTAACGACCTGAAAAGTACGGGTCTTGAAAGAATTTCAAACCCGGAGCCGCAAATCTGATGCGTTGAGCGGCGCTGAAAGTAGATCTGCTCGAGGGAACTTGGCCTAGCTGAAAGGCCTCGACACGGCGTCGGTAGGCAGCAGTCAGTGTGACTTCTGCCAAGTCGATGACGTCCATCGAGGAATCGGCGTCGATTGCAGCTGTTCGGCGAACCACCGGGCTATGACCGGCGCGAAACGGCCTTCGCGATTGCTGCCGACGAGGATGGCGAGACGAATCGGATTATCTGACATGGTCTCCTCTCCTTTGATCTTGGCCGCGTTGGCAATGCCAATGATGGGAGCTAATCATCCGTACGTATGCCGCGTCCCCATACTCACCCCACCGGCCAACACTAACTGTCTCGGGGGTGTTGTCACGTAAGCTCGGCGTCAGGCCTCAGCTTTTCATGCTGTGCCATTTTCGTCCCTGATCCCAAATCAGAGACTTGCGCAGATGAATCGGAAGCTTCTGAATGGACTTGGCGATAGCATCGCGCACAGCCTCAGCCCCACTCCCGACCAGTGCCGATCCATTTTTACCCGGGCTCGTCCTATGCCTCGGCATTGGTGACAACTCCTTTCAGGAACGAAATGATGAAGCTGAGATAGCGGAGCTGTCACAATCAGCCTTGAGCCTCCACGCATCGCAGTTCCTCGCTTTCCTATTTGACCTATGCAATAATAAAAAATCCCAAAAGACCGCAGAGTAAGACTCGTATGAAACCTGACACCGACACCAATGACCAGATGCGCGAAGTGGCGTGGATGCACTATGTCGGTGGGCTAACGCAGGCGCAGATCGCGACGCGGCGGGGATTGAGCAAGATGAAGGTGCATCGCTTGGTTCAGGCGGCGCATGAGGCGGGGATCGTCAAGATTTTCGTCAACAACGTCCCCTCCGATTGCGTCACGCTGGAAACCAAACTCATCGAGCGCTTTGGCCTGACCAGCTGTACCATCGTGCCGGATACCGAGATGCCGCAGACCATGGATGGCACCATGCCGGCGGTTGCCAGTGCCGGGGCGCGGTTTTTGCATGGTCGGCTCGAAAGCACCGAGCCGATGGTCGTGGGAATCGGGTCGGGGCGCACGATGTCCGAGGTGGTCAAAGCACTGCCGAAGATCAAACGACGTCGCGCCGAGTTCATTTCGGCGACCGGCGAATTTGCTGCGCTGAGCGCGGCCAACCCCTTCGAGGTGATCCATACGCTCATCGACAAGACCGAGGGCAAGGGCTTTGCCTTCACCGCGCCGCTGATCGTCGACGACGCGGAAGATCGCGACCTGTTCTTGCGCCAGAAAAGCGTGCACCGCTCTTTCGACCACCTGCACGACGCCTCCTTCATCATGATTGGGATCGGGCACATCGGGCCCGGGTCGTTCTTTAAGGCCTTCAATCTGCTCAATGACACCGAACAGGCCGAGCTTGGGCGTACCGGGGTCGTCGCCGACCTCGCGGGTAACCTTGTCGATGCACAGGGCAATTTCGTTCACACCGGTATCGCGCTTCGCATGCTCGGGATGGAGCTGGAACTTCTACGCACCCGCGAAGTGATCGCGATCTGCGCAGGCCTCGAAAAATCGAAAGCGGCCCGCGCTGCTTTGCTCACGGGCTGCCTCGATGGGTTCATTTCGTCGCGCAGTGTAGCGCAGCGGGTTCTCCAAGAGGACTAACCTCAGGCCGCTTTCTTCAACTTGGCCTGCTCCAGCGACCAGTATTCCAACTCGAAGAGGTCGGCCTCATTCAGAGGGGTGAACCGCCCGATCCCCTCGGCGGACATAATGATACGGGCGTTTTGCTCCGCAAGATCTGCCGCGACGCCTGCTTCTTTCGCGTTCCGTCCGATCCCGACGATGCCCAAGCCCCGGATCAGGGCTACACGCGGAAGCAGGTCGAGCATGGTTTTGGTTTCGTCAGATTTCGCGGCGTTGCGCTCGAAATAGGCTTCATACCAATCGGCATAGTCGCGCACCGCCTTGGCCCAGTCCTCTGCCTCGAAACCGGCCTCACCGATCATCGGGCGCGGCTTGATCCGAATGACGTGATCCGGCGTCGCGGTCCCTCGCGAGGACACCTCCTCAAGATCCGGGGTGCCCAGATATTTCTTATTCGCCTTCGATACCCGCAGATCCAAAAACGGGCCGTCTTCGCCGAAGAAATCCCAAGACGACAGCGCCTCTTTCAAGGAGACGATGGGCGCATGAGCATAAGGGTCATCGACCTTCGTCCCGTCTTCTTCCGGCATCAGCGCCGCACCGTGCTCGGCCAGATACTGTTCGCACATATCGGTATAGCGGATGATCCGCTCGTAGGAGGTGCGTGCATCGTCGCCGTGCGAGAACAGGCCATGGTTCACGAGAAACAGCCCATTCGCCCCTTCGCCTTTCTCCTGAAAGATCGCATCCGCCGCGTGGCTCAGTTTGAAGCCGGGCATAACATAGGGAATGACGCAAAGCTCATCCCCGAAAATCTCCTGCGAAAGCTCGGCCGCGTTCGGCTGATCCGCGATGGCGAGGGCTGCGCAGGAATGGGTGTGGTCCACGAACTTCGCCGGAAGGAACGCATGCAACAGCGCCTCCACCGAGGGGTTCGGTCCGCTTTGATCCAACATTTCGTTGCGCAGGAAAACGACCATTTCCTCGTCAGTCATATTCGGCACATCCCGCGCGGTCAGCAGTGGTTCGAGCCACATCGCCGGAAGCCCCGGCCCCTCGATAGTCACCAGATCCCACCCAGACCCTTTGACGTGGATCGTTTCCGCCAATGTCCCGTCCTCTTTGGCCCTCTCGGTTTTGACCGAGGTGTTACCTCCGCCATGCAGCACGAGGTCAGCCTCTTGCCCGATCAGGCGAGAGGTGTAGACCCTGAGGGCCAGATCGACCTCGGCAGGATCGCCATTCGCACTGTCGATCCAGCATTGCGCCTCGTCATCGTTCCAAAGAGATTTCATGTCTTCATACCTTTTGGATTGGTGTCATCGTGTTTGATCGGGCACCCGCAGGACGCCAGATCGGTTCGAACAACCCGCACTCCGCCATAGCTGAGGTGCCCATTGTCGCCTCGGCCCAACGGTTTTCGATGTCGCGATAGCGAGCGGTGTTTTCCGGGTTCGGCGTAATCGTTCGTTCGATCGGACTGGCCATCGCGCCAAAGGCCTCGTCGGTTGAGGCGAACAGCCCCGCGCCGACGGCCGCCAACATGGCGCAACCCAGCGCGGTGGTTTCCTTCACGACCGGTATCTCGATGATACGGCCGGTGACGTCCGCGACAATCTGTGGCCAGATAGTGCCTTGCGCCGACCCGCCGGTAAACTGAAGCGTGTCGTAGGTTTTGCCCGACAAGGCTTCGAGGCGGCGCAGATGCGCGTGCGACAAGAAAGCGCCGGCCTCCATCACCGCGCGTGCGACCTGACCAAGCGCGGGGTCCGGGGAGTTCAGGTCGAACCCCAAAAAGCTGAGGGGCGGCTGGTGCCAGTTGTCCGACTGCATCGGGGCTGCGGTCGTCGCAACCACGCCGCCTGCGCCCGGTGGCTGCTCCGAGGCGAGCTTTTCGATCAGATCGAAGGCGTCCAGATCACTGCCGGTCGCCTTCAGGATCGGCTCGAAATAGGCGTCGCGCACCCAACGCAGCGCAAAACCCGTGAGAAACCCAATCCCCTCAGTCATCCACTCCTCCGGACGGGCATGGCAAAGGGTGCGCGGCGCGCGATCAGGGTCGATCAACGGGCGTTCGGTCAACACCGTCATCTGCCAAAAACTGCCGCCGACAAGGGTCGCTTGTCCCGCCGTGCGACCCAGTCCGAGCAGCGCGAGCTGCGTGTCCGCGCCCCCGGCGACCACGGGCGTACCCGCGGCAAGGCCACTGCGCTTGGCTGCGACCTCAGTCACTCGCCCGACGATTTCACCAGATTCGACGACAGGCGGTTCGATGGCACGATCCAAGCCGGTCGCTTCGAACAATGTGTCGCACCAATCCCGCGCCTCCAGATTGAACAAAGCGCTCGAGGACCCGGCAGAAGGCTCCGTACAATAGGTTCCGGTCAGCCGTGTCGCCATCCAGTCCGACAGCATCCCCATGTGACATGCCTTGGCGAAGAGCTCAGGCAAATGCTCTTTGATCCAAAGCAGCCGGGCGGGGGCCGTCAGCGACACCCAATCCCCCCCGATGCGAAACACTTCATCCGAAACGCCCGCCGCAGTCAATTTTTCGGCCTGCTCTCGTGCGCGTCCGTCGATGTTCGGACACGCCCAGAGCACCTCGCCCGCCTCGTCATACAAAACGAAACCTTCACGCATGGAGGTGGTTGAGACTGCCGCAATATCTTCGGCGGTCAGCTTGGCATCCGCAATGGCGCCCGCGATAACCCTATCGATCAGTTCGCCGTTCGCCTGCGTGGCGAAATCGAGCGCACCTGGCACACCCTCCACGACGGAATGCGTCCATTCTTTTTGCGCCGTCCCGATCACGGTACCGGTCAGATCGTAAATGATGGCGCGCCCGCTGCCGGTTCCGGCATCGATCGCCATGACATGGCGTTCTGGCATTTTTCCTCCCTTGCGCCGCTCCTCCTGCGCCGCTCCCAATCACGTTCGGTTATTTGAACTCGTTATGCGGTGTCTCACCCCTTAGAAAACGGCCGTAATCCAGAACGATCTGTTCGGCCGCATAGTTCGCGACTCTACGAGACGCGCCCGCAATATGCGGTGTCAACGTGACGTTATTGAGGGCAAGAATTTCGTCGTCCTGCGCAGGCGGCTCGCTTTCGAAGGTGTCTAGCGCAGCACCACCCAGATGTCCGCTGGACAATGCATCGACCAGCGCACCCTGGTCGATCAACTCGCCACGGGCAGAATTAATGATGACCGCGCCTTCGCGCAGTTTCGCGATCTGCTCTTTGCCGATCATGTTCTTGGTTTCCGGCGTGAGCCGTGCATGCAGGCTGAGGATATCGGTGCGTACGAGAAGCTCGTTAAGATCCACCTGTTCGACTCCATCCAAGGCATCCTGCACGGTCACTTGCACATAAGGATCGCAAATCAGGATTTTGGCGCCGAAGGGTTTCAGCAGCCGCACCACGCGCTGCCCAATGTGGCTATACCCGATCAGGCCCACGGTCAGGTCCGACAATTCATCGCCGGTGCGGTCATAGCGATACAAATCTCCACGCCAAACGCCCTGCTTCAGCCCAGCATGTCCGGCCCCGATCCGGCGCACATTGGCAAGAATCATGCCGATGGTGAACTCCGCCACTGCCGAAGCGTTGCGCCCCGGCAAGTTGCACACGGTGACGCCGTACTTTTTGGCCGCTTCGATGTTCACGTTCACTGGACCACCACGCGGGACGCCAACGAATTTAAGCTTCGGCGCCCCCGCCAGAAGGGTCTCGGTCACCGGCGCCAGATGCGTCACGAGGGCATCCGCATCCGCTAGTATTTCGGCGACGTCGGCAGGGTTGCCACTGTATTCCTTGATCTCAGTGCCGGCTGGGCCGTCGTGAGAGAAAAAAGGCACCTCAGGCCAATCCAAATCGCGCGTCTTGACCTCTACGGGGCGGTTGATATGCGCTTTGATTGCCGCCTCGAAAATCGACGACGTGATAAATTGATCTCCGATAGCCGCGACCTTCAAATTTTCCATGCCTCTCTCCTTATTTGTTACAAATAACTTGCCTGATATTCTTTTCATGTCAACCTGCTTTCCACCAAACCAAATGGATTGGCTAATAGGGAGTAGTGAAATGACATTAAAAACAACACCTAAGGTGGGGGTGACGCGTCGCGAGCTGATGGCCAGATCAATAAGCGTCGCTTTCAGTGCCTCGCTCGGCAGCGCGAGGCTCTCCATTCGCGCCTATGGTCTGACCGGTCAGACGATCACCGTTCTGACATCGCAGCCGCGGGTCGGGGGCGCTGAAATCGTGGCTGTGGCCTTCACCGACGAAACCGACGTCGAGATCACGCCCGTTCCGCTTGGCCAGATTCAGCAACAGCTGACCCTCAATCTGCAATCGGGCGCGAAACGCTTCGCCGCCTTCAACTACTGGTACATCTCGAAAGACTCTCCATTCGAAACCAGGATTCTCGAAAATCAAACGCACGCACGTTCGCGGACTTCAGGGGAGTATTTGTTCATGGTCTTGCTCATGATACTCCATCCTACTCAGGAGTTGTAGCCTCCGGCAAACCCGGGGCGGTTCAAAATCCTGCAACTTCCTATGAAGGAGGGCTTTGATTATTGAGATGCGCTACGTGGTAGATTGTGCAGGTAGTTCGAATAGGTCGATGAACCTGCGGCACAACTCCGCATCGCCGGTGATTTCGACGTCAACCGTATCGGGGGCCACGTCGCCGTAAAACACTGCCGCAAGAGATGGGGCGGCGGGGGCTGTAAAATGCAGGTCGGGGGCATTGGCTTTCCCGCGTGTCACAGGCATCGCACCGTCTTCAAGGCAGGCCGTAAATTGCGCAGTGGCGATGTTAAACTGTACCACAGCGGTCATTCCCTGCGTGGCGTCAATTTTGAGCATCGTTCTCAGCGAGAGCATGAATGACACTGGCGACAGGGGCAATGTCGGGTTGTGCAAGGGCGAGGCGGCAGCCCAGCGACCGAGTTCGCTTATGATTGGTTCGGCGGCATAGCCCCAGTCCGTCAGGCCGTAAAGCTGGGCTGGCACGGGGTCTGGCGCGGTGGAACGCGCAATCACGCCATGCGCCTCAAGCCCGGTGAGTCGTTCGGTCAGAACCTTGGCGCTTAACCCCGGAAGGCTGGAGCGAATGTCGATGAAACGGCGCGGCCCGAACATCAACTCGCGCACGATCAACATGGACCACCGTTCGCCCAGCAACTCAAGGCCGAAAGCAGTGCCGCAGGCATCTGCATACCAACGCCCATGGGGAGATTCTGCCTTGTGGGTATCTTTTTGTAACTTCATAGTTGTATTTTATAACCCCTCTGGTTTAGCCTGTCCATATCGGCCGTGCGGCTCAGGGGGATTGGCATGTCAAGCATCATGCTCGTTCCCGTGCTCACAGGCGGCACCGTTTCGGCTCCGTACTCAATGATTGACTCATGTCATAACGTAAAGAGGAGACACATCATGACCTATATTGCCGGGATCCTGACCCCCGTCCCGAATGAAAACAAAGAGGCCTATATTACAAGCGTCCGCAAGGCTTGGCCTCTTTTCAAGGACTATGGTGCCTTGCAGATGGTGGAAGCCTGGGGTGATTATATCCCCGAAGGCGAACATACCGATTTCAAAAGTGCCGTGGCGCTGAAGGATGACGAAACCGTCTGTTTTTCCTGGATCATCTGGCCGGACAAGGAAACCCACGACAAATGCGGTGCCAGTATGCAGACCGACCCGCGCTGGCAGGACATGGATATGCCCTTTGATGGCAAGCGGATGATGTGGGGTGGATTCACCCCCATTGTTGAGGAAAAGGCTTAAACCATGGAGTCCGGTAATCAATCCGAACTCACCATCTGGACCTTTGACTGGGTACCCGATGGCCCGCGCGGTTATGTGCGAGATCTGCGGTTGAGGTGGGCCTGCGAAGAGGCGGGCTTGAACTATCAGGTGCGCTCGGTTCCGTTTGACGATCGCGGCGAGGATCACCTAGTCCAGCAGCCGTTCGGGCAGGTACCGTTTCTGACGGAAGGCGACTTGCGGGTTTTTGAAAGCGGTGCGTGCCTGCTGCACCTTGCCGAGAAGAGCGAGGTCCTGATGCCGCAGGATGCAACGGAGAAAGCGGATACGCTGTCTTGGATCATCGCGGCATTGAACTCGGTCGAGATGGTCAGTCTGCCCTGGTGGTTCGTGGGATTGTCGAATCCGCCCGAGAACCCGCTTGAAGGCTGGCTGGCTTCCCGCCTTGAGGTGCTGGAGGGCGTGTTTGCGAAGCGCGATTGGCTAGCCGCCGGGCATTTCACCGCCGCCGATCTGATCATGGCGGATGTTCTGCGCCTGCCTTGGATCCGCGAGCTTGGCCGCTATCCGGCAACAGATGCCTATGTGGCACGGATCTGCGCGCGACCCGCCTTTGAAAAGGCTCACGCCGACCAGATGGCCCATTTCGCCGCAGCAGATGCGGCCCGCGCTGGTGAAACTTAGAATCTTTTGAAAGACCTGTTATGAACACCCAAACCATTAGCAAACCCTTCAATCCCCTACTGCCCACCGTAGCGCTTTGTTCTGCAATGGCACTGCCTGCCGCCGCTGAACACACCACCGGGCGGGTCATGTCCGGTGATCTGGGTATCTATTACGAGGTTCACGGCGACCTCGGCTCGGGCGTGACGCCCTTTCTTGTCTTGCATGGTGGCATGGGGACGATCAGCAGCGACTTCGGCGCTTTACTGCCCGTTCTGGTCGAGCAACGCCCCGTCATCGGGATTGAACAGCAGGGCCACGGCCATACCGGCGGACGCGATGCGCAGGTGACGCTGAAAGTTATGCGGGACGACACGCTGGCCGTGCTTGATGCGCTTGAGGTCGAGCGCGTGCATGTGGTCGGCTTTTCCATGGGCGGCATGCTGGCGATGGAACTCGGCGTGACTGCGCCGAAGCGGCTTGAAACACTAACCGCGATTTCGGTCAGCCAGAACCATGACAGCATGCACCCCGCCATCGTTGAAATGAACCTCAATCCCGACGCGACCCCATCCCCCGAGGCGCTGGAACTTATGCCGACCCAAGAGGACTTTGCCGGGATGCAGGCGGCATATGCTGACAATCCGGATGGCCCGGGGCAATTTGAGCGCACGATGCAACAGCTTCACACGCTTATCGTCAGCGATTGGGGCTGGTCTGATGGTGAACTGGAGGCGATCGACGTGCCCACGCTGTTGTTGTTGGGCGACACCGATTTCACGCCTGTCGACCACGCCGCAAAGATGGCCGGGAAGATCGGTGCGCAGCTTGGGGTATTGCCCAACACGACGCATATGTCGATCATGTCCCGTCCCGATTGGCTGGGCCCCATGATCACGAACCGGATCGAAACGGCGCAAGACTGATGCCGAGCGGCGAGGACGGAAGATGGTGTTGATCTGGTCATGCGCGGCCAGAAACCTCTGGGCTTGTCCGGGTGACTTGAACCGCCCCATGAGTTTCTCTCGCTTTCGGGTTGGCCTGTGCGATCCTTCTATCCGGTTGTTTAAGCCCTTGTGCGCCCGATGATCAGCATTCGCCGCAAGGTTGCAGACCGGCCTAACGTAGCATCGCAGCTTGTCGGTAATCACAACCCGCGGCACGCCAAACCGGTTCACCCAGTTCCGGACGGATTCCCAGCTGACCATAACGCCGCGTTCGGCAAGCAGATCCTCGACATCCGCCGTGCTGAGTGCAAATCGGTGATATGCCCAGACCGCATAGGCGACAATCTAAAGCATTCCGCCTTTAAGCTGAGACATCGGCGAATGGCGGGACGTGTGCAACGATTGAGCGGAGCACTGCGTTTCGCGAAAATCTGTGATCCAGGTTTTTCGCGAAACGCTTTAGCGAGGAAATCGGTAGCCTTTCAGGCCAGGCATCGTGCAAGGTCTTTTCATCCCGGTTGCCTATGCGAAAGCTGACCGGTAAACAGGTTGGCAATGCCCGGCGTACTGCTTGTTCCGCGAGAAGCCATTATTACACTCACAAAAATGGTCACGCTCGGTAGATTGTGAGGACAAGGCCTTGAGAGGAATCTCTTCGTCAGCCACCTAAGATAGGTCAATATCGCTGCATTAAAGGAAGTTTATGTGCGCGAAAGGCAGAATACCTCTGCAATCGACAAATATTTTTATTGGTCGGAGTGAGAGGATTCGAACCTCCGACCCCTGCCTCCCGAAGACAGTGCTCTACCAGGCTGAGCTACACTCCGACCGTGAGACAGGCGATTAAACCCGCGTCTTGGGAAATGCAAGGGCGGAATCGGTTGCCGGGGTTTGGAAATGCGGGCGGCGAGGCCGCCCGCAAAAGCTTTAGAGGCTGGCGTCCAGGGCGCCGATAACCGCATCGCCCATTTCGCTGGTCGAGACGGGTTGCACGCCCTCTTCGCCCAAAAGGTCGGCGGTGCGTTTACCATCGGCCAGCACCTTCTCAACCGCCTGTTCAAGGCGCGTGGCCTCATCACCTTTGTCGAAGCTATAGCGCAGGGCCATGGCAAAGCTTAGGATGCAGGCAATGGGGTTGGCCTTCCCTTCCCCCGCGATATCAGGGGCGGAGCCGTGTACCGGCTCATACAACGCTTTGGGGCGGCCATTCGCCATCGGCGCGCCAAGCGAGGCCGAGGGTAGCATACCCAGCGACCCGGTCAGCATGGCAGCCGCATCGGACAGAATATCGCCAAACAGGTTGTCGGTCACGATGACATCAAACTGTTTGGGCCAGCGGCAAAGCTGCATCGCGCCAGCGTCGGCGTACATATGAGACAGCTCGACCTCGGGGTAATCCTTGGCCACTTCGGTTACGACCTCACGCCAGAGAATGCCGGATTCCATGACGTTGGCTTTCTCCATTGAGCAGAGTTTTTTATTCCGCCGCATGGCCAGTTCAAAGGCGTTGCGGGCGACGCGGTCAACTTCGGATTCGGTATAGCGTTGGGTGTTGATGCCCACGCGTTCGTTGCCTTCCTCGAAGATACCGCGGGGTTCGCCGAAGTAGACGCCCGAGGTGAGTTCGCGGACGATCATGATGTCGAGGCCCGCGACCACGTCCTTTTTCAAAGACGAAAAATCGGCCAGCGCGTCAAAGCATTGCGCCGGGCGCAGGTTGGCGAAAAGGTCCATTTCCTTGCGCAGGCGCAGCAGGCCGCGTTCGGGTTTCACGCTGAAGTCCAGCGTATCGTATTTCGGGCCACCGACCGCACCCAGAAGGACGGCGTCGACCTCTTGCGCCTTAGCCATGGTGTTGTCGTGCAGGGGTGTGCCGTGTTTGTCATAGGCGGCTCCGCCCACCAGATCCTCGCTTACGTCAAAAGGCATATCGCGTTTGGCACCGAACCAGTCGATGATCTTGGCGACCTCGGCCATGACTTCGGGGCCGATGCCATCACCGGGCAGAATAAGAAGCGAGGGGTTGCTCATGGCGGGTGTCCTTCGGTTGAAACAGGTTGAATACCGCCTAGCCCGAGAGCCGGGGATGGTCAAGAAAAGCGGGGCGTTCAGGGCAGGGTGATATCGGTCCAGACCATGCGATGCGGTCCGGCCAATTCGGCATCGTGAAAGCCGGCGGCGCCTGCAAGCGGCCAATGAATACCCGCCTCTTCCACCTGTATATCCTCGGATGGCAGAATATACTGCACGCGCAGGTGGCCGGGGCCATCCTTGGGCCATGCAACCGTATCGAGTGCCGGATCGCCCGAATTGCCCCGGCCCTGCCGGGCGGGGCCGGGGCGTTTGGGACGTGGATCTTGCAAACGGTGATCGGACAATAGGCGCGCAATTGCGGATTTGCGACCATCACCATCCACCGGATCAAGATTGGCATCCCCCAAAAGGACAAAGCGACGGTTCGGGACCGGACCGAATTCACCATCAAGGAACCGCAGCCAAAACAGAATTTCATCATGGTTGCGGCGGCCATTCCTGTCTTCGGGGCCGTCAAACACGGGCGGGGTGGCATGGAAGGTCATGAGCGTCAGCGATTTGCTGTCAGGCAGTTCCACCGGCAAGACCCAATGCCCGACCGATGAAAGGCGCTGTGCCTTGAGCGCCTTGGCTGACGGAAAGGGCGCGCCTAGGGCCTTGGGAAGAATGGCCGAGGGCAGATCCACCCACCTCAGATCGCTGTAATCCTGAAACCCGCGACGATTGAACGGCCAACGTGACAGGATCGCCATGCCTGCCTGTCCGGCAAAACGCCCAAATCCTTGCTTGTCACGCGAGCGACCCAATCGACCATCGCCATCCATGTCCAAACCGGTGGCCATCCCCGTGTTCGGGCGCACGGCGAAGATATGCGGGTAATGCGGCCCTTCGGCCTTGGCGATGACGTCGCGCAAGGCCTTTAGCGCGACACGCCCGTGATCATAATCTACGCCTTGCAACACAAGGATATCCGGCGACACTTGAGCCACGACATTGGCAAATGCCATCACTTGTCGATCCTCGCGCAAAATATCACGGAGCAATAGCCCGGGGCCGCCCCGTTCCAATGCGGCGTTCATCGTCGCAAGACGAAGCGTTTCAGCGCGAAGTGGCGCAGCGGCCAATAAAAGAGTGAAAAGCCACGCAATTACGCGCGCTGCATGCTTTCCATTTCGGCCTGTGCATAAGCGCGGCGGCGCTTGTCTTCGATCATCTGTGCGACCCGCCCCATCGCGATGCCGCGCATCAGCATACTTGCAGGAAGAAAAGCCCATGCCGTGGTTGTCCATACAAGAGTTTGCGGGCTGGACATGAATCCCGGATCAACGAAATCCGACGCCGCCTTAATTGCTGCCGGGATCAAGAATGGCAGCAAACATCCTAACACAATGTTAAGACCGGAATCCCGGCGAAGCCGTTGCAACACATCACCGCCACCCGTGGGGTCAAACAACGGAAGGTTGACCCATACATTGAAGGCACCGTTGCGCACTGGCCAACCAAAGCCGCGCACGAGAAGCACAAACACGGCCATCATCACGACAGATACGGTGTAAGAGATGCCAGCAGAGATTCGAACCAGATCGACAAGTCCGGGGTCCGCATCTTTGGGCATCATCAAAACGACAAGCCGAACAGGCGAGAATGGAAAGTCGATCAGTTCCCCCAAGGACGCGCCCATACGGGTCGTGGCTTGCGTCCATCCTGTCGGGTCTGTTTGGCCTCGGCAAATCAGGGACAAAAGGACAATCGTGACGAACAGACCGACAAACCGCGTGCGGTTAAACGGAGGGGCGAACCGGAATTCGATGAAACTGGGATAACGACCGTAGTATTCGATGAAAGTCATGCAGGATGCGAGTATCGCCAAAACAACCACGATCTGAGCCGTATCTGCCGCTGTAGACGGCAAAATAAGTGACGGTGTTGCCACCATCAATCCGACCAAGACGGCACGCGAAAGCGCGCTTGTCAGCTGCGAAAGCACTGCCCGTTTCCCTTCAAACTGGTCCGCCGCGATACGATGCCGCGCCGTTGTTCCAACTTGAGTCCGCTTATTGACGCGGTTTGCCTCATTCTTGCCCAATTTTTGCCTACTTTCGCTGTCCGGCTCAAGTGATTGGTTTACAAGACATTGATTTTTCGGCGATTTGATGGATCAAGTGGTGCGCGAATGCATCAATTTAGGCTCGAAAATTTGGCAGCCTTGTGTGCGGGCACAAAATCTAGCGGTTCTCCGACTTGCCGCTACTAGAGACTACAGGCTATTCGCTAAGAAACCGTTTACATATTTGAAAAAATCATGGCCGCCGCCGGTAAACTCGGCGACGGTCACATATTGCAGCGACTTTTCGCTTAAACCCAAGGGCGCGCGTTAGTTGCCTGTTGTTCGAAGCTGTCGATGGCCGAAGCCTTCTCAAGCGTCAAAGCGATATCATCCAGACCTTCCAGCAAGCAGTGCTTTTTGAAGGAGTCGATTTCAAAGGCGATCTCTTCCCCGTCCGAAGTGGTGACAGTTTGCGCCTCTAGATCAACGATCATCCGCGCATTCGAGCCTTTCTCGGCGTCCTTCATCAGAACATCGACCTGCTCTTGCGGCAAGGCAATGGGCAAAATCCCGTTCTTGAAGCAATTGTTGTAGAAGATATCGGCAAAGCTGGGCGCGATGACGCAACGAATACCGAAATCCTTGATCGCCCACGGCGCATGTTCACGGCTTGACCCACATCCGAAGTTGTCGCCAGCCACAAGTATCTCGGCCTCGCGATATTGCGGCTTGTTCAGCACGAAATCAGGGATTTCATTGCCATCGTCATCGAACCGCATTTCGTCGAACAGGTTCTTGCCCAACCCCGAACGTTTGATCGTTTTGAGAAACTGCTTGGGAATGATCATGTCGGTGTCGACATTGATCAGCGGCATGGGCGCCGCAACGCCGGTCAGTTTTTCGAACTTTTCCATTACATCATCTCCCGAACATCGGTCAGCTTCCCGGTTACCGCGGCGGCGGCGGCCATGGCGGGGCTCATCAAATGGGTACGCCCGCCGCGGCCCTGACGGCCTTCGAAATTGCGGTTCGACGTGGCCGCACAACGCTCACCCGGGCTGAGTTGGTCGGGGTTCATGGCAAGGCACATGGAGCAGCCTGCAAGCCGCCATTCGAAACCCGCGTCCTTGAAGATATCGGCAAGGCCCTCTTCCTCGGCCTGTGCCCGCACAAGGCCCGAGCCGGGAACGATCATGGCGCGCAGGCCTTCCTTGACCTTCTTGCCTTTCAGGATCTCGGCCGCAGCACGCAAATCTTCGATCCGGCCGTTGGTGCAAGACCCGATAAAGACAGTGTCGATTTCGATATCGCTCAGTTTCTGACCGGCCTCGAGGCCCATATACTCCAACGCACGCTTGGCCGCATCCACTTTGCCGCCTTCAAAATCGCCGGGGTTGGGGACGGTATCGGTGATCGGCAAAACATCCTCGGGCGAGGTGCCCCAGGTGACCACGGGGGCGATATCTTCACCCTTGATGGTGATCACCTTGTCCCAATGCGCATCGTCATCGGAATAAAGCGTCTTCCACCAGGCCATCGCGGCCTCCCATTGCGCGCCTTTCGGCGCGTGAGCGCGACCTTTGACATATTCGAAGGTGGTTTCATCCGGTGCGATCAAACCGGCACGTGCGCCGCCTTCAATCGCCATGTTGCAGACGGTCATCCGCCCTTCCATGGAAAGCGAACGGATCGCCTCGCCACAATATTCGATCACGTAGCCAGTACCGCCTGCGGTCCCGGTTTCCCCGATCACCGACAGGGTAATGTCCTTGGCGGTCACGCCGGGGCGCAGCTGACCGGTAATCTCGACCTTCATGTTTTTCGACTTGGACTGAATCAGCGTCTGGGTGGCCAGTACGTGTTCCACTTCAGAGGTGCCAATCCCATGCGCCAGCGCCCCAAAGGCCCCGTGCGTGGCGGTGTGGCTGTCGCCGCAAACCACGGTCATCCCCGGCAGGGTCCAGCCCTGCTCTGGGCCGACGATATGGACGATGCCTTGGCGAACGTCGTTCACCGGGTAATAGTTGATCCCAAAGTCCTTGGCGTTCTTATCAAGCGCCTCGACCTGGATCCGGCTTTCCTCGTTGTCGATGCCGTTCACACGATCCGGCGTGGTGGGCACGTTGTGATCGGGAACCGCAATTGTGTTCTTGGGCTTGCGCACCTGACGGCCCGCCATACGCAGACCCTCAAAGGCCTGCGGGCTGGTCACCTCATGCACAAGGTGGCGATCAATATAGAGAAGGGAAGTGCCATCTTCGGCCTCGTGCACAAGATGCGCATCCCAGATTTTATCATAGAGTGTCTTGGGGGACATTGGTCCTCTCCCGTTTTGGCGATCAAGAATAGGCTGAACAGGGGCGCGCGCCCCCTATAGGCGCGCAAGCACCGTCATGGTTGCGCCAAAAAACCGCCAAGGCAGGCGCGCGCGATCATCCATGTCGAAAATCCGTGTCATACCCTGTCAGATACAGTCGAAGCTCGAGTCTATCAAGGGAATTGCGCGCCCAAACCCGATAGTCCCGTTCTTCTGGCCAGAAATATCCTGAGGGTGAATTGGCCAAAGGCCAAGAGGGGGCAACGCCCCCTGGCACAAATGAACCTGTGCGCCGAAGGCGCTCATTTCGATCAAGCCCGGTCAATCGGGGGCCAGCATATATCCTTCGCCCCGCACCGTTTGCAGGTAACGCGGTTGTTTGGGGTCGGCTTCGATCTTTCGGCGCAACCGGGTGATTTGCACATCGACCGCACGCTCCTGTGCCTGCCCCCTGTCGCGGCCAAGGTCCTCGACCAGTTTCGCACGGCTGACCGGTTCGCGCAGGTTTTCCGAGAATATCCGCATGAGCTGCACTTCGGTTGCCGTCAGGCGGATCAACTCTTCACCGCGCATCAGTTCCGCGCGTTCGATATCGAAACGCACGCCCCCCATCTGCAAAACCTTGGGGGCGGCGGCTTGGGTGTCGGGTTCGGGCATTCGGCGCAGGATCGCATTGATGCGAAGCAACAACTCCTTGGGCTCGAAAGGCTTGGCAAGGTAGTCATCCGCGCCCGCCTCAAGCCCATTGATGCGATCTTCGGTTTCGCCCTTCGCCGTCAGCAAAAGGATCGGGGTTGCGATAGTTTCGCGCAGGGATTTTGTCAGTGCCACGCCGTCTTCACCGGGCATCATGACATCCATCACCAGCATATCGAACTCCAACCCGGACAGGATACGCCTTGCATGCTCGGCATCACGCGCGACCGAAACGAGAAATCCATGCCTTGCAAGGAATTTCCTCAAAAGGCTGCGAATACGCTCGTCGTCATCCACAATCAGGAGGTGAGGTTCCGGTGCGGTCATGTGTCCTTCTCCCGGATGGCATGGTATTTCCGGCGCATTTCGGGATCCATCATCGCCTTGAGCACCTGCCGAAAACCGGCCACGGCTTCGGGGCCTGCTTCGCGATAAGCCGCGCGCATGCGATTGCGTTGCGCATCTGACAACTTGCGCTCAAGGCTTTTGCCCGCATCTGTCAGGTGCAGGTTGCGCTCCCGTTTGTCAGAGGTTCCCACCCTGCTTTCGACCAGGCCGTCTTCGATGAGGGTGCGCAGAACACGGTTCAAGGATTGCTTGGTGACGCCAAGAATGCCCAACAGGTTATTCACCGTCGTGCCGGGACAACGCGAGATGAAGTGAAGCGCCCTGTGATGCGCCCGGCCATAAGCCATTGTAGCCAAGATTCGATCCGGATCCGCGGTAAACCCCTGGTAGGCAAAAAACATTGCCTCGATTCCCTGGCGTAGCTGTTCATCTGTCAAAAACAGGAGGGTCTCACCACCTTGGCGTTCCGGCATGTCGTATCCTCCGGGCCGAGTTCAAATCTGATCGTCATATTATGTCAGCTTTATTGACATTCCAAGAGCGAACTGGTAGCGAATCGCAGTTTTGGCGCAACTTTATGTCCGGTTCGGACATTTTTGGCGCAACAAATGCAAAGATATGCTTTGAGCGGAGAAATACGATGACTGGCTATGATGATCGTGACGGCAAGATCTGGATGGATGGGCAACTGATCGACTGGCGTGGGGCGAATGTTCACATCCTGACGCATGCGCTGCATTATGCCAGCTCCGTATTCGAGGGCGAACGCTGCTATGACGGCAAGATTTTCCTGTCGCGCAAGCACTCGGAGCGGCTTTTGAGGTCTGGCGATCTGCTGGACATGCCCATCCCTTACACGGTGGATGAAATCGAGTCCGCCAAGCGCGCCGTTCTGGAGGCCAATGGCCTTGAGAATGCCTATGTTCGCGCTGTCGCCTTCCGCGGGGCGGGTGAGGATATGGGCGTTGCCTCGGCCCGCAATCCGGTACGCATGGCCGTGGCCGCATGGGAATGGGGCAATTACTATGGCGATGCCAAGATGAAGGGCGCCAAACTGGATATCGCCAAGTGGAAGCGGCCCAGCCCGGAAACCATCCCCACCGCCGCCAAGGCCGCCGGTCTTTACATGATCTGCACGATGTCCAAACACGCCGCCGAAGCCAAGGGATGTTCGGACGCCCTGTTCATGGATTATCGCGGCTACGTGGCCGAGGCGACGGGGGCGAATGTGTTTTTCGTCAAGGACGGCGAGGTTCACACACCTGACCCGGATTCGATCCTCGATGGCCTGACGCGGCAAACCGTCATCAAGATGCTGGAAGAACGCGGAATCAAGGTTCATGTGCGCCACATCATGCCCGAGGAACTGGAAGGGTTCGAACAATGCTGGTTGACCGGGTCAGCCGCCGAGGTGACCCCGGTGGGCCAGATCGGCGACTACACCTTCGAGGTGGGCGCATTGACCCGCGAAATCGCCGAAGGCTACGAGAAACTGGTTCGTAGCTAAGTGTCGGGGCGCCCTTCCCTTCCGGCGTTCATCGAGGGCTATGGCCCGGTGACGCCTTGGGATGGGGCGGCTTTTGAAACGGCCCCTCCGAGCCCTCCCAGATCAGGGCGCAGTCCCGTCCGCACCGTTACACTTAAAGCCGCGCTTGAAACGGCCGACGTGCGGGACGGTGCGACCCTGTCTTTCCATCACCACCTACGGGATGGCGATGCCCTTATGGTTCGGGCTCTGGAGCTATGCGCCAAGATGGGGTTGCGGGATTTGCATATCGCGCCCTCGTCGATCTTTCCGTGCCATGCCGGATTGGTTCCGTTGATAGAGCGGAGCATCATCACCCGGATCACGACAAGCTATATGAACGGCCCCGTGGCCGATGCGGTACGCGCGGGCAAGCTGGCGACGCCGGCGATACTGCAAACCCATGGCGGGCGCGCAGCGGCGATTGAATCCGGGCGCCTTGCGATAGACGTGGCAGTGATCGCCGCGCCCGGGGTCGACGCGCAAGGCAATCTAAGCGGTTCAATCGGGCGGTCGGCCTGCGGCCCCTTGGGCTATGCCAAGGTGGATGCGGGCCATGCAAAACATGTGATCGCGGTCACGGATATGGCGGATCAGGTGCTGCCACGCACCTGCATTCCACGCGGCCAGGTTGATCAGATCGTGAAGGTGGATAGCCTGGGTGATGCCGCAAGAATTGCCTCGGGCACCACCGCCCGCGCACCCGGCCCCGAAGGTGAAAAGATCGCCGCCATGACATCGGCCCTGATCGGGCTGACCGAGATGCGCGCGCCCGGATTCTCCTTCCAAACCGGGGCCGGGGCGACGTCGATCGCCGTGGCCAAAGCGCTTGGCCCGCTCATGGCTGAACGGGGCATTGTCGGTGACTTCGCCTGTGGCGGGATCACAGCGCCCTTGGTCGAGATGCACGAGGCGGGGCTTTTCCGCGAACTGCGGGATGTTCAGGCCTTCGATCAGGCGGCCGTACGCTCTTATGCCGCTGATCCTACTCATTTGGGAATATCCGCCTCGGATTATGCCAGCCCCGCCCGCGCCGATGCCGTGGCGCATCAATTGGGTGCTGTTGTTCTTGGCGCTACGGAAGTGGACCGTAACCTGAACGTCAACGTGACCACCACGAGCGACGGGCGCATCATCGGCGGCTCTGGGGGCCATAGCGATGTGGCCGGAGGCGCAAGGATGACGATTGTAACAACCTCCTTGCACAGTAAATCCGGGCCGAAAATTCTTCGCGACGTGCTGCATCGGACAACACCGGGTGCGTCGATTGATGCAGTCGTGACCGAGGCGGGCGTGACCCTTTGCAGCCAAAGATGGCTGCATGCCGCAAAAGACCTGCAAGCCGCAGGCATCCCGATGCTTTCACGGCACAATCTCTTTGGCAGTCACGGCAACACCGCGCCACGCGAATGGCCTGAAGGCCGGATCGTGGCGATCAGTGAGTATCCTGACGGTCGGGTGATTGATGTGATCCGGGCAAACTAAGAAGGCCGGGCACGTGGCCCGGCCTTTTCTATCGCTTACCGTCCGGTTCTAGCCCGGGCTCATCCCGCGCAGGCGTTCGGATCGGCGGCGGAGCAATTCGACGGTTGTCAGCAAGCAGATCGAGATCGCCACAAGGATCGTCGCCACGGCAAGGATCGTGGGCGAGATTTGCTCGCGCAGGCCGGTGAACATCTGCCAAGGCAATGTTTTCTGTCCGGCAGAGCCAACGAAGAGCACGACAACCACCTCGTCAAACGAAGTGATGAAGGCAAACAGCCCCCCCGAGATCACGCCCGGCAAGATCAACGGCATCTGCACCCGAAAGAAGGTGGTCACCGGATCTGCGCCCATGTTGGCCGCCGCACGGGTCAGTGAACGGTCGAAGCCCACCAGTGTCGCCGTAACCGTGATGATCACAAAGGGAATCCCAAGCGCCGCATGTGCCAGAACAACGCCCCAGAAGGTACCCTGCAGGCCAAGCCGCGAATAGAAGAAGTACATCCCCGCCGCCGAGATGATCAGCGGAACGATCATTGGCGAAATCAGGATTGCCATGATCGGGCGGCGGAACGGCACATGCTCGGAACTAAGGCCGATGGCGGCAAGAGTCCCGAAACTGACCGACAAAAGCGTCGCGATCGGGGCAATGGAAATGGAGTTCCACATCGCCTGTTGCCAGTCGTCGTTCGTGAAGAAATCACGATAGTGCTTGAGCGAATACCCATCGGGGTCAAGCCGCAGCATTTCCGGCGTGAAGGTAAAGAAATTCTCGGCATTGAAGGAAAGCGGCATGACCACCACGATAGGCGTGATCAAGAAGAAGAAGATCATCCCGCAGATCACCCGGAACAGGAAGTGATAGAAGACCTGCAAAGAGGTGGTATAGGGCGGCAGTTTGGCACGGTAGCGGCCTTCGCCCAGCCAAAAGATGAACCAGCCGAAGAACCAGCCAAAGGCAAGGCCAATCACCCCGCCCATGGCCCCGCCAAAAGCGAAGCCGGCAGCGGCCATGCCAAGCGTAGTGATCCAGCGTGCGGCCCGTTCCTGACGAAAGATCGTCAGGAAAAGAAAGGTCAGGGCAGCACCGATGATCGCACCGCCAATGACACCAAGAAGGGCACTGCCTTGGGCCGTGCCGACGAAGAGGCCAGCAAAAGCCCCGGCTGCAGCAACGACAGGTGCAACGAATGAAACGGGTTTGGGTTCGATCACAGTGATTGTCATATCCGTTATCCCAGCTTCACGTTGTCGATGCCGACGATCTTGTCGTAGGCCCAGTAGAGGATCAGAACCGCCGCCAGCAGGATCGACCCCAAGGCCGCCGCCAAGCCCCAGTTCAGCGAACTCGAGATGTGATAGGCGATCCGGTTCGAGATGAAGGTACCGGTTGTCCCGCCCACGATTTCCGGCGTGATGTAATAGCCGATGGCAAGGATGAACACGAGGATCGACCCCGCGCCGATACCCGGCACCGACTGCGGGAAATAAACCCGCCAGAACGATGTCCAGTTGGTCGCCCCAAGGCTACGCGCCGCGCGAACATAGGACGGCGGAATCGTCGACATCACCGAATACATCGGCAGGATCATGAAGGGCAGCAGGATGTGCGTCATGGCAACGATCGTGCCGAATTGGTTGTTGATCATGACCAATCGGCTGGCATCATCGACAAGGCCCAACCAGACCAGTGTATCGTTGATCACCCCCTGTTGTTGCAGCATCACCTTCCATGCCGAAGTCCGCACAAGAAGCGATGTCCAGAAGGGCAACAACACGAGGATCATCAACAGGTTCGCCGAGCGCATCGGCAGGTTCGACAGCAGGTAAGACACCGGATAAGCCAGAAGGATACAGCTTCCCATGATGACCAGCGACATGAACAGGGTGCGCTTGAACAGCATTATGTAAATCTGTTGGTTTTCCGGGCGCGCTTCGGGCCCATCAAGGCCGTTTTGCATGTCGATTGCATTGAGGAAATAGCCCGCTGTGAACGGCGGGCTGTATACCTGCATGGTCCGCCAATTATCGGTCGCGCCCCAATCTTCGTCGATATCAAGGAACGCCTCCTTGAAGGCAATATCAGGCTGGCCTTGCAGCATGTCTTGTGCCGCACGCAGTTCTTCCGCGCCAAAGCCCTCATAGCCCGACATGTCGGCGCCGCGCTTGATATCCTGGACAAGCGCGATTTTCACCGCTTCCCAAGGTTCTTCCTCGGCAACGACGTCTTCATCCTCGATCACCGTGAAGAGGGCAAAAGACGAATAGGCACGCGCGGTATTTGGCAAGAGTTGCGAGATATCCTGCCCGGGAACAAATCCAATATCCGCGCTATAATCATCGCCTGTCAGGCCAGACAGTCTTTCACGTTCCTCGTCCAGAAGGCCGGAGTTTTTCGCCGCGTCTTCGCCGCCGGACATGAGCGAATACCAGAAAGCTTCGTCTTCCCAAGCTTCGTTCAGGTCCTCAAGGGCGTCGATGTAATCCTCACCGACGTCATCCACCTTGCGGCCAGACGACCGGAAAAGCGACGAAATTCCGGTTTCCTCATAATTGAGGCGCGTCCCAAGGCGGGTATGCTCCTTGGCTTCGGAGGCGAGAAACAAGTCATAATAAAGGGCCTCGTACACGGCCTCTCCGGGTGCCTCGCCCGACGTCGCATCCCAAGTTTCAAGTTGCTGTACGGTGCCGGGCAGCGTGTTCGAAACGATCTGGTTTTCGACCGAGCGGAACAGCATATCCGCGATCGGTGCGATAAAGGTGACAAGAACAAAGATCAGCAGCGGCGCGATCAGCCCGAGGGCCCGCAGTTTCTGCCGTCTGAGCGCGCGATTCAGGCTTCGCTTCAGCGGTCTGCCGTCAGCGGCCAGAACCGGGCCGGTATCGGTTGTATCGCTCATCTTGTCCCCGTTGATGAATTCTTTTTGTGGCATGGGAGGGCCGCAACCGGCCCTCCCGACGTCATATCAAGCGAAAGGCCGGATTATTGGGCCAGCCACGCTTGGAATTTCGCGTCGATGTCGTCGCGGTAGTCAGCCCAGAACTCATAGTTGTAGAGGAAGGTGTTCTTGGCGTTTTCCGGGTCGGTCGGCATGTGCGGCGCCATTTCGATACCCAGTTCCGCGTGCTGGCCGACCAGCGGTGCCGAGGAGGCACGGGCAGGACCGTACGAGATGTACTTGGCCTGATCCGCAAGACGCTGCGTGTCGGTCGCGAAATAGATGAAGTCAAGCGCACGGGCCAGACGGTCATCGGGAAGGCCCTCGGGAATGATCCAGCCGTCAAGGTCGAACACCTGAGCATCCCACATCATGGCAACGGGTTGATCCTGTTCTTCGATCACGCTGAACAGACGGCCGTTGTAGGTCGAGCCCATGAAGACTTCGCCATCGGCCAGAAGCTGCGGCGTGTCGGCACCAGCGGACCACCAGATGACATCATCCTTGATCTCATCCAGTTTATCGAGAGCCTGTTGTTGGCCTTCTTCGGTGGCAAGAACGTCATAAACTTCATCCTTGGCAACACCGTCGCAAAGCAAGGCCCATTCCATGTTGTTGATCGGGCGCTTTTCAAGGCTGCGCTTGCCGGGATAGGTCTCGGTATCCCAAACGTCGCAGATATCGTCCGGAGCGTCGACGCCCTCAGGCACCATGTCGGTGCGATACCCAAAGGTGGTCGAATACACGATCTGGGGAATGAAGCAGTCGCTGACCAGAAGGTCACCGAAATCATCCTCCGCCGAGGTGCCGTCGGGCGCCGGGGCGAGATGCTCGTCAGGGTCGATCTCCATGGCGAGGCCCTCGTCGCACAGGCGCATCGCGTCGGAGGCAACCACGTCGACCACATCCCAAGTCACGTTGCCCGCTTCGTCCATGGCGCGGAGTTTGGCCACGGCCTCGTTCGAGCTTTCATCCCAGACCACTTCAAGGCCTTCGTGCATCTCTTGGTAAGGTATTGCGTAGGCGTTCACCTGACTTTTCTGGTACGCGCCGCCCCACGAGACGAGCGTCATCGAGTCAGCCATGTCTTGAGCATGGGCCGCCACGGCAGTAACCGTCAGAGCGGTCGTGGCCATAAGGGTCTTTGTGAGTTTCATATCATACTCCCAAGTATCATCCCGCTTTACATTTCGGGCCAAGCGTCGCGGGTGAAAACGGCATGGCCTCAGGCTCATCGCAGCCTATGGAAGGCTACGAATGCTCTTGACTCAGACCGCGTCGAGCGCGCGGCAATCTTGCGGCAACCAGCCGATTTCGACTTGCTGGCCTGGTTTCAGGCGCTCCTGATCCGCGGAATTTCGGGTCTTGATGATGAAGTCATCCTTGCCCGCCACCTTGAGGCGCGTACGGAAAACATCGCCCATGTAGATGAACTCGGCCACCTCCGCTTTGAGGGTATGGGCATCCTCACCAAGCTTGGCGGTATTCACCTCGACGCGCTCGGGGCGGATGGAAATCGTGGTGCGCTCGCCCACCTTGCTGATGTTGACGGGCTTGGCGTCGATGATTTCGCCATCGTCCAACTCGACGATACAGGTCTCGCCCTTGATTTCCTTGATCGTCCCTTCAAGCGTGTTGTTCTCACCGATGAACTGCGCCACGAAGCTGTTGTCGGGGCTTTCGTACAACTCATCTGGCGGCGCCAACTGCTGGATGCGGCCGTCGTCGAACACGGCAACGCGATCCGACATGGTCAATGCCTCTGTTTGATCGTGCGTCACGTAGACCGTCGTAATACCCAATTCATGCGCGAGATTGGTAATCTCGAACTGCATGTGTTCGCGCAGCTGCTTGTCGAGCGCGCCAAGCGGCTCATCCATCAAAACCAGTTCAGGCTCGAACACCAAGGCGCGCGCAAGTGCGATCCGCTGCTGCTGCCCGCCTGAAAGCTGCGCCGGGCGGCGACCGCCAAAATCGCCCATTTGCACCATGTCGAGTGCACGTTTAACCTTGGCCTCGCGATCGGACTTACCGATTTTGCGCACCTCGAGCGGAAAGCTGAGGTTCTCTGCCACCGTCATATGCGGGAACAGGGCATAGTTTTGGAACACCATGCCGATGCCACGTTTATGTGGTGGAATGTTGTTGATCGACACCCCGTCCAACATGATTTTGCCGTGGGTAGCGGTTTCGAACCCCGCCAACATCATCAAACACGTGGTTTTCCCCGATCCGGAAGGCCCAAGCATTGTCAGGAATTCGCCCTTGGGCATGGAAAGGTTCAGGTCTTTGACGACGAGTGTTTCACCGTCATAGCTTTTTTGCACACGTTCAAATTCCACGAATGCATCGCGGTTCGCACTATCGGCCACTTGCGGCTCCCTGTCGTTTGTTACTCGTGATTTTTTCACGTTTGCGAAAAACTAAAACGGCAATTTTCATCGCTTGCAAGTGCATTTCATTGGAAACTAACAGTTTCACACCGCTGCGGGACGTTTGGCTTCTTTTTTTAAGCACAACAGTAAAAACGCCCTGCCATCCTAACATGGCAGAGCGTTTTCAGTTGGCATTTACTGATTCGCAATCTTGGCGCTTCGGCCTATCCCAGCACCGAAGCCACGGCCTTGACCGTTTTCGCGACGACCTCGTCGGCCTCCGACTGCGTCAGGCAGAAAGGCGGCGCAAAGCCAAGGATATCACCCTGCGGCATAGCTCGGGCAATGACCCCTTCAGCGGCGAGTGCCGCCGCGATCTGCGGGCCGATCTTGTCAGCGGCGTCAAAGAAGGTGCGGCTGTCCTTGTCCTTCACGAATTCGACCGCGCAGAGCATGCCTTCGCCCCGCACTTCGCCGACATTGACGTGATCACCCAAGGCCTCGGTCATGGTCTGGTTGAGATAGCCGCCGACGGTGCGGTTGTTGGCAATCAGGTCCAGCTCGTCCAGCAGCTTGAGGTTGGCCACCCCGGCCGCCGCCCCGATGGGGTGCGCCGAATAGGTCCAGCCGTGGCCGATGGGGCCATTTTCGTCGGTGCCTTGTTCAAGAACCTTCCACATCTTTTCACCGACGATCGAACCCGATAGCGGCGCATAAGCCGATGTCAGGCCCTTGGCGATGGTGATCAGGTCAGGCTCAAGCCCATAGTGATCCGAACCGAACATGGTGCCCAAACGGCCAAAGCCGGTGACGACCTCGTCGGCGACCAGAAGGATGTCATGCTTTTTCAGCACCTCCTGAATAGCCGCCCAATACCCGGCAGGCGGCGGAACGATCCCGCCGGTACCCAGGACAGGCTCGCCGATGAAGGCGGCAATGGTGTCCGCGCCTTCCCGCTCGATCAGCGCCTCAAGCTCATCCACGCAATGCTGCACGAATTGCTCTTCGGTCTGATCGACATTGTCACGGCGGAAGTAATAAGGGGCCTCGGTGTGGATCACCTGCGCCAGCGGCAGATCGAATTTCTTGTGGAACAGCTCCAGCCCGGTCAGCGACCCGGTCATCAAACCCGAGCCATGATACCCTCGCCAACGCGAGATGATCTTTTTCTTCTCGGGGCGGCCAAGGATGTTGTTGTAATACCAGATCAGCTTGACGTTGGTTTCGTTCGCGTCCGACCCCGACAGGCCGAAATAGACCTTGCTCATGTTCTTGGGCGCGCGGTCCATGATCATCTTGGACAGCGTGATGCTTGCTTCGGTGCCGTGGCCCACATAGGCGTGGTAATAGGCCAGTTCCTTGGCCTGCTCGGCAATCGCATCGGCGATGTCCTGACGTCCATAGCCGACGTTGACACAGTACAGACCCGCGAAGGCATCCAGCAGTTTGTTACCGTCGCGGTCTTCGATGTGGCAATTGGTGCCGCCGGTGATCACGCGGTTCGGTGCTTCACCACGCGCGAATTGCGCCAGATGCGTTGAGGGGTGGAAAAAGTTATCGCGGTCCCATTGGTCCAGTTGGTCGTTCTTCAGCATGTCTTAGTCCTTTCGTGTCGTCCCGGTGCCGGAATTTTCCGAAAATTCCGGACCGAAATCTTTGCAAGATTTCGTCCGCTCACGCCCAATCGCGGCAGACGTATTTGATCTCCATGAATTCCTCCATGCCCTTGCGGGCACCTTCCCGGCCAAGACCCGATTGCTTGACCCCGCCAAAGGGGATCGGCGCGCCGGTGACCTTGGTGCGGTTCACGGCCACCATGCCGAATTGCAACGCGCGCGTCACACGATAGATGCGGCGGGGGTCGTGGCTGTGAAGGTAGGCAACAAGGCCGTATTCGGTGTCATTGGCGCGGCGCACCACCTCTTCCTCGGTATCAAAAGGCGTGATCGCGGCGACGGGGCCGAAGGTTTCCTCGTGCATGATAGCGGCGTCTTCGGGCACGTCTGTCAGAACCGTGGGCTGATAGAACAGCGGCCCAAGGTCGTCGCGCTTGCCACCACAGGCCAGTTTCGCACCTTTCGAAAGGGCATCGGCCACATGCTCTTCTTGCTTGAGCACGGCCTTTTCATTCATCAGCGGGCCAAGGTCGGGATCATCCATGCCCTTGCCAAGTGTCAGGGCCTTGGTGGCCTTGGTGAACCGCTCGCAAAACTCGTCATAAATCGCGCGCTCCACGTAGATGCGGTTGGCGCCAAGGCAGTCTTGCCCGGTCGTCGCCCATTTCGCGCCCATTGTCTCCTCGATCGCGATATCCATATCGCTGCCCTTGAACACGATCACCGGCGCATGGCCGCCCAGTTCCATGACCAGACGCTTCACCGTATCGGCGGATTGACGATACAAAAGGCGGCCGATCTCGGTTGAGCCGGTGAACGACAGAGCGCGCACGCGTTTATCCTGTGTCCATGGCTCCACGATGGTCGCGGCCTTGCCGGTCAAAACATTGAACACGCCGGCGGGGATGCCCGCGCGTTCGGCCAGTTCGGCCAAGGCCAGCGCCGAATAGGGCGTTTCGCCCGAGGGATGCGCCACGATGGTACAGCCCGCCGCCATGGCCGCCGCCGCCTTGCGAGTCAGCATCGCGGCCGGGAAGTTCCAAGGCGTAATCAGTGCGGCAACGCCCACCGGTTCCAGCCAAAGCTCGACTTCGGCGTCGGGCAGGTGGCTCGTGACCCCTTCGATGTTCGGGCGCTTGGCCTCTTCGGCGTAATACTCGACAAAGCTGGCGGCATAGTCGATTTCGCCACGCGCTTCGGACAGGGGTTTGCCCTGCTCCAACACCATGATCCGCGCCAGATCTTCTTTGTGCTCCAGCATCAGGTCGAACCACCGCCGCAGCAGCGCCGAGCGATCCTGCGGCAGGGTCATCGACCAATCAGAGAAGGCGTCTTGCGCGGCATCGACCGCAGTTTGCGCCTGAGTGGCGGACAGGCTGGCCACATCTCCAAGCACTGCGCCATCGGCGGGGTTGGTCACGGTGATCGTGGCGTTGTCGTCCCCCGCCGTCCATTTCCCATTCACATAGGAGAAATTACGGACAAGTCGGGTGTCAGTCACACCGTTGCGGGTCCAGATTGCGGAATCAGACATGGGGTTCCTCCTTTTAAGGAAGAAATATCTGCATGTTGGCAATGATTGGGGCTGAACTTTACCCCGCCCGCAGATGATTCTTCTGCAAAGTGGCGCCCGCGCAGGTAAATTATTCTAAAAGCTCTGCAATAGGTGGTACCGATGGGGATTTCACCGGCTTGGTCACGATATAGGTGAAGTACCGGGCAAGCCCGATGCGCGCCTCCAGCATCTCGTCGATAAGCCGCTGATAGCTATCGATATCCGTGGTCACGATCTGCATCAGGTAATCGAATCCACCGCCCAGCGCCCAGCAGGCGGTGACCTCTTGAAAGTGCTGCACGCTTTCCTCGAAGGCGCGGAAGCTGGCGGGTGTATGATCGGCCAGTTCGGCGGCCACGAACACCGTGACATGGGGCCCGAGTTTCTTGAGGTTCAGCCGCGCGTTGTAGCCTTCGATAATCCCGGCATCCTCAAGTTTACGCAGGCGCTCCCAACAGGGGCTGGCCGACAGGCCCACACGTTCGGCCAGTTGCGCCTTGGTGATGCGGCCATCGGTGGAAAGTACCCTCAGGATGGCAAGGTCACGATCGTCGAGTTTCAGCATGCCCTGTCCATCAAAGCTCCAAACAATTCTTCAAGTAAGGCAATCGCGCCTGCGCCGCTACGACGCCGGTCACGTCCACGTCGGATGTGATCAGGCCTTCTCGGCCCGGCCCAACAACCGCCACGTCCTGCCCGTCGGGGGCCACGATACGCGAACCGCCGAAGAAGGCCAATCCGCCCTCTTCGCCCGCGTGATCGGCATAGGCCAGCCAAACACCGTTTTCAAAGGCGCGGGTCGGCACCATCTTTTCGGCCACAACGCCCCAGTCCGCGCCAAGGGCTGTTGGTACCAGAACCAGATGCGCGCCGCCTTGCGCGGCTTGGCGCAGGCTTTCGGGGAATTCCACCTCGTAGCAGATGATGATCGCCACACGCAGGCCACACAGGTCTGCGAAAGTGACCGAGGGGCCTTTGGCAAATGTCACCGCCTCGAAGCTTTGCGGCGAGGGAAGGCGCTTGCGGTGATTGGCCAAAAGCGTGCCCGTGGCACCGATCAGGGCCGCCGAGTTGTACAGGGTATCCCCTGCCCGCTCAGGGTAGCCATATGCAATGGCCGTACCTTGGTTACGGGCAAGCCTTGCCATGGCCTGTGCAAAGGGGCCGTCTGAAGGCTCGGACAGGGCGCCATAATCCAGCGTCGGGTTATAACCTGTTGGAAAAAGCTCGGGGCACAGGACCAGATCAAGCGCCTGCCCGGTGATATGTTTTTCAACCTTCGCCAAACGCTCCGCCGTGCTCAGTCCTGCATCCCTGCACTGGTAAACGCCCAGTTTCATGCAGAAATCACCGTACCGGCGGGGCTATCCTTGAGTATCTGGTAAACGTGGCTGGCAATGGCGGTGTCCTGCGCGCCGGTGCCGGTGAGGTCGGCGATCGTGATGTCCTCTTCGCTTCGCCTGCCCGGGGCTTGTCCGGTGATGACCTGCCCCAGTTCGGCGGGAACCCCGCGATCCCAAATCCCGGCCTCTTGCGCGCTGCGCAGTTCGCCCAGTTTTTCGGTTTGGCTGACGCGGTCGGCGACATAAAGGTCGGCCTCGATCAGGGCCTTGGCGTCGATCTCGTTCTTGCCGTCCTGATCGGATCCCATGGCGGTGATATGCAGGCCGGGGTGCAACCATTCGGCCTTCAGAACCGGTTCGCGCGCCGGGGTCGTGGTGACGACCATTTGGCTTTGCGCAACCACCTCGGCGGGGTCGGATACGGCCTGCACCTCGATCCCCAGTCGGGCGGCCATATCCTCGGCGCAGGTTTGTGCCTTGGCCGTGTCGCGCCCCCAGACCAGCACGCGCTTGAAGGGGCGCACCAGATGCGCCGCCTGCATTTGCAGGCGCGCCTGCACCCCGGTGCCGAAAACCCCGGCAGTGTCCACCGTTTGCAGGGCAAGGTGACGCGCGGCCACGGCCCCGGCGGCGGCGGTGCGAATGTCAGTGAGATAGCCGTTGTCGAGGAACAGCGCCTGCACCAGACCCGTCTGCGCCGAGAACAGGATCATGAGGCCATTCAGCGACGGCAAGCCCAGCTTGGGGTTGTCGAAAAACCCGGGGCTGACCTTGATCGCAAAGCCTTCAAACCCCGGAATATAGGCGGTTTTCACGTCGACCTCACCATTGGCGGCGGGCAGGTCCATCGACAGGATCGGCGGCATCACGACCTCGCCCCCGGCAAGGGCGGTAAAGGCCTTTTCGACCACGTCGACGGTGTCAATATCCAGCCCGACGGCGGCGCGCAACTCGGCTTCGGTCACGATACGGATGTCATGCGGCATAGGCTTTTCCTTTCACGATGGTATCGCCAAGCTGTACGTCCTGGCCGGTCATGATGCGGGTGAAGGTGGGCATATCCAGATTGCGGCCCGTGATGATCGTGGCCGTGGGGCCATCGACCGCAACCTTGCCGGTCAGCACCGCCGCCAGGCCGACGACACAGGCCCCTTCGGCAACGATGCGATCCTCGTAGTACAGCACCTGCATCGCGTGGTAAATTTCCTGCTCCGAGACCAGGACGACCTCATCCAGCAAGTCACGGCACATCGGGAAACTGAGCCTGTTTTGCATGCCGATGCCGCCACCGAGGGAATCCGCGAGGCTGGCCACTTCGGGCACCTCGACAGGATGGCCGGCCTTGATGCTTTCATACATCGCCGCGCCGCGATCCATCGTGATGCCAACAACGCGAATATCGGGATTGATCGACTTGGCGGCACGCGCGACACCGGCCGCCAAGCCACCCCCCGAAAGCGGCACCAGAAGGGTTGTAACATCCGGGCGGGATTGAAGAATTTCCAATCCAATGGTCCCCTGCCCCGAGATCACCAGCGGATCGTCAAAAGGCGAAACTTCAACAAGGCCTTCCTCGACCATCAAGCGGTGCGACTCGGCAAGCGCGTCATCCTGGCTTTGGCCTTTGATGGCCACCTCGGCGCCCAATGCCCTGATCCCGTCGACCTTGGCCCGTGGCACCAGTTCCGACATGCAGATCACCGCGCGTATGCCACGTTCGCGCGCCGCAAATGCCACGCCGCGCCCGTGGTTGCCGGTGGAGCAGCATGTGACGCCCTTGGCATCCTGCACCCCGGCAACAGCGTTGTAGGCGCCGCGTAGCTTGAAGGCGCCGATGGGTTGCATGTTCTCAAGCTTCAGCAGGAATTCGGCGCCCGCCTTGTCGGACATGAAGGGGGACGGTACCAAGGGGGTAGCATCGGCCACACCGCGAATGACCTTGGCCGCGGCATAGATATCGGCCAGTGTTGGTTGCATTGGGGTCTCCCTGTTCGTGTTTGTTGCAGCTTTGCGCCGGTCCAAGGTAGCGTCAAGCGCACGACAGGAAATTTCCCAAAAGCGACACCAAGTGCCGTTTTCCTTGGGGCAATCAATCACATGGCGCAGAGTATGGGGCAAACCCGACAGTGAGGATGCAAGATGATCCATAAGGACCTACCCTTTTCGCAAGATGAGTTTGATCGCCGGTTGGACAAGACACGCAAGGCCATGGAGGCCAAGGGCGTGGATGTTATGTTCGTCACGGATCCATCGAATCAGAATTGGCTGACGGGCTATGACGGCTGGTCGTTCTACGTGCACCAAGGGGTGATCGTGCTGCCCGATGCCGACCCGATCTGGTGGGGCCGCAACCAGGATGCCAACGGCGGTGTGCGCACCGTGTGGATGACCGATGACCGGGTCATAGGATACGCCGACAACTATGTTCAATCGACCGAGCGCCACCCGATGCAGGACCTTGCCGAGCGCCTGCGCGGCATGGGTGTGGACACCAAGCGCATCGGCGTGGAGATGGATAATTATTATTTCTCGGCAAAGGCTTACGCCGTTCTGCAAGCCGAGCTTCCCGATGCCACATTCGTTGATGCCACAGCACTCGTGAACTGGCAACGCGCAGTGAAGTCAGACGAAGAACTGAGCTTCATTCGCAAGGCGGCGGCGATCAGTGAGAAGATCGTGGATGGCCTTTTGGAGCGGGTTGAAGTGGGCGTTCCGAAGAACGAGGTGGTGGCCGAGATTTTCCGTGATTGCATTCGCGGGGTCGATGGCGCGTGGGGCGATTACCCCGCGATCGTGCCGCTGTTGCCTTCGGGGTCGGATGCGGCAGCCCCGCACCTGACGTGGGATGGCCGCGATTTTGCCGATGGAGAGGCGACTTTCTTCGAGATTTCAGGATGTTACCGTCGCTATCATGCCCCCTTCTGCCGGACGCTTTTTCTTGGCAAGCCACCGCAATTCCTGCTGGATGCGGAAAAGGCGCTGGTTGAAGGGTTAGAGGCAGGTTTAGAGGCCGCACGGGCCGGTAACCGGGCCTGCGACATCGCCGATGCCTTGGCGCAACCCCTTGAAAAGGCCGGGATCGAGCGCGGCGCGCGCTGTGGTTATCCCATCGGCCTCAGTTATCCGCCGGACTGGGGCGAGCGGACCATCAGCCTGCGGGCCGAGGATGAAACCGTGCTGGAGCCGGGGATGACTTTCCATTTCATGCCAGGGCTTTGGATGTCGGATTGGGGGCTTGAGATCACCGAATCCATCCTGATCAAGCAAGACGGCCCGGCGGAAACTTTCTGTGACAGGCCGCGAAAAATGTTCGTGAAGGACTGATTTCGTTAACCTTTCGCGTTTTGTACAGTTTGTACAGATTCCCCCCGCGTTTTGTACAGAACGCGGGGGGTTTTCGTTTGGTTATGTACATTTTGTACAGGTTGCGGCGCGTTTCGTACGAGTCGTACGACAAGGGGGCGGGTTTCGTACGAAAATCGGGGCGTCGGTTTCAAGGATCGTACGAGTCGTACGAAACACGCCACCCAGGAACGCAGTTTTAAGGGTTTGGAAAGCTTTTCGTGGCGTACTGGCGCAAACAGCACGCAAAGGAGGACCGTTCAGACCATTTGCCAGAACTGGAACAACAGACCCGCCACGAAGGCCCCCGAGAGCGACAGCGCAATGTAAAGCGCAAAGACCGGAGGGCGGGCCAACGCCCAGACGGCCATGGCCGCCGGGATCGAGGTGACGCCACCGGCCACGAGGAAGGCCAAGCCCGCACCGGGGGCCATGCCCTGTTCGATCAGCCCGCCGACCAACGGCAGGGCGGCATAGCCGTTAAGGTAGGCCGGGACGCCAACGAGCGTGGCCGAGATGATCGGCAAAAGGCCGGTTCCGCCAAGCGTGGCGGTGACGGTTTCGGCCGGTATCCACGCCAGCATGAGGCTTTCGATCAGGAAGGCGAGGGTCAGCCATTTGGCAAGGAAAAGGGTGGTGTCCCACGCGACGCGGGCGAATTTGTTAAGGCGGTCGCGGTCTTGCCAGAAGCGCCAGACAACCGGCTTGGGCGCGCGCACGGCAGAAGCGCCACAGCCGCCGTTGCCGATGCCTTCGCGCAGCGGGTTGGCAAGGCCCCCGCCACGTGACAGCAACTGCACGACCGTGCCGCCGAAGACGCCAAGACCGATGGCGGCAATGGTTTTCGCAATGGCGAATTCAAGGCCCAGAACGCCCGTGGTGAGAACGAACATCGACGGGTCCATGATGGGCGAGGCAAGCCAGAACGCCATGACGGCGGAAAGCGGCACGCCCATGGCCAGCAAGGCGGCGATCAGCGGGATCACCCCGCAGGAACAAAAGGGCGAGAGGCCCCCGGCAAGCGCGCCCAACAGGATCATCAGCGCGGGCGCGCCGGTGAAGGCGCGGGCGATGAGGTTATCGGCCCCGGTGGCCCCGGCCCATGCGGCGATGCCGATGGAGAGGATCAGGTAGGGTGCGGTGTGCAAGAGCGCCTTGGCGGTGAAGGTGGCGCTTTGCATGGCTTGCGCTGTGTCGAAAATGGCAAGGATCAGCAGGATCAGGGCCGAAATGAGCCAAATCCGATGCTCGGACCAAAGCCGTTGCAGGGGCGATGCGGGTTTCGGGGCGCAGCAGGTGGTTTGTTCGGTCATTCGGTGGCCTCTGGTGTTTTCACGGTGACGCCGACGCAGCATTCAGAGGTGAGGAAATCGACGACGCGGTGCATGGCCGGGTAATCGACGCGGTTGAACACTTCGCGCCCGCGCTTGTCTTGTTTGACAAGGCCAGCCTCGACGAGGGTGGAGAGGTGATGCGCCAAGGTGGAGGGCGCGATGCCGAGGTGTGTGCCGATGTCACGGATTCGCAGGCCATCGTCACCGGCTTTGACCAGCAGGCGGAAGATGGAAAGGCGGGCGTCATGGCCAAGGGCGGCAAGGGCGCGGGCGTTGAGGGATGTGATGCTCATACCGTCAAAATAACTATAAAACTAGTTTTGTAAAGATGTTTGACAACTTCCGAGGCGTCCACTGGAGAGTGTGGAGGGCGGCGCCCGACCCTGGGAGGGCATGTGGTACGTTGTTTCAGTGAATAACCGGGCCGCGCGCAAAACATTGGTTTGCCGCGTAACGGCAGCCATGCGCCCTCCCGGGGGGAGGGTCGGGCGCCGCCCGGGGCAAGCCCGGGCGAAACGGAGAATGAATGTCGTATTCAAAAAAGGCGCGGACCGAAGCCCACGCCTTTCAGGATTTCGAAACCTTACTTCCGGCTCTACTTGTCGCGGAATTGCGGTTCGCGTTTTTCGACGAAGGCGGCCATGCCTTCGGATTGGTCTTCGGTGGCGAAAAGCGAGTGGAACACGCGGCGTTCGAACAACAGCCCTTCGCGCAGGGTGGTCTCGTACGAGCGGTTGACCGCCTCTTTCACCGCCATGGTGGTGACCATGGATTTCTCGGCGATCTTGTCGGCGGCTTTGCGCGCCTCTTCCATCAGCTTCTTGGCGGGCACGACGCGCGAGACAAGGCCCGAGCGCTCGGCCTCGTCGGCGTCCATGAAGCGGCCCGTCAGGTTCATGTCCATCGCCTTGGATTTGCCGATGAAGCGCGTCAGGCGCTGTGAGCCGCCCAACCCCGCCATGACGCCGAGGTTGATCTCGGGCTGGCCGAACTTGGCGGTATCCGAGGCGATGATGAAATCGCACATCATTGCCAGTTCACACCCCCCGCCCAGCGCATAGCCGGAGACGGCGCCGATGATCGGCTTGCGAATGCCCATGATGGCCTCGCTTTCGGGGCCGAAGAGGTTTTCGGTGAAGACATCGACGAATCCCTTGCCGCTCATCATCTTGATGTCGGCCCCGGCGGCGAATGCCTTGTCGGAGCCGGTGAGGATGATGCACCGCACCTTTTCGTTTGCCTGCGCCTCTTTCAACGCCTTGCACAGCTCGCTCATCAACTGATCGTTGAGGGCATTGAGAGCATCGGGGCGGTTGAGTTTGATGAGGGCGACGTGGTCTTCTATTTCGACGATGATCGTCTCATAGGCCATGAAATCTGCTTTCGCTTGTTTCAGTCAGAATGGATTCCTTACCACTGTTTGCGGGGCGATCAACCTTATCTTTGACATGACGGGCAATAGAAGCTGGAGCGGCCCGACTGTACGAGGCGTTTCACGGTGCCCGTGCAGCCCGGTTTGCGGCAGGGGCGGCCCTCGCGGTCGTAGACGTCGAAACTGTGTTGAAAATAGCCAAGTTCACCGTCTGCTTGACGAAAATCGCGTAACGAAGAGCCGCCGGCGGTGATCGCATCGCTCAGCACATCGCGGATGATCGGCACGAGGGCGGCGGCGCGGGCGGCGGAGAGGTTTCTTGCCCGGCGCTTGGGGGAAATCCCGGCGCGGAAAAGGGTTTCGCAGACGTAGATATTGCCAAGGCCCGCGACGATTCGCTGATCCAGAAGGGCGGATTTGATCGGCGTGTTGCGGGTTTTGAGTTGCGCGGCAAGGTAGGGGCCGTCGAAGGCATTGCCCAGCGGTTCGGGGCCGAGTTTGGCCAGAAGCGGGTGGGTTTCGGCGCTTGCGGTGTCCATCAGGTCCATCGCGCCGAAGCGGCGGGGATCGTTGAAGGTGATGCGCGCGCCGTTTTCCATGTCCAGAACCACGTGGTCGTGTTTTTCCGGCGCCGGGTGGTCGTGGTGGAAGTGGCCCAGCGGGTCGCCCGACACGGTCATCCGGCCCGACATGCCAAGGTGAATCAACAGGGTTTCGCCACTGGACAGATCGGCGAGGATGTATTTCGAGCGGCGGCGCAGGGTTTGCACGGCCTGCCCTGTCAGGCGCGCGGCCATGTTTTCGGGGAAGGGCCAGCGCAGATCGGGGCGGTTGACCTGCGCCTTGGCGATCACCGCCCCCTCCATCGCGGGGGCGAGGCCGCGGCGCACTGTCTCAACCTCGGGCAATTCGGGCATGGTTCGGTCCTGTCGTGGTGCGGGGTGGATTGTAACCCCCGCCTTGCGCCCTATAAGAAGGGCGAGAGAGTTGAACGGCAAGGCCCCGGTGCGACCATGAGCGAGAAAACCACCCATTTCGGATTTCAGGACGTGCCCGAGGGCGAGAAGGCGGGCCGCGTGCGTGGCGTTTTCGGGTCGGTCGCGTCGAAGTATGACGTGATGAACGATGCCATGTCTTTCGGGATTCACCGCATCTGGAAAGACGCGATGATGGATTGGCTGGCCCCGCGCCCCGGTCAGCGGTTGCTGGACGTGGCGGGCGGCACCGGCGATATCTCGTTTAGGTTCCTGAAACGCGCGGGCACCGGCCATGCCACGGTTCTGGACCTGACCGAACCGATGCTGGTGGAAGGCCGCAAGCGGGCCGAGGCGGAGGCCATGGCCGACAGCCTTGATTGGGTGGTGGGCGACGCGATGGCCCTGCCCTTCGAGGACAACACCTTTGACGTTTACACCATCAGCTTCGGGATCAGGAACGTGACCCGCCCCGAGGAGGCCCTTGCCGAGGCCTTTCGGGTGCTGAAACCCGGCGGGCGGTTGATGGTGCTGGAATTCAGCCAGATCCCCAACGACATGATGCAATGGGCCTATGACCTTTATTCCTTCCATATCATCCCGCGCATGGGGCAGGTGATTGCCGGAGACCGGGACAGTTACCAATACCTGGTGGAATCGATCCGCAAGTTCCCGGACCAAGACACCTTCCTTGGCATGGTGCGCGGCGCGGGGTTCGAGAATGCGAAATATCGCAACCTGAGCCTTGGCATTGCCTGCCTTCATTCGGGGTGGAAGATCTAAATGCGCGGGCCGCATAATATCTTGCGCCTGATCCGCACCGGCGCCACGCTTGAGCGCACCGGGGCCATGGGCCTTGTGATGGAGGCGATGGACGCCCCGCCGCAGGTGCGGGCGATCATGCGGTTCCTAGCGTGGCCGTTTCAGTGGCTGGGCTACAAGGGCGACCCCGGGATGCCCCCCGCCACCCGCGCCCTGACAGCCCTTGGCCCGGCCTATATCAAGTTCGGGCAGATCCTTTCGACGCGGCCCGACCTGGTGGGCGATGACCTTGCCACGCAATTGCGGGTGTTGCAGGACAAGCTGCCGCCGTTTTCGGTGGAAGAGGCGCGCGACAGCATCGAGCAGGAATTGGGCGCCGAGGTGGACAGCCTGTTTGACGAGTTCAGCCCGCCGGTGGCCGCGGCCTCGATCGCGCAGGTGCATCGCGCGCGATCGCGCGAGACCGGCGAGGCGGTGGCGGTCAAGGTGCTGCGCCCCGGGATCGAGAAAGCCTTTCGCAAGGATATCGATGCGTTTTACTTTGCCGCCAATGTGATCGAGTTTCTATCGCCGTCGTCGCGGCGGCTGCGGCCCACGGATGTCATCGCGCATTTCGAAGGCGTGGTCATGGGGGAGCTTGATTTGCGGCTTGAGGCCTCATCGGCCAGCGAGTTTGCCGCCAATACCGGCGAGGACGAGGGGTTTACCCTGCCCGAGATCAAATGGCCCCTTTCGGGCCGCCGGGTGATGACCATGGGCTGGGCCGATGGTTTGCCGCTTGGCGATAACGCCGCGCTGGATGCGGGCGGGCATGACCGGGTGGCCCTTGGCGAGCGGGTTTTGCAACTGTTCCTGAGTCACGCGCTGCGCGATGGGTATTTCCACGCCGATATGCACCAGGGCAACCTGAAGGTGGCCGCCAATGGCGATATCATCGCCTATGATTTCGGGATCATGGGGCATATCGACGAATACACCCGCCGGGTTTATGCCGAGATCCTTTATGGGTTCATCAAGCGCGATTACCGCCGGGTGGCAGAGGTGCATTTCGAGGCCGGTTACGTGCCCGCCGACCGGGACGTTGACGAATTTGCCCGGGCGCTGCGCGCCGTGGGCGAGCCGATTTTCGGGATGGATGCGAGCCATATCTCGATGGGTGGTTTGCTGAGTTACCTGTTCGAGGTGACCGAGCGTTTCGGCATGGAAACCCGGACCGAGTTGATCCTGTTGCAACGAACCATGGTGGTGGTTGAAGGGGTGGCGCGGAGCCTGAGCCCGCAGATCAACATCTGGCAAGTCGCCAGGCCGGTGGTCGAGGATTACATCCGCAAGAATATCGGCCCGCGCGCCGTGAGCCGCGATCTGGGCCGGACGCTGGCGGTTCTGTCGCGTTATGGTCCACGCCTTCCGGGAATCGTGGAAAATGCCCTGATGCGGCAATCCATGCCGGTGACCCCGCCCCCCAAGCCCAACCGCATCTGGCCCGCCCTTTGGGCGATGGGCGGGGCCGTGACCGGCGCGGCGGCCATGGCGGCGATTGCCTGGTTGAGCTGACCCGGCGAACGTCGCCTTAAAGCGACACATTGCCCAGGAATTTATCGCGGGCAAGAGTCACGTTGTTGTCACGGCGCCGCTTCGATAGTGTCGCGGGAAGGGACACGGTATGGTGGAGTTGCACAAGTGATCCGTAGATCGAGCAAAATCGCGGTGGCAGGTTTGGTGGCGGTCTGGCCCTGCGCCGGTATGGCCGAGAACCAGACCACCGAGTTGACCAATTCCTATGGTACGCCGGGCGGTTTGATCGACATGCCGACCGCCGAGATGGCACCGGTGGGCCAACTTGCCACCACGGTTGACCATTACGACGGGGCGACCAAGACAACGCTTTCGTTCCAGGTGACCAAGCGGTTGAGTGCCTCGTTCCGGTATTCGGCGGTTTACGGGCTGGTGCCCGGGCCGGGGCGCCCGGCCTTCAACACCTACTATGACCGCAGTTTCGACCTGAGTTTCCGGCTGGTGAACGAAGGGCAATACATGCCCGCGATCAATATCGGCCTGCAGGATATGGTCGGGACCGGCCTGTTCGGCGGCGAATATATCGTGGCGACCAAATCATTCGGTGAGCGCCTGCGGGTGAGTGCCGGTTTGGGCTGGGGCCGGTTGGGCAGCTATAACTCCATCGGCAGCACCGGCACCCGGCCGACATCGATTCTGGGCCAAGGCGGGATTCCCACCTACGACCGTTGGTTCCGGGGCGATGTCGCGCCCTTTGCCGGGCTGAGTTACCAGCTTTCCGACCGGGTGAATGTAAGCCTTGAATATTCCTCGGACGGGTATGACCGCGAGGTTCTGGACGGGATCACGACGCATGACATGCCGGTCAACATCGGCGTTAAATACCGGGTCAGCGAGGCGCTGAGCCTTGGGGCCTATGCGCTGAACGGGACCGAGTTCGGGGTGAATGCCACCTTGTCGTTGAACGCGCGGAAACCGGCGGTGAACGGCGGCGCGGAAACCGCGCCCGTGCCGGTGGCCCCGCGTGCGCCCGGCGCGGCGCGCGACCTGGGATGGACCGATGACCCGCAGCGCCCGCAGACGGTTCAGGCCAGCGTGACCCAAAGCCTTGAGACCGAGGGGCTGCGCCTGCATGGTTTCGACCTGAGCGCCAACCGGGCGCATGTGATGATCCGCAACCCGCGGTATGACATGCGGCCGCAGGCGGTGGGGCGCACGGCGCGGGTTTTGACCCGGACCTTGCCGGCCTCGGTCGAGGTGCTGACCATCACGCAGGTTGAAAAGGGCATGCCGGTGAGTTCGACCACCTTCCGGCGCAGTGACCTTGAACGGCTTGAGAATGCCCCGGCAAGCGAGATCCTGGCGGCGGCGCGGTTTGACGACCCTTTGACGCTTGGGCAGCGTCCGGCCTTGGCCGAGGATGCCTTTCCGCGGTTTGACTGGACGATCGGGCCGTTCCTGAATTTCTCGGTGTTCGATCCGGACAACCCGGTGCGGGCCAATGGCGGCATCCGGTTCAAGGGGGATTATCACATTGGCAGTGGGTTCCGGGCCTCGGGGTCGGTTTCCTACAAGCTGTTCGGCAACCTGGACAAGGTGACCATCGGGCCGTCGAACCTGCCTCGGGTGCGGTCGAACGTGGCGCGGTATTCGCTGACCGACGATCCGACGCTGGATTACCTGACGCTGGCGCATTTCGGACGTCCGGCGAAGAATATCTATAGCCGCTTCACGGTTGGCTACTTGGAAAAGATGTATGCCGGGGCCTCGGCCGAGGTGCTGTGGAAACCGGTGAATAGCCGGTTGGCGCTTGGGGCCGAGGTCAATTACCTGGTGCCGCGCGATTTCGATCAGTTGTTCGACACCCGGACGCGCAACACCGGGACGGGCACCATCCCCGAGTTCAACGGCCATGTCTCGGCCTATTACGATTTCGGGAACGGCTTTCACGGGCGTATCGACGCGGGCCGGTACCTGGCCGGGGATTGGGGCGCGACGGTTGCGATTGACCGCGAGTTCGACAATGGCTGGCGCGTGGGGGCCTATGCCACGAAAACCGATGTCTCCTCGGCCACCTTCGGGGAAGGCTCTTTCGACAAGGGGATTCGCATCGTGATTCCGCTGTCGTGGGGCAGCGGCACGCCGACCCGGACCAAGACGAACACGGTCATCCGGTCGCTTTCGCGTGACGGTGGGGCGCGGCTTCAGGTCAACGACCGTCTGTACGAGGCGATACGCAGCACCCATGAACCTGAGATGACCAAGACCTGGGGGAAATTCTGGAGATGACGAGACGGTTTCTTTCGGGTCTGGCGGCCGGGGCGCTTGTTGTTCTGGCCGGATGCAGCGGCGGCGACGGGGATAGCGGCGCGGGGCTGAAAATGCTCAAGGGGGCCTTGGCCCCCAAGCAGGAGGCGAAGCTGCCCGATGCGGCGCAGCTTTCGGCGCTTATGCAACAATCCCTGCAAGCGACGGATCAACCGATTGTCGCGGTGGCCATACCCAAGCGCAAATCCATCGCCGTGATGCCGCGGATCGAGAGCAACGGGGCCTATGCGACCCATGGCACATCGGACCGCCGCAGCCTGACGTTGAAACAGGGGATGGTGACGGCCACCCGGGGCCTTGGCGAAGACCTTATGTCATCGGATGTGGATGCCGCCCTCGCCTTGGTGCGAGGCCGCAAACCCGGCTCCGTGCAGCGGGTGCAGCGGTATCTGGACGGGGAAAACCAAACTGTCGCGCTTGAAACCACCTGCAGGGTCACGCCGGGCGCCACAGTCCGATACCAGGCGGGTGAACTGGACCGCCGGGCCGTCAAGGTGCAGGAAAGCTGCAAGGCGCAAACCACGCAGTTTACCAATAATTACCAGGTGGATGCCGCCAATGGGCGCATCCTGCAGGCGCAACAGTGGATTAGCCCGCTGAATGGTGCCCTGCTTATTCAGCAATTGCGTTAAAGCGTTTCCGGTTTTTATTGCATCCCCAATACCCTGCAAGGCCTACGGCCTTCTCGGGGCATTGGTGATGCACCTTGATTCAAGGTAAACTGGAAACGCTCAACGAAAAAAGGCGGCCCCGAGGGACCGCCTTTTTCTATTCTTGTCGCGAAACGACTTAGGTGTCGTCGCTTGAATCGATGGCTGCCACGGTGAAGATGGTCAGCACGGTACCAGCAACGATTGCGCCAGTGGCACCCAGCCCACCCAGCATGGGGGCCGAGGCTTGCGAAGACACGAACGGATCACCGTTTACAGTGGCTTCTTCAGCGGCGACAGGTGCAGCAGCGGCCAAAGTAACGGCGGCGGCGGCGGCGAACGTCGAGAATTTTTTCATAATACTCTCCAAACCGATTTGAGATACTTGAAATCCACGCAGGGATCGAAGGGACTATGGCATAGCTGTTTCTCAAAAAAAACCGGTAATGAGCAGGCGTTTCAATTATTCGCAGACTTGCGCAAATCTGCCACAATCTAAGGCAAGTTTTCTGAAATTGATGCAAATTACAGATTGTTAACCCTGCCTTTCAGCGCCGCATGCTCGGCCTGTGCGCGGGTCATGGCGGTTTTGTCCCCTTGATGGGCCTGCCACAGGCAATAGGCAAAACTTCGCGCATGATACCACGGCGCAAGCGCGGCATAGCGTGACAGCAGCCTTGGCGAATCATAGGCGGACAGGAATGCCTGTTCTTCGGTTTGTGCAAGCGGGGCACCGCGATAGGCGATTTGCATGGCGGGCGATAAAAACAGCGCGATATCTTCGCAAGGGTCGCCGATGGCGGGGCATTGCCAGTCGATCAAATGCAGGGCCGCACCTTGGGCGATCAGGTTTCCCGGCACCGGATCGCCGTGCAAAAGGCAGGCCGCCCCGGAGGGCGGAACAGCCGTGTCGGGCAAGCCCGGCATATTCTGCACATCGCCGGGACAGCGCGCGAGGATTGCCGCGATCTGGGCTTCGAGGGCCACGCTTCCGTCGGGTGCGGGGCGCAGGCCCCTTGGCGGTGCAAGCCCGTGCAAGCGGCGCAAAAGCCTTGCCACCTTTGCAGGATCATCACGCCACCGGGCGCCACTGACATGGCTATAGACCACGCAAGGCCCAAGGCGCGTTGCGGTTCGGTGCAAGAGCCTTGGGGCCATCCCCTGCCCGTCGAGGGCATGCAATACGCGGGCCTCGTCATCCGGGCGGTTGGGGAACAGCGGATTGCCCGAGGTTTCGGCGTAAAGTTTGACCACGACGGGATTGGCACCTGTCGGCCCGGTGATGCGCCAGACATGATTGGTGCGCCCCCCCTTGAGCCGGACCCATTGCGCCGCGTCCGGCACATGGCCGCTTGGGGCAAGATCCCGTTCCAGGGCTTGGATCAACTGGGTGTCGTCGGGGGCGGTCAAGGGTTTGGCGGGTCCGGCAGGAAAGGCGAATGACTGGGTGCCGGAGGCTATGGCAGCCCGCCTGCGGTGAGACAAGGGGCAAGATGCCCCGCGATCAGCCAGACGGATCGCGCAGCGCGATGATCTGTTGCGCGGTCACGGTTTGGCCGCCCTGCATCACCAATTGGGTCTGGCCATCCATTTGCCGGGCTTCGACGATGGTGGCATGCACCTGTGCCGGGTGGCTTTCGATCACCTCCCCGCGGGCGTAGGATTCGACCGTGGCGCTGTATTCGCCTTGGGGCAGCGGTGCGCCGCTGGCATCAAGGCCTGTCCATGTGAAACGGCCACCCCCGGCGGGCACATCGAGGCGCTGCACAAGGGTGCCGTTTCTGTCGTGGATCACAAGCTGCGCGGTGTCCGCTTGGGCACTGGTGGTCAGGGTCAGGGGGACCGGTGTACCCTCAAAGGCCAGCGGCATGTCCGCGGTCGCCTCCATCCCGATCCAGCCCGACAGTTGCGCCATGCCCAGCGCGCCGATCTGGCCATTGAGGTCGGTCAAAAGATCATTGGTCATGACCTGTTGTTCGACGCTTGAAAAGGTCGCCAGCTGGGTGGCGAATTCGGCCGAGTCCAAGGGGTTGAGCGGGTCCTGATTTTCCATCTGCGTGGTAAGCATCTTGAGAAATGTCTCGAAATCCGAGCTGAGCACCGCCTCGCCATCCTTGGCCTTGGCCGGGGGGGGCGTGGTGGTGCGTGGTGTGGGCGCGGTATTGGGTGAAACATCCATGGTTTTGGCCTTTTCAGAGTCTGATATCAACACGATCCGCAAGCACGGTTACCTGCGGCGGGGCGGGGGTTTGCGGGCTATCCTGGCCCGTGTCACGAGGGTGCGGGATGTCACGGGGCCCGCCCCCTTTCGGGGTGTCGTCATGGCTTTGTTCAAAGGCGAAACTGCTGGCCTCAAAGCCGATGCTTTGGAAATCCTGCGCCAGAAGGTCGATATGGCGGCGCATGAGATCGAGGGTTTCGGGGCGGTCGGCCATGATCTGCACCGTCAGCCCGGCCTCGCCCGGTGACAGGTTGATACGGACGCGGCCAAGTTCGGCAGGGTTGAGCAACAGGTCAACGCCGCGTTCGGTGCCGCCCGCGCGCTGCAGGGCCTCGGCCATTTGCTGGGCGATATGCCGGGGCAATTCGGCGGTTTGCGGCATGTGATGTGACGGTGAGATTCCGGGGCGCGGGGCCGTGTCGGGGGCAAGGCGCATCTCGGCCAACGCGGTTTCAAGCGGGGCCGCGCCGCGCCCTGTATCCTCACCCGGGATGGTGGGGGCGGACG
>NZ_JASHIM010000024.1 GCF_030733685.1 Roseovarius sp. MMSF_3281
CCCCCCCCGCCCCGGTCGGTGTCGTCCAGATCATCAACCAAGGCAAACCGCGCTTGCACCACCGGCGCCACCACCATCTGCGCCACCCGCATTCCGTGCGTGACATGGAAGGCCTCTTGGCCCGCGTTCATAACAATCACCCCCAAAGGCCCGCGATAATCGCTGTCGATGGTGCCGGGACTGTTTGGCAAGGTGATCCCATGCTTCAGTGCAAGGCCGGACCTCGGCCGGATTTGCACTTCGTACCCCGTTGGGATGGCAAGCCTCAGGCCGGTTGGAACAAGGGCCCTTGCCCCGGGTTCGATCACGATACCCTCGCGCGCGTCACCGGGAAAATTTGCCCGCAAATCAGCCCCCGCAGCGCCCGCAGTTTCATAGGACGGCAAACCAAGGCTCCGGTCTGCCCCCTCATCCCAAATCATTGAAATCAGGACCATTTATACCCCTCGCCCCTTTCCAAACGTCCAGCCCTTCAGATCAGCGATTGCGCGATACGTTCTGCAAGGCGGTTTGCGACGTCATCTTTTGACATACGCGGCCAATCCTCGGCCCCGTTTTCCGTAATCAAGGTAATATCGTTTTCCTTTCCACCCATGATTCCGGTCCCGTGGCTGACATCGTTGGCAACAATCCAGTCACAGCCTTTGCGCTTTCGTTTGGCGGTTGCGTTCTCGACAACGTCATCGGTCTCAGCGGCGAACCCAACCACAAGGCCCGGGCGCCCATGGTCAAGCTGGCTGACCGTGGCAAGGATGTCCGGGTTCTCGGCAAACTCCAAAGACGGAAGTCCACCCTTTGTCTTTTTCATCTTGCTCGTGCTGGCACTGGCCACCCGCCAATCGGCAACCGCCGCGGCAAATATCGCGGCATCGACAGGAAGCGCCGCCTGCACCGCCTCAAGCATCTGTTGTGCAGTCTCCACCGGGACGGTCTCGACCCCTTGAGGTGGGGGAACATCCGCAGGGCCCGTGACAAACACCACCTCGGCGCCAAGCGAATTCAGCGCGCGCGCAATCGCGGTGCCCTGAGAACCCGAAGAACGGTTGGCGATATACCGGACGGGGTCTATCGGTTCATGCGTCGGGCCGGAGGTAACCAAGATACGCTTTCCTGCCAATGGGCCGCTTGCCAAAGCCGCGTCAACGGCGGTGACAATTTCCAAGGGCTCGGCCATTCGCCCGGGGCCATGCTCGCCACAGGCCATATCGCCCTCGTTTGGGCCAGCAAACGCAATGCCGTCCGCTTTGAGCGTTGCGATATTGCGCTGTGTCGCCGGATGCTCCCACATGCGCACGTTCATGGCCGGGGCAACCATAACAGGGGTATCCGTGGCCAACAGAAGCGTAGAGGCCAGATCGTCGGCATGTCCCTGCGCCATCTTGGCCATCAAGTCCGCCGTGGCCGGCGCAACAACAACCAGATCGGCGCTACGACTTAACTCGATATGGCCCATCTCGGCCTCATCCGTCAGATCGAACAGATCACGAAAGACCCTTTTTCCGGCCAGGGCCGATACCGACAGCGGCGTCACGAATTCTTCGCCGGCCCGTGTCAACACAGGCGTAACTTCCGCCCCCCGTTCACGTAGACGCCGGATCAGATCAAGCGATTTGAAAGCCGCGATGCCACCGCCAATGATCAGAAGTATGCGTTTCGATGCCAGCATGGGCGCGCCCCCTTTAAACCCTCGGCGACACTAGGCCCTGGCAGGTGAAGGGGCAAGGGCATGGCTATTGGAAGGCCGCGCAAGGGTCCGGGCGATTGACGGGCTGGGCCGAAATGACCTCGTCGAAGACACCATGAAGTACGCCCCCTTCCTCGGCCTGCCCAACCACGTGAACCGAAAGGTCGGGCGCGGCGCGCTGCAAGTAAACGGGCATGCCCCAATCCCGCCGTGCATGCCCATTGCCCGTAATGACCGCCACGGGGCCGCCGGTCTCGTTCATGGCCCGCACGGCGACACGCGCAAGTTCGGCATCGCGTAGCCTTTGGATATCGACCATCGTTGGCAAAAGGTACTGAGGTAAAGCATCGCAATGCGCGGCCATCTGCATCGCTTCACGCTCTTCTTGCTGCGCTTCCGGCAATGGCTTCGTCAAACCGAACCGCTCGGCATCACCGTTGAAACCCTCTACAATTCCTGAATCGAAAGCCGCACGCGCCACCCCCTGCGGGATCTGCGCCCCGTAAACGCGCGCTTGCGGCGCTGCCGCGAAAATCGGGTAATACATCGAAAAATCGGGCCAGCCAGACCCCGACCAATCAAGAGCGTCACCCAAATCGCTCTTGTTGGCACGGAGGTCAGGCGTAACACGCGCGGCCTGTTCTGCTGTCACCATTTCAAAAACCAAGGCGGCAGGTTTGAACTCTGCAATCAGTTCGGCCTGAACCTCATGGTGCCGCGGATTATCGTGAACCTCGCCAATCACGAGCACATCCTGCGCAAAGGCTGGCGCGCAGGGCAGGACAGCAAAGGCAAAGGCAAGCAACCGGATCATGCCAAGAGATTCTGCACCTCTACACCATGCCGTTCAAGATGCTTGCGCATTTTCTCGAACGCTCCGGCTTCAAGCTGCCGCACGCGCTCCTTGCTAAGGCTCAGTTCCTCTCCGAGACTTTCAAGCGTACGCGGCGCATCCCGCAACTTCCGCTCTCGCACGATAAACCGTTCACGATCATTGAGCCGCGTCATCGCATCGCTCAACCAATGTCGCAAAGCTTGGTGATCGTGGTCTTGCTCAACCAGTTCATCACCGCGCGGCCCCTCGTCTTCAATCGTATCAATCCACTCGCGGCCCTCATCTTCGACCGACTGGGTTGCATTCAGGGAAAAATCCGATCCGGACAACCGACCTTCCATCATTTCAACATCCCGAAGCGGCACCCCAACCTCATGCGCAATCATTTCGCGCAGTTGGTAGCCATCAAGCTCTTCCCCTTGCGCCATGGCCTCACGCTCAATCCGTGCCTGTACGCGGCGCATGTTGAAAAACAGGGATTTCTGGCTGCTTGTCGACCCTGTGCGCACCATCGACCAATTGCGCATCACATAGTCTTGGATCGATGCCTTGATCCACCAGACGGCATAGGTGGAAAATCGCACTCCGCGATCGGGGTCGAATTTATCGGCCGCTTTCATAAGCCCAAGACCGGCCTCTTGAATAAGGTCGTTCATCGGCGCACCGTAGCGTTTGAACTTGGATGCCATGGAAATGGCAAGACGCATGTAGGCGGTGATCAGCCGGTGCAATGCTTCTTCGTCACGCTGGTCGCGCCATGCATAGGCAAGCCTGAGTTCCGTCTCCGCATCCAGCAATTCTGCCTTCATGGCGGTGCGGGACATCGAATTTGATTGCGGTGCGTCTAGTGCCATTGTTGACCCCCCGGTCCAACGCTCCTTGATTTGCGTCCTTTTGTCGTCAATCTGCAAGTGGTACGCAGGCACTGCGCTTTCGGATCACAACAGGGCCAAGAAAAACATGCTTCCAAGATTGACTTTGGTGCTTGGCGGCGCTGCGTCCGGCAAATCCGCGTTCGCGGAATCTCTTGCCAAACGCACGGGTGGGCCACTGACGTATCTGGCAACGGCCCAGGTGTTCGATGACGAGATGCAAGATAAGGTCGCACGCCACAGGGCGGAACGTGGTGCAGGATGGCGAACCATCGAAGAGCCTTTCGACGTGGGGCGCGCATTGGCCAAGGTCGAAGCGCATGAGACCGTTCTTTTGGACTGCGCCACCATGTGGCTAAGCAATCACCTTTTGGCGGAAACCCCGCTTGCCGAAGTTCAAGGCGCCCTGGTCTCGGGCCTTGCCGAATGCCCCGCGTCGGTCATTGTCGTTTCAAACGAAACCGGCCAATCGGTGGTGCCTGAAAACGCCCTTGCAAGGCGGTTTCGTCAAGCACAGGGCGAGTTGAACCAAGTACTCGCATCCAAGGCCGGGCTTGTGGTCAACGTGATCGCGGGTTTGCCGCTGGTTCTCAAGGGTGATCTTCCATGACGCGTGTTTTCTGGGTTCGCCACGGCCCGACACACGCCAAATCCATGGTTGGCTGGTCTGATCTGCCGGCCGATCTTGGCGATACCGCGCGCCTCGAACGGCTTAAGGCGCATTTGCCACAAGACGCGGTCGTGGTCTCATCCGATCTTCTCCGCGCCTCGGCAACGGCTGATGCAATCGCGGGGCAACGCCTGCGCCTGCCTCATGACAAGGACCTGCGCGAAATACATTTTGGCGAGTGGGAACTTCAGGCATTCGATAAAATCCCGGATCAAGAGCACCTACGCGCATTTTGGGACACCCCCGGCGACATACGCCCCCCGGGCGGCGAAAGCTGGCACGAGGTCACGGCCCGCGTGAACGCGGCCATTCATCGCGTGCTAAGCCATCATCCGGATCGTGATATCATCGCGGTCGCCCACTTCGGTGCCATTCTGACCCAAGTTCAACAAGCACTGCGCGTCACCGCCTACGAGGCTTTCGGTCATCGCATCGATAATTTGTCGGTCACCGAATTGCATAGACGGGAAAACAACTGGCAGGCGCTGTCCATCAATCACATGCCCTAGCATTTGTGCGCCCGGAGACCCGCATTTTCAAACCTACCGGGCGGCCCTGCGTTAACACTTCTGAAACCATCCTGGCGCTACCCATGATTAACCAAGTTTAATCAAAGGACTCCCAAAATGGTCGCGCGCGCCTACACCGTCGCCTTCGAAGGGGTCGATGCCCGACAAGTCGAGGTGCAATGCGCGGTTACCCCCGGGATACCTGCCTTTTCCCTCGTTGGCTTGCCCGACAAGGCCGTCAGTGAAGCCCGCGACCGTGTCCGCACCGCGCTCAGTTCCATGGCGATCGCGTTGCCTTCGAAGCGCATCACCATAAACCTTAGCCCTGCGGACTTACCCAAGGAGGGCAGCCATTTCGACCTGCCCATTGCCTTGGCCCTATTGGCCGCGCTTGATATCATCCCCGCCGACGCGGTCGAAGGCACCTGTAGCTTGGGGGAACTCTCGCTTGACGGATCGTTGGTGCCGGTTATCGGGGCGTTGCCCGCCGCCATGGCTGCCGCCGAGGAAGACCGGACCCTTCTTTGCCCCAAGGCCTCGGGCGCGGAAGCGGCTTGGGTCGGCGCGGCACAGGTTATCGGAGCGGCGAGCCTGGCCGATGTCGTGCGGCACTATACCGGGCAATCCCCCCTGGCTCCGGCCGAGCCGGGCGAAGTCAACGCCGACACGTCAGGCCGTGACCTGCTGGATGTCAAAGGGCAAGAGCGTGCAAAACGCGCGCTTGAAATTGCCGCCGCAGGCCGTCACCACCTGATGATGGTCGGCACTCCGGGGTCGGGCAAATCCATGCTGGCCGCGCGTTTGCCGGGTATCCTTCCCCCCTTGACCGCCCCCGAAGCTTTGGAAACCTCCATGATCCACTCGCTGGCCGGGCTTTTGGACGAAGGTGGCATCAACCGCACCCGCCCGTTTCGCGAGCCACATCATACAGCGTCAATGGCGGCCATCGTGGGCGGCGGGCGACGTGCTTCACCCGGTGAGATCAGCCTGGCACATAACGGCGTACTTTTCATGGACGAGTTCCCCGAGTTTCCGCGCACCGTTCTGGAAACCCTGCGCCAGCCGATTGAAACCGGCGAAGTGATCGTTGCGCGGGCCAATGCGCATGTGAAATACCCCTGCCGCTTCATGCTGGTGGCTGCCGCGAATCCTTGCAAATGCGGTTACCTGTCTGACCCGGCGCGCGCCTGTTCGCGCGTCCCGCAATGCGGCAGCGACTATATGGGGCGTATCTCTGGGCCGCTCATGGACCGTTTTGACCTGCGCATCGAAGTGCCGCCCGTCGCGTTCACCGATCTTGACCTTCCCCCCTCGGGAGACAGTAGCGCCGAGGTGGCCGCGAGGGTCGCGAAAGCGCGAACACTCCAGAATACCCGCTTTGCGGAAAGGGCGGGCATGTATTTGAACTCCGATGCCGAAGGCGAAGCCCTTGAAGACATCGCAACCCCGGATACCGAGGGCCGCGAGTTGATCAATAAGATGGCCGAGCGCTTTGGCCTAACCGCGCGTGGGTATCATCGCGTCCTGCGTGTGGCGCGCACGATCGCGGATTTGGACGGGGCCGAAACCGTCCGGCGCCCGCATGTGGCCGAAGCGGTCAGCTATCGCCTTACCGTCCCGACCGAGACGTGACCCAATGCGCCACTTGTTTTAAAGTTGCGCGCGCTTCGGGCAGAAGATTGTGAAAAATCGGCCAGACATGCGGCAGGTCATCTTCGATAACTTCCGTCACCTCAACGCCAGCCTCGCGCAGATGCGTCGCCATCCGGCGCGTGTCATCCAAAAGGATCTCCGTTGTTCCTGCCCCGATCCACACCGGAGGGGCATCAGAAAACCGCGCATGCAACGGCGATGCACGCGGATCGCGCGGGCTTGCCCCCTGCAAATACATCTCGGCCATCTCATCAATACGCTCTGCGGGCAAAACGACATCGGTTTTACGATTACTCTCGACGCTTTGGCCGGTGAATTCGATATCCGTAAGGGGCGAGAAGGCAAAGCAGCCCAACGGCTTTTTCAATCCATGCTTCAAGGTTTCCGCCAATAACGACAAGGCCAAGCCACCGCCCGCGCTGTCGCCGCCGATCACCACGCCGCCGGGCCGCTGGGATACTTCTAGGTAAACGCTCAATGCATCTTCAAGTGCCGCAGGGAAAGCATGGTCCGGCGCCAGCCTGTAGTCAACAAGGCAAGCCGAAAGACCGCTGAAGTGCGACAGATGCGCCAGCATCGCCTGATGGGTTCGCGCCGACCCGAAAACATAACCTCCGCCATGAAAGTAAAGGATCACGGGGCTATCTTTACGCGCCCAAGGGCCTTCCACCCAAATGACCGGAACACCGTCGATCGTGTCGTTGACGAACTGGGTTTCGCGTGGTGCGCGGAACCAGAAACGCGCCTTCCTCTCGAAACTCCGGCGCAGGATCTCAGGTGTTTTCGCACGGGCCAGATGTGGCCGTTCGAAAAACCGCAGGAACGTGTTTAGCACCGGGCGCATCAGGCTCATGATCGCCGGTCCTCGATGGCCTCCCAAATCTTGGCAGCAACGTTTATGCCGTCAAACCGTTCAAGCTCCTGAATGCCTGTGGGCGAGGTCACGTTGATTTCGGTCAGGTAGTCGCCGATAACGTCGATCCCCACGAAAATCTGCCCTTTTTCACGTAAAAGCGGGCCGATAGCCTCGCAAATCTCGCGGTCCCGAGGCGTCAGGTCAACCTTTTCCGGTCGGCCTCCGACGTGCATGTTTGATCGGGTTTCACCTTGCCCCGGGATTCGGTTGATGGCGCCCACTGGCTCGCCATCGACCAAGATCACCCGCTTGTCGCCCTTTTTGATCTCGGGAAGGTACTTTTGCACGATAAGGGGCTCGCGGCTGAACCCGGTGAACAGTTCGTGCAGGGCGCTAAGGTTACGGTCCGCCTCGGGCAAATGGAACACGCCCGCGCCACCGTTACCGTAAAGCGGCTTGAGGATAACATCGCCATGCGCCGCCTTGAAGGCGCGGATCGTTTCAAGGTCGCGTGCGATGGCGGTAGGGGGCATCAGATCCGGAAAATCCAAGATCAACAGTTTTTCAGGGTAATTGCGCACCCAGAACGGATCGTTCACCACAAGTGTACCGGGTGTCAGCCGCTGCAACAAATGGGTTGTGGTGATGTAGAACATGTCAAAGGGCGGATCCTGCCGAAGCCAGACAACATCGACCTGCGAAAGGTCAACGGTTTCTTCGTCGCCCAATTCAAAATGGTTCCCCTCAACACGTTGTACTTGCAAAGGCCAACCGCGCGCCATGACACGACCTTCCACGTAGGAAAGGCGATCCGGCGTATAATAGAAAAGCTCGTGCCCGCGTGCTTGCGCCTCTTCGGCAATGCGAAACGTGCTGTCGGCGTTGATGTCGATTGGCCCGATCGGGTCCATCTGAAAGGCGATTTTCATCGGCAGCCCCCAAGGTCTCTGGTTCCAGACCTACATGGGCCATGCGCTGTGCAAGCGCAAATCAGAAATGGCCAAACGCGTTTTTTATGATCTGCGCTTGCCCATTGCCATCAACAACTGCCAGATCGAACCGAACCTCGGTCAGTTGCCCGGATGACAGCCGCCCAAGGTATTCCGCCGCAGAGTTGCGTATACGTTGGATCTGGTTGGGTCTCAGCCGCGCAATGGCCTCATCGAAACATTTCGCTTTCTTGACTTCGCAGAACACGATTTCCGGCCCATCTTGCAGGATCATGTCGATTTCACCGCCCTGCCCGCGCCACCGTTCGTCAAGGATCCGTGCGCCAAGGCGCTCATAGGCGCGTGCGACATTCTTCTCGGCGGCCACCCCTGACAAATAGGCCGCTTGTCCGCGCAATTTCCGCGTACGTTTCGACGTCGAATCGGCCGCACCTTCAGTCTTCAATTGTCAACCTCCTGCACCAGCTGCAAAGCACGCTGATATACTTTGCGTCGCTTCAGACCAAGATTGGCAGCCACTTCATCCGCTGCATCCCGGACGGATTTCGCGCGCAAGGCTTCTTTCAGATTGAAATCTAGGTCAGCAGCGTCAACATTTGGTAAACCACCGCGGTCCACCAAGACCACGATCTCGCCTTTCAAAGATCTTTCGCCGCAAATCCCGGCCAGCTCCTGCAAGCTTCCGCGCAAGACCTCTTCGAATTTCTTGGTCAGTTCACGGCACACAACAGCCCGGCGCGACGGCCCCAGAACCTCGGCCGCGTCGCGTAACATCGCGGCGACACGCTTGGGCGATTCGTAAAACACCAAGGTGCCGGGCACCGGCGCCATCTCTCGCAGGGCGGTTTTTCGCTTGCCAGATGCATTGGGCAAGAACCCCGCAAAGAAAAAGCGGTCGGTTGGCAATCCCGATAGGGTCAGCGCCGTGATCACCGCGGAAGGCCCGGGTGCAGAGATCAATGGCAAACCCTCGGCTATCACATCACGGGCCAGATCGTATCCCGGGTCAGACACCATTGGCGTGCCCGCCTCAGAGGCATAGACCACGGATTTTTCCCCCGCTATGTCCTGTAAAATGCGTTCTCGCACCGCTGCTTTGCTATGATCATGGTAGGCCACAAGGGGGCGTCCATCCAAGGGGACACCATGAATATCAAGAAGTTTCCGCAGGCTTCGCGTGTCTTCAGCAGCTATGACATCGGCCGAGCGCAGCAAATCGAGGGTGCGCAGCGTGATGTCTCGCGCTGTCCCGATCGGAGTTGCAACGAGGTAAAGCCCCGGGCTTGGTTTTGCCGCTATCTGATTCACCACTGGACCAGCCCCGCATGACGTTTATTATCGGCCTCAACGTCGCCTCGGGCTTATGCCCTGTAGCAACACCGGAGTTGAGGAGTTTCCATGTTCGCCGTTTTGTCACCTGCCCGCAAGGCACTCAGCCGCCTGATGGTCCTGTTCTCACTCGTATGGCTGGCCGCCTGTCAGCCCGCTTCCCTTTCGGGGCCTGCCGGTGGTGGCGCTTCCGTGGGTTCTACGAAACCGGTGCCGGTCGCCCTTCTTGTGCCGCATGGCGCGGCCAGCCCGCAAGAACAACAACTGGCCCGTGATCTGGAAGCCGCGGCGCGTTTGGCCGCCGCCGACCTGCAGGGTGTGCAAATCGACCTGCGCGTTTACGGTACTGCAGGCAGCCCGGCCCAAGCGCGAACCGCCGCGCTCAATGCCGTTTCCGATGGTGCGCGCATCATCCTCGGGCCCTTGCACGCCGAATCCGCGAATGCCGCTGCAGTGGCCGTCGCCAGCCAAGGCGTGAATGTTCTGGCCTTTTCGAACAATGCAACCATTTCGGGCGGCAACCTGTTCATCCTTGGTCAAACCTTCAACACGACGGCCAACCGCTTGGCACGCTTCGCGGCGCGCCAAGGTAAAAAGCGCATTCTTGCGGTATATTCCGACAATCTGGCCGGACAGCTTGGCCGCGATGCGATTGAACAGGGCGTCAACGCAAGCGGGGCACAATTCGCGGGATCGGTTGGATACGAGTTCTCACAGCAAGGCGTTGCATCTGCTGTTCCTCGAATCCGGGCCAAAGCGGCACAATCCAATGCAGACGCGATTTTCATGACGTCCAACACCGCGGGCGCGTTGCCGCTGTTTTCACAGATGCTGCCCGAGGCCGGTTTAAGCCCCGCCAACACCCAATACATCGGACTTGCCCGGTGGGATGTCCCCGCGCAAACAACGGCCCTTCCCGGCGTTCAAGGCGGATGGTTCGCCATTCCGGACCCTCAGCGCAGCGCAGCCTACAAATCGCGTTTCCAAGCAGCCAATGGCAATGCGCCGCACGTCATCAGCGGGCTGGCCTATGATGGTATCGCCGCCATTGGAGCACTTGCAAAATCCGGTGGTCGTGATGCCCTCAGCCGCACACGGCTGACCCAATCGGCAGGTTTCCAAGGCGTCAGCGGTGTTTTCCGCTTCCGTCCTGATGGCACCAACGAACGCGGGCTGGCGGTTGCGACGATCCGTGATCAAAAGGTCGTTGTCATTGATCCAGCGCCACAGGGCTTTGGGGGAACGGGCTTTTAAGCCCGTCCTTCAGCCTGTTACAAAATGAAAGATGCCTTCACTTTACCCGAAGACTTGATTTGTCCGGCGCTCGAAATCTTCGATGCGCCACAGATAAACGCAGCACTGCAAAAGGCCACGGAAAACGCACAGGGCGACGCAATTGCCCTGCGCCACCTGACGACCGACATCCTGTCAGATGCTCTTAAACACGGGCGCGATGTCATCGCCCAAAGCTTTTCACAAGATCCGTTTTCCGCTCGCGCCACTGTGCGGGCCTATAGCTGGCTCACCGATTGCGTCATATTGAGCGCACTCAACATGACCACCGAGAACATCCACCCACTGTCCAATCCGACGGACTCGGAACGTTTGAGTGTCTTCGCCGTGGGCGGCTACGGGCGGGGTGAAATGGCGCCTCAGTCTGATGTCGACCTTCTGTTCTTGACACCCTACAAGATCACCCCCTGGGCCGAGAGCGTGATAGAAACCATGCTCTATATCCTTTGGGATCTAAAGCTAAAGGTCGGTCACGCCAGTCGCACGATACGCGATTGCCTGCGATTGGGGGGCGAGGATTTCACGATCCGCACGGCGCTGTTGGAAAACCGTTTCCTCGCCGGTGATCGACAGTTGGCAGATCATTTCAAAAAGCGCCTCTGGCACGAACTTTTTGAAGGCTCGGAACGCGAGTTCATCGAGGCAAAACTGGAAGAGCGCGACAACCGCCACGAAAAACAGGGCAACCAGAGATACATGGTTGAGCCCAACGTGAAAGAGGGCAAGGGCGGCTTGCGCGACCTGCAATCCCTGTTTTGGATCGCCAAGTACCTGCACCGCGTCGACAACGTGAAGGAACTGATCGCCCTTGGGGTGTTTACAGAAGACGAATTCGATACCTTTGCGCGCGCCGAAAGCTTTCTGTGGGCTGTGCGCTGTCACATTCACCTCGTGACGAAGCGTCCGACAGATCAACTCACCTTTGACCTGCAGGTCGAAGTGGCAGAACGCATGGGATATCGCGACACCGCTGGACGTCGTGCCGTTGAGCATTTCATGCAGGACTATTTTCGGCATGCGACACAAGTGGGGGATCTCACGCGTATCTTCCTGACGAAGCTTGAAGCCGCCCACGCGAAATCCGAGCCCATTTTGCAACGTATCTTCCGCCGCAAACGAAAGCTGAAAGACGGGTACGAGGAAGTACGCGGGCGGCTGGCCATCGCGGATGAAACCGCTTTTCTGTCGGAACCGCTTAACCTGTTGCGCATTTTCGAAGAAGGGTTGCGCACCGGCCTTCTGATTCATCCAGACGCAATGCGCTTGGTGACGGCCAACCTTGACCTCATCGACGACAGTATGCGCAATGACCGCCGCGCACAAAAACTGTTCCTTGATTTGCTACTGAAACACGGCAACCCCGAACGTGCGCTACGGCGTATGAACGAGCTTGGTGTGCTGTCCGCCTTCATCCCCGAGTTCGAGCCCATCGTCGCGCTAATGCAGTTCAACATGTACCATAGTTACACGGTGGATGAGCATACCATTCAGTGCATCTCGCATCTTGCGCAGATCGAACGCGGCGAGCTGGAAGAGGATCTGCCGCTGTCCTCTTCGATTTTGGCCGAAGGGGTTAATCGGAAGGTGCTCTATGTTGCCCTTCTTTTGCATGATATCGGAAAAGGCCGGGACGAAGACCATTCAATCGTCGGGGCCCGCATCGCACGCAAGGTCGCGCCACGTTTAGGCCTCAAGGCCAAAGAGGTGGATACCGTGGAATGGCTGGTGCGGTATCACCTTCTCATGTCGGACATGGCACAGAAACGCGATATCGCAGACCCGCGTACCGTACGCGATTTTGCCAAGGCGGTGCAGACAAAAGAAAGGCTTGATCTGCTTTGTGTTCTCACGGTCTGCGATATCCGCGGCGTTGGCCCGAACACATGGAATAACTGGAAAGCCTCGCTACTGCGGGCGCTTTACAGGCAAACGCGTCGGGCCATGGAAGGCGGCTTGGAAGATCTTAACCGCGAACAGCGCGGCTCGGACGCCAAACGCAACCTGGCGCAAGAATTGTCTGACTGGCCGGCCAAAGACCTTAAACGTGAAAAGGCACGGCATTACCCGCCTTATTGGCAAGGGCTTCACGTGACGGCGCATGTTGTTTTTGCCCGACTCCTACGTGATCTGGGCGCTGATGATATCGCCATTGATCTGGCCATCGACGAAGATCGTGATGCGACCCGCGCCTGCTTTGCGCTTGCCGATCACCCCGGCATTTTCTCGCGTCTTGCGGGGGCCTTGGCCTTGGTCGGCGCAAATGTCGTTGATGCGCGGACCTATACCACGAAGGATGGCTTTGCCACGGCGGCCTTCTGGATTCAGGATGCCGATGGCCATCCTTACGAGTCTGAACGCCTGCCGCGCTTGCGTCAAATGATCCATAAAACGCTCAAGGGTGAAGTGGTGGCCACCGAGGCAATCCAATCGCGCGATAAGATCAAGAAGCGCGAACGCGCGTTCAAGGTGCCCACGCATGTCACCTTCGATAACGAAGGCTCCGAGATTTACACAATCATCGAGGTCGACACACGCGACCGGCCCGGCCTTTTGTACGATCTCACGCGAACGCTGGCAAACAATAACATCTACATCAATTCCGCCGTCATCGCGACATATGGTGAACAGGTCGTCGATACATTTTACGTCAAGGACATGTTCGGCCTGAAGTTTTATTCCCAGGCCAAACAAAAGGCACTTGAAACAAAGCTAAGGCAAGCCATTGCCGAGGGAGTGGAGCGCGCCACGACGTAGTTGTCGGTTCTGGGCGCACTCAATAATCTGTACGAAACGCTTTTGCGTCTCGCAGAAAACTCGCGGTACGCGGCTCGATTGCCTTTATCCGCCTCTCACGAGGTCGTCCTCATCGTCGACCACCGAAATACCCAATTCATCCAAACCGTTCTCAAGGTGGTCTGACAAATGTGGGGTGCCCAGAAGGTAATCCGCCGTCGGCGTTGTCGCCTCATTCATGGCGGTCCGCTTGGCCTCCTCCAGATCGTCGGCAGTAAAACTATCGCGCCCAATCCACATGACCGCCACAAGACTGGCCTGTTCCTCTTCGGTCAGACGGTCGATAAATGCGCGTAATTCACCCTCGGCGCGCTCAAGTTCGCGCGCCATCAGGATCACCTGCGCAATCTTGTAGGTGCTGATTTCTAACATTGGGTCCTCCTGTTCGCATGACTATCGAACAGCTTGGCGCCCAACAGGCCATGCGTCTTTGATCTTACGCAAAAAGCCGATAGTAAACCCAATTTGGCAAAAACCGCGAAAAACGAAACACCAAGCTGAAAAGCCAAGGGAAACTACGGTCGAAGGCGCTATTGTCGCACATCAGTTCGAACATGTCTTGCGCTGCGTCTTCCGGGCTCATCAGGAAAGGCATATGAAAGGGGTTCTTGTCTGTCAGACGCGTCTTGATGAACCCGGGATTAGCCAATTGTACATGAATTCCACTGCGCCACAAATCCGCGCGCAGGGATTGCGCAAGCGACATCACGGCAGCCTTGGATGCACCATAGCCAATCGCGCCGGGTAGCCCACGAAAACCGGCCAATGAACCGGTCAGAACGATATGCCCTGCGCCGCGCGCCACCATGTCCGGCACGACCTGTCCCAACACGCGCACCGCACCCGTGAAGTTCACATCGGCCATGGCCGTGACCTGTTCGGCATTCCATTCCTGCGCCGACATGGGCCAATACACACCGGCAAGGAAAACAATCCCGTCCAACTGACCGACAGCCTTTGCCGCTTGGGCAACGCTCTCATCACTGGCAACATCCATCGGCAACGCCTGCGCGCGGCCAGGCATCTCTGCCACGACCTCGGCAAGACGCGTTTCATTTCGCGCAGAAAGAACAACCTCCGCTCCGGCCGCATTCAATTTCCGTGCAAGGGCAAGCCCCAACCCTTCGCTTGCTCCGACAAGCCAGTACCGTTTTCCGCTCCAATCTGTCATGCAGCCTCCACTTTCCGCATCGTGGCGACCAATTCGGCCACTTTTAGCCCAAACTTGCGAAACTGACTGCGGTTCACCACGACTCCATTCGGGGAAAGATACATCCAATCCGTAACCCGCAGGACATACCCACCCGCCTCGTCAGGCAGGCGAATACGATAGCTCAGGCAAACTGTCGCGCCCGATTGCCGACCATGCCCAAGCCCGACCAGGTCGTCCGCTTCGGCGCGGATGGACCCATCGTTGCCCAAGTCCAACCGCCATTCCCGATCCTGGGAGTTCCCGCTGTCGTATTCAAAATGTTCGCGCATAATGCCTTTGTTGCCTTGCCAAGCCGCTTCAAAATCGCCGGAGAACCGCGAGACAACGCGCCCCAGGGGACCATAAATAACACCTTCGCATTTGATCTTTCCATTTAGGTGTTCTCGCAAATCGAAATGCGGTTCGCTCTTTGCATAGTCCTTGGGTTGCTGTGCCATGAAACCGGCAAAGCGTTCCCGCAGGATGCAAAAGCCAAGCATGACAAGCACGCCAAGAACGATGTAAAGCCCAGAGGTCATTGGCTCGATCTCCTTTCAACGCGACCGGCCTGATTGGCTGGCGCCTGTTGAACTTCCGTTGATGTCAGCAATGCAATCGCAATCAGTTTCAGGGCGCAGGGAACCCCGGCATAAAGGTAACTGAGCAATTGCAGGGCATCGTCTGAATTATTCTGCCCGGATTCAAACCCGCCCATTTCAAGCAACGGAAGCAGGGCCACCGCCGCGAAAGCCAGGGTGAACTTGGAAACGAAAGACCAAAGTCCGAATCCCTCGCTTGCACCGGGGGAGATTTCCTCCATCCGCCTTGAGAAAAGTGCAGGCAAAAGGGTCATATCCGCACCGATAGCCGCACCCGAGAAAACGCATACGATAGCGAATTCCCAAAGATCCCCCGCCTTGAGGAGGATCGCCGAAGCAAATGCAATGATCGACAAAACCATTGCCCCCAGCAGCACCGCCTTGGCTCCAACCTGTTCCGCCAAATGCCCCCAGACCGGTGCGGCCAGTGCGGCCGACAGGAAAAACAACAGCAGATAAGGCCCCTCCCACCCCGGTGCCTGCAAGCGGCTTTCAACAAAAAACAGGAAAAGCGTGGAACTGACGGCAACCGGGGCCGCGTTGACCAAGGCTATCAACAACAATCGGCGTGCGACGGCGTCTTGCACCACCGGGCCAAATCCGGCGCTTGCGATTGAGGCACCACCCCATTCGCGTTTCATAGCCAGCAAAGCAGCGCACGCGAGCATCGAGAAAGCCACGGCAAAACCCGCATACCCGCCTAAGGCAACAGGCGCCGCCGCAGCGGCACAGATACCGATAAGCGCCCCGGTTTCTCGCCAACGGGCCAAACGCAGATGGCCTTGCCCAGACAGGTTAGCCGCCGTGGCGACACCCTGCGCATAAAAACAGATCGTCAGATAGCTGAAGGCCGAAAACACGACGGTCAACATCACCGCGAACCACCACATCGGATCGATCAGAGGCTCAACCGCGAACAAACCCAACATGGCCAGTGCCATCATCACGCCTGCAATCGCCACGGACACCCCGCGCCGGGCGCGCAAACGCTCTGCAAGGCGCCCAAGGATCGGGTCTTGCACCACGTCCAGGAGGCGCAGCACGAAAAGCGTACCCCCCAAAGCCGCCAGCGACACGCCATATTCATCTACGTAGAACTTTGGCGCATGGATATAGAGCGGCAAACCGGCCGAGGCCAAGAACGCCGCGAACAGCGAATATGCGGGCAAATGCGGGCGCATCAACGGCTCACATCTTCGGCAGGCGGCTCGGGACGGGTGCGAAACGTGGCCCCCTTCCACCACAGCTTCAGCGCCTGCCAGTGGATCAAGACAAGCACACGGCGAGACCCGAAAGGCCGCCGAAGACAGGCTTTCACAAGGCCCCAGGCTGTCAGTGGCTCGCGCGCGCCTACAAGCGTCGCGATCACACCGCCGTTGCCGCCTGTGAAATCAATCCAGATGCCGATGCGATCAGGCCGCAAATCAAACCGGAATTCATAATGCCCATCAATCCGCTGAAACGGAGAGACATGGAATATTTTCTTCGCTTTCAAGCGATCCGTGGGGCCAATCGGCTTATTGTCTGCCCGGTGGCACAGGTAGGAATGCCTGTCGCCGTAGGTGTTTGTGACCTCGGCGATCACCAATGGCACCGCGCCCTGTGCATCGCGACAAATCCAGAAAGACACCGGGTTGAATACATGCCCGAAAATGCGCGGTTGCGCCAAAAGCTCGATCTTGGCGGGCTTGGGCAGGTCATACGCCTGTATCACCTCGCGCACCCAAGCAGGGCCGCGCCCATGGCCCGGTTTTCCGCCGTGATCCATATCCCAAACCGAGGCCATCCCCGCCCGGTTTCGCCCAAAAAGGCGCGGAGCATGGGCCGGACCTTCGGCATCCAGCAGGACATAGTCGATGCCATAGCGAAAGGCATTCTCAATCTCGCCTTTTCGCCCATGCCACGTGTGGCCGACGATATGGTCCACTCTACTCACTCTGCAGCCACCGACAGGGAATCGCGCGCGATCATGGCTTCCGCCACGTCCAGTCCGCTGGCCAAACCGTCCTCGTGGAAACCGTGGCGCATCCATGCCCCGCAGAACCATGTTTGTCTTGAACCATTGATCCGGCGCAGGTGCTCTTGCGCCTTTAACGCGGCCAAGTCGTAAACCGGGTGGTGCAATGTGACCTGGTCATAAATCAAGTCCTCGCGAATTGGTCGCCGGGAATTGAGCGTCACGAAATGCGGATCGTCCTGCGGAATCGGTTGCAAGCGGTTCATCCAGTAGGTGATGTCGATCTGGCCGTCGCGCTGTGCCGAGCCTTCAGCATAGTTCCACGAGGACCAAACCGCGCGGCGCTTTGGCATGACGCTTGTATCGGCATGCAGGATCACATCGTTCGGCTGATATGAGATCGCCCCCAACATGCGGCGCTCGTCCTCGCCGGGGTCGCTAAGCAAGGACAGGGTGACATCGGAGTGCGTGGCGAACACAACCTCGTCAAAGTTTTGCCAATCATTGCCCACAACCTTGATGTCCACGCCTTCGCCAATGCGGCGAACGGCCTGCACCGGGCACCCCAAGCGTATGGTCACACCCTGGGCGCGCATTTCGCGTTCAAGCCGCGACACATATTGGGTCGAACCGCCCTTAACGGTGTACCACTGATGCTGTCCCTCATAGCCCAGAAGCGCATGATTTTCGAAAAACTGGACCATGGCATAAGCCGGGAAATCCATGATCTGTTCCTTGGGGGTCGACCAGATCGCACCAGAGAATGGCAGCAAGTAATATTCGCGAAACCACTTGCCCATCTGCAGGTGATCCAAGAACTGACCAATCGTCATGCCCTTGTTTTGCCGGGCTTCTTTCAAAGCGCGGGCATTGAAGCGGAAGATGTCGCGCAGCATACCCACGAACCACGGGTTCAAAGCATTCCGTTTCTGCGCAAAGAAGGCCTTGGCGCCATCTAGGCCGTATTCCACACGACCTCCGCGCACCGAAGCACCAAAGCTCATGTTGCTTTTGACGACCGGAACGTCCAACCGCTCAAACATCCGCACGAGGTTCGGGTAGTTGGCGTAATTGAACACGATAAACCCTGTGTCGACAGGCCGATCGCCATGCCGGCCCGCAAGGATGGTGCGGGCATGCCCCCCCAGTCGCGGTTCTGCTTCGATAAGCGTGACATCATGGGTTGAAGCGAGTGCCTGTGCGGCCCCCATTCCCGAAATTCCGGCACCGATTACGGCAACCTTCTTGCGCCCGACGGGGCCTGCTTCGAATGGCATTTAACTTGGTTTCCATCTTTTATTTGGCCTTCCCAAAGCACTACGGCACAGCGATGGGATCGGATGACTATGAATTGTTTTTGTGCCGAAGTGATCCGGCCTGCGAGTTGATGCGTAGGATGGATATGTTGCGTGAAGCCGAGAGCGAAAGTCATAGCATCCCCTCGCCGTTGATGGCGGGCCGTGCTAGGTATTCGGCAATGCAGCGACAAGGCCCGAGGCCAAAGAACGTGACGAAGAAAGATGCAGCGGAAAACGATGATTGGGTCACCTGTATCCAGCGGATCCGCGAAAACGAAGACAGGCAGGCGTTTGAGCGCCTGTTCGGCCATTTCGCCCCAAGGGTGAAAGGCTTCTTGATGAAGTCTGGCGCTGATGAGGCGATGGCCGAGGAATGTACGCAGGATGTAATGGCCACCTTATGGCAGAAAGCGCACCTGTTCGATCCAAGCCGCGCCAGCGCGGCGACGTGGATTTTCACGATCGCGCGGAACCGCAAGATTGACGCGCTACGAAAACAGAAACGCCCCGAGCCCGAAGACCTGCCTTGGGGCCCGGACGAGGAACCCGATCAGGCCGATGTTTTGGCTCTGCAACAAGAGACAACCCAACTGGGCAAAGCGATAAAAAACTTGCCCGAAAAACAGAAGGTATTGATTGAAAAGGCTTATTTCCGCGATCTGAGTCATTCTGAGATCGCCGAGGAAACGGGCCTGCCACTTGGCACGATCAAATCCCGTATCCGGCTGGCGCTGGACCGCCTGCGCCACGCAATGAAGTGAAGACGACCATGACAGAGCAAATCAAACATCATCTGACAGACTCTTTGCTGATGGCCTATTCGGCCGGAAGCCTGCCCGAGGCGTTCAACCTGACCATCGCGGCGCATGTGTCGATGTGCGACGAATGCCGCGCGCGTTTGGGGGCGTTCGACAGTTTGGGCGGCGCCCTTGTTGAAGGGAGCGAGAGCGTCGAGATGTCAGCAGGTAGCCTTGAGGCCGTGATGGAGCGGCTGAAGGCACCCGAAAGGCCAGCGGAAAAACCCATTTATTCCAATGGGATAGTGCCTGCGCCATTACGGGATTACATCGGCGGCGACCTGGATGCTGTGCGTTGGAAGTCCATCGGCATGGGGGTCAAACAGGCGATTTTGCCAACCTCGCGCGATGCAACGGCACGACTTCTGTTCATTCCGGCGGGGGCCGCCGTGCCCGACCACGGCCACCGAGGAACGGAATTAACCCTTGTTTTAAAAGGATCTTTTGCCGACGAAGTGGATCATTTCGGCCCCGGTGACATCGAGGTTGCCAACGAGGATTTGAACCATACGCCAGTGGCGGATATCGGCGAAGATTGCATTTGTCTGGCGGCCACGGACGCGCCCTTGAAGTTCAAGGGGCTTATCCCACGATTGGCACAACCCTTCCTGAGAATCTGAGCCGGAATTTCGTATGAGTCGTACGTTTACCCCCCGAGTTTCGTACGAAACTCGGGGGGTTTGGTTTCGGGGTCGTACGAGTCGTACGAAACGCACGGCGATCGCGGGCCGGTCTGTCAGGACCGTCGCCGGTTTTCCTGTCTGCCCAACAGTTTTGATCCGCCGGTGCAAACGCGCATTTGATGCCCAAAGCGACCGCTGCAAGCGGTCACAAAGTGGACTTTTCGACCCAACAGGATACTGCAAACATCACTTCTGTAAATTTTGCATCAATATGCATATTTATACGCACCCGCCGAGATCGAGGTTGGCACCAAACAGGGCAATATAGCCAATAATAATTGTTCTTGATCTTTATTTTTCGCCCTGCAACTCTGTTTTTGACGCCAGAAATTAAACAGCAGGTCGTAAATTTTGCAAAGTCTCGGAGATGCTCTTGGTTTGGCCTTGTCGCTGGTCTTGTCCGGCGATCCGGACCTGTTCGAGATCGTCGCCCTGTCTTTGCAGGTCAGCCTGACCGCGACGGCGGTTGCTTGTTTGATCGGCCTGCCGGTGGGTGCACTGGTGGCAATAGGGCGGTTTCGCGGGCGTGGCGCGGTGTTGATCGTGATGAACGCGCTGATGGGGTTGCCGCCGGTGGTGGTGGGCCTGTTGGTTTATCTGCATTTGTCGCGGTCTGGCCCCTTGGGGTTCCTGGGGCTGCTTTACACCCCCACGGCGATGATCATTGCCCAAACCATCCTGATCGCGCCCATCGTCGCGGCGCTGTCGCGGCAGGTTCTGGAAGACCTGCACGCCGAATATGCCGAGCAATTCCGGTCGCTTTGCCTGACGCGCCTGCAAACGGTGCAGGCGCTGTTGTGGGATGCGCGGTATTCGCTGTTGACCGTCGGGCTTGCGGGCTTTGGCCGGGCGGTGGCCGAGGTGGGCGCGGTAATCATCGTGGGTGGCAATATCGACCACCTGACACGGGTGATGACAACGGCGATTGCGCTTGAAACCTCGAAGGGGGATCTGGCGCTGGCCTTGGCGCTTGGGGTTATTCTTCTGGTGATCGCGCTTGGCGTCAACGCGGCGGTGCAATCAGTGCGGATGACCGCGACGAGGCAGGCCTATGTTTGAATCTCCCGTCATCCCCGAGACACAGGCCTTGCCCGGCTCGTCGCTGATGCCCTTGACGGTGAAGGGGCTGCGGTTGGAATTGGGCGGCGCGAAGGTGCTGAACGCCCTTGATCTGGCACTCCCTCCTGCGGGATGCACGATGATCATGGGGCCGAACGGGGCAGGCAAGAGCCTGTTGTTAAAACTATTGCATGGATTGATGCCCCCCACGTCGGGCACGATTGATTGGGCGGGCACCCCTGCGGCGCAGGCCACCAAGCAGCAGGCACTGGTCTTTCAGAAACCCGTGTTGTTGCGCCGCTCGGTGGCGGCGAACGTGGATTTCGTTTTGAAGACACGCGGCAAGGACCAGGCCGAGCGGAACACGCTTTTGGACCATGTGGGCCTGTTGCATAAGGCCAAGCAACCCGCGCGCCTTTTGTCGGGCGGCGAGGCGCAGCGCCTGGCACTGGCCCGCGCCTTGGCCAGCGACCCCGAGGTTCTGTTCCTGGATGAACCCACGGCAAGCCTTGATCCGGCCTCGGTTCTGGCGATCGAAGCAATCGTGAAAGAGGCCAAGGCGCGGGGCGTGCGGATCATCTTTGTGACCCATGACATGGGCCAAGCGCGACGCATGGCCGATGACGTGGTGTTCCTGCATGGCGGGCGGGTGATCGAACACAGCCCCGCCGAACGTTTTTTCCCGGAACCGCAGAGCCAGGCGGCACGGGATTACCTGAACGGCAGAATTGTCGTCTGATCGAAAACCAACCCCAAGGGAGTGATCCAATGCTGAAACGCACAATTGGCGCAAGCGCGCTTGCCCTGACCATGGCCGGTGGCGCCGTGGCCCAAGACCAATCTATCATCGTGCAATCCACAACCTCGACTGCCAATTCGGGGCTTTATGACTATCTTTTGCCGATCTTCGAGGAAGACAGCGGCATTCAGGTAAACGTGGTGGCCGTGGGCACCGGGCAGGCCATCAAGAACGCGGAAAACTGCGATGGCGACGTGTTGCTGGTGCATGCCAAGCCGTCGGAAGAGAAATTCGTCGAGGCCGGATTCGGCACGTCGCGCACCGACCTGATGTATAACGACTTTGTCATCGTCGGCCCGGCGGGCGACCCGGCGGATGTTGGCGGCATGGAGGACGTACAGGGCGCCATGGCCAAGATCGCCGAGGCGGGGGCGCTTTTCGCCTCGCGCGGGGATGACAGCGGCACGCACAAGAAGGAAATGGCGCTGTGGGGCGATACCGGGGTCGATCCGACGGCGGCCAGTGGCGATTGGTATCGCGAGACAGGCTCGGGCATGGGTGCGACACTCAATGCCGGGATCGGCATGGGGGCCTATGTGATGACCGACCGCGCCACATGGATCAGCTTTGACAACAAGCAGGACTACGCCATCCAGGTGCAAGGCGACGAAGACATGTTCAACCAATATGGCGTGATCCCGGTGAACCCGGAAAAATGCCCCAGTGTGAACCTGGAGGCGGCGCAGGCCTTTGCCGATTGGTTGGTATCGGACGACGGGCAAGCCGCGATCGGGGCCTACAAGGTGGCCGATCAGCAGTTGTTCTTCCCGAACGCGCCGGAATAAGGAACCGGCCCTTCCGGGTTTCCGTTTTTCGCGAAAGCTTCTAGGATATGGGGCGGCCTGTCTTGGGCCGCCCTTGTGCTTTTCTGGGATGCCCGAATGAGTGAGCCTGCCTTTCCCGAACACGATTACCTGACGGTCAAGGAATTGGCCGCGTTGCTGCGCCTGAAGGAGCGCAAGATTTACGATCTTGCGGCACGGGGCGAGGTGCCCTGTTCGCGCGCCACCGGCAAGCTGTTGTTCCCGGCGGGGGAGATCCGGGCGTGGCTTGAAGGGGCGACATCGGGCGGGGTCGAGGCGACGGCGCCCACAGCACCGCGCCCGCCGATCCTGTTGGGCAGTCACGATCCGCTTTTGGATTGGGCGGTGCGGCAATCGCAATGCGGTTTGGCCAGTTTCTATGACGGGTCGCGCGACGGGTTGGAGCGGTTTGCCCGGCGTGAAGGCATGGCGGCGGGCCTGCATATCCATGACACGGTGAGCGATCACTGGAACATTCCGGCGGTGCGCGAGATGGCCGGGGGCCTGAACGCGGTGCTGGTGGGTTTTGCCACCCGGCGGCGCGGCTTGGTGTTTCGTGCCGGGGGCACCGCGCCCAAGGGGTTGGGCGATTTGGCGGCCCTGCGTTTGGTGCCGCGGCAGGCCGGGTCGGGGACCGATACCCTGTTGCGGGGGTTGGCCGACAAGGCCGGGCTGGACCTGTCCAAGTTGGAGCGGACAGAGGTCGCCCGTACCGAGGATGACGCGGTTGAGGCCGTAGGGCGCGGCGAGGGTGACGTGGCCTTCGGGCTGGAAGCCGTGGCGCGGAACTATGGCTTGGAGTTCGCGCCGGTGGTGGAGGAAGAATTCGCCCTGCTGGTGGATCGCAAGGCGTGGTTCGAGCCGCAGATGCAGGCCCTCATGGCGTTTTGCCAAGGCGCGGCTTTCAAGGCGCGCGCCGAAAGCTACGGCGGCTATGATATCGCCGCTTGCGGCGCGGTTTTGTGGAACGCCTGAGCGCATCCGGTGAAGTTTAGAATCATTCCAAACCTTGACACCCCGTCCCCGCGCGCGCATATCTGACGTAATCGAGAAAGGGCGCGATCCATGTTCATTCAAACCGAATCCACACCCAACCCCGCGACACTGAAGTTCCTGCCGGGACAGACCGTTCTGGACGCGGGCACAGCCGATTTCCCAAGCGCCGATGCGGCGGGCAAATCGCCACTGGCCGAGCGTATCTTCAAGGTGCAGGGCGTGACCGGCGTGTTCTTTGGCAATGATTTCGTGACCGTTACCAAGGGTGACGACACCGAATGGGACCATATGAAACCCGCCATCCTTGGCGCGATCATGGAGCACTATCAAAGCGGTGCCCCGGTGATGAGCGGCGAGGCCGAGGCACCATCGGGCCATGCCGACCACGACGGCGAGGATTCCGAGATCGTCGGCCAGATCAAGGAGTTGCTGGACACCCGCGTGCGCCCCGCCGTGGCGCAGGACGGTGGTGACATCACCTTCCACGGGTTCGAGCGTGGCGTCGTCTACCTGCATATGCAGGGCGCTTGCGCCGGGTGCCCCTCGTCCACCATCACCCTGAAGATGGGGATCGAGAACCTGCTGCGCCATTACATCCCCGAAGTGACCGAGGTGCGCCCCGTTGGGGTCTGACCCTCTCACCCTCGGCTTTGACACATCGGCCGCGCATTGCGCGGCCGCTTTGCTGTCGGGTGATCGGGTCGTGGTGGCCCGCCACGAAGAAATGACCCGCGGACAGGCCGAGCGGTTGATTCCCCTGTTGGAGGCGGTTTTGGCCGAAGGCCGCGCCGCATGGGCCGATCTTGCGCGCCTCGGCGTGGGCGTCGGCCCCGGCAATTTCACCGGCATTCGGATTGCGGTCTCTGCCGCGCGCGGTCTGGCCCTGTCGCTGGACATTCCGGCGGTGGGCGTCAGCGGTTTCGAGGCGATTGCCCTGACCGCGCCCGAGGGGCAGATCCCGGCCCTGCCCGCGCCGCGTGACCACCTTTACGTCAAACCCGCGGGCAGGGCCCCGCGCCTTTTGCCCCGCACCGAGGCCGAGGCGCTTGGCCCCTTGGCCCATGCGCCTGCGCCCGATGCCTTTGCCATGGCCATCGCCCGCATCGCCCGAACCGCGCCAAGGGACACGCCGCCGCCCGCCCCGCTCTACCTCAAACCCGCCGATGCCGCCCCGGCCCGCGATACGCCGCCCAGAATCCTCGATGACGCCTGAGGCGATGGCCACCACCCATGCACGCGCCTTTACCGGGCGCGGGCAGGTCTGGACCGCGCGGGAGATCACCGATTTGCTGGCCTCGCCGCATGTCTTCGCCGTGGGCGACGCGCATTGCTTTGCCATGGGCCGGGTCGTGGCGGGCGAGGCGGAATTGCTGACCCTGGCCTGTGATCCGGCGCATCAGGGCAAGGGGTATGGCCGGGCCGCCTTGGCCGATTTCGAAGCCGAGGCAAAGGCGCGGGGGGCCGAGGAATGCTTCCTTGAGGTCGCCGAGGACAATATTGCGGCACAGGCCCTCTACAGAACCGCAGGGTATACCGAGGCCGCCCGGCGCAAAGCCTATTACCCGCGCCAAGGTGCGGATCCGGCGGATGCGCTTGTTTTGCGCAAGACCGCCGGATAGTTCGGCCTTTTATCGGTTTGATTTCACTGGACAGCGCCGCACCCTGCGCCGATGGTTTCCTAGACCTGAAAGGAAACCATAATGCCCGAAATTATACCCTATCTGCCCGGCTTCATCGCCGCCTATGCCATCCTTCTGGTCGGCGCCTCCTCGCCCGGGCCAGCGGTGGCGATGCTGGTGGGGATTGCCACCAACCAGGGGCGCGGCCCGGCGATGGTGGCGTCACTTGGCATTGCCGTGGGAAGCATGACCCTGAACATCCTGACACTTCTGGGGGTCGGCCTGCTGCTGAGCCAAGCGGCATGGGCGATCAGCGCGCTTCGGGTTATCGGCGCGGCCTATCTTGTTTATCTGGCCTACGGGGCGCTGCGCAAAGCCTTCAATCCGCCAAAGCTGACCCCGGAGGATATGGCCCCGCGGGCCGCATGGCGGCACTTCACCCATGGCTACCTGTTGCAGGTGACGAACCCCAAGGCCGTGGCCTTTTGGCTGGCCATCGCCTCGGTCGGGGCCGTCAAGGGCGCGGGCCTTGGCGTGACCTTCCTGTTCGTCGCCGGGGCCTTTGCAATTTCGCTTGGCTGTCATGCGGCATGGGGGCTGGCCCTGTCGGCCCGGCCGGTGCGCGCCGCCTATGCACGGGTGCGGCGCGGGATCGAGGCGCTCTTGGGCGGGTTCTTCCTGTTTGCCGCGTTCAAGCTTGCCACTTCGGGGCGCTAGGCGGCGTCTGTATGTCGCCTCAGGCGCGTACCGCAAGTGTAAGGCGAAATAACCTGACACGACAACTGGACTTTCGGAATTCACGAAACATAAGTCCAGTTAACAAGAATTGATCAGGCCTGCGGTGACTTGGCCCGGCTCTGCGCTTGCAAAATGTGCGGGGCTGCGGTTACTGACACCCATGCAAATCTACCTGCCCATAGCCGAGGTTTCGGTCAACGCCTTCCTTCTTCTGGGGCTGGGCGGGCTGGTGGGCATCCTTTCGGGGATGTTCGGGGTCGGCGGCGGGTTTCTGATGACCCCGCTGTTGTTCTTCATCGGCATTCCGCCCGCCGTGGCCGTCGCGACCGAGGCCAACCAGATCGTTGCCTCGTCTTTCTCCGGTGTCTTGGCGCATCTCAGGCGCAAAACCGTCGACCTGAGGATGGGAACGGTGCTGCTTGTCGGCGGACTTGTCGGCGCGGCGCTTGGCGTTGTGGTTTTCAACTACCTCAAATCGCTGGGTCAGGTCGATCTTCTGGTCAAGCTTTGCTATGTTGTCTTCCTTGGCATCATCGGCGGGATGATGTTCTTCGAAAGCCTGCGCGCCATTCGCAACACGCGTTCGGGCAAGGCACCCAAGCGCAAGAAACACAACTGGGTGCATGGCTTGCCCTTCAAGATGCGCTTTCGCACCTCGGGCCTTTATATCAGCGTCATTCCCCCGCTGCTGGTCGGGGTGGCGGTGGGTATCCTTGCCGCGATCATGGGGGTCGGCGGCGGGTTCATCATGGTCCCGGCGATGATCTACCTGCTGGGCATGCCGACCAAGGTGGTTGTCGGCACCTCGCTGTTTCAGATCATTTTCGTCACCGCCTTCACCACCATGCTGCATGCCACCACGAACTTTACCGTGGACGTGGCCTTGGCGGTTCTGCTGCTGGTCGGGGGTGTCATCGGCGCCCAGATCGGCACGCAGATCGGCACCCGGATGAAGGCCGAGCAATTGCGCATTCTTCTGGCCCTCATGGTGCTGGCGGTTTGTTTCAAGCTGGCGCTCGACCTGCTTATCCAACCCTCCGAACTGTATTCCATCGGTGCAGCGGGGGGGCATTGATCATGTTGCGATTGACCCTCGTCCTTATCTGTCTCGCCCTGCCTCTCAAGGCCGAAGAAGTCGTGCTGGGCCTGTCCAGTGACAAGGTGCGCATCACCGCCACCTTTGAAGGCTCCGACCTCCTTGTCTTCGGCGCGGTGAAGCGGCAAGCGCCGATCCCGCAAGAGCCGCTTGACGTGATCGTTGCCATCTCGGGGCCCTCGAAACCCCTCACGGTGCGCCGCAAGGAGCGCAAGCTGGGCATCTGGGTCAATACCGACGCGGTCGAGGTCGATCGCGCGCCCAGCTTTTACGCCGTGGCCACCACCGGCCCGCTCGACGAGGTGCTGACCAATGTCGAGGACCTGCGGCACAGGATCTCGATCCCCCGCGCCATCCGCTCGGTCGGGGCGCCGGGCAATGTCGAGGACGCCCAGAACTTCACCGATGCCCTCATCCGCATCCGCAAGGCCAACAACGCCTACCAAATGCTGGAAGGCGCGGTGGCGCTGGACGAACAAACACTTTTTCGCACCGCGATTGAACTGCCCGCCAACCTCACCGAAGGCGATTACCGCACGCGCATCCTGTTGACGCGTCAGGGGCGCGTGGTGTCGGACTTCGAGACCGTCATCGACGTGCGCAAGGTGGGGCTGGAACGCTGGCTCTTCACCCTCTCGCGGCAACAGCCGATGCTTTACGGGCTGATGTCACTGGCCATCGCCATCGCGGCAGGCTGGGGGGCCTCCGCCGCCTTCCGCGTCCTGCGCCAAAACTGATCCCGGCTTTTTCTTGGCAAAAATACCTTGGGGTGAGGCCGCAGGCCGAGGGGCAAAGCCCCTTATCCGCACGCCAAAGGCGTGCTTATCCTGCCGCGCCGCAAGGCGCGCCCTTTCGGGAACGGCCGCCTAGCCGCGGCCGATATAGGGCATCTTGGTGGCCATCACCGTCATGAACTGCACATTGGCCGACAGCGGCAAGCCCGCCATATGCAGCACCGACGCGGCCGCGTCGGCCACGTCCATGGTCTGCATGTCCGGCTGGCGCGCCTTCAGGTCGGCGACCAGCTCGCTTTCGGCATTGCCGATATCGATTTGTCCGCAGGCGATATCAAAGGCCCGCCCATCCAGGGACAGGCTTCGCGTCATCCCCGTAATTGCGTGTTTCGAGGTGGTATAACAAATCGAGTTCTCGCGCGGCACATGCGCCGAGATCGAGCCGTTGTTGATGATCCGCCCGCCCTGCGGGCTTTGCGCGCGCATCCGGGCGAAGGCCAGTCGCGCGGCGATGAACATGCCGCGCAGGTTAACGGCCATCACCTGGTCGAATTCTTCGACTGTCACCGCATCGGGGCTGGCTGCGGGGCCGAAGATGCCCGCGTTATTGAACAGCACGTCCAAGTGCCCGACCTCGCCGATGAACTGGTCGAACGCGGCCTGCATAGCCTCAGGGTCGCTGACATCGGCGGGCAGCGGGATGGCATTGCCCTGCCCCGCCGCGATCTCGCGCAGGCGTTCGGCACGGCGGGCTACAAGCCCTACAGTCCAGCCTTCCGACAAAAAGAGTTCCGCCGTCGCCCGGCCAATGCCCGAGCTGGCCCCGGTGATCAGGATGGTTTTCATGCCTCGGCCTCCAGTTCCAGTGGCGCGGGGGCCACCTGCAGGTCATCGGTGCGCAGCGGCCCGGTCGGCTTCGACAGGCGCGCGCGCACCACCCAGTGCAGGCGTTCCTCGGCCCGGGTGATCGCCACGTAGGCCAGCCGCTTCCACAGCGGCTGCCCGGCTTCCGTGCGCCCCATGCGGGCGGCGGCGTAAAGGTCGGGCGCAAAGACCTGCACATCGCGCCATTGGCTGCCCTGCGCCTTGTGGATGGTCACCGCAGCGCCGTGCAAAAAAGTTGCGCCCATACGCGCGGCGAAGGGGATGAAGGGTTCTTCCTCATCCGGTTTCTCGATTTTCACGATGGACGCCGCCGAGACCTGCGGGTCTTCGGCTCCGATCACGTGCAACCGCGAAAACCCCGGTTTGCGCCCCGGCCCCAGATAGATCACCTGTGCGCCCTTGATCAGCCCCCGCGCCTCAAGGTCCAGCCGTTTCTTGCGGTGCTTGAGCGGCAGTTCGATGCCGTCGCAAATCAGTGGCTCGCCTTCCAAAAGCGCGTCTTCCGGCGCGCCATGGACCGACCGGAAAGCATTGATCAGACGGATGCGCGTGGCATTGCGCCAGACCAGCACGGGCGAGCGCGCCATCAGGTCCACCTCGACCCGCTGCGCCCATTGCACGCGGTCGTCTTGGCGGGCTTTCTCCTCGACCATGCGTTCAAAATCCTCGAACCCCACATCGGGGTCCGAAAGCGCATGGGCGAGGTCCAGAATGGGGTTATCGGCGTCTTGCCGGTGGATGCGGTGCAGGGTCAGGATGGCAGGCTCGGCCAGCTTATCAAAGACCATGGAGCCGGATTGATTGACCGGGGCCAACTGTGCCGGGTCACCGAACAGCAGGAGGTTCGGGAAAATCTCCTGCAAATCCTCGAACTGCCGGTCATCCAGCATCGAGGCCTCATCGACAAACCCCACGTCCAGCGGCTCTTCCCGGCGCTTCCAGCCGGTGATGAAATCGCTGCCCCGCAGGCCGGCGGCGGCCAAGGCCCCCGGCACGGATTTATGGGTTTGGTAAAAGGCATGGGCGCGGTCCAGCGCCTCGTCGGTCAGGCCCTCGATCTCGGGTCGCTCACCATTCCCGGCCAGCCATTCGGCGATCTTTTCATATTCCGGGTCATAGACCGGCGTATAAAGAATGCGGTGGATGGTGGTGGCCGGCACCCCGCGCATCCGCAAGACACTGGCGGCCTTGTTGGTGGGGGCAAGGATGGCCAGCGTGCGCCGATCCTTGCGGCGGCGGCCTTCGTAATCGCCCGAGACAATCTCGACCCCGGCCTCGGTCATGGCACGGGTGAGTTCGGCCAGTAGCAGGGTCTTGCCCGATCCGGCCTTGCCGACAACGGCCATGGTGCGCTGCCGCCCCTCTTGCGGCGGTGTGAGGGTGCCGTTTTCAAGATCGATCCCCGCCCCCCGCAGGCCTTCGGCGATGCGGTCGTGGGCCTCGGCCTGATCGTGGGAGTATGTGGGCAGGGTGTTCGACATGGCGTGGACCCTACAAGGCGTTGTGGGAAGGTGCCAGAGGCAAGCGCGCTTATCAGGCCTGTCAAAGTTGGGAGCCGCGCAGCGACGGGCCGCGGCGCGGCGATCCAGTTTTTGAGCTATAGTACTTTATCCAAGCCACTGGCGCGCGACGACTAGGCAAAGAAACTTGGTCAGCCCAATCGCCGGGCCGAAGGGGCGGCCCGTCGATGCGCGGCGGCGCTGCGCGCCTTGATTCCGCGCAAGTGTGCTCGAACGCAAACCGCCCGCCACGGGAAACCCCGGGCGGGCGGTGCGTTGGTCAGGCGTAAAGCTTAGGCTTTGCCAGCTTCCAGCACATCCTCGACGGTGCGCAACCCGGGTTTCGGCGCTTGCACCAGTACGGCCATGTTGCCGGGCTTGTGCTCGTTGCGCAGCATTTGCATGTGGGCCGCTGGAATCTCATCCCAGGGGAAGACATCCGACATGCAGGGATCGAGGCGGCGCTCGATCATCAGGCGGTTGGCCGAAGCGGCCTGTTTGAGGTGCGCAAAGTGCGAGCCTTGCAGGCGCTTTTGATGCATCCACATGTAGCGCACGTCGAAGGTACAGTTGAACCCGCTGGTCCCGGCGCAGATCACGACCATGCCGCCCTTTTTCACCACGAGGGTCGAAACCGGGAAGGTCGCCTCGCCGGGGTGTTCGAAGACCATGTCGACGTTCACGCCCTTGCCGGTGATCTCCCAAATCGCCTTGCCGAACTTACGGGCCTCTTTCAGCCATTCGTTATATTCCGGCGTGTTCACCTTGGGCAATTGGCCCCAGCAGTTGAATTCCTTGCGGTTGATGACGCCCTTGGCGCCTTGGTCCATCACGAACTGGCGCTTGGATTCGTCCGAGATCACGCCGATCGCGTTGGCGCCCGCGGTATTGGCCAGCTGGATCGCGTAGGAGCCAAGGCCGCCCGAGGCGCCCCAGACCAGCACGTTCTGCCCCGGCTTCAATTCATGCGGCGGGTGGCCGAAAAGCATGCGGTAGGCAGTGGCCAGCGTCAGGGTGTAGCAAGCGGACTCTTCCCATGTCAGGTGCTTTGGGCGCGGCATGAGTTGCTGGGCCTGCACCTTGGTGAATTGCGAGAACGATCCATCGGGGGTTTCATAGCCCCAAATCCGCTGGGTCGGGGACATCATCGGATCGCCGCCGTTGCATTCCTCGTCGTTGCCGTCGTCCTGGTTGCAGTGGATCACGACCTCGTCGCCGACTTTCCAGTTTTTCACGGCAGAGCCAACTTTCCAAACGATGCCAGCGGCGTCTGAGCCTGCGATATGATAGGGGGCGCCGTGGCCGTCAAAGGGGCTAATCGGCTCGCCCAGACCGGCCCAGACACCGTTGTAGTTGACGCCTGCGGCCATCACCAGAACCAGCACCTCGTTGCTGTCGATTTCCCAGGTGTCGACAACTTCGACCTCGAAGCTTTTGTCGGGTTCGCCGTGACGTTCGCGGCGGATCGCCCATGCGTACATCTGTTTGGGCACATGGCCCAGGGGCGGCATTTCACCGATCTCGTAGAGATCTTTTTCGGGCGCGTCGTAGGGCGCGATGCCCGTGTCGGTATCCAGAGCCATGTTCAGCCTCCTAAAATCATCCGGTTGCCGCGATGCAGAATCGCGGCGGTGACCCCGAGATATAATCCATCACGCAACAATGCAATGCCAAGGGGTAGTTTTTTGTAATTTTATAACCGCGCAGATGCAGAAAATTCTGGCGTTACGCGCTGCGATTGCGAAATAAATGGGCGATAGACTGTGCATAATAGGCCAGGATTTCGCGTTCTTCGGGGTTTATGGCGATCTGGCCGCCCTCTTCCGAAACCAATTGCCGGTTGCGCAGATTGCGCAGCCCCACTTCGACCGCGTAGTGCAAATCGCCGCGCGGCAGGTGGACATGTGCCTGTGACAGCGCCTCGACCATCCGGCCGACCTGCCTGTCCAGATCGGCCCGGGCAAGCGGCCCTTCGGCCTGCAAAAGCGCGCGGGCGACCAAGGGAACGGGCAGAACCGGGACCTCTTCGCCGATCCTTTGCATGAGAAGGCGGGCAAGCCCTTTGACCGGGTTGCCGGGGTATCGGCTTTCGAAATCGTTGAGCGAAACCGGCGCGCCGAAACTGGCCGCGGCATAGCCGTGCCGGTGATACCGCCCGGTGATCCGAAGCCAGACCTGTTTGAACAAAAAGCGCGCCACCACCGAGATACGCGCGCGAAAGCGCCGTTCCCCCGCCTTGCCCGCCGCCACGAGAATACGGTCCTCGAACACCCGGTCATAGTTCAGGGCGACGGGAACAAAGACAACGTCACGGTCGGGGTTGGCGCGTTCTTCGACGATGTATTTCAACAGCCCCAGCTTGGGCGGGGCCAACCCGCCATCAAGGCTAAGCCCGCCCTCGGGGAAAAGCGCCTGCGTCACCCCGCCATCGGTTGCCATGCCCACGTAGCGCGCCAAAACACGGCGATAAAGGTCATTGCGGGATTTGCGGCGGATGAAATAGGCCCCCATGGAGCGGATCAGCCGCGACAGGGGCCAGACCCGCGCCCATTCCCCCACGGCATAAGACAGGGCCGAGCGTTCGGCGGCCAGCCATGTCACCAGCACGTAATCCATGTTCGAGCGATGGTTCATCACGAAGATCACCGTGGCGTCGGGATCGACCTTCGACAGGCTGGCCTCATCGAAATGGCCAAGCCGCACGCGATAAAGGCTGCGCGAGAGCCATTTCGCCGCCCTGATGGCAAAACCGAAATAGGCGGTGGCCGAAAACCCCGGCACGATCTCGCGCGCGTATCGCTTGGCCTGCTCAAAAGCCACGTTTTCGGGGATGCCTTCGGCCTTGGCGTGTTCGGCCACGGCCTGACTGACCTCGGGGTCATAGATCAGGCGCTGGATCATGTCATAGCGGCGGGCCAGCTTGAACGGCTCAATCGGGCGTTCCAACTTGGTGTTGAGCTTGGCCACCGCCCGCTCCATCCGGCGACGAAAGAACCATCGCACGGAGGGGAACAGGAAATGCGATGCGAAGGTGACTGCCGCGAACGCCACCAGAAGAATCAGTGCCCAAAGCGGCATTTCCACAATTCTGCCCATGAAGACAGCAATACAGGGTTTGACGGCGCGGTAAATGGCCCCATGCCGCGATGCAGCGAATTGACAGCGCCATAATGTTCCAGATACATATGTCTGAACGTAACAAAATTGCGCAACCTGATTCACGAGGCCCGCACATGTCGCAGACGCAGAATGAGACCCCGAAAGATCGCCCCTGGCTGATCCGGACCTACGCGGGACATTCGACCGCCAAGGCCTCGAACGCACTATACCGTTCCAATCTTGCGCGGGGTCAAACCGGCCTGTCGGTGGCTTTCGATCTGCCCACGCAGACAGGGTACGACAGTGACCATGTGCTAAGCCGTGGCGAAGTGGGCAAGGTGGGCGTGCCGGTCTGCCATCTGGGCGATATGCGAACGTTGTTCGACGACATCCCGCTTGAGCAGATGAACACCTCGATGACGATCAACGCGACCGCGCCCTGGCTCTTGTCGCTTTACATCGCCGTGGCCGAGGAACAGGGCGTGGATACCAGCAAACTGCAAGGCACGGTGCAGAACGACCTGATCAAGGAATATCTCAGCCGTGGCACCTATATCTGCCCGCCGAAACCCTCGCTGAAACTGATCGGGGACGTGGCCGAATATTGCTATACCAATATTCCCAAGTGGAACCCGATGAACGTCTGTTCCTACCACCTGCAAGAGGCGGGCGCGACGCCGGAACAGGAACTGGCCTTTGCGCTGGCCACCGCCACTGCCGTTTTGGACGAGTTGAAACCCCGCGTCCCGGCCGAGGATTTCCCGCGCCTAGTGGGGCGGATTTCGTTTTTCGTGAATGCGGGCATCCGCTTTGTCACCGAGATGTGCAAGATGCGCGCCTTCGTGGACCTGTGGGACGAGATTTGCGCCAAGCGTTATGGCGTGGAAGACCCCAAGTATCGCCGCTTTCGCTATGGCGTGCAGGTGAACTCGCTTGGCCTGACCGAACAGCAGCCGGAAAACAACGTCTACCGTATCCTGATCGAGATGCTGGCGGTGACCCTGTCGAAAAAGGCCCGTGCCCGGGCGGTGCAATTGCCCGCATGGAACGAGGCGCTTGGCCTGCCGCGCCCCTGGGATCAGCAATGGTCGATGCGGATGCAGCAGATTTTGGCCTATGAGACCGACCTTCTGGAATTTGACGATCTGTTTGACGAAAACCCGGCCGTGGATGCCAAGGTTGAACACCTCAAGGAAGGCGCGCGCCATGAGCTTGCCAATATCGACAGCATGGGCGGTGCGGTGGACGCGATTGAATACATGAAATCGCGGCTGGTGGATTCCAACGCCGAGCGTCTGAACAAGATCGAACGCAATGAGACCGTCGTGGTCGGCGTCAACAAATGGACCGAAGGGGAGCCTTCGCCCCTGATGGGCGAGGATGGCGGAATCATGGTTGTCGATCCAACCGTGGAGGCCGAACAGATCGACCGCCTGAACGCGTGGCGGGCCGAGCGTGACGATGCGGCGGTAAAAGAGGCGCTGGCCGAATTGCGCACCGCCGCCGCCGAGGGCCGCAATGTCATGCCCGCCTCGATCAAGGCGGCCAAGGCCGGGGTCACCACCGGCGAATGGGCCGCGCAGATGCGCAGCGTGCATGGCGAATACCGCGGGCCGACCGGCGTATCGGGCAGCCCTTCGAACAAGACCGAAGGTCTGGATGATATCCGCGATGCGGTGGATGCGGTTTCCGACAAACTGGGCCGCCGGTTGAAATTCCTTGTCGGCAAACCGGGGCTGGATGGCCATTCCAACGGGGCCGAACAAGTCGCCTTCCGCGCGCGCGATTGCGGGATGGATATTTCCTATGAAGGTATCCGCCTGACGCCCGAGGAACTGGTCAAGGCGGCGCTTGAGGACGAGGCGCATGTCGTCGGCCTGTCGATCCTGTCAGGTAGCCACATCCCGTTGGTCGAAGACCTGATAAAGCGGATGCGCGAGGCGGGGCTGGGCGATGTGCCGGTGATCGTCGGCGGTATCATCCCCGAAGAGGATGCCAAGCGCCTGCGCGACATGGGTGTTGCGCGGGTCTATACCCCGAAGGATTTCGAGCTGAACACCATCATGAAGGATATCGTCACGCTGGTCGATCCCAAGGCCGTCGCCGCCGAGTAACCCGGCCCTTGCGAATATCAGAAACGAAAAGGCCCACGGAACGCGCGCCGTGGGCCTTTTCACCTGTTCTGGAGGGATAGGGTGGTTATTGCGTGCGCACTTCCTTGATCCGGGCGACAATGCGCTGGTTCAGGTCTTGATCCTGCTGCGCAGCGGCACTGATGGCGCGGAAGGTTTCCGGGGTCATATCGGTCACGTCGGACACCGCGGTTTTGGCGGCCTCATTGGCTTCCTGCACCAGCTCCTCGGCGCCTTCCTGGGTTTCCTGCTCCTGGATTCTGGGCATGTACTCGGCCTGCACCGCCTCAACCGCGATCAGCGCGGCAACGAAACCCTCGACCTGCGCATCGGTCACGTCTTCGGCTGCGATCTGCGGTGTTTCGGGGGCGGCTGTTTCAGCTTGCGTTTTGGCCTGGGTGTCCGCCTCGGCGTCCTGCGCAAAGGCGGGGGCGGTCAAGACAAGGGCAATGGCGCTTACGGCGCCCATCAATGGGGTTTTGAAGGTCAATACGATCTCCCGTTCAGCGGTGTGTTTCGGGGCGCGTGCCCCGCTGCTCTTGCAACAGGTGGGCAAGCCTGCGGGCAGATGCAACCACCTCAGCGAAAAAACGCCGGCACGCGCGTCGTGAACATCGCGCGGCGGGCCGGTGCCCCAAGGGCGTTATGCCGATGTTCTGGGGATGCGGAGCTTGTCCGCCACGTCAGGGTGGCCCCGGGGCGCGTTGGGCCACTGGCAAACCAGGATGTAACGGATTACCCTTTGCCCATCATCCGAAGCCGCTTGCCTTGAAAGATATACCCGATGACAGTTCACATTGCCGCCGAACCGAACCGGATCGCCGAGACGGTCCTTCTGCCGGGCGATCCCAAGCGCGCCGAATGGGCGGCGCGGAGTTTCCTGGACGCGCCGGAATTGGTCAATGATGTGCGGGGAATGCTGGGATTTACCGGCACATGGCAGGGCCACCGCGTGACGATCCACGGCAGCGGCATGGGGATGCCCAGCCTGTCGATCTACGCCAACGAGTTGATCCGCGATTACGGGGTCAAGACCCTCGTTCGCATCGGCAGTTGCGGCGCGATGCAGGCGCATGTCGGCCTGCACGACGTGGTGATCGCCATGAGCGCCAGCAGCATCTCAACCCCTTCAAGCACGATCCTGCGCGAGGTGAATTTCGCCCCCTGCGCCGATTGGGGCCTGCTGCACGGTGCCGTCGCAGCGGCCAAGGCGCGCGGGATCTCGCCGCATGTGGGCGGCATCTATTCCTCGGACACCTTCTATGACGAACGCCCCGACCTAACCGAGCAGATGACCCGCCATGGCACGCTGGCCGTCGAGATGGAAGCGGCAGAGCTTTATACCCTCGCCGCCCGCCACGGCGCGCGGGCCTTGGCCGTCCTGACCGTCAGCGATCACTTGCAAACCGGCGAGGCCCTCGACAGCCAGGCCCGCGAAAGCAGCTTCGGGGATATGGTGGAAATCGCCCTGGAGTCGGCCTTCGCCGAAAGGTCACACGCAGCTCAATAAGCATTTCGCCACGATCCTGCAGGTTTTTTTCTTGGTCCAAATACCCTGGGGGAGTCGCCCGCAGGGCGGCGGGGGCAACGCCCCCAAACCCTTAGCCGCCGAAAAGATCGTGCAGCGCGAGGGCCATGACCTCGGCCGATTGCATCATGTCCTCGATGCCCACCCATTCGTCGGGCTTGTGGGCCAGGTCCAGAACCCCCGGCCCATAGGCGATACAGTTCTTCAGCCGCCCGATCCGGTCGATATGTTTCTGGTCATAGGTGCCGGGGCTGACCACGTAATCGGCCTCGCGCCCCATGACCTGCTCCACCGCTTTTGACACTGCCCCCACCACCGGCGCGTCGCGCTTTGTCATCGTCGGCAGAACGCGGAACAATTCCTTGATTTCATAGTCGAACCCCGGCCGCCCGTCGCGCACGCGTTCCAGCACGTCGCGGATTTCGGCCTGCACCTCGTCGATGTTTTCCTCGATCAAAAACCGCCGGTCGATCACCATGCGGCAGCGGTCGGGCACGCAGGCCGAGGGCATGCCGGTATAATCCTCCTCCTGCTCGGGCTCGCCGCCGTGGATGGAGTTGATGTTGAGCGTCGATTGCCGCGCGCCTTCCGGCACAACGGGCATCTCGGTGCGTTTCCGGGCCAAGGCCGGAAACAGGCTGTCTTCCATTTCCGCCACCACTGCCCCCATGTGCCGCACCGCGCAATCCCCCAGAAAGGGCATGGAGCCATGGGCGATCTCGCCCTTGGTTTCCACCTCGGCCCACCACACGCCGCGATGCCCAAGGCAGATACGATCCTTGTTCAGGGGTTCGGGGATGATCACGTGATCTACGCGCGCATAATATCCCTTCTCGGCCAGATAGGCGACACCGCCAAAGCCCCCCGATTCCTCGTCCGCCGTGCCGCTAATTTCAATTGCGCCTGCATAGTCGGGACAGGTGGCGATGAAGGCCTCGGCGGCGATGATCGAGGCGGCCAATCCACCCTTCATGTCGCAGGCCCCGCGACCGTAAATCCGGCCATCCTTCACCTCGCCGCCGAAGGGGTCGGTGGTCCAGCCGTGGCCAACCTCGACCACGTCGATATGGCTGTTGAAATGCACGCATTGACCGGGGGCTTTCCCCTCGCGCCGCGCGACGATGTTCCAGCGCGGGTGCTTGTCGCTGTCGCCGATGGCCCCTTCGGCGCGGATAAGCTCGGTATGAAACCCAGCGCGCAGCAACCGGCGATCAAGGTAGTCGCAAATCTCGCGGTAATTGGCCCCGGGTGGGTTTAGCGTGGGAATGCGGATCAGGTCTTGGGTCAGCGCGATCAGATCGTCGCGCCGCGCGGCGATTTCCTTGTGCAGACGCGCGCGGATATCCATGACCTAGCCCTCGTTGTTCTGCCCCAGTTTGGGCGATGGCCGCGACAGGTTCAACTCTGCCCCTGAAAATTTGAACGGGGACCGGATACCCGGCACACCCTCGGGGTCCACGCGCATCCCGCGCGCTGTTACCTGCGGGTCGTCAAAGACCTCGGCCATGTCATTGATCGGCCCGGCGGGCACGCCCTGCGCCTCGCAGGCGGCCAGAAGGTCGGATTTGGTGAATGTCCGGGTCCGTTCTGTCAGCAGCTTATCAAGCGCCTTGCGATTGGCGACGCGGGCGGGATTTGTGGCGTAATCCGCCTGCCCCGCCAGTTCGGCACAGCCCAAAAGTTCACACAGCCGGGCAAACTGCCCATCATTGCCCACCGCGATGATGATATGCCCATCGGCACAATCGAACACCTGATAAGGCGACAGGTTGGGGTGAAAATTTCCCAGACGCCCCGGTGGCGTGCCGGTGGAGAGGTAATTCATCGCCTGATTGGCGGTAACGGAAACCGCCACATCCAAAAGCGCCATGTCGATATGCTGCCCCTCGCCAGTGGCATGGCGTTGATGCAGGGCGGCCAGAATGGCAGTAGAGGCATAGACCCCGGTGAAGACATCGGTCACGGCCACGCCCACCTTGGTGGGCTGGCCTTGCGGGTCGCCGGTGATCGACATCAGGCCCGACATGCCCTGAATGATATAGTCATACCCGGCCCGGTGGGCATATGGCCCGTCCTGGCCAAAGCCGGTGATCGAACAATAGATTAGGCCGGGGTTGACCTGTTTCAGGCTGTCGTAGTCCAGCCCGTATTTCGCAAGTCCACCGACCTTGAAATTCTCGATCACGACGTCGGCCTCGCGCACCATCTCGCGCACCTGTTCCTGCCCCTCGGGGGTGCGGAAATCCACCGTGACACTGGATTTGCCCCGGTTGCAGGAATGGAAATAGGCCGCCGTGCGGTCGCCCTCACGCTCGATGAAGGGCGGGCCCCAGTTGCGGGTATCGTCACCTGCCGGGCTTTCGACCTTGATCACCTCGGCCCCGAGGTCGGACAGCGTTTGACCGGCCCAAGGGCCGGCCAGGATACGCGCCAATTCAATGACTTTCAGACCGGCAAGCGGAGTCGTCATTCCTTGGCAAGCTCCGTCTCGATGATCTCTTTAAGGTCGGGATAAGACATGTTGGAATGTTTTTCACCGTTGATGATCAGGGTGGGGGTGGAATTCACCTCGTGTTCTTCGGCGTTTTCCTGGAACCATGCGACAAGGGCCTTGGCCTTGTCGTTGTCTTGCAGGCAGGCCTCGATCTGATCGTCGTTCAGGCCAGCGGTCTTGCCGATCTTGCGCAGGTTATTGGAAATCTCGACAGGATCGCCGTCACCGATCCAGTCCCTTTGCTGCTGATAAAGCATATCGGTGATACCAAAGAACCGCTCTTGCCCGCCGCAGCGGGCGACCATCGACGCCCAGAGACCGATGCGGTCAAAGTACACGTCACGGTAAACCAGTTGCACGTCGCCGCTTTCGATATATTCGGCCTTCAGTTTCTTGCCCGGGCCGGTGTGAAAGCTGGCGCAATGCGGGCAGGTGAAAGAGGCGTATTCGATCAATGTCACGGGTGCGTCCTCGGCGCCCATGGTCATCTCGACGATGCCCGAGGTGTCGATCGCCTCATCGCTTTCTTGCGCATTGGCCGCGCCAAGCGAGACGCCCGGTGTGCTGGCGGGTGTGCTGGCCAGCCAATAGGCGGCGCCTGCGACGATGGCGAGGGCCGCGGCCCCGGTAAGGAGTTTGCGTTGCATGTGCTTCCCTTTGTGTCAGCGTTTGGTCTTGGATAGTACGTTCCGCCCCAAGGCTTCAAGCGCATCGCGCAGGCCGGTATCGCCCACGGGGGCGGCCAGTTCACTGGCGGCCTTGGTCACGGTGGGGTCAGGCTTGGCCGGGGTTTGCTTTTTGGGGCGGTGATCGAAACTGGCCTGCCCTTCGGCAAAGCCGGTGGGCGCGGTTTGGGTGATGCGGATGCGCGAGATGGCGTTATAGCCGTAAACCCCGTTCACCTTCTCGCGCAGTTGTTCCTTTTGCATTTCCAGCATCGGCGCCTGCGCGCCGGTGGTCAACAGGGTCAGCGTTGCACCGAACCCTTGGCGCCCGTATTTCACATCCACGGGCCGGGCGATGGCGGCCACCTCTTCCCCCACAATTTCCGGCCAATGGGTCAAAAGCCGCGATTGCGCGAAGCCACGGGTTTCCGAGGCCCGGCGGATGCGGTCCTGCAAGAGATTCGCGGTACGTTTGAAACCACGGGTGGTGGAATCGCGGGCGGGCATGGTGGACTCCTGTACTTGGACACTATCTTAGGGCATGTGACGGTCCATGCCAGCCCATAAGGTGCGATGAGGGATAACACATGCGTGACACCGCCTTGGACATGCCGAAAGCCGCCGATCTGCTGGCGTGGTACGATGCGCACGCCCGCGACCTGCCTTGGCGGGTGTCGCCCGGTGACCGGGCAGCGGGGGTTATGCCCGACCCTTACCGCGTGTGGCTGTCCGAGGTGATGTTGCAGCAAACCACCGTGGCCGCCGTCAAAAGCTATTTCGAGCGTTTCACCACGCTTTGGCCCACCGTTGGCGATTTGGCCGCCGCCCCCGATGCGCAGGTCATGGGCGAATGGGCGGGGCTGGGATATTACGCCCGGGCGCGCAACCTGTTGAAATGCGCGCGGGTGGTGGCCGAAGATCACGGCGGGGTTTTCCCGACAACGCGCGAGGGGCTTGTGGCCCTGCCGGGCATCGGGCCTTATACCGCCGCCGCGATCTCGGCCATCGCCTATGACGCGCCCGAGGTGGTGGTGGATGGGAATGTTGAGCGCGTGATGGCGCGGCTGCATGACATTCGCACCCCCCTGCCCGCCGCCAAGCCGGAACTGACCGAGGCAGCGGCGGCTTTGACGCCAGCGGCGCGCGCCGGGGATTACGCGCAGGCGGTGATGGATCTGGGCGCGACGGTCTGCACCCCGAAAAACCCGGCCTGTGGGATTTGCCCGTGGATCGGGGCCTGCGCCGCCCGTGCCGCCGGGGTACAAGCGGAACTGCCCTATAAAACCCCGAAAAAGCCCAAGCCTACCCGGCTTGGCATCACCTATGTGGCACAGCGCGCCGATGGCGCCCTTCTTTTGGAAACCCGCCCCGACAAGGGGCTTTTGGGCGGCATGCTGGGCTGGCCCGGAAGCGAGTGGAACGAGGCCCCGAACCCGGCCCCGCCGCTTGAGGCCGATTGGCAGGATATAGGCGAGGAAGCCCGCCACACCTTCACGCATTTTCACCTGCGCCTGCGCGTTCAGGTGGCGCATGTTCCGCAAGCGGCGCATCCCGCACGCGGTGAATTCCTGCCCAAATCCGCCTTCCGCCCCTCGGATTTACCCACCGTCATGCGCAAGGTATTTGACCTTGCGCAAGGCGCGCTGGCAAAAGGTGATGCAGGTTAAGCCCAGTTTCCAGTATCCCCGCCGGAGAAAACCCGATGATCGCCGCAGCCCAAGTCGCCAAGTTCCGCAATGCCGTGCCGTTCTGGATGTCGCTTCTGCTGGTCCCCGTGGCCATCCTTGGCGCGCTCAAGGGCGGCTGGACCGTGGTGCTTTTGCCGGTGATGACATGGTACCTGTTTTCGATCCTCGACGCCTTTCTGGGCCTCAACCTTGAAAACGCCGATCTTGAGACCGGCGAGGACCAGTTAAAGTGGTACAAGGCGATCACCCTGCTTTGGGCCCCGATCCAGTTTTGCCTTCTGTTCTGGATGGTCTGGTATGTACCGGGGGCCGAGCACCTTTCGGCATTGGAAAAGATCGTGCTGTTTTTCGGGGTGGGGGTAATCACCGGGACGGTCGGGATCGTCTATTCGCACGAGTTGATGCACCAGAAGGATAAGGGCGAGCGTTGGCTGGCCGACGGGTTGCTGGCAATGGTGCTATATTCGCATTTCCATACCGAACATTTGCAGGTCCATCACCGATATGTCGGCACCCCGCGCGACGCGGTGACCGCGCGCTATAACGAAGGCTTCCACCGCTATTTCGCCCGGGTACTGGGCGAGACATACACTTCGGCCTTCCGGGCGGAAAAGGCGATGCTGGCGCGCAAGGGGTTGCCGTGGTGGCACCACACGAACCCCTTCTGGAAATACTGGGCGCTAGATCTTTACATGATCGTTCTGGCGGTGCTGCTGGGCGGCTGGGTTGGCCTTTTGCTGTTTCTCTGGCAGGCCTTCGTGTCGATCTGGCAGTTGGAGCTGACCAACTACGTCGAGCATTATGGGTTGACCCGCAAGCATCTGGGCGATGGCAAGTACGAACATGTCAAACCGCGTCATAGCTGGAACGCGGCGCATAAGGCGTCGAACTGGCTTTTGATCAACCTGCAACGCCATTCAGACCACCATTACAAGCCCGACCGGCGGTTCCCGCTTTTGCAGAACTATACCGAGGCCGAGGCGCCGCAGCTTCCTTATGGCTATCCGATCATGACCATGGCGGCGATGGTGCCGCCCATCTGGCGGCGGGTGATGAACCCGCGCGTGCGCAGATGGCGCAAGATGTATTACCCCGAGGTGGCCGATTGGAAGCCTTATAACAAGGGCCAGACGCCGATGCCGCGCGGGGCGTCGTAGAGGCGCGGAATCAAGGCCGGAGGCCGCCGCGCCATCGACGGGCCGCCCCCACGGCCCGGCGATTGGGTTGGCTTTAGAGCATCGCGTACTCGTCACGCGCCAGTTTCAGGGATAAAGCGCGATAGCCCGAAGTCATGTCGCCGCGCCGCGGCCCGTCGCTGTCGCGGCTCACAGCGGTGCCTTCAAAAACTCAGCGTCGCGTTCACCGCGCGTTTCCACGCGTCGTATTTGCGGGCGCGGGTGTCTTCATCCATGTCGGGCGTGAATTTACGGTCAAGCGCCCATGTCTGGGCGAAATCCTCAAGCCCCGGGTAAAGGCCTACCTGCATACCGGCCAACCACGCCGCACCTAGCGCCGTGGTTTCCAGTACCTCGGGCCGGTCCACCGGCGCGTCGATGATATCCGACAGGAATTGCATGGCCCAATCGCTGGCGCTCATCCCGCCATCAACGCGCAGGGTTTCGGCCCCGCCGTCGCGCAGGGCCGCGCCGCCATGGCTGGCCCAATCGCTGCGCATGGCCTCAAGCAGATCGCGGGTTTGGTAGCCCACGCTTTCCAAAGCGGCGCGGGCAAATTCCTGTGGCCGGGAATTGCGCGTCAGGCCAAAGACCGCGCCGCGGCATTCGGCATTCCAATAAGGCGCGCCAAGCCCGGTAAAGGCCGGCACCAGCACCACGTTCTGCGCCGGGTCGGCCCCTTCGGCCAGGGGTTGGGTTTCCGAGGCCTCGCGAATGATCTTGAGACCATCGCGCAGCCATTGCACCACAGCGCCCGCGATAAAGATCGACCCTTCCAGCGCATAGGTGGGCTTGCCATCCAGTTGATAGGCTATGGTGGTAAGCAGCCGGTTTTGCGACACAACGGGCGTATCACCGGTGTTCAGCAGGGCAAAACAGCCCGTGCCATAGGTGGATTTGAGCATTCCGGGGCTGAAACAGGCCTGCCCCACGGTGGCGGCCTGTTGGTCGCCCGCCACACCGCGAATGGGGATTTCGCGGCCGAACAGGTCATCGCGAACCATGCCGTAGTCATCGGCGCTGTCGCGCACGTCGGGCAGCATGTTTTGCGGAATATCCAGCAACTCGCAGATGGTGGAACTCCACCGCCCCTTGCGGATGTCATACAGCAGGGTGCGCGCGGCATTGGTGGCATCGGTGGCATGCACCGCCCCGCCCGTCAGCTTCCAGATCAGGAAGGTATCGACCGTGCCGAACAGCAACTCGCCCGCCTCGGCCCGGTCGCGGACGCCTTCCACGTTATCCAGGATCCACTTCAGCTTGGTGCCGGAAAAATACGGATCGAGCAAAAGGCCGGTGCGGTCCGTGACCATCGCCTCGTGCCCTGCATCCCGAAGGCCGCGGCACAGATCGGCGGTGCGTCGGTCCTGCCAGACGATGGCGTTATAGACCGGTTCCCCTGTCTGTTTGTCCCAGACAAGGGTGGTTTCGCGTTGGTTGGTTATGCCGATCGCGGTGACATCTTTCACGCGCAGGCCCGCACGTTCGATCACCGCGCGACAGGTGCCTGCGGTGGTTGACCACAAATCGCCGGGGTCATGTTCGACCCAACCGGAATCGGGGTAATGCTGTGTGAATTCTTCTTGCGCGGTGGCGACCAGTTTCATGTTCTGGTCGAACAATATGGCCCGGCTTGAGGTGGTGCCTTGGTCGATGGCCAGAATATGGGTCATGTTCGTATCCCCCGCGCGTCGTGTTGGTCATGAAAAAGCGGCCGCCAGTGGCCCCAGCGGACGCAGGGTAATCGGACGGCGGGATCATGCAAGAGATACCCATCGGCCCGTCAGGGAGAGGAAGGCCGGGGCCGCGCAGGTCACGCGGCCCCGGCGAAAGGACTTACTGCCAGCTGGCGACCAGTTCGTCATAGCTGACGGTGATCGGCTCTTCGTCCTCGTTGTCCAGTTTCGGCTTCGGCGATCCGGGCTGTGACAACCAGTGCTCGGCGCCCTGCTCGTCGTTCATGGCCGGCCCGATATCGCCCTGGATACCGGCGCGTTCCAGACGTTCCATCACGCTTTCCATGTCACCGCAGAGGCTATCAAGGGACTCTTGCGCAGTTTTCGCGCCGGACATGGCATCGCCGATGTTCTGCCACCACAACTGTGCCAGCTTGGGGTAGTCGGGCACGTTGGTGCCGGTCGGCGACCACTGGGTGCGGGCGGGGCTGCGGTAGAATTCGACCAGACCGCCCAGTTTCGGTGCACGCTCGGAAAAGCTGTCGTGGTTGATCGTCGACTCGCGGATGAAGGTCAGGCCGGTATGTGCCTTTTTCACATCCACGATTTTCGACGTCACGAACTGCGCATAGAGCCACGCCGCCTTGGCGCGATCGGTGGGTGTGGATTTCATCAGCGTCCAGCTGCCCACATCCTGGTAGCCGACCTTCATGCCGTCTTCCCAATAGGCGCCGTGGGGGCTGGGAGCGAGACGCCATTTCGGGGTGCCATCCTCGTTCATCACCGCGGGGCTGTCGACAAGCGGCGCAACGAAGGTCGTGTAAAGGAACATCTGCTGCGCGATATTCCCCTGCCCCGGGACCGGCCCGGCCTCGGAGAAGGTCATCCCCATCGCCGAGGGCGGCGAGTAATTCTGCAGCCAGTCAACGGCTTTTTCCACCGCGTAAACCGCTGCCGGGCTGTTGGCCGCACCGCCGCGCGCCATGCAGGCGCCGACCGGCTGACTGTCGTCATTGACGCGAATGCCCCATTCATCGACCGGCAGGCCATTGGGTTCGCCCTTGTCGCCCATCCCGGCCATGGACATCCAGGCATCGGTATAACGCCAGCCAAGGCTGGGGTCTTTCTTGCCGTAATCCATGTTGCCAAAGATTTCGTCGTCGATGCCCATATGGCTCAGGTCGCGACCGGTAAAGAACTCGGCAATATCCTCATAGGCCGACCAGTTGACCGGTACGCCCAGGTCATAGCCGTATTCCGCCTTGAAATCGGCCTTGTTCTTTTCGTCGTTGAACCAATCGTAACGGAACCAGTAGAGGTTCGCGAATTGCTGGTCGGGCAGCTGGTAGAGCTTGCCATCGGGTGCCGTGGTGAACTGCGTGCCGATGAAATCGTCCAGATCGAGGCCCGGGTTGGTCACATCCGCACCTTCGCCTTCCATCCAGTCGGTGAGGTTGCGCACCTGCTGATAACGCCAATGCGTGCCGATCAGGTCAGAATCGTTGACATAGGCATCGTAAATGTTCTGGCCCGACTGCATCTGCGTTTGCAGCTTTTCGACAACATCGCCCTCGCCGATCAGGTCATGGGTGAGATTGATCCCGGTGATCGCCGAAAACGCCGGGGCCAGAACCTTGGCCTCGTATTCATGGGTGGTGATGGTTTCCGACACGACGCGGATATCCATGCCCGCAAAGGGCTGTGCCGCGTCGATGAACCATTGCATTTCGGCCTCTTGCGCGGCGCGATCCAGCGCCGACATATCGCCGATTTCCGCATCGAGGAATTCCTGTGCTTCCTCCATCCCGGCAAAGGCCGGTCCGGTCAGAAGCGACAGGGCAAGGCCCAGCGCGGTTGTGGATTTGAGGTTAAGGTTCATGGCTTTCCTCCCAGTTAGAACCAATCTTGTCGTTGAGGAACTTGATGGTTTGCGCCCGGTCTCCTCCGGTCCCGGGCGCATGTGCGCCCTACACCCAGCGAAACACCGCCGCGGCATAGATCAGGCAAAGGATCAGCGCGTAGGGTTGATGCGCGCCGACAAGGCCCAGCCAAGCCAGATTGATAAAGGCCGAGCCGAGAAGCGTGATGAACAAACGGTCACCGCGCGTGGTTTCGATCCGCAAAATCCCGGTACGCGGGGTTTCGGGGAACTTGATTGCCAGCACTGAAAAGATGATCAGCAGCGCGGCGATGACGCCAAAGAATGCGGCGGTCGGCAGGGTCCATGCCATCCAGTCCATTTCAGTATCTCCCTAGCATCTGCAGCCAAGGAAGCCAGTGTCTTCCCCCTCGGGGCACAGCAACTCCTGATGGCTTCCAAAATTGATGGATTGATCTTCGAAGCGGGCAAAAAAGCCACCGTTGGCCCAGCACCACTTTCCCTGCCCAAGAACCGAATGGCGCGCGGTGCAATCGTGATCCAGCGTCAAGGTTTCCCGGCCTTTGGATAGCCGGCTTCCTGCCCCGTTCTCAATAAGCCGCAAGACTGGATGCACCGACGACAGGCTATAGCTGTCAGCCTCGCAGGTCATTTCCCATTCATGGAAATCAGCGAAATAGGCGGGCGCCGATGTGGCCATCGGCACCAGCGCAAGGCCCAGTATCAAAGCGCGCAGCCGCATCACACCCTCCCCAGGGCAAAGCCCTTGGCGATGTAGTTGCGCACGAAGTAGATCACCAAGGCCCCGGGCACGAGGGTCAGCACCCCGGCCGCGGCCAGCACGCCCCAGTCGATCCCCGAGGCCCCTACCGTGCGGGTCATCGTGGCGGCGATGGGCTTGGCATCTACACTGGTCAGGGTGCGCGACAACAGCAATTCAACCCATGAGAACATGAAGCAGAAAAAGGCCGCCACGCCGATGCCCGAGGCAATCAGCGGCATGAAGATTTTCACGAAAAAGCGGCCAAAACTATACCCGTCGATATAGGCGGTTTCGTCGATTTCCTTGGGCACGCCGCGCATGAACCCTTCCAGGATCCAAACCGCCAGCGGCACGTTGAACAAACAATGCGCCAGCGCCACGGCGATATGCGTGTCAAACAGGCCGACCGACGAATAAAGCTGGAAAAACGGCAGCGCGAAAACTGCGGGCGGGGCCATCCGGTTGGTCAGCAGCCAGAAGAACAGGTGCTTGTCGCCCATGAAGTGATAGCGGCTAAAGGCATAGGCCGCCGGAAGCGCCACCGCGACCGAGATCACGGTATTCATCACCACGTAGATCAGCGAATTGACATAGCCCATGTACCAGCTTGGGTCGGTCAGGATCGTGACATAGTTCTGCAGGGTCAGGTCACGCGGCCAGAGCGAAAACTCCCCCAATATCTCGGCATTGGTTTTCAGACTCATGTTCACCAGCCAATAAATCGGCAGCATCAGGAACACGAGGTAAAGGGTCATCACCACCGCGCTGCTGTTGATGCGCGGCAGGGCCATCCCACGGCGGACGCTTTGGTTCGCGGTCATATCGGCCATTTACTTGCCCTCCGCTTTGTCGAGGTTGGTCATCACCGTGTAGAACACCCATGAGATCAACAGGATCACGAGGAAATACATGATCGAGAAGGCCGCCGCCGGTCCAAGGTCAAACTGCCCCAGCGCCATCTTCACAAGGTCGATCGACAGGAAGGTGGTGGCATTGCCCGGCCCGCCGCCGGTGACAACGAAAGGCTCGGTATAGATCATGAAGCTGTCCATGAAGCGCAGCAGAATGGCGATCATCAGAACACCAGCCATTTTCGGCAGTTCGATATAGCGGAACACCTTCCAACGGCTGGCCTGGTCGATCTTGGCAGCTTGGTAATAAGCGTCGGGAATGGATTGCAGCCCGGCATAGGCCAGCAGCGCGACAAGCGATGTCCAGTGCCAGACATCCATCACGATGACGGTGGCCCAAGCGGCAAAGAAATCCTGCGTGTAATTGTAGGAAATGCCCAGTTTATCAAGGGTATAGCCCAGAAGGCCGATATCGACCCGGCCAAATATCTGCCAGATGGTGCCGACCACGTTCCAAGGGACCAAAAGCGGCAGCGACATCACCACCAGGCAAAAGCTGGCCCAGAAGCCGCTTTTGGGCATGTTAAGCGCCACGAAGATGCCAAGCGGCACTTCGATGGCCAGAATGATCGCCGAAAAGGCCATCTGGCGGCCCAGTGCATTCCACATCCGTTCGGAATGCAGCAAATCGTCGAACCACTCCAACCCGGCCCAGAAGAACTGATTGCCGCCGAAGGTGTCCTGCACCGAGTAATTGACCACGGTCATAAGCGGGATGATGGCCGAAAAGGCCACCAGCACAAGAACCGGCAAGACAAGGAACCATGCCTTTTGGTTAACCGTTTTCTCCTGCATTACGCGGCCTCCCCCACTGGTCCCTTAGGCGCGCCTTCCGGCGCGACCCGCCAGTCGTTGGCGTAGACGTTGACATGCGCAGGATCGAAGGTGACGCGCGTCTTGTCGGCGCCGATCTCCTCGCCCTCGCCCGCGATGATGTTGATATCGTTGCCGAAGAACTCGGCGCGGACGATCTTGTGGCGGCCCACATCTTCGACCCGGCGCACCTTGACGGGCAAACCGTCGCTGTCGGAAAGCCGCGCAAACTCGGGCCGCACGCCGATTTCCACCTTGCCCTCGAGCGCGCCATAACCCGCGCCCAGATCAAGGGCAGACCCGTTGATATAAGCCTGTTTGCCTTCGACCTTGGCCGGGATAACATTCATCCCCGGCGAGCCGATGAAATAGCCCACGAAGGTATGCTCGGGGCGTTCGAACAGTTCCTCGGGTGTGCCGATCTGCACAACGCGGCCATCGTACATCACCACCACCTTGTCGGCGAAAGTCAGGGCCTCGGTCTGGTCATGGGTGACGTAGATCATCGTGTGGCCGAAATCGCGGTGCAGTTTCTTCAACTGCGTGCGCAGTTCCCATTTCATATGCGGGTCGATCACCGTGAGCGGTTCATCGAACAACAGGGCGTTCACGTCCTTGCGCACCATGCCACGGCCAAGGCTGATTTTCTGCTTGGCATCGGCCGTGAGGCCCCGCGCCTTGCGCGACAGGTCTTCTTCCATGCCGATCATGCGGGCGACGTCCTGCACCCGTTCGGCGACATAGGCCTCGTCCCGGCCCCGGTTGCGCAGCGGGAAGGCAAGGTTATCGCGCACGGTCATGGTGTCGTAAACGACGGGGAACTGGAACACCTGCGCGATATTGCGCTGTGCGGTGGGGGCATTGGTCACATCCTGACCGTCGAACAGGATACGGCCCTGACTTGGGTGCAAAAGCCCGGAAATGATATTGAGGAGCGTGGATTTGCCACAACCCGACGAGCCCAACAGCGCATAGGCCGCGCCATCGTCCCAATCGTGGTTCAACTCCTTCAATGCGAAGTCATCCTCGCCCTTCGGATTGGGCAGGTAGGAATGTGCGAGGTTATCCAATGTGATCTTTGCCATTCCGCGTCCCCCTCAAGCCGCAAGCGCATAGGCGGCGGGTGCGACAAGCGCGCCATCCTCGCCGAAGACATAAACATGACTGGGGTCGAGATAGACATCCAGATCGGCCCCCAGTTCCAGATCATGCACACCATGCACGAGGCCCACCCAGCGTTCGCCGTGGTGGTCAAGGTGCACGAAGGTTTCCGAGCCGGTGAGTTCCGTCACGCTTAGTTGCGCGGTGAACTGCATCGCATCGGCGGTGTGTTTGCCGATCTCAAGGTGATTGGGACGGAACCCGGCGGTGTAACGACCATCGGCCAACTCGGCCAATTTTCCCACCGCGGGCGCGCTTTGGCCATCGCCGAACATCAGCTTGGAGCCGGTTTTCGACACCTGCAGGAAGTTCATCGGCGGATCGCTGAAGACCCGCGCGGTGGTGGCATCGACGGGGCGGCGATAGACATCGGGCGTGCGGCCGAATTGCGTGACACGGCCTTCCCACAGGGTCGCGGTATTGCCACCCAGCAACAGCGCCTCTTCCGGTTCGGTCGTGGCGTAAACGAAGATCGCGCCGGATTCCTCGAAAATCTTGGGAATCTCGATGCGCAATTCCTCGCGCAGTTTATAGTCAAGGTTCGCCAAAGGCTCATCCAACAGGACCAGCCCCGCGTCTTTCACCAAGGCCCGCGCCAAGGCACAGCGTTGTTGCTGCCCGCCCGACAGTTCCAGCGGCTTGCGGTCCAGCATCGGGGTAAGCTTCATCAGGTCGGCGGTTTTCTTCACCGCCGTGTCGATCTCGGCGGGCTTCTTGCCCATCAGGCGCAGGGGCGAGGCGATGTTGTCATAAACGCTCATCGACGGGTAATTGATGAATTGTTGATAGACCATCGCCACCTGACGATCCTGCACGCGCATGCCGGTCACATCCTTGCCGTCCCACAGGATGCGCCCCTCGTTCGGCACGTCCAGCCCGGCCATCAGCCGCATAAGCGAGGTTTTCCCCGACAGGGTCGGCCCCAGAAGCACGTTCATCGTGCCCTTTTCCAACGTCAGGTCGGTGGGGTGGATATGCACCTGCCCGTTCACAACCTTTGTCACACTCTCCAGTGTCAGCGTCATCCGCGTCGTTCCTCCTTCACGGCCAGACCTGCCTTATTCGGCGGCCATGGCCTCGCCTGACGTCATCCAGTCATCAAGCGCCTTGATCTGCGCCTTGGTCATCCGCAGGCCCAGACGGGTGCGGCGCCATACGATATCTTCGGCCCGGCGGGCGTATTCATGGCGCATCATCCATGCCACCTCGCGCCCGGTCAGCGTGGCCCCGAAATGCGGGCCCAGATCTTCCATGCGCGCGGCATCGCCCAGAACCTGCGCCGCCTCGGTGCCATAGGCACGCACCAAACGCCCGGCCCAATAGCTATCCAGAAACGGGTAGGCGCCCTTAAGATCATCAACCAGACGCTGCACGCCGTCCACCGCGAAATCGCCCCCCGGCAGGGCAACGCCCGCTGTCCAATCGCCCTTGGCCTGATCGAAAAACGGCGTGATCCTGGCCAGCGCGGCCTCGGCCAGTTTGCGATACGTGGTGATCTTGCCGCCAAAGACGTTCAACACAGGCGCGCCACCTTCGGTATCCAGCTTCAACACGTAATCCCGTGTCGCCGCCGTGGCCGATTTTGCCCCGTCGTCATACAAGGGCCGCACACCTGAATAGGTCCAGACGATATCGTCGCGCGTCACCGGCTTTTTGAAATATTCCGAGGCGAAATCGCACAGATATTGCGCCTCGGCCTCGGTGCATTCAGGCTTGGCCGAGGGGTCTTCGTGTTCCACGTCGGTGGTACCGATCAGGGTGAAATCACCTTCATAGGGAATGGCGAAAATGATCCGCCCGTCTGCACCTTGAAAGAAATAACACTTGTCGTGCTCAAAAAGGCGGCGGGTGACGATATGGCTGCCGCGCACAAGGCGCACGCCTTCGCTTGCATTCTGGCGCAAGGCGCCGGTGATCACGTCCTTGACCCAAGGCCCACCGGCATTGACCAAGGCGCGGGCGCGAATGGTCTTGCGCCGCCCGGTCTCGGTGTTTTCCACCTCGACCAGCCACAGGTCGCCCTCGCGCTGGGCCGTCATGACCTTGGTCCGGGTCATGATGCGCGCGCCGCGCGCCTCGGCGTCGCGGGCATTCAGCACCACAAGGCGGCTATCCTCGATCCAGCAGTCGGAATATTCAAACGCCCGCTGGAATTTATCCTTGAGCGGCGCGCCCTCGGGCGCCCGGGTCAGGTTCAGGGTCTTGGTTCCGGGCAGGATTTTCCGCCCGCCCAAGTGATCATACAGGAACAAGCCCAGCCGAATCAGCCACGCGGGCCGCCGGCCTTTCATCCAGGGCATCACCAGATTGAGCAGTTTCGATGTCGGCGTTTCGCCCTCGAACCGCATGTCCTTGTGATAGGGCAGCACGAAACGCATCGGCCAACTGATATGCGGCATGGCGCGCAGCAGGGTTTCACGCTCGATCAGCGCCTCGCGCACAAGGCGCACCTCGAAATACTCAAGATAGCGCAACCCGCCATGAAACAGCTTGGTCGAGGCCGAGGAAGTGGCCGAAGCAAGGTCGTTCATTTCGGCCAAGGCAACAGTCAGGCCCCGCCCCGCGGCATCCCGCGCAATGCCACAGCCATTGATCCCACCGCCGATAACGAACAGGTCAACCGTGTCACTTGATGTGCCCTTGTGGCCCACGCGCGCTCCTCCCACACTTCGGGTATGCGACAAAAAGAACCACAAACGCGCGACAACCGTCAATCTTTAATGTTCGTTTATTTTCGTTTTTGCCTTTCTAACCTGTTTTTACTACGATTTTCTTTCGTAATATGCATATGGCGTCGCTTCGGCATCACAAAAGACCCGCCAATCCGCCCACGAATCGCCTGAATGAGGCCAAGGCCCATCACTTGGCTTGATTTACCCACAAAAACGAACATAATCGAAAAAACTCGGTAACGAGAGGCCCATGTCACAGACATTCCGACAGCCCGATATTCTGGAAATCGCCCGAACCGAGGGCAAGGTCATGGTCGAAGATCTGGCCGACCGCTTCGATGTCACGGTCCAGACCATACGCCGCGACCTGACGGAACTTGCCAATGCCGGGAAGCTTGAGCGCGTCCACGGCGGCGCGATCCTGCCTTCGGGCGTTTCCAACATCGTCTACGAAGAACGCCGCCGCCTGAATGACGATGCCAAGCAATCCATCGCCCGCGCCTGCGCCGCGGCAATCCCTGACAGCGCCTCGGTCTTTCTTGATATCGGCACCACGACCGAGGCCGTGGCACAGGCCCTTCTTGATCACAGCAACCTTATGGTCGTGACCAACAACATGAACGTGGCCAACATCCTGCTGGCCAACCCCGATTGCGAGATCGTCGTCGCGGGCGGCACCCTGCGCCGGGCCGATAACGGGCTGGTCGGCAATATCACCGCCCGCACCATCGAGAATTTCAAATTCGACTATGCGATCCTTGGCTGTTCGGCCATGGACGAAGACGGCGACCTTCTGGATTTCGACATTCAGGAGGTGCTGGTTGGCCAAACCCTTCTGAAACGCTCGCGCGGCGTGTTCCTTGTGGCGGACCACTCGAAATTCCAGCGCAACGCGCCGGTGCGCATCGGATCGCTTCAGGATATCGACCGGTTCTTTACCGATCAGCCTTTGCCGCAACCCCTGTCGGACCGCTGCGCCGGATGGGGCACCGAGGTGACTGTTTCAGGCTAGGCCGGCTCCAATCCCCGCTGCAATCGCACGGGAATTTCCCGCGCCAAGCGAATAAGGTGCGCGACATAGGGCTTGTCGGCGTCATCCTCGCGAATCGCCGCATAAAGCCGCTTGGTCAGGCCGGTTTCCGTGATCGGGCGGGTGACGTAATCGCGGCTGGTTCGCGCCTCGCGCACCACCCAGTCCGGCAGCACGGCAACCCCTCGGTTCGAGGCCACCAAAAGCAGGGTCACGGCGGTCAGCTCCACCTGTCGAATGGCGCGCGGCTCGACTTTGGCAGGGGTCAAAAGTTCAGTAAAAACATCGAGGCGCGAGCGATCCACCGGGTAGGTAATCAAGGTTTCGCCGCGAAAATCCTCCGCCTCGACATAGGATTTCTGCGCCAAGGGATGCTGACTTGAGGCCACGAACACCGGCTCGTAATCGAACAGCGGCTTGAAAATCACCCCCGGAAGGGTCTCGGGATCGGACGACACCACCAGATCGACCTCTTCCTTTTGCAGCGCGGGCAAGGCATCGAAGGCCAGACCGGGCCGGATATCCACATCCACCTCGCCCCAGTTCTTGCGGAACTGCTCCAACACCGGGAACAGCCATTCGAAACAGGCATGGCATTCGATGGCGATATGCATCCGCCCCGCGCTGCCCTCGCGCAACCCGCCGAACTCCGCCTCAAGCGCCTCGATTTCCGGTAGCACCTTCTCGGCCACGCGCAACAAACGCAGCCCCGCCGCCGACAGGCGCAGAGGCTTGGAGCGACGGATGAAAAGCTCCATCCCGGCCTGATCCTCCAAGCCCTTGATCTGATGGCTCAAGGCCGATTGCGTGATGTGCAAAAGCTCTGCCGCGCGGGCCAATCCGCCCGCCTGATGGATCGCCCGGATGGTGCGCAAATGGCGAAACTCGATGTGCATTTCTTGAACGAACCTCATTCAAACCATGAATATTATGAAGTTGTCTCACAATGCTGCATCTGCAACAAGAGGAGCAACACAAGATTCTTGCAGGATTGAAACGATGACCACGCCCCGCATTTCGTTCGAGTTCTTCCCCCCCAAATCGCTTGAGGCGTCCTTTCGCCTTTGGGACACGGTGCAAACGCTGGCCCCGCTTGACCCGCGGTTCGTCTCGGTCACCTATGGCGCGGGCGGCACCACCCGCGAACTGACGCGCGAGGCGGTGGGCACGCTGCACAATTCCTCGGGCCTCAATGTCGCCGCGCATCTGACCTGCGTCGAGGCGACCCGCACCGAAACCCTTGAGATCGCAGACAGCTTTGCCGCCGCAGGCGTCAATGAAATCGTCGCCCTGCGCGGCGATCCCCCCAAGGGCGCGGGCCGCTTTACCCCGCACCCCGAGGGCTTTGCCAGTTCCTGCGAGCTGATTGAAGCGCTGGCCGAAACCGGCAAATTCACCATCCGCGTCGGCGCCTACCCCGAGAAACACCCCGACGCCGCCGATCAAAAGGCCGATGTCGAGTGGCTCAAGCGCAAGATTGATGCCGGTGCTGATGAGGCGATCACCCAGTTCTTCTTTGAACCTGAAACCTTCTTCCGCTTCCGCGATGCCTGCGAAAAGGCGGGAATCGACGCGCCGATCATCCCCGGTATCCTGCCGATCGAGAACTGGACCGGGGTGCGCAAATTCGCAACCGCCTGCGGCACGCAGATCCCGGCGTGGCTGGACGATACCTTTGCCAAGGCCAAGCGCGACGGGCGCGAAGACCTGCTGGCCACCGCGCTGGCCACCGAACTGTGCAGCGAGTTGATCGAGGGTGGGGTCGAAGACCTGCATTTCTACACGCTCAACCGCCCCGAATTGACGCGCGATGTCTGCCACGCGCTGGGCGTAACACCGAAGGTTGCACTGCGCGACGTCGCCTAGGGCTTCCCCTCGCGGTCACGCTGGCCTAGCGTTGCCTCCGGATATAACCACCGGGGGCACGCATGAATATCGCCGAAACACTCGATCAATTGCCGGATATGGCTGATCTTTTGTCCCGCTCGGGGCTGGAGTTCATGCAGGATATGGTCTCTGGCCGCCTGCCCGGCCCACCCATCGGCGCGACCATGGGTTTCTGGCCTGTCTCGGCCGAGGAAGGCTGTGTCATTTTCGAGGGAACGCCAGAGTTTCCCGTGACCAACCCCATGCGCGGGCTGCACGGCGGTTGGTACGGCGCGATACTGGATAGCTGCATGGCCTGCGCGGTGATGACGAAGGTGCCGCGCGGTTCAATCTATACCACGCTTGAATACAAGGTGAACATCAGCCGCGCGATTCCCCTGGGGCTCACCGTGCGCGCGACGGGCACGGTTGCCCACGCGGGCCGCTCCACCGGTATTGCCACGGGCGAAATCCGCGGCGTGGAGGATGGCAAGCTTTATGCCAGCGGCTCTACAACCTGCCTGATCATGAAAGCGCCGCAGGTCTGACCAAATAGAGCGCGCTATCGCGCGCGCAGGGTATCTCGGCTTAAAGCGTTTCGCGAAAAACCTGAATCACAGATTTTCGCGAAACGCAGTGCTCCGCTCAATCGTTGCACGCGTTC
>NZ_JASHIM010000025.1 GCF_030733685.1 Roseovarius sp. MMSF_3281
AATCCTGCTTCGCCCCGCCCCGCCCCTTCCTGCCAAGTGATTCGCAGGCCGCGCGGGACTATGCGGCTATCATCCGCGGTGATTTCGAAAATTACATCCAGGATATCCAGAGCTATTTCCGTTGCCTCGACAGCGAACGCGCCCGCGCGTTCGAAGAAGCGCGGGAAGTCAGCGAGGACTATGGCCGATTTCTGCAATTGGTAGGGGATTGATGGGCAGCCTCGGGAGCATCAGACTAGCAGCCCGTGAAAACCAGACGCCGATAACACCCTCAAATATCTACTTTTTAGATAACAGATTTCATCCGCTAGCGACGTCACAAAAGGTATGTGACGCGTGGCAAAGACAATCAGAACAAATGGCCAGTTGGCGCTCGTCCGCGCGTTGGTTGACGCACGACAGAATGCGGGGCTCAGTCAACAGCAGTTGGCGGCGAAGATTAAACGCCCACAGTCATTTGTGGCACGTCTCGAAAGCGGCGAGCGCCGTATCGACGTCGTGGAGTTCACAGTCCTGGCGAGAGTCATTGGTTTTGACAAAAATGAAGTCCTGTCGATTGTCGAAGCCGCCACGGAGCCCGACCACAGGATTTGAACCATTTGATTGATCGAAAACACCGGTGCTGAATTCTCCCGGTGTGAAGAGCGCTATCACGAGGACAGACAGTAACCGATATTAACGAGGCTTGGCCCGCGGTTGCAGCCAACGATTTGAGATTGAAATCCTGGCTGCTATCCACAACGCCGAATTGTAGGAAGTCAGTAAAAATTGAACGAAGATGAGGTCGAAGGCGTCGCGATCGCGAATTTGATCGGGATGGATGAGCGTAGTGTTGTCGGGTGGGTGTATCGCTGGAATACGGGCGCGCTGGCGGTGATGTGGGATGTCAATGGCCCGCAGCGGGTTTCAAAGTGTCTGCCTGACCTCAGTGACGCTGAAAAGCGTGAAATCGACTTCGGTGGATTGACCCAAATTCCGAGGCGCGACAGCTGGCAAGATCAGTCATGACAACTCGAAGCCAATCGAGGGTATCTGTGCGTAAAGCGGTACCCTGGGCAGAGTTGACTCGGAGAGTGGCTGCGGCGAATGACGTTTGACAGGCCACTGGAACGGGTCAGTAATCGACCTGTTCAAACCCATAGTTACCCGCGTAGTCGCGCCAATCCACGAATACCGATCGATTAAAAACGCTTGGGCAGTTCGACCCCCAGCCTTCGAGCCCGACATGAGCATCGGGTAGAGCCGTCGGCGCAGATACGGCCCATGAAAATTTGCCCTGCGTGCCGTAGGTGCCAAGATAGACCAGTGCATAGCGTCGGCATTGATTATTTTCTCCAGTTTCTTGCTGAGAGGCGAAGCGAACATCAAAAACTCGAATGGATCGGACAAAATTGAACTCTGGTCCGCTGATGTCGATATCTGCACGATCTTGAACGAGTCGCAGGGCAAGTTCGACGGGAACGAACTCGTTTGATGTTTCGTCAACGCTCCAAACGGCCGTTTTTGCCATTACTTCAGGTGCTTGACGGATCATGGGAAATGACTGGCGTGGCCGCACATTATCAGTCCAGAAGAACGCGTCGAAGGTCCGATTTGTTCCGCTCGGTTGAGGTTCGATCTCATAGGAGGCGCCCATGGGACAGCGCCAGATTTGTAGCGGCGGTTCCACCGGCCAAGGCGTAATTCGTCGGATGAATTCGGCCCGGGCCCGGGCGCAAGGAACGGACGCGGGCCAGCCGCCAGACAGGCAGAGGAGGATCGCGCAGTCGATCGGGTATGTCTGCGCGCGGGTGGGCATCGGCAAGGAAACGCCCGCAAGGGCCAGAGCAACAGCGACCGAGGGGAGGAGCTTTTTGAATGAATAACGCATGCTGAGGAGCCTTTGTGACAGGAGGTCAGCATATATACAATAATATACTATCGCAACATTAAGTATAAAGGCGCATAATGAAGTTTATGTTAACCAACTGGCACCCTGAGCCGCTAAAACATTACGATTTGGTAGTGCTCCGGCAAGTGCAGTGCCAACGTACTGAAGTTACTCCTTTGCGAAAGGAGCGACTATGTTTAGAAAATTCGGATTGCTCTTGGGCCTCGCAACTGCTGTAGTTCTTCTGTTTATGGTTTCAAACAGATGCTGCCTTCTGCGAAGGCATCTGATTGAAAGCTCCCCTACCTTTCACTTACCCAAGCGATTGCCGCATCCGTTCCCGAGGGGTCGAACTGGCGGAGTTCGGCCTTGGTCAGCACATCGGCGAACTTGGTGCCCCACTCCATCAAAGCCCCTTCGCCCACCACAGCAACGCGGTGGAAGTCGTTCCTATGGGCTGTGTCGATCTTCAGATCTTCGAGCAGAGCGGACGGCCCCTCGTAGCCTTCAAACCTCGTAAGATCGAGAACCAGGCCGGGCTTGCTTGTCTCTTGCAGGCGCTGATGAAGCAGGGCGTGCATCCGCTTCAGGTCGCTTTCGCTGAGCTTGCCCTCGCAGGCAAGGCCAATCATCTCGTCATGATCTGTCAGTGTCTCGGTGAACATGGTTTTTCTCCTCTTCTTCCGGCTTGCCGTGACCGTAAAGGTTAGCGTTTTGGTGCGCGCGGTCTTCGTGCTCAAATTCCAGACTCGAATGACCGATGCTGAAATCGTCCTTCAGCCGGTCCTTGATCGTGGCCTTGATCTTTTCGATTTGACCCCAGCCGTCCGCTGTCAGCACGACGTGGCAGTCCAGAGCCGCCTCGTGCTCCTGCATCTGCCACAGATGCACGTGATGAACGTCCGCGACACCATCCACACCCCGCATCGCCTCAACGACGGCTTCATTGTCGATGTCCGGTGGACTGCCGAGCATCAGCGTCCGAATCGGACCGCCGATCTCGGTAAATGCGAGGTAGAGGATGTAGAGAGCGATGCCGATGGTGATCGCCGGGTCGACCCACCGCATGTTGTAGAGGAGGATGAGCGAGCCGCCGATGATGACCGCCACGGAGGCCAAAGCGTCCGATAGGTTGTGCAGGAAGAGCGCACGGATGTTCACGCTGCCTTTCTGCATCGAATAGGTGAGCAGCGCCGTCAACGTGTCGACGACCAGTGCCACACCGCCCAGGATCACCACCGTCCAGCCCTGTACCTCTGGTGGGTCGATCATGCGCATGCCACCCTCGTAGATCAGGTAGAAGCCGATCAGGATAAGTGTCGTGTAGTTGATGAGCGCTGCGACGATTTCTACCCGCCCATAGCCGAAGGTCATGCGCTTGTCCGCCGGGCGGCGAGCGATCTTACGCGCGAAGAAGGCGATCACCAGCGACGCCATGTCCGAGAAATTGTGGAGGGCATCCGCGATCAGCGCGAGGCTGCCGGAAAGGATCCCGCCGACGATCTGCGCGACCGTCAGGAGGCCGTTGGCCCAGATGGCGATGGAGACGCGACGATCACCGGATTGAGGATCGATGTGGGCGTGGCCGTGATCATGCGGCACGGTTCGTCTCCTCATGGCGGTGGTTCGGCCGATTGAATCCGGGGACCGGCGGCAAGATTCCGCGGCGGATGCGGCGAACCCTGGCATTCATCCAGTGACGGATGACGTGGCGATAGAGCAAGTCGCGCACAAATCCGAAGTTCTGGCGGTGCTTTGAGTAAAAATCGTCGGGAGCGTCAAAGGTTCCGAGATCGCGAGCAATACCGGTTTTCTGGATGTAGGTGTCATTCCCGGTCCAGGCAACAGGCGGGGCGCTCAGACTTTCCGTTCCAACCCCGTAGCCGCACAGACTATCCGTGTCGCGGAATTCGTGCTGCAACGCTTGCAAGAAGGACGCGTCCAGGATGAAGCCTTCTAGATTGACCCATCCGTCCCGCAAGTGCACCTCTACCCAGGAGTGGAGGATTTCGGACGGCGCGAGGGGATAGACGAGTTCCGGAATGACGCCTCTCTGAAGCGCCTTGTGGATTGTGAATCCGTGCAGTCGGCAGCGAACTCCCACGCCACGCAGCAGGGCCATGAGGAGCGTGCCCTTGGTGTTGCACTGCCCGTGGCCATCTGCGAGGACCTCGGACGCCGGAATGTCGTCGGCGCGGTTGTAGCCGAAGGTAATCTCGTTCCTGACGAAATCGTAGATGGCCCCAATTCGGTCGTCGCTGGGAAGGTCTGCCCAGCCGCGCTCCTCGATCAGTTTTGCAATTGAGGTCGCGTCAAATTCCAGCAGCCGGGTTTTGGCCAAATGAGGGTCGGCGGGGTTCACGGGATATCTCCTCGAATCGTTCACGAGAATATGTAGTTGCTACAGTCACTGTAGCTTCAAGCCCCGATTTCAGGCGATGTCCTCACTTGCCTGATTGTCATCGTGCACCGCCTTGTGGTGTTCACCATGCGCGTCTTTCAGGATTCCGACGCCACCCCAGGCCGCGATGCCGGCGACAATCACACCCACGACAAGGTCCGGCCAGTTCGTTCCGAGCCAGGCCACGAGCCCGCCTGCGACGACGATTCCGAGATTGGCTGCGAAGTCGTTCCAGCTGAAGGTATTCGCCGCTCGGATGTTCACGTCCGGATCGCGAAGCCGCGCCAACAGCCAGACGCAAAGTGCGTTGATGGCCGCCGCTACCAGCGCCATGACAATCATGATCGTGCCAAGAGGATCCGATCCGCCGACGTAGCGGCGCCAGGCGTCATACAGGATGCCAAGGGCGAAGAGGATCAGCAGGCCGCCCGAAACATTTGCCGCTCCGCGCTTCCACTTGGTGGAGCGGGACAGCGCGAAGAGGCTGATCGCGTAGACGAAACTGTCCGACAGATTGTCGAGGCCATTGGCGATAAGCGCGCTCGAATCGCCGAATGCGCCCGAGGCGAAGAAAGCGATTGCCAGCCCGATGTTGAGACCCAGCACAATCCAGAGTGTGCGTCTTTCCGTAGCGTTCTTCTTCTCTACCACAAGCTATTGCCAATCCTCGAACCTTACCGAACTGCAACCACGAGCGACGAGCTAATGTTCTGAGAATCTTCCGTCGATCTTGAATGAATCAAAGGTAATCGAATCCGATTTCGCGCTTGAGCCGGACGAGCCCATTTCTTAATCGCCTCGCGGCGCGGCAAGAATAACTGTCGCCCCCAGCAAACAAACGGCTGTGCCAAGAAGATCCCACCTATCAGGCCTATGTCCTTCGGCCAACCACATCCACAGAACCGAGGACGCTATATAGACGCCACCATAGGCTGCGAATGCGCGGCCCGCGGCGACAGTCTCTACCTGCGCCAGGAGCCATCCGAACACCACGAGGGCAGCAATGCCAGGCACAACCCAAAGTGCCGAGGCGCCGAGACGCCACCAGGCCCAGATGGCGAAACACCCTGCAATTTCGGCAAGTGCCGCGAGCGGATAGGCAAGCGCAGCGGGCATCTCAGGCGCCGATTTCTTCATGCTCGGTCAGGCATTCGGAATGGTCGCGCAGCACCTCGAGCACACGGCAGTCGGAAGTCTGCCCGCCGCTGCACTCATGCACCATCCGCTTCAGTTCCGTCCGCAGCGCCTCGAGCCGCGCCAATCGTTGCTCGACCTGTTTGAGTTGCCGACGGGCGATTGCATCCGCCTCCGCGCACGACTTGTCTGGATGATCGCTCAGATCAAGAAGCTCACGGATTGCGTCCAGCGAGAACCCGAGTTGCCGCGCATGCCGGACGAAAGACAAGCGGTCAAGCTCACTATCTCCATAGCGCCGCTGACCGCCAGCCGATCGCCCGGGCTCGGGCAGGAGTCCGATCTGCTCGTAATAGCGGATCGTCTGCACCTTCGTCCCGGTCCTTTTTGCCAAAGTGCCGATTGTGAGCATATCACCTCTCCAAACTATCTACAGCCCGTGTAGCTTTAAGCGTTTTTTTGCACAAGTTCCGCTCGGCATCTCACAGGTCAGTGAACATCGCTCTTTCATCCAGAATAGGTCTTGAACCTACAGTAGCTAGAGGGTGTAAACGCGCCTAAAATATAGAATCAAATTCGGGCGGAGCGGCGTGCGGCTATCAGGTCTTCAGAAAGTACTACGGGTTTTGGCGGGTGTGGCGGCGCTCGTTTTCATCTGGTCGTTGTTGTGGTGCGACTATTTTGTCGCCCAGCATCGGGTCTCGACGGGCGCACTATCGTAAGTATCGTGAACAGACAAAAAAGGACTAACCTTGAAACGGCGCTAGCCTGAGAGCGCGACACCATGGAGAGCGGGTCCAGCTTGTGTTCGACGCGGAAAAACGACTGTTTTGTAGGAAGCCCAGACGAGCATCGCTGTCGCCTAGTTAGTCGGAGTCTTGGCTCTGCCCACTGTTTGAGGGGTCGACGCCGTCACAAAGGCGTTCGGGACTAGCACGTTGCTGTAACTTCCCGAGACTGAGCGCGAAGAAAAAGAGGTCAGAATATGCGTACAACCTTGGCAGGGTATCAGGGATTGCTTATCAGTCTCGCACTCTTTCTTGTTTTTGTGGCAAGCCCTGTTCGCGCCTTGGAATCCAATGCGTATCGTTCCGAAGTTCTGACGGCACGTTTGATCGTCGCGGAAGCAGGAATCGCCCCAGGATCGCAGTTCCTTTCGGCGGGTTTGAAGATTGAACTGGAGGAAGGATGGAAAGCGTACTGGCGGTCGCCAGGCGAGGTTGGCCTGCCGCCAGAGATCGATTGGGAGGGGTCCACAAACCTTGAATCCGTCGACATGCTTTGGCCCGCACCCACGCGTTTCCGCGCCTTCGGAATTGAAAATTTCGGCTATGCCAAACAAGTAATATTTCCATTGCAGTTGCGGCTTGCGAACTCTGATAGAGCGCCCGAGCTGAAGGGACTCGTCGATCTGCTGATCTGCTCCAATGTGTGCATTCCGGAAAGGTTTGAATTGACACTCCCTGTGCCATTGGGAACGGGCGTCGATGCGAAAGCCGCGACCGATATCGCGACATGGGCCGCTCGCGTACCTGTTGCAGGGCCAGAAAGTGCAATAGCGGTCTCGGGCGCATCGCTGAAGCAGGATCAGGCATTGGTTGTTCAAATGACGCGGCCTTCTGGCTGGAACAATCCCGATCTTTTTCCAGAGTTTGGTGCAGGCTCTGCATTCGGCGCACCCGACATCCGCCTTACAAGTGATCGCACCGGTCTCTGGGCAAGTATCCCGATTCTCGCGTTAAGCGAGGAACAAACCTCCCTTCGAATTACGGTCGTAGACGAGGATGTCGCGGTTACATTCGATGATGTGAACACTACCGACGTTGTACCTGCGCCACCTTACGCATCCGAGACCAGCCAAGATAGGGGTCAGTTTTTCCCGATTCTCTTGCTGTCCTTCCTGGGAGGGTTGATACTGAACGCAATGCCATGCGTCTTGCCAGTTCTATCGATTAAGTTCGGGTCGGCGCTCCGAATGAAGAATCGCTCCCTTTCACAATTGCGCGCGGGATTTCTCGCTACGGCTGTGGGAACTGTTGCTTTTATGTGGGTGCTGGCCTTGGCGGTCATAGCGCTGCAGACGCTCGGATATGCCGTTGGATGGGGTGTGCAGTTTCAGAATGCATATTTCCTAATTGCACTCATTCTCGTTGTCGGACTCTTTGCGGCAAATTTGTTTGGAGTTTTTGAAATTTCTTTGCCCAGCAGCTGGATGGTTAGGCTATCTGGCCGCTTTGGGCGGGGGTATGCCGAAGACTTCTCCACCGGCGCTCTGGCTGCGATACTTGCAACGCCTTGTTCAGCCCCGTTGCTGGGGACAGCCATTGCCTTCGCCCTTTCTGGCACGACAGGCGATATACTTGCGGTTTTCACAGCGATGGGGATTGGGCTTGCACTGCCATATATTCTGGTTGCCGCTTGGCCTGGTTTCCTGTCTCGACTGCCCAAACCGGGACCCTGGATGATAAGCGTGAAGATCGTTCTCGGATTGCTGCTTGCCGGAACCGTTGCATGGCTATGCTGGGTCTTGATTGGTGTGACGTCGCCAACTCTCACAGGCCTGGTGCTGCTGGGTCTTGGGCTCATCGTACTGGCGGCGAGAGCCTATCAGGTTCAGCCTCGTAACGGTTTGCTGTGGGGAATGACTGCGGTTTTGGGCATGACGTTGGCGGCCCCTGCACTGCTGCCAAAAAGCTCCGATGATGTAACAGCCTCGATCACTTCTTACTGGGTCGAGTTCGACCGGTCCCGGATCGCGCGTGAAGTGTCGCAGGGCAAAACTGTCTTCGTGGACGTTACTGCGGATTGGTGCATCACTTGTAAAGCAAACAAAACCCTGGTCCTGGATCGTGAACCAGTTTTGGGAGCACTTGGCGAGGAAGGCGTGATTGCGATGCGCGCGGATTGGACGCGACCGGACGCGAAAATCCAATCCTATCTCGAGGCGCACGGCAGATACGCAATTCCGCTCAACATCGTCTACGGTCCAGATGCTCCTGAAGGTATCATTTTATCTGAACTACTATCTGCGGATGCCGTTCTCGAAGCACTGTCGGCTGCCAATCTCAGCGCTGTCCGAAAACGATGACATAGTGCCGTTGCATTGCTCAAGGGAGGCAGAACCTACAGTGGTTTAGTTTCAGGTGAAAGGAAAGCTGTTATGTATCTGAGACCACGCGGCCCCAATTTATTTGTTGATCCGATCCAATCGGGCCGTGGCGGCGGCACGCATAGGGTCGGTTTCCGGAAGGCTTTCGGCCAAGGTGCGCGCATTGTCGGCGGCGTTCTGGGCAGCATCAAAGTCACCCAATACACTGTACGCCTCCGCAAGCCGAAGCCATCCTTCAAGATTGTCTTGGTCATCCAACAATCGCGCCGCCAAGCGGTCAACCATGGAGCGGACGAAAGCGCTGCGTTCCTCGACCGACATGTCCTGAGCGGCCTCGATATCGGCCGCACCGGGGCTACGCGCGTCCCGAGAGTCCGGAAAGAAATCAGCTAGGGTGACAGGGCTCTCTCCAACCTGTTCCCCCAATCGGTTGGCGACAGACAGGAAAAGTTCCATCCACGGATAGGCGCGATCCGCTCTCTTGAGGCGCTCGATCAAAAGCGTCCTCGCTTCATCTGGAACCCCGTCCTGTTCGAGGATCCGGGCTCTATAGAAAATTGGGCCTGGATCATCGGGGTCCATCTCCGATGCGCGTTCGATCACGCTTTCCGCTTGCGGCGTCACGATCCCGTTCTCGGCTGCGATCAAGGCCTCGGCATATAGCAATAGGGTTGAGATATCTGCATTGTCGCGGACAGTGACGCGTTCGAATGCATCGGCGGCATCATCGTAACGAGCCATACGCATATAGGTCTGACCGAGCAGAACCCAACCATCACTTGGTCCACCAGACTCGTCTGCTTCAAGCCGGGTTTTTAGTCTCTGGGTCAACTCTGAGAGGTTTGCGGCTTCCTGGGTTTCAGATGCGCGAGACGCCAGAGGCTGGCTTTCGATCTGTGGCGAGCCGATTTGAGAATACAGAGCGAAGGCTACCAATGGCGTGGCAATGGCGGACGCGAAGATGGTGCTTCGCCCACTTGCGCGCGACGATTCACGTGTCGCAAGCCGACCGGCAGCCAGAATGCGGCGTTTGATTTCAACCCTGGCCGCGTCGGCCTCGGTAACGGATATCAGATTCCGCTCTTGATCAGTATCAATTTCGGAAAGCTGATCCTTGAGGATAACCAACGCTCCATCCTTTCTGTTCAGGACTTCACCCGTTCGATAGAGACCGGACAAGAACAGAAGGACAGTGATGGATGCCATCGCGCCTAACACCAACCAAATCATGGGTCTCTCCGTCCTTCATTTTCATGAAAAATGGCTTCGAACTCACGCTCTTCATCGGGGCTCAGTGGATCAGCAGTGCCATCAAGAACGGCCCTGCTTCGGCACCTGATTGTGACAAAGACAACGCCAATCCCAACGGCAAAAAGAACCGCTGGTCCGAACCACAACAGATACGTGGCGGGTTTCAGTCGCGGCCTGAACAGGACGAAGTCACCATATCGATCTACGAAAAACGCAATGATCTCGTCATTTGTTTCACCTGCAATCAGACGTTCGCGCAGCAAGGTGCGCATCGTTCGGGCAACACCCGCATTTGAGCTATCGATATCCTGATTCTGGCAGACAACGCAGCGTAGCTGCTTTGAGAGCTCCCGGGCGCGCGACTCAAGCACCGGATCATCCAGCAACTCATCTGGCTCCACAGCCCATGCCGCGGTTGTTGCGGCAAGCATCAGCACCAGTGAATAGAGCCAACTCTTCATGATTGACCACCTGCTGCGGCCAACGCAGCACGAATTTCATCCTGTGCCTCTGGCGTCACAATGGGACCAACGTAGCGATAGACTACGATACCGTTCGCATCGATCACAAACGTCTCAGGCACCCCCGAAATACCCCATTCGATACCGACCCGGCCCTCGCTGTCTGATCCGATCCTCTCATAGGGGTTGCCAAGCTCCTCCAGCCAGTTTGCGGCATCTGCTGGTTTGTCCATGTAGTTAATCCCCATCAGCCGAACACCGTCCTGTTCAACAAGCCTGGTTAGCACCGCATGCTCAGCACGACAGGGCACGCACCATGAAGCGAATACATTGACCAAAACCGGCTCGCCAATGCTACGAAGGGCTGCGGCCGACAGTCCGGGGGTCTGCGTGCTCTCTACCGGTGGAAGCTCAAAATCCGGAACTGGTTCGGAGACCAAAGCGGAAGGAATTGCGTTAGGATCTCGGTCTGGGTTGAGCCCCCAGAACAAAAATCCACCCAAGACCACTGCGACCAGCGCTGGCATCGCGAGAAGGATTTTCTTCATCATATCATTCCGCCGGTTGAAGCGCTGACGACCGGCTTTTTGGCGACGGCGCACCCACCCGCAATCTGCGGTCCGATAGCGAAAGGGACCCGCCAAGCACCAGCATCGTCGCTCCGATCCATATCCAATTAACCAGTGGTTCGTAGAGAATGCGCAAATTCCACTGGCCCGACGCCTTTTCGGTCGCAGGCTCACTGATGGTGACGTAGAGATCACCTCTGAGCGTTGATCGGATTGCAGATTCGGTTGTGGACGTCCCCGCAACTGGATAGTTTCTGCGCTCCGGACGAAGAAGCGTAATCTCCCGTCCATCTTTCAAGACGCGAAGCTGGCCTTGTTGTGCGATGTAGTTTGGACCACGCAACCGTTCGACACCGTCGAATATTACCTCAAAACCGGCGATTTCCACGGTCGTCCCCGGTTCTGCGAAAAGAACACGTTCTTCCTTCCAGGCTGTGGAACCTACAAACCCAAGCACAAGCATTGCAACGCCAAGATGCGCGAGCGTCATACCGTGCGCAGCGCGCGGCAAGTTCCGCGCGCGACGCAGCGACTGTGAAAGGGGTAAATCAAAGAGCTTGATGCGCAACGCCCATTCGCGCAACGTTGCAACAAAAACCCAGGCTGCAATCCCTATTGAGACCACTGCAAGCAGGGGCCCGTCTGTCTGAAGGTACCAAACGATCCCCGCAACACCAATCGCGATACCAAAAACCAAACGCAGCCGCTGCCAGATACCGGGAAGATCGGCCCGTTTCCAAGACAGGAATGGGCCAATTCCCATGATGATGACTAGCGGCAGCATGAAAGGGATAAACGTCGCGTTGAAATACGGTGGTCCTACAGAGATCTTTTCATCAGTCACCGCTTCCACAAACAACGGATAGAGTGTTCCAAAAAGGACGGTCGCCGTTGCGGTCGCGAGCAGAAGGTTGTTGAGCAAAAGCCCCGCCTCGCGGCTAATCGGCCGAAATACGCCACCCGATCCAAGCTGAGGCGCGCGCCATGCGTAAAGTGTCAGTGAGCCGACAATGGTTACGCCAAGAAGGCCGAGAATGTACACGCCGCGCGCCGGGTCGACCGCGAACGCGTGAACGGATGTCAAAATGCCGGATCGGACGATAAATGTCCCCAGAAGTGACAGTGAAAAGGTCAGGATGGCCAAAAGAATGGTCCAGCTTTTGAACGTGTCCCGCTTTTCCGTGACGATAGCGGAGTGCAGGAGTGCCGTACCCAGCAGCCATGGCATGAAGGATGCGTTTTCCACCGGGTCCCAAAACCACCAGCCGCCCCAGCCAAGTTCGTAATAGGCCCACCAAGAGCCGAGTGCGATCCCCGCAGTGAGGCTGATCCAGGCCGTCAGAGTCCAAGGCCGCACCCAACGCGCCCATGCGGGATCCACCCGACCCTCTATCAGAGCCGCGACCGCGAAGGAGAAGACGATCGAGAAGCCGACATACCCAAAATACAAGAGCGGGGGATGCATCGCCAACCCGATGTCCTGCAGCAGAGGATTAAGGTCTGTGCCATCCAGAGGCGGCGGAAACACCCGCTCGAACGGATTGGATGTAAAGAGCATGAAGCTCAGGAAACCGACGCTGATCCAGGCTTGAACGGATAGAGTTCGCGCTTTGAGACCAACCGGAATGTTTCTGCCCAGCAGCGCGACCCCAGCCCCGAAAAGTACGAGAATAAAGGTCCAGAGAACTAGAGACCCTTCGTGGCTGCCCCAAGTGCCGGCAACCTTGAAGATCATCGGCTTCAGAGAGTGGGAATTTTCAACCACGTTTCGAACCGTGAAATCACTGACAACAAAGGAGCGCATGAGCGCGCCAAACGCAATTGCAACTAACGTCACCTGAAGCACCGCTGTTGTCTTTGCACTTTCCATCCAAAGCACGCGTCCCGTGCTTGCTCCGACAATTGGCAAGATGCTTTGAACAATCGCGACGGCAAGCGCGAGGGTAAGGGCGAATTGTCCGATCTCAGGTGTCATTTTGCGTCCTCCTGAGTAGCGCTTCTGCATCCGAGCCGGACAAGGTTTCCGCATCGGGATAGTTCAGCATGTTCATCGTCCATTCTAGTGAGATCATATCGCGACATTCTCCACTTTCCGCCTGTGTTCGCTTCTGTGAATCGCAACCGAGTTGGGGTTGGGCGGAAAACCGAATGGGATGAAGTTCTTTGCGCGTGCATGCCGTGAGCAGGATCCGACAGTTGATTCGCGTCCTTTGTAGTTCCTGCAGTCGCTGTAGGTTCAAGCGTTATTTTAGACTGATACCTTAAAAAATGACCCATGCTTGCAGTGCATCTGCGTAGCAGCTTTGTATCTGCAGGCCCGGTTTCCGCAGGCGTCGGATTTAGCGGAAATTGCCGTTGCCTTCCCTTGATGGCCACCTGCAGGGTCAGACGAAGCAGCGAAACATTGAGTGACGGCAGGTTTTGAAGCGCTGAATAGAGAGCATTAGCTTCACAGGTGCGTGACGTGCTGCCGCAGGGCAAGAATCACGCTTGAACCTACAGTAGCTAGAGGGTGTAAGCGCTCTGAAAATATAGAATCAAATTCGGGCGGAGCGGCGTGAAGCTTTCAGGTCTTCAGAAAGTGCTATGGGTTTTGGCGGGCGTGGCGGCGCTCGTTTTCATCTGGCTGTTACTGTGGGCGGACTATGGCGCCGATATTACCCAAGCCGAGAATGAACCACCTTTCCTTGCGCAGTTCGAACTGACGGACCATCGCGGCATGGTCCAAACAGACGAAGATTTCGCAGGGCGCTGGATGCTGGTCTTCTTTGGTTTCACCAATTGCCCCGACGTCTGTCCTACAACACTGTCCGAAGTCGCGGCCGTGATGGAGGGCTTGGGCGACGAGGCGGCAAAGGTCCAGCCGATTTTTATAACGATTGATCCGGAGCGGGATACGCCGACAGCACTTGCCGGGTATGTGCCCCTGTTCGACGCAGGGATCATCGGGCTGACCGGCACGCCGGAGCAGATCGCCGCAACATCCGAGACCTTCCCAATTTTCTTTGAGAGGATCGAAGAGGCCAGCGCGCCGGATGGCTATACAATGGGGCACACATCGCACCTGTTCCTTTTTGATCCGCAGGCGGGCTTCGCCGATTCCTGGCCCTACGGCACACCCGCCGAAGAGATCCTTGCGGATCTGAGAGAGAGGATCTGATCGCCATGACCCGACTTTCCGGAGAAACGGCCCTTGTTCTTGCTTGGATCATTGCGCTTATCTCATCGCTTGCCGTGCTCTTTATTGGCGAGGTTCTTGGTCAAACGCCTTGCGTCCTTTGCTGGTTCCAGCGCGCCTTCATGTTCCCCCTGGCTGTCGTTCTTGGGCTCGGGCTGTGGTGGCAAGATCCTCGCGTGGGGCGCTATGGCGTTGCGCTGGCGCTTGGGGGGGCGGCGGTGGCGTTGTATCACATCGGCCTCTATGTCGGGCTGATCCCCGAGGCGATCCAGCCCTGCAAGGCGACCGGCCCCTCTTGTACCGACGACAACCAGGTGGTCTTCGGCATTCCGATTCCGCTGATGGCGCTTGTCGCCTTCACGATGATCGGGGTGCTGTCGGCCATTTCACTGAAGGAAAAACAAACATGAATCGACGCGGTCTCGTTCTATCCGTTCTGGCTGTTGGTGCCGCAGGTTTTGGCGGCGCGGCCTGGTATGCCACCCGCCCCCAACCCATTGCAGAGGCAGTCCCTGTCGCGCCTGAAGTGAACGATGTGCTGATCCGGCCCTATTCCCCGATCCTCGGCCCCGAAACGGCACCTGTCACGATTGTCGAGTTTTTCGATCCAGCTTGCGAGGCCTGCCGCGCCTTCTATCCCGTGGTCAAGGATATCATGACTGAGCACGGTGATGCGGTCCGTGTCGTCATTCGATACACTGCCTTTCACGGGGACGCTTCGGTGGAAGCGATCCGTGTTCTCGAAGCTGCGCGGATGCAGCATGTGTTCGAACCCGTGCTGGAAGCGGTCCTGCGCGAGCAGCCGCGATGGGCGTCCCATGGCACTCCGGCACCGGGTTTGATCCTTGAGATTGCCGCAAGCGGTGGTCTGGATGTCGAAGCTGCTCGGACACAGATGCTGGCCCCCGGTGTCGTGGCCGTGCTCAATCAGGACCGCGCTGATGTCGAAGCGGTTGGCGTTCGACAAACGCCCACGTTCTTCGTCAACGCCAAGCCATTGGACCCGTTTGGTGAGGCAGAACTGCGGCGACTGGTGGCGGCGGAAGTTGCGGCCAGCCAAAGTTGATGCTCGGCCAGATACAGGAGAATTCTTCATGACAAAACTATCTTACATCAACGGTTTGACCCTTGTCTTACTGCTCTCGGGCATGTCGACTCCGGCATTTGCCGGTTCGGAGGATGTGGTCGTCGAAAACGCGTGGTCCCGTGCTTCAATCGGGGTCAACCGCCCTGGTGCCGCCTATATGACTGTGCGCAACACCGGTGAAGACACGGTCACGCTGACCGGGCTTACAACACCACTGGCCGTGATGCCCCAGATCCATGAGACGAAAACCAACGCCGACGGCGTCAGTTCTATGGCGCCTGCTGACGAAATCACGATTGAACCGGGCCAAAGCGTAGCATTGGAACCGGGCGGACTGCACGCCATGCTCATGAAGCTGCAAAACCCGATGATCGAAGGCGAGACCTTCCCACTGACACTGACGTTCTCGGACGGTGGTGAAGTGACTGTTGAGGTCCCAATTCTGGGGATCGCCGCGCGCGGGCCGGAGAGCTGATGCAGCGTCGGCATGTGGTCCAATACGGTGCAGCCGGTGTAGGCGCTGTCGCTCTGATGCTCGGGGTCGGCTGGTGGCGGGTAGACGGTCCCGGCGCACCAAAACCGGCCGGCCAAAGGCCTCTCCCCCTGTCGGCGATGGATTTCCGACTGACCGATCACGAAGGCAATGAAGTGGGCCCAGAAGCCCTGATTGGACGCCCGACCATGGTGTTTTTCGGGTTCACCTACTGCCCGGATGTCTGCCCCACGACGTTATCGGATATCTCAGGTTGGCTTGAAGATCTCGGGGACGACGCCGCGCGGATGAACGTGGTCTTCATCACAGTCGATCCAGAGCGGGACACGGCCGAGGCCATGGCCGAATATGTCGGCTATTTTCATCCGGCCATTCGCGGCTGGACGGGACCGGAAGACCAGATTTCCCGCGCTGTAGAAGCATTTCGTGCCTCGTATGAGCGCGTTCCGACCGAAGGCGGCGACTATACAATGAACCATACGGCAAGCGTATTCCTGTTCGATGCCAAGGGTGAACTCGTCACCATGATTGACTATCACGAGCCAAGAGAATTCGCAGTGCCGAAGATCCGGCGTGCACTGACAGAAGACGTAGAGGGGGCAACATGAATATTAGAATTGTTTTGGCGAGCGCTGTGGTCGCAGGCGCTTTTTCGGTGACCGCCATCGCCATATCTGGCGTTCTTTCCAAAGAGCCAGTGCCTCCTGCGATTGCTGAAGCCACCCTCTGGACTCCCGATCCGCTCTCGATGCCTCAGATCGCCGACTACGATGTGACACCGCCCGCTGCATTTCACGCCGACAATGCTAGCCCAATGCGACCTCTGCCGCTCTTGCAATCCGTCTTCGCAGAAACCGCCTTGCCCGAGATTGAACCGCCTTTGATAACCTGGTCGCGTGAGATCGCGTCGGGCGAGACGCTGGATGCGGTCCTGGCGAACGCGGGTATCGCTGCGCCTGCGCGTGCCGAAATCGCGCTCGCGCTTGGTGCAGAATATGACCTGCGCCGATTGCGCCCGGGCCATGAGATCACTGTGATCTCAAAGGTGGACGGAAATCCGAGCCGCGTGGAACTGGCAGTTGACGATGGGGTGCGGATCGAAACGGTCTTTGGTCAGGAACTTGTCACACGCGTGTTGGAGCCAGACCCTGAAATGGTGACGTTCGCGGGCGAGGCAGTGATCGAAAGCTCTGTCTTCGCGGCATTGGACAAGGCGGGCATCCCTGCTCGCTTTGCGGTCGACATGGCGCAGATGCTGGGCGGCACAGTGGATTTTCGACGCGAACTTTCCGGTGGCGAGACGATGCGTCTTCTTTGGCGCGAAGCGCGCGACGGAAACGAGAGGATCGGTCAGCCCGAACTTGCCTTTGCCGCACTGAATCTTGGTGAAACGGTCTACGAGATCGTCTGGCCGGATGACGGCAGCGGCAAAGCGACGATCTATGTTGATGGAGAGGTCCTGCGTGTCTTTGCCCAACCGGTGGAAGGAGCGCGGCTGAGTTCCGTCTTTGGCCGTCGCACACACCCAGTCTATGGGAATGTGCGCATGCACACCGGCGTCGACTTTGCTGCAGCAAGCGGTACGCCGGTGAAAGCGACGGCGCCCGGACGCGTGAGCTTCATCGGACGTCGCGGTGGATATGGCCGGGTGGTGGAGATAGCGCATGGATCCGACACCCTGACACGATACGCACATCTCAGCGAGGTGCCGGACACACTCGAACAAGGGCAGCGCGTGATGGCCGGAGACATGATCGGTCGCGTCGGTGCGACCGGCACCGCGACCGGCCCCAATCTGCATTATGAGGTTCTTGTCGATGGTCGCCCGACGGATCCTCTCTCAGACGACCGACTGGCAGAGGCGGCCGAGCGGGATGCGGATGACACGGCTGCACTTGAGCGATTGGCTGAGGCACGCACGCTACTGGCCGAGAGGCTCACCAGCGAATTTATGCAAACAACAACCGAAAGGCTTTAATCCATGAAACGACTGGCTCTCGCCCTTGCAGTCACGCTGGCCTTGTTCCCCGCGGCGCAAGCTGTCGCCGATGCGATCCAGATTGATGTCCGGAAGACAAACGGCTGCGGCTGTTGTCTGTCCTGGATGAAGCACCTCGAGGAAAGCGGATTCGCGCCGACAGGCGAGGACATGTTCGGGGGATCTCTTGTGCGCTTCAAACTCGACAATGGCGTGCCTCAGCGCATGGTCTCCTGCCATACGGCTTTGGTCGACGGCTACGTGATCGAAGGACATGTACCGGCATCAGACATTCAGCGTTTGTTGGATGAGCGTCCAGATGCAGTGGGGTTGGCGGTGCCCGGAATGCCCTATGGATCGCCGGGCATGGGACCGGAAGACGATCGTGAGGCTTATGAGGTCTTCCTGATCCGCGGCGATGGATCGACCGAGATCTTTAGCAGTTATTCGGCCGCTGACTGACGTATCGGCGAGACCTCAGCGCTTGGAACCCTTCTCCCCAATTACCCTTGGCTTTCTTGGAAGCCTGGCCGCCGGATCGCTGACCGCGGTCGGGGCGATCCCCGTTCTTTTCGGGCGCATCCCATCCCGGGCTACACGCGATCTGCTACTTGGCTTCGCAGCGGGTGTCATGCTCGCGGCCTCGTTTTTCTCGCTGATCATCCCGGCTCTCGATGCAGCCGAAGGACAGTTCGACAACGGTGCTCTCCCGGCGGCCATCGTTTGTGTTGCGATCCTGCTTGGCATGGGCGCGGTCGCTCTGATGAACGAATGGCTGCCGCATGAGCATTTCAAGACGGGGCGGGAAGGCCCAGACGCTGCTTCGCTGCGCCGCGTCTGGCTCTTCATCATTGCGATCACGATCCACAATTTCCCCGAAGGACTCGCCGTTGGTGTCGGGTTTGGGGCTGACGGTCTGTCTGGTGGCTTGCCGCTTGCGATTGGCATCGGGCTGCAAAACGCTCCCGAGGGTCTCGCCGTAGCGGTCTCATTGCTTGGTGAGGGTTATTCCAGGCGCCGTGCGTGGGGGATTGCCGCCCTGACAGGTCTTGTCGAGCCGGTAGGCGGGCTTCTTGGGGCTGGGATCATCAGCATCTCGCAGCCGCTGTTGCCATGGGGGCTCGCCTTCGCCGCCGGGGCGATGCTCTACGTCATCAGCCACGAAATCATTCCCGAAACCCACCGTTCAGGCCATCAAAACAGGGCGACACTCGGTCTCGCAGCCGGCCTCGTGATCATGTTGTTCCTCGATGTATGGCTGGGAGGATGAGATGAAACTGACCCATTTCCAAGGTTTCATTGCGGCTGGAACTGCTTTTCTTGTCGATCAGGTGACAAAAGCAATTGTCGTCGCCAATGCGGCAGATTTGAGCGCCGGAATTCCGGTCTTTCCCGGTTTCAATCTCATCTACCTGCGCAACGATGGCGTGACATTCGGATTACTTGGTGGCGCGCCATGGTGGAGCCTTACGGCGTTGGCCCTCGCTGTCTGCGGCTGGTTGACCGTCATGTTGGTGCGCACTGCCAACCCGGTTGAGGCTATCGCCTATGGTGCGATTATCGGTGGCGCGCTCGGCAACGTCCTCGACCGCATCCGGTTTCGGAGTGTGACGGACTTCCTCGATTTCTATGTCGGATCCACGCATTGGCCCGCCTTCAACATGGCGGATGTTTTCGTGGTCAGTGGCGTGGGCCTACTGCTCATAGCCCCTTGGTTGAGCGCCAAGTTGAAAACAGGCACATGATGGCGGGCTTGCGACCACTGACGGGTCGTGGCCGTTACATTCCCCTGCGATCAGGGATTAGCTTTGCAGCGGGCGGTTTAACGGTTTTAACCCTTCCACCATTCTCATGGCTCATCGTTGTTCCAGTCGCCTTCTCAGCACTCTTTCTCGTCCTCCGGCAGGTTTCGACAGCGCCTGCCTTCTTCATCGGCTGGGTCTTCGGAATGGGCCAGTTCGGGTTTGGAGTTTCCTGGATCGCCGAGAGCTTTTACGTCGATTCCGAACGTTTCGGTGCCCTTGCGATCCCGGCAGTCGCGGGACTGTCCGCCGGACTGGCCATTTTCCCGGCGATTGCGGCGATGTTATTTGCCACCATCATGCAGCGCCGTGCTGTCGGCGACACTACGGCAGGTCTTCTGCTTGCAACCTGCTGGGTTGCCGCAGAATGGCTGCGTGGTCATGTCCTGACAGGGTTTCCCTGGAACCTTGCCGCTTATGCCCTTGTCGAACACGCCGCTCTGCGCCAACCCGCCGCCTGGGTAGGAAGCTATGGGCTGAGCTTTCTCACGGTCTTTATAGGGCTGTTGCCCGGTGTGTTGATTGTGGCGGCACCAAACAGACGCGTGCCTGTTCTCGTGCTCTTCGCCGTTGTGGTGATGGGCCTCTGGGGTGGCGGCGCGCTGCGTTTAGGGACGAATGTGCCTCCGACGGACAGCGCTTTGCGCATCGTCCAAGGCAATGTGCCGCAAGTCGAGAAGTGGGCACCGGGCAGCCGCGAGCGAACGCTGGAGAAATATTTGGGCTTGTCGGCGCAACCTGGACGCTTCGACCTGTTGCTGTGGCCGGAAACGGCCTTTCCCGGTTTTCTGGACGAGGACGCCTTGGCGCGTAGGCGGCTATCCACGGTTCTGCCAGACGGCAGGATCCTTTTGACAGGCGTGCCTGACCGCGTAGAGGGCGATGGGGGAACCCGATATTTCAACACGGTTCAAGCCTATGACGGCAGCGGCGAAATTCTGACGGGATATGCAAAACATCATCTTGTTCCGTTCGGGGAATATGTGCCCCTGAGAGGCTGGCTGCCGATCGAGCGGCTGACCGAAGGTTTGGGTGATTTCACGCCAGGACCAGGGCCACGCACGCTGGCGATCCCGGGTGCGCCTCTGGTCGCGGTGGCGATCTGTTACGAAATCATTTTTCCGGGCCAGGTAGTCGATGACCTTTTTCGCCCCGACTGGATTTTCAACGCCACAAATGATGCCTGGTTCGGGACCAGCATCGGACCCGAGCAGCACCTCGCCTCCGCGCGCATGCGCGCGGTCGAAGAAGGGCTTCCTGTAGTCCGGGCGGCCAACACCGGGATTTCCGCGATCATCGACGCCAAGGGAGAGATCATCGCGCGCCTCGAGACCGGACAAACTGGAGTCATAGATGCCAGCCTGCCGACAGCGCTTGCGCCCACACCTTACGCACGTTTCGGTGATTGGACATCGCTGGCGCTCATCTGTGCGGTCTGGGCTCTAGCCTTTACCGTCGGATTGGTCAGACGACGTTTCAATTCAGAAAAATCAAAATCGGAGGAATCGTGATGCTGGTGCTCGCAGGCTTTGTCGGAGGGGCGCTCTGGGGTGGCTATCTGGCGCAACGGCGGAAAGGGAACCGCCTGGATATACTTCAATACGCGACAAGCTTCGGTATTGCTTTCGGCCTGCTCGCTTTTTTCGCCTCGGTGATCCTCTTGCGCATCACGTCTTGAGATTACTTTGGCACCGGCAACGAATTGAAACGACTATTCAACATATTACTGTACTTGCTCCTGGCGGTTTTTGCATTAGGACTGACCGTATCCGGTGTCGTCTACTTTCTTTTGCGCGCCTCCGTCCCCGACTATGACGAGGATTTCAGTGTTGCGGGTATCGAAGGTCCAGTCGATATTCTGCGAGATGCTGCGGCCATACCGCACATTTCTGCAGACTCCGCTCCGGACGCCTATTTCGCGCTTGGTTTCGTTCACGCTCAGGACAGGCTTGGCCAGTTATTGAGGGCAAGGCGGGCAGCGCAAGCCTTGATGCCACTTGACCGGACGATCGAAGTTGAGCCTTCGACAGCCCAAGCGCTCGACGCATATGCCGCAGGTGTCAACGCGTGGCTTGGCCTGGTGTCCGAAGGCGGGCGCGGCAGAGGCTCACCCGATCTGTTGATCGCGGATGAGAGAATGATCGCAGCCTGGAGACCCGTCGATAGTCTCAGACTTGCCCAAGCGTTTCTGAACGATCTTCAACCCGAGAGACGGCAGAATGACCTGTCCGGCTTGTCAGATCTACCGATCCCGTCGGATCGACCTCTTTTGCCCGAGCTGTTTGTGACCTCGCCCAAGGTCAGCCTCGATGCTTGGGCGTTGCCTGGAGACAGAACAGCTACCGGAGCACCAATTCTCGCCGCCGATATACGTGGCCCCTTATCGCTGCCTTCTGAATGGTACCTGGCGGATATTCAACTCCCGACCGGAGCCGCGATTGGGGCTACATTGCCGGGTGTGCCCTTCATTGTCGTCGGTCGCAGCGAACGCGTCGCTTGGGCGTTCCGATCTGTGTCCCAGAAAGCCGTTAAAGAGCCAGAGAATCCCACGGCCGCGCAGGCCAGCAATTTTCTGATGATGCTTGACCGTCTGGCGCGGTCCGCCGATGTGAACGATGCTATGGACGCATGCATGAACCTGTCACCAGCCGGATTGGAGATTCTTGCGATCGACCGAGAAACCCTTGCTCGCTGGCCTGACAGGGAGGTCGAAACTCCTTTATCGTTTCGAGACGCCCGTCTGGCTGCTCTTGATGAGCGGCAGCCGATATTCTCGGTCGAGGGCGCGATTACGGTGCAGCGCGACACGGTCAGCGCTGCCGCGCGGGCGCTTCTTCCTATAATGGCAAAAGAGCTTTGGTTCGTGGGTTCCACAGGTGCTCTCGAAGAGAACCGCGCAAATGAGCTTCGCGGCGATATTCTGGATCAACTTGCCCAATGGAATGGCGACATGGATCGCTTTTCACCGGAGCCGCTCGTGTTCTGGGCCTGGGCGCGCGCGTTGCAAAAGCGAATACTTCAGGATGAATTTCCATCCGCGACGAAGGTCTGGGCCAGGCCAAATCCCGATGTCCTATTTGCGGTGCTTTCAGATCGCGGAGGGAGCGCAATCTGGTGCGACATCCGCCCGTCTACCCGCATCGAGACCTGCCAGGATCAGGTTCGTGCGGCCCTGGATGATGCCATCGGCTGGCTTGTCGACCGCTACGGACCCGATCCGTCCGCCTGGGCCTGGGGCGAAGCACACGCTTTGAATATGGGGTGGGCACCAATCCGATCGAGCGGGATCATCAGCGATCTGCTGTCTCTCGAAGCCCCATCTTCCGGCGATCCCGACACACTGATTGCAACACTGTTCACTTCTGACAATGACCGCCCGTTCGCGACCAGCGCGGGCACCAATTTTCAGGCGGTCATGTCGTTTTCGGAAGAAGCCGGATCCTATTTCATCGCGCCCGCCGGTCAGTCCGGCCACCCGCTCTCACGTTTCTATGAAAACCTTTTCCCCATGTGGATGCAGGGCAAATACCTTCCGATGTCCACTGATCTGTCCTTGGCCCAAGGTGGCGCAGTGGGAACATCTCGACTTTCACCAGTGTCCGTCGATGGGCCAGCAATACAACATGACAGGAGCCAATGATCACCTACTTCCTTAATTTCGACCCGTTTGGATATGCGATTTCGCCAGTGTCCCTTGTTTCCGTCAGTTTGGCCGCATGGTTCTACGTGCGCGGCCTCGCGCGATCCGCTCGCATTCGCGGGACGGTTTCTGTTTGGCGGCAAGCTCTGTTCTTCGCTGGCTTGACCTGTATTCTCGCGGCCACGAATGCGCCTCTGGCTTCGTTGGGGCACAGCCTCTTTTCGGTGCACCAAGTGGAGCATCTTCTCCTTCGCCTTGCAGGACCACTACTCATCGCGGTCTCTCAGCCGTGGCGATTATTGCAAGCCGGTTTGAACAGACGGTGGCGTCGATACCTCGGCGCTCTTGGAAAATCTATTACTTTGGGGCTCTTGGCACATCCGGTAACCGCCACTGCCGCGCTCATCACGTCGCTCTTTATCTGGCAGATTCCAGTGCTTTACGGACTTGCGCAGCGCATCGCGGCGATCGAGGTGTTCGCCCATTTTGCGATGGTGCTGGCAGGGATCTGGTATTTCGGCATGCTCTTCGACCCGAGAGATCCCCCTGAGGGCGCGAGGCGCGGCGCAAGGCTGATCTCCGGTTTTGCGGTGATCGTTTCAAACATTTTTCTGGGTTCCTTGACGACACTCAAAGAGGTGAGCCTCTATGCCTCCTACCAAACGGCGGGAACCGGGTTGCTCGATCCCCTGTCCGACGAAACCATGGGTGGCTACACGATCTGGGTCCCGTCCTCGATGCTGATGATCGCCGCGATCATTCTGGTCATGAACGGGTGGAACGCGGCCGAGGTGCGTCGCTGGAATTCACGATACGAGTTGGTGCGAGGCTCGAACTCCGCGGCGCTCGAGTTTCCGGAAACGGCCGAAGAATTGCGTCTGAAAGTGGCAAAGCCAAACCGCGACATGGGCCGGACGCTCGCCATAGGCGCCTTGGTCATGTTCTTCATCGTCATGACGACGGTGGTGACTATTGTCTATGCGCTTTGAACAGAGGAGCAAATCAAAGGTTGTACCCACGTCTTTTCCCGCGATCGACATTTTCGCTGCACCGTCGTCGCAGTCAGAGATTTTGGGCACACTATCTCGGGCTGGCCAAGCTCAGAGGACACGAACGATTTTCTGCACTAAAGTTGACCATCAGAACAGACCCACCAGCCTTTGACTGCTGACGCCGCCGCCTCCTGAGTCTTGCTTTGCTGAATTTCGCGAGAACTTGATGCTGCGCTACTTGCCGCTCTCAGATTGCAGGAGGGCGTGTTCGAAGGCCTCCAGCGTGGTCGTGCTGACGTGATGCTCGATCCCCTCCGCATCGCGTTCCGCAGTCTCTTCGTCGATTCCCAGGCTGAGGAGAAACGCGACGACGATCCTGTGCCGCCGGCGGCAGGCCTCGGCCAACTCCCGACCGGCATCCGTGAGGAATATGGCGCGGTAAGGTTCCCGCCGCACCAGGCCAGCAGCTTTGAGTCGCGAGATGTTCTTGGTCACGGTCGGCGGCTTCACTCCAAACCGTTCGGCGATTTCCACCGGCCTTGCCTCTCCGCGCGACTCGATCAGTTCGGCGATCAGTTCAACGTAATCTTCCGCCATTTCGCTCTCATGTGCCTGACGCACGGTCGCGAATCCCTCAGCCTGTGCTTCGGGAGCCCTGTCGACAGTTTCGAACGGTTCATGTTCCTGTGATTGCAGCTTTGTCATACTTGGGACTTTGCAGGGAAACTGCAGGATTGACAACTTGTTTGCATAGGGTAGATAAATTAGCCGTGGCTAACTTTGAAGTTGGGAGACCACGGTGATTCAGAAATTCCTTGGAGCGTTCATTGCCGCACTCGCAAGTGCGCTCGTCCTGTCCGGACCTGTCGCTGCGACGCCCGCCAAGGAGGCCCCATGGCTTCCAGAGGCGGCGGCCTACCGGTTGACTCTCTTCCTCGCGAATCTCGAACCGCTGCCCTGGGATGACGTCGGGACCGCCTGGGCCGAATCCTACCGGGGTTCGGAATTCGCTGTCGGTGCATTGGCTTGGCTGAACGGCAGCAGCGACATTGGACCCGCGCCCCTTCTGAACGCCATAACTCGCAAGGACCGCCAGGCGGTCTTCGCCGAGGCGACGCGGCTGATAGCGCGCAGGATCGACGAGGAACTGGACCGGGCAGTCATGGCCGACGACCCTGCACGTGCACAGCAGGCCGTGCGGACAGCTCGAGAACTCTATCGCGCATTCGCGGACGGTATCGCGGCTGCTGATCCCGACGCTTCGAGACGCATCGGCCTCGCCTGGCTGGAACTCAACAGCAGCACAGGCTCCGCCGGTGTTCTTGGTGCTGGTGCCACACCCGCGAGTCGCAAAACCATGGAAGCCGCGCGCGAAGTCATCTCCGGCTATCTCGCCGAGAATTACCTCGTTGACGATTTCGCGCCCCGCCGGACGCTGAGCGCGCTGCCGGAAACTGTTGTCCTAAGTGGCCGCACCATCGAGGTGCCGCCAAGCCTGCCGCCGGGGTCTGACATGTTCGATCAGGATCCGCTGCCGCGCCTCGTCCTCAATTTCGAGGAGCAGGGCATCGACGAGACCGACCTGCCTTTGGTGGCATATGGCGACATGTTGTTCGACAGCGCGCAAATCTTTGGCAATCCGGCGCAGGACCTCGGGGTCGCTTGTTCGACCTGTCACAACCGCTCGGACGTCAACCAGCGGCTTTTCATTCCGGGTGCGAGCCATCAGCCAGGCGCGATCGATGTCGATGGCGCCTTCTTCAATCCGATCTTCAATGACCGGCGCGATGATCCGATTGACATCCCCAGCCTCCGTGGCCTGCGTTTCACCGGGCCCTACGGCCGCGATGGCCGCTTCGCCTCCTTGCGTGATTTCACCCGCAACGTCATCGTCAACGAGTTCGGCGGCGATGAACCGACGCCCTTCATGCTGGATGCTCTGCTCGCCTACATGCTCGAATTCGACTTCCTGCCCAACTCCATGCTGACACCGGATGGTCAGCTGACCGAAGCCGCTCCCGAGGCCGCGCAGCGCGGCGAAGCGATCTTCAATACGCCCTTCGCGGCGCTCGGCGACCGTTCCTGCGCCAGCTGCCACGTCCCGGACACGAACTTCCTGGACCGGCAGGCCCATGATATCGGCTCGGTTGCGTCGGCCTACGATGGCGCCCGCACCGGTGCGATGGATACACCCACGCTGCTCGGCACGGCCTACACCGCACCCTATTTCCATGACGGATCTCTGCCGACGCTGGCCGCTGTCGTGGACTGGTTCGACGAATCGAAAGCGCTCGGGCTGACCGCGGCGGAGAGGGCTGACCTGACGGCCTATCTGGAGACCGTGGGCGCAGCGGATGAGCCCTATGAGGCATTCGACGCCGAGAACACCGCCTTCCGGCTGGCATTCTCCGAACTGACGACATTCGCCTCGACGCTCAATACGTTGCTGCCACAGAGGGATGCGGAGCACATTCTGCTGCTGACCGACACCGTCGCCGCGGACCTTTCGGCGGACGCCAGCACAATGTCGAACTTGGCTGCGCGGCCCGAGGTCTACGCGTTGGCCGAGCGGCTGGCCGAGGTCGGTGCCGCCGTGCGCGGTGAAGACTGGGTGGCCGCCGAAGCCAGTTGGACCGCGTTCAAGTCCGAAGCCGACGCAATCGAAGAGAGGGCATTCTGATGGCAATCCATCTGAATCGCAGAACGATGTTGGCACTGGCCGGTGCGGGCGCAGTATCGCTCGCAACCCCGTTGGCCGCGCAGGACACTGCGTTGCGGCTGGCTTTCATCCCGCAGGAGAACCCCGAGAAGCTTCTGGGCGACATTGAAGCCATCACCGGCTGGCTGGCTAGTGAGATCGACGTCCCCGTCGAAGGGTTTGTTACCATCGACCATGCGGCAGCGGTCGAGGCGCTGCGCAATGGCGACGCGGATATCTCCTTCATGGGCGCCCTGCCTTTCGTCCTGGCCGAGGCCGAGATCGGTGCCGTGCCACTCCTGTCCGAGGTCTACCGCGACGCGCCGAGCTAAACGGGTCGCATCTTCGTCCGGCGCGATAGTGGCATCGCAGGGCTTGCCGACCTGCGCGGGCGCGACATCGCCTTTGCCGATCCGATCTCGGAATCTGGCTATCTCTATCCGCTCGCCGAATTCGTCGAGGCTGGGCTGATCGACGGTCCGGGCGCGGCGGAGGCATTCTTCGGCCGCGTCTTCTTCGCAGGCGGCTATCAGCAGGCCATGCAGGCGATGGCCGAAGGTCTGGTCGATGCCGCGGGTGCCAGCCAGTATGCGGACCTGCTCCTGACGCCGCAGCAGCAGGCACAGGTGACATGGATCGCGGAAAGCCCGCCAATCCCGAGCCATGTCGTGATCGCGCGACCCGGGTTGGATGCCGAGGTGCAAGACCGCTTCACCAACGCGATGCTGCAGCTCAACGAACCTGAGAACCGCGACAAGCTGCGCTATCTCTACGGGCCGGACGGCTATGTCAGGGCCGACTCCGCCGCCTATGGCGGCGTGCGCGACATGGCACGGCGATATGGGCTCCTGGAATGAACATTGCGATCCGGATCGACGACCTGAACTTTGCCCATCCGGGCGGGAGTGTTCCGGCGCTGGAGCGGGTCTCGCTTACAATTTCGACCGGCGAAAGCGTCGCTTTGCTCGGCCCGTCCGGGGCAGGAAAAACAACGCTGCTGGCATTGCTCGACGGCAGGCTTCAGGGCTGGCGCGGGCGCGTTTCAGTCTTGGGTGCGCCGCTCGATCCCGACCAACCGCCGCCGCGCGCAAGCCGACCTGATACCGGTTTCGTGTTTCAGGAATTCGCCTTGGTCGAACGCTCCACGGTTCTGCGCAACGTGCTGAACGGCCGCCTAGGCCGGATGGCGCCCCTGCGCGCCCTGCTGGGGTCGCCAACGCCACATGATCTCGACATTGCGCGCACAGCCCTCACCGATTGCGGCATTGCCGATCTCGCCGAACGCCGGGTCGACAGTCTCAGCGGCGGCCAGCGGCAGCGCGTGGCCATTGCGCGGTGTCTCGCGCAGGAGCCACGGCTGATCCTCGCCGACGAGCCGGTGAGCAACCTCGACCCCACCCGCGCTGGGGAGGTCTTGGCGCTGCTGACCGGGGCGGCGCAAGCGCGCGGCGCAACGGCGCTGTTTTCCTCGCACCAGCCCGACCTGGCGCGGCGTTTCGCGCAGCGCATCATCGGCATTCGTGGCGGGCGGATTGCCTTCGATGTGCCGGCCTCCGAGTTGAACGAGGATGCGACAGCGGAGCTCTATCGGGCGGTTGAGCCAATCCCCGGTATCGGCCTCAGGGCGGTGTCCTGATGGCGTTCCGCGGGTTTGGCGGCTTTACGACGAGTGGTCTGATCGCCGCCGCGATCCTGTGGTCCTTCGCCACGACCGATGTCGAGTTGTCGCGTCTCATGTCGGCCGGCCCGCGCATTGCCGATTTCCTCGGTCGGATGTTTCCGCCTGACCCGACGGTGATGGCCGAGATCAAGAAGGGCAGCGCGGAAACGCTGCGGATCGCGATCCTCGGCACCCTCGGTGCTGTGATCCTGTCCGTTCCCCTCGGCATTCTCGCGTCTGAGACGATGGTATCGCCTGCGGTGTTCCGGCCGATCCGAACGCTGCTTGCTTTCATCCGGGCGATTCCGCTGATCCTCGTGGCCATGCTCATGGTGGGCGCTGTCGGGCTCGGGCCGTTGCCCGGCATCATCGCGGTCGCCTTTCATGCCACCGGGATGCTCGCCAAGTTCTATGCCGAGGCGATCGACGGCGTGTCCCGCGCGCCGATCGCCGCACTGGAAAGCGCGGGCGCCGGGCCGCTCGTGCGGCTCAGATACGCGATCTGGCCGCAGATGGCGCCGGTCGTCGCCCGCGACACGATTTTCCGGTTCGAGTTGAACCTGCGCGAGTCGCTGATCCTCGGCATTGTCGGCGCGGGCGGGATCGGTTTTTACATCCAGACCTACGTGCGCTCTTTCCAGTATGACAAGGCGGCCAGCGTCACGATTGCCGTCGTCGTCATGGTCATCGCCATCGAAGCTATCAACGTTGCGCTGCGCCGTCGTTTTGCCTGACCATCAGGTATAGATGTCGATCGGTGTCCCGTCCCGCACCATGGCGTAGATATCCTCGATCTGCCGGTCGGTGACGGAGATGCAGCCCGCGGTCCAGTCGCGTTTGTTCATCGGGTCGATCCCCTTGCGGGGCCCCCCGTGGATGAAAATGTCGCCACCCGGCGATTTTCCTTGCGCCTCCGCGAACGCGATGTCGGCCTCATTGGGATATGAGATGCCGATGGAGAGGTGGAAGAGGCTGTCCGGGTTGCGCCGGTCAATCGCGTAGGAGCCCTCCGGCGTGCGGCCGTCTCCTTCGAACTGCTTGTGGCCTTCGGGCGCGAAGCCCAATCCGATGGGATAGGTCCGCAAGACATCATCCGCCCCGTCCAGAACCAGCAGCCGCTGCGCCTTGTACATACGCAGCCGGGTCACTTCGGGACCGTTGTAGGACCGGAACTTGCCGGCACAGCCTGACAGGAAGACGCCCAATCCGCCCAACAGCAAGACCCGCCGTGGAATTCTGGTATTCATCACCGCTCGACGCCCCTTTTGCGAGGTCTGGTTGATGTCAGACGTTACTCTACCGAAACCGCCGGATCAATGACCGTGCGCCAGTGCTCCCTTCGCCATCTGCTCGCCCACCGGTTCTCCGCCTGAAGGCCCGGCCTCAACCTGATGGCCGTTCAGGAGCCGAAGTGCGTTGGCGACCACCAGCAGAGACACGCCTACATCCGCAGCAATGGCGCCCCACATTGAGGCCATGCCGAACGCGGTCAGCCCGACGAACAGCGCCTTGGTCGCCAGCGATATGCCGATATTCTGGTGGATGATCGTCATGGCACGGCGCGAATGGCCGATAAGCCAGGGTACCTTGCCGATGTCGTCGGTCATCAGCGCGATGTCGGCCGTCTCGATCGCGGCATCCGATCCGACAGCGCCCATGGCGATGGCATAATGCGCCCGCGCCATGGCCGGTGCGTCATTCACACCGTCGCCGATCATCGCCACCATGTCGTGGCTTTCGACGAGTTCCTCAATGGCCGTCACCTTGTCTTCTGGCAAAAGTTCGGCGCGCACCTCGTCGATGCCGACTTCGGCTGCCACCGCGCGCGCGGTGCGTTCGTTGTCGCCCGTCAACATCACGATGGTCTTCACACCCTGCGCATGCAGGCGGGCAACGATCCCCTTTGCATCTGGGCGGATGCGGTCGCGAAGCTCCAGTACGCCGGTCACGCCGGTCTCGTCACCCACGGCAACGAGGGTGCTCCCTGCCCCTTCGATCCGATCCCGCAGATCCGCCGGAATGGCATTGCCGAACCCCTTCTCTTCGGCGAAGCGATCCGAGCCGAGCCAGATAACGCGCCCGTCGGCGCGTCCTTCCAGACCGCGCCCGGGCACGGTGCGGGTGTCCTCTGCGGCAGACACGGAAACACCATCGGCTTCGGCGCGCGAGAGGATGGCGCGTGCCAGCGGGTGTGAAGACCGCGCCTCCAGGCTTGCTGCCAGCGCCATGAGATCGCGTGCGGAAACGCCGACCAGTGGGTGAACCGCCGCCACCTCAGGCTCGCCCATGGTGATCGTCCCGGTCTTGTCCATCGCCAGTGCCGTGGTCCGCCCCGGCGCCTCGACATAGGCGCCGCCCTTGATGAGCACCCCCGCCCGTGCCGACGCGGTCAGCGCCGCCACGATGGAGACCGGCGTAGAAATGACCAGCGCGCAAGGACATGCGATGACCAGAAGGACCAGAGCATTGTAGAACCAGTAGTCCCAGGCGCCGCCGAGCAGCAGTGGCGGCACCAGCGCGATGGCGATCGCCAAAGCCATCACGATGGGTGTGTAGATGCGCGCGAACTTGGCCACCCACTGTTCGACCGGCGCGCGGCGGGCATGGGCATCGCCCACCATGCGAATGATTTTCGCGAGCACCGTGTCCGAGGCGGCCTTCGTCGCCCGCACCGTCAGTGTGCCCTCCCCGTTGATCGTGCCGGCATAGACCTCGTCGCCGGGTTCCTTGGGCACTAGCGCGCTTTCCCCAGTAATTGGGGCCTGATCGACGGCCCCTGCCCCGTCCACGACCTCACCGTCGAGGGGGATCCGGTCGCCGCCGCGCACGATAAACCTTGCATTGACTGCCACGGCCGCGGCCGGAACGTCGGATTCAGATCCGTCGTCGTAAAGAACCCGCGCCGTTGGCGGCGCCAGATCGAGGAGAGATGAAACCGCGTTGCGTGCGCGACCGACACTCCAGCTCTCAAGATAGAGCGACAAAGAGAAGAAAAACGCGACCGTCGCGGCCTCGAAGAATTCGCCGAGCCCGATGGCTCCTGCAACGGCCACCACCATCAGTAGGTTCATGTCTGGTGAAAGTCGCCGCGCCGAAGACCATGCCTTGGGCGCAACCAGCCAGACCCCAAAGAGGATCGCGACGGCGAAGATCCCTGCTTCCGCCATAGGCATAGGCACCTCGCCATGCCCCGCAAAGAGCCCGAGCGCGCCGCCCATGCCGGTCTCGACAATGTGAAAAAGGAATCCCGCCGCCCAGAAGCCGCCGCTCAACGAGGTAAAGCGCTTCTGACGTGCCAGATGCGCGGCCTGATCCTCTGCTGCATTGTCGGCGTCCCACGGTTTTGCGCTCATGCCGGTACTCGCGACCAGTTGCGAAACCTCGTTGTCCGAAATCCTGTCTGCGGTATCCAGAATCGTCATCCGACCATTGATGACATCGAACGCCAGATGCTCAGTCCCGCCGACTTTTGGACCGACCACCCTATTCAGGATTGCCACCTCTTCGGCACAATCCAGACCGGAGACTTGAAAATTTCGTCCATTCGAGGGGATGGCTTGTGCCAATTCCGTGTTGGCTCCAGCACCGCAGCACGCAGCACCTTCTCCATGAGAGTGGGAAACTCCGCTCGCATGTTTGTGATCATCACCATGATCGTGACTGCAGTCAGAGCTGTGCTTGTGGTCGTGGCGGTGGCCATTGGAAGACATGGGATTGACCTCGGGATTCGTTCATTCCACATTGAAATAACCCCTACAGTAACTAGAGCTTCAAGAGCTAAAACAAAAATTTGGTCAAGTAAGGACACAGACCTGCGGAACCTTGAAACGCGCCGCTAAGTCTGAAGACGCGGCTGACCTGCCAAAGAGTGAGATAGATATGCTTCAAAAATATGCGGTGATCATGGTTGCAACATTGGCCCTGGCTGGCTGCGCGGTGCCTTCTAAGGAAGACAACGATCCATTCAGGATCGGCAATGTTCCAGAATCTGTCGCAGCCCTCGCTGCACCCGACCAGGATCTCATCACGGCACGGCTACGTCCCGAAGATAATTGCTATTGGTATGCCCATAGTGGGCCGGTGGAAACGACCTTGGTCCCGTTGCGATCGGCAGGCGGCAATCCCATCTGCGTCGCGCGCCAATCCTGATTGACGCGTCCAAGCGTCGGATTGACGGCGCGGCTTGGGTCAACTCTGCGGAGTCACGCTGTCCTCGGCCGAATATAGGAACGCCGTCGAGCCAATCTCCACATTCGGATACAGATCGTTTATGTGCGCCATGACCATCCGGACGCAACCGGAACTGGCTCGGCCGCCGATGCTTCGCGGCTGTGGTGTACCGTGGATGCGCAGATAGGTGTCTCGGTCCCCGACATAGAGATAAAGCGCCCGTGACCCGAGCGCGTTCTCAGGTCCGGGTTCCATACCGTCAGCGATGTCGGCGTAGAGCTCCGGGTCGCGGTCAATCATGTTCTGTGTTGGCTGCCAATGCGGCCACCTGACCTTGCGCTTGATCGTGTAGACGCCTGGCTCATAAAGTTTGCCACGAGCAATCGCTACGCCATAGCGCATCGCCGTGCCGCCTTCCTCGATATGGTAAAGATAGCGCGCGACAGCATCGACATGGATGTCACCGGCCACAAGACCATCTTTAGTTATAACCCGCTGCGGCAGAAAGCGCGGGTGCAGGCCCCACGGGTTTGATGTGGCTGGGTTATAGCCCGGCGGTGTAATCTGTGCATCCCAAGCCGCCTTTTCCGCTTCAGTGGGCCAGGTGTCAGCGAGGAGCGGACTCGAGATAGACGCCGAGAACAATGCGGCAGTCGTCTGGATGAAGTGTCGTCTTGTCAGCATATAGATTGCTCCGTTCACGCATTGGACGGCAAACCGAACCTTACCCCGAACGCAGTGTTGTTCGCCCGGGAAAGAGTGAGGCGTTATTGGCAACTTGCTCCATGGTGCCGTTCTATGTCGGTGGCTTAACTCCTAAAGCTACTAGAGGTTCAAGAGAAATTTTGATGCCAGACGATCTCGGTAATACTTCGGGCCCGTTCGTTTCTTTATCAGTCTAAGCGCTGTCACGATCTGTGGGGTGAAACCAGGCTACTGCCACGATGCCGGGCCTCGTCTTGATCTTCGCTTCAATTGTGATCCTTAACTCGCTATGCCGAGCAGTTAAATTGAGCGCTTTCAATAATGGGTCTTTTCAACACGTTTGGCAGCAAGCCCCATATAAAATTTTGCCTCACGCGGAAGTGGTCGTGATGACGTGCATTGGGATATTATCGTTCACGCTTCGCGATAATTGTCACAAGCCCCAACACCTTCTGCGACCACATCAAGCAGGGCGTCTACATCATTTAAAAGAGCTGCTATGCGCGGACTGCTGATCCGGTAGCGAATGAAGCGCCCATCGCGGTCGCTGGCGACAAGTCCGCAATCCAGAAGGCATCGCAAATGATTTGACACGTTGGGCTGCGATAGCCCTGTGCGTTTGACGATCTCGTGAACAACCAACGGTCCTTCACACAGCACGCCCAGTATCGCCAGTCGGCTCGGGTCGGCAAGACCGCGAAAGAGCTTTGCCCTACGCTCGATGCCAGCGGCCGCAGCATTGCGGTCGGCGAAGACTTGCATCATATCACTCCTTGCTGATATGTTTGAACTTGATCCACTTTAGCAGGAGTATTGCACCGATGGCCAACACCGAAAGCACCGGATCGACAGCAGATACGCCGCCCCTCCGTTACCGGGTTTCCGGAATGGATTGCGCCAAGGATGCCGCCCAGATCGAGCGGGCGGCGCAGTCTGCGGGTGTCGCGCCCGACGCAGTGAAAGTATCAGCGGCGACCCATATCATGACTCTGAAAGTCCCTGAAGCAAGCCTGCCGGAGATTGAAAAAGCCGTTGAGACAACGGGATATGGGTTCGACCGCATCGAGAGCGACGAGGACCTTCAGCAAAGTGCGGCCCATCAGGACCCGGGCTACCGCCGCGCGCTCTGGATCGTCGTGATTCTAAATGTCGGTTACGGCGTTCTGGAAATGATTGGTGGGTTTATTGCCGGGTCACAGGCGGTGAAGGCCGACGCGCTGGATTTCATCGGCGATGGCGCGATCACCTTCCTCGGCCTGCTGGCCATCGGTTGGAGTCTTCTCTGGCGGGCGCGGTCGGCCCTGATCCAAGGCATCTTCCTTGCCCTGCTCGGTCTTGGCGTCTTTGGGACAACCATCATGCGGGCATTCGAGCCGACAACCCCAGACGCCACGCTGATGGGGCTTCTGGGCCTGATTGCTCTTGTGATCAATATCATCTCCGTGCTGCCGTTGCTGCATTACCGGAAGGGGGACGCGAACATGCGTGCCGTCTGGCTGTTCTCGCGCAACGACGCCATTGGCAATGCGGCAGTCGTTGTCGCGGCCGGTCTGGTGGTTTGGCTGGGCAGCGCTTGGCCCGACCTCATTGTCGCCTTCGGCATCGCCGGGTTATTCCTGCATTCTTCCTGGTCGATCATCCGCGACGCGCGGTCCGATCTGAAGGCGGCGGCATGAACAACCGCGTTCTGGGTGGGCTCTGTGCGATTGCAGCTTTCGGTTTCGATCAGGGCACCAAGGCGCTTGCCCTGAACACCCCGGCGCTTGAACATGGGGTCGAGGTTCTGCCCTTTCTCAATCTCGTGCGGGTTTTGAACGATGGGGTCAGCTTCGGTATGCTCGGCGGGGTCGTACCCTGGTGGGGTCTGGTCGCACTTGCTGCCGTGGTCGTGGCATGGCTGCTGATCTGGCTGTGGAAGGCTCCGGACAGGCTGACAGGTGCGGCGCTCGGTCTGATCATCGGAGGCGCGCTTGGCAATATCCTTGATCGTCTGCGCTATCAGGCCGTCCCTGACTTTCTCGACTTCCATTACGGGTCATACCACTGGCCGTCCTTCAACTTGGCTGACGTGGCGATCTTTTGTGGGGCAGCATTGCTGTTCTGGGACAGCTTTCGCACCTCGAAAGTCAGGCCGGAAAATCGGGAACAAGACAATCGCAAGGGAGATGTCACGGGGGGATAACAGCTAACAGGCAAAGAACTTTGGGAGGGAATTCGGCTTGAGATTTTTGGATTGGATTGACCGTGGCATTCGCGGCATCGGCGTCGTGACTGCGTGGCTGACAGTTGTTTCGATTGCTGCTTATGGCGCGCTTCAGATGCTGGATCGCAAGCTACAACTTGGCGTGTCGAGCTATTTGCCGGACCTGTCCACGTCACTGCTGTTCATCCTAATTTTCTTGACCTTTGGGTATACCTATCTGCGCGACGGTCACGTGCGCGTTGATGTTCTTCGCAGACATTGGTCCGCCCGCCGCATTGCTTGGATCGAACTGATTGGCGGCCTTTTTGTCCTTCTGCCGCTCGCCGCCATCCTGACCTACTACGGATGGGACGGTTTGATGCGCACCACGAAATACGCGGAAACCCAGTTGTGGGCACAACGCATTGCCGGGGTCATCGGCCCCATCCTGCTGGCTCTTGCCGGGATGATCGTAGCCCTTCGCAACATCGCCTTTCTGACAGGGAGACGTGCGCAAGGTGCACCGGAACAAGCAAGCGGCCTGCACAATGGTGAATGAGGTCCTCACGGTTGCCATGCTTGTCGTGATGGCGATTGGGGTTTTCAGTGGCTTTCCGGTGGCGCTGGTGCTCGCGGGGACAGGCTTCTTGGGGTTTGTCGCTGCGGTTTGGGTGGGGATCACTGATTTTCAGCATCTGGGGCTGATCTACCTGAGGGCCCGTGGTGTACTGACCAATGAATCAGTCCAATTCACCAGCGTTCCAATGTTGATTTTTCTTGGCCTGATCCTGAATGCCAGCGGGATTGCCGAAACCATGTTTCGCTTGCTGGGGCGTCTTCTGACAGGCGTTCCCGGTCGCTACGCCATTGCGACTTTGCTGATCGGCCTCGTTCTTGCGCCCGCCGCCGGGGTGATCGGTGCTTCCGTCATAACTGTGGCGTTGGTGGCCTATGCCCCGATGATGGCGTCGGGCTACGCACCGCGAACCGCAGGAGGCGCTGTCGCAGCTTCTGGAGCATTGGGTGTCGTGTTCCCGCCAGCCGTGATGCTGTTCTTCATCTCGAACGTGTTCTATCTGCGCATCGGATTGATGTATGTGGCCCTCATCGTACCTGTGCTTCTGATGGTCATGGCCTTCGCGGTCTACTTTGCGGTCACCTTGAGAAAAACGGTCGAAATCCCGCTGGACACACCCAAGACCAATCTTGTGTCAGACCTCTTGTTTGTACTCGCGTCTGTCGCGGTCATCGCATCCATTCCGCTCAGCATCATTCTGGGCTTTGCGACACTAACAGAGGCGGCTGGAGTAGGGGTTTTTGGCGCGCTATTGGTCGCGCTGGCGCGAAAGCGCTTGTCTTTCTCATCGTTGAACTCTGTCACGGTGCAGACAAGCACGATGACGTCGATGGTCTACTTCATCGTATTGGGCGCATCGGTATTCTCGCTGAGTTTCCACCTGGTCGGTGGACCGGACGTCATCTTCGAGTGGATATCCGCATTCGATCTCACCCGGTGGGAACTGTTGGCGATCCTCCTTGGCGTGATCATCATACTTGGGTTTGTTTTTGACTGGATCGAGGTGCTGCTGGTCTTTGTACCAGTGTTGATGCCGATCTTTTCGGAACTCGACTTCGCAGATCACGTCGGCTCTGCCTACTTTGCGCAAATCTGGATCGCTGGCCTGATAGCACTGGCCTTGCAGACGTCTTTTCTGACGCCTCCCTTCGGCTATGCCCTATTCTTTGCCAAGATGGCGGCACCGAAGGGTATCAACCTTTCCGATATCTATCGCGGCGCGGTACCGCTTGTCGCCATCGAGATCGTATTGATCGCAGCCCTGATCTCGTTCCCTCAGCTTATCACTTGGTTGCCTGAAATGTCCCTTGGGGATGTGGATGCGCCGCAGCTAATCCAGCGGTGAAAGATGTTTTGAGCGCGGATGCAGTGATTTCCTTCGAAGCGGCACTGCTCTTTCGGGGCCACTTCCGCACCGCGAACAGAAAGGCTGAACGGGGCCTGAGCACGGGAAAGCAAACAGGAGGATAACGAATGTCCAGCATACCATCCGCAGAGGGCTTTGACAGCACACTCACCCTGCTGCGAAATCCGTATGGATTCATCTCTCAGACCTGCCGCGCGCTCGACACAGATCTGTTTGAAACCCGCATCCTCCTTCAAAAGACGATCTGCATGACCGGGTCGGCGGCTGCGGAAGTATTCTATTCCGACGATAAGCTGATCCGCGCGGGCTCGATGCCAGGCCGCATACAGAAGACCCTGTTGGGTGAAGGCGGCATTCAGGGATTGGACGGCGCTGCCCACCAGCACCGCAAGAAGATGTTCATGTCGCTGATGGGGACCGAGCATATAGCCGCGCTTCAGGGAATGTCGCTTCACATGCTAGACAATTATGCACCGGATTGGGAGGCGAGGAACGAAGTCGTTTTCTACGACAAAGTGCGCGAAATGCTCACGAGAGCCGTTTGCGCCTGGTGTGGGGTTCCGCTTCCCGAGGCGGAGGTGGCGACCCGAACGGCGCAACTTACAGCGCTTTTTGAGGACGCCGGGGCCATCGGCCCGAAACATTGGGCTGCACGTCTGGCGCGCCACCGCCTGGAAAAATGGGCAGCGGGGATGATTCAACAGGTCCGCGATGGCGAGCTTCAGCCGACGCAGGAAAGCGCCCTTCATGTCATCGCGACGTGGCGTGATCTTGACGGCGCGATACTGCCCCCGAAAGTCGCCGCCGTGGAGTTGTTGAACGTCTTGCGTCCGACCGTGGCGGTGTCTGTATTCATCGTGCAGACGGCGCACGCCCTGTACAGGTACCCAGAATGGCAGGAGAAACTGCGGAACGACGAAGGACTGCTCGAACCCTTCGTTCAGGAGGTCCGCCGCCTCTATCCATTCTTTCCTGCGGTCGCGGCACGAGTCAAAAGTACTTTCGAGTGGCAAGGGTATCGCTTTCCCAAAGGACACCGGGTTCTGCTGGACCTCTATGGTACGAACACCGATCGGCGTTCATGGGATGCGCCACTTGAGTTTCGGCCCGAACGGTTTCGGGGCCGCGCCGAAAACCCCTACGACTTCATTCCACAGGGCGGCGGCAACCACTACACGAACCACCGCTGCCCGGGTGAATGGATCGCGATCAGTCAGATGAAGGCGTTTTGCAGGTATCTTGTGAACGACATCGACTACGATGTGCCGGATCAGGATTTGGAGCTTGACCCAGGAGAGCTGCCATCACTGCCCCAGAACCGGTTCATCATGCGCAACGTCAGGCGTCGGCAGTAGCTTCGGCCTCACCCGGCCCGACCGACCGCGCATCCTTCGTGGCCTCGAACGCCTCCCACGCAACGTAGGGCACGATCAGAAGCGCCGCGACCGGATCGGCCCACCACCAGCCCATCCATTGCGTCAGACCGATTCCGGCCAACACCACAATGGTCTGGTATTCGCAGATCATGGTATCCTTGGCATCGTATTTCAGGGCGGGTGAATCGAGCCGCTTGCCGTAGCGATACTTGCCCCAGGCCAATAGCGGATTGACCACTAAAGAGACAAACAGGATCGCGATCCCCCACCAATTGAAGCCCGGTGCCTCCTGCGAGATGAAGGCGGACACCGCCTCGTAGAGGATCGCGGCGACGACGATCCAGAAAGCACAGGCGACCACATAGAGCGCGACCTTCTTGCGATGCAGGACCGTGCGCTTGTCGCCACCGTCCTTCTCGGCCTTCAAGCGCCAGATCAGCGTCCCGGCTGAGGTGGCTTCGACCGTGCTGTCGAAACCCCAACTCACTAGTGCGGCGCTGCCGGTCAGAAGTCCAACGGTGACGGATACGACGACCTCGATCAGATTGTAGACAAGGCTGGCGATCTCGACGCGGATGCCGCGTGTCAGATTGGTTTGTCTATCATTTTTCTGCTTGCTCATGATGCGGTAACCCCTGATATATTCTATAAGTTCCCGCCGAGAGTTGGTTACCTTGTCATCAGTATCTCGCCATTTGGAAGCCGACATTGTTCTCCTTCTAAGCTGCCTCAATAAAGGCGAGCTTGCCCCTCATACATGAAAACAAAGGGTTTCGGACCTTTCGCGTAGCCGGTGTCGAGCCGCTCCATGCGGAAGCCGTTCTGTTCGACCAGAGTGTCTGTCTGGCGGTCAAGGTGACAGTTTCCGGCACAACGTTTCCAGGCAAGCGTGAGCCAGCGCTGCCAACGCTGGACGCTGGGTTCCGGCGCTGTTCCATGCTCGACGAAGCGGAAGACGCCGTCAGGTTTGAGAACGCGCTGGATCTCGGCCAGCACCTTCTCCGGTTCCGACACGCTGCAGAGCGTCCAGGTAGCAATCACGCAGTCAACGCTGCGATCTTCCAGCGGCAATGCTTCGGCCACGCCCTCGATCATCTCCGTTGTCGGTGTCAAGCCCTGAGAAGCCTCCGCGGCCTGATTAAGGAGTTCTGGTGAAGGGTCCACACCGACGATCTGATCCACGGCGTCGGGGTAGAGCGCGAGGTTCAGGCCCGAGCCGATCCCGATCTCCAGCACGCGCCCCTTCGCACCTGAGACTGCGCGCCTTCGGTAGGGAAGAAGCTGTTCCTGACCCATGGTGAGATGCGTGAGGCCCGGAAGGATGTGTTTTTCGTAGAACCGCATGAGCTGTTATCCTATTCGTCCAAGAACCGGAAACGCATCAAGCATCCAGTACGACAACGCGCTCAACTGTCCCGTCATCATCGCCACGCCCATGAGGATCATGACGACGCCCGCAATCTGGTGAAGGCGACGGCCGACCCGGCCGATGGCGCGGAGCCGGCCCGCGATCTGATCGGTGAAACCGGCAACGATCAGAAATGGTATCCCGAGGCCAGCGGAATAGACGGCAAGGAGCATGACGCCTTCGCCCATCGTGGCGCTGGCCGCGCTGGTTGTCAGGATCGCGCCAAGAATTGGGCCGATACACGGAGTCCAGCCGAAACCGAAGGCAAGCCCGAGGACATAGGACGCAGCGGGTTGGCCCCCGGGGATGTTGAGATTGAATCGGAAGTCGCGTTCCATGACCGAAACACGCGCGGCCCCGATCATGAAAAGCCCGAAGACAATGATGATGCCGCCCCCAACGAGGTTGAGTTCATACCGCCACTGAAGCAGGGCCTGACCCAATGCTGTCGCGGATGCGCCAAGCCCCATGAAAATGGTGGAGAAGCCGAGGACAAAACACAGGCTCAGCCAGACCGCGCGCGACGGCGAGGCCGCAGCCGCCCCGCCTTCAGCGGCTGTGCGCCCGGCCACGTAAGAGACATATCCTGGCACAAGAGGCAGCACGCAGGGAGACAGAAACGATATCGTACCGGCCAAGAGCGCGGCGGTGAGCCCCAGAAGCGAGATATCTACCATGAACCACGTTCACCCCTGAATAGCTTGCGCAAGGGCACTCTTGTGGCAGCCCAATATGCCAGGGTCGGGACGATGATCCATTGCAGCAGGGGCGTGAGACCGGCGTCGATGACGGGGACCACCGGCATGATGTCGCGATAGGCCCAGGCCGCCCGGATCACGATGTTCAACCACTCGCTGAAGATCGTGTAGGAGACGCCCAGGGCCACCGCCAGAAGCAGGACGCGCCCTGCGCGTTCCGACGGCCATGCGTGCACCCCGACAAGAAACAGGGCGAGCAGGAGCGTGCTCATGGCGATTAACAGATCTCCGCCGGTGCAGTGGACGACAGCGAACACAATTTCTCCCCAGGTGCCTTCGACCCAGATCGTGTAGAGCGGAATATGTGCCATTTCCCAGATCAGATGACCGACAGCGGTATAGACAATGTATCGGCGGATGACGGAGAGCCACCCGGTGTCGTTCATCTCAGTGGTTTCGGTATTCGCTGTCATGCCGGGGGTCCGTTCTTCGATTAATGTGCGTTTGTCAGGCCGTTGACGTACAGGATCATGTTGATGTGCCGGAAAGCGGAACCCGCAAAGACCCCGGAATGGCGGTTGCCGCGCGCGATAACATGCACAAGCGGAGCCTCGGGATCTGGCACAATCGCGCGATACTGATCGATCAGATTCTCCATCGGCTCTTCTGCGCGAGCAATGACCACGTTCTCGGCAATCGGTCCGGGAACCGGATCACTGGCGTCGGTCACCACAAGGAAGGTCACCATGTCCAGCATGGGAGATGCATTCACTCCGCCCCTCACCTTTTCAAGAAGTGCCTGCTGATCAGCACAGGGCAACCCGCAGTTGGACGGGACGAAACTAAGAACGACGACCTGATCGGAGAGGCTTTCCAAGTCCAACGGTTTTCCGTCAGCGTCGACCAGATTCAACGTCGGCAATTCGTTGAGGTCAACGGCAGTGAAAGCAGGTTCTTTTTGTGCCATCACCTCGTCAAGACGGTCGCCAGGATGATCTGCGTAGGCCGGGCGGCCCGCGACGAGGGCTATCAGCAGGAGTATGTTTTTCATGACTGTTACTCCTGCGGTCCCATTGCGCCCGGCCCGAGAACCGGGACGCTGATTTCCATTCGGGCACCCGATGCGAATGTCAGGATCAATGGCAAATCGGTGCCTTCTTCGAGTTTTTCCGACAGGCCCATCAGCATCAGATGCATGCTGCCGGGCGCGAGGGTCACTGGTTCTCCGGAGGGCAGGTCCAAGGCGACGACCTCAACCATTCGGCTAACATCATCGCCGCCGGTCTCGACGGCGTGAATGGTGACGTTTCCAGCGATCGGCGTCGTGATTGCGACCAGTTGATCACTTTGATTGCTCGTGAGCGTGAGATAGGCCGCAGCCGGACGCGAGGCGAGGATGCTCGCGCGGGCCCAACCGTCCGATATCGTTACATCGGCCGATGCGAAAAATGGCCAGAGAGTTAGCGCGGTTGCAAGTGTCGTAATTTTCATTTGGCAAGTTCCATTGTTTATAGCTTTTTGCGGATTTCCTGCGCCAGCGCCTCGGGCGGTTGGCCGCCTTCCTGATAGACCGCCTCAAATTCGCCACCGGGCCGCATGAGGTATATGTGCCCGGCATGCGCCATGAAATAACCGTCCGGCGCGCTGTCGTCCTCGGTCCGCTCGTACCATGTGCGGAAATTTCTGGTGGCCTCGGCAACCTGCGCTTCGGTTCCGGTCAGGCCGATCAGGCTCGGATGAAAGACTGATACATATTCCGCCATGACCGGCACTGTGTCGCGTTCCGGATCGACCGTGATGAAGATCGGCGCCACCTGGTCCGCATCTTTGCCGAGCAGGTCCAGCACGCTGGCCATATATGCCAGTGTCGTCGGGCAAACATCGGGGCAGTTGGTGAAACCGAAGAAAACAAGCTGCCAGCGGTCGGCGTAGTCAGCCTGTGTCACCTCTTGTCCGGTGTGATCTATCAGTGAAAATTCGGATCGAATATCCGCCTCACCCGAATAGCGGACGGCCTTCGATCGGTTGCCAAGATAGTTATCCAAAGCCCAAAAGATCGCTAGCCCAGCGAGCGCAACAGCTATCGTGCTCCACAATATGGATCTCAGGAGCCGCGATTTCGGAGGGGTTTCACCGGGTTCAATCGACATCTTCGGCCTCCGAAATCAGCGCCTGAAGATCGGCCTTTTCCAACAATCCAGGAAGAAGTGTTTCCCCGATCAGAAACGTCGGCGTGCCGGATATTCCAAGCTGCCGTGCGAGATCGTGAGACTTTGCGATATGGGCATCGACTTCAGGCGCGTCCATGTCTGCCTGCAACTGGTCGTAGTCCAGCCCCGCCTGCTCAGCGGCCCTTCTTATAAAGACGGTATTGGCGCGCGGATGTGCCATCAGCGCCTCGTGAAATGCTTCGAACTTGTTCTGTTTTATTGCCGCCAGCGACGCTCGAGCCGCCAGTTCGGAGTCGGGTCCGAGAATTGGCCATTCCCGCATGATGATGCGCAAGTCCGGGTTCTCCTCTATCAATTCGAAAAGGACCGGGGCCGCGCGTCGGCAATAGGGGCAGTTGTAGTCGAAGAATTCGACAAGCACGATGTCGCCCTCAGGATTGCCCATCACGCCGGTGTTTCCGTCCGCAAGCAGGAGGTCACCCACGCGCGCAATAGCAGCATGTTGTTCGGCCTCGGCTTGTGCCTGAGCCTCTTCCTCGAAGGCCAAGAGCGTATCCACTAGAACTTCCGGGTTCTCGCGGATCGTTTGCAGGATCAAGGCTTTGATGGCCTCTTGCTCAACCTGGTCGAGCGGCGTCGATTGCTGGGCCAGCGACGTCGTGGGCGCAGAGATCAGCGCCCAAAGCAAAACTCCAAGCATTTGGTGGGTAGTTTTGAATGTCATCTCGATTTTCCGCGCCTTCTCGCCGGGGGCATCAGCCCCCGGCGATGGCTGTTCAGCCCTTGTCGGTCGAAGGGGCGGTTTCATTCTTGGAGTTGTTCATTGCCTCCATCATCTCGGTGCAGGCCTCCATCATCGGGCCCATTTTCTGCATCATCTTCATCATGGGCATCATGCCGTCCATGCCGGACATATCGCCGTTCATCATGTTGCCGGCCATGCCGCTCTCACCGTCCATCATCTGGCCGGACAAACCGGTGTTGTCCTGGGCAACCACGCCGGTGGCCAAAAGTGTGGACACGGCAGTCGCCATGCTCAGGTTCTTGAAAAGTGTCATTAAGTTTCTCCTTCAGGTTTTCTAGAGCTTTTCGGGTTCAGTCCCTCGACAAGCTCGGCTCTGCGGCCGAGTTACTTTTTTCGCATGAGTTGGATTTGCACATCACGCAGACGCCAAGCCCGCACATCACGGCGCAGGGTGCCACGGCCAGGATCAGCGGCGCGGCTCCGATGGCCGTCACCCAGCCCCAATTCAAGTAAAGCCCGGCGCCAATGATCGCCATTGACGCAAGAATCAGACTTCGCCGTCCCAATTGCGGCCGCCACGGACGTGCCTCCGGCGTTTCGGTGTAAGGTGATGTTTCGGACATTGGCTATTCACTCCTTTCGTTGATGATGGTCTGGATTTGGGCCATGACTTCATGGCTGTCCCATTCGGCCGGCCCCACAAGTCGTCCGCGCTCGAAACCGTTGCGATCGATCAAGATCGTGGTGGGAAGGCCCAGTACACCGAATGCCAGCATCGCCCTTGTGCTGTCGGCGAGGTACATTCCCAGATGGCGAATGCCGATTTCCTCGTAGAAGCGGCGCACCACCTTCATTCCCGCGCGGTCGATGGACAGTGGCAGGACATGGAAATCGTCCCCGCCCAGCTTTTCCTGCAAAGCGTCGAGCGTTGGCATCTCTTCACGACAGGGAACACACCAGGTTGCCCAGATGTTCAGCAGAACGACCCTGCCCCGGAAATCCGCCAGCGTGAGATCGCGGCCTTTTCCATCGACGAAAGGTGGCGACAGCATCTCCCGCGGCTTTTCGTGAAGCGGCATTAATGGTCTGGCTTGAACCGGCCCCGCGACGCCGAGCGCCGCCATACCAGCCAATAACTCGCGTCGTTTCATGATCCGGCTCCTTCCTGAAGGCGCCGCACCACGGGAAGGATGTCTTCCTCCAGGGAACGACGGTCAAAGGGGCCGATATGCTTGTAGGCAATTCGGCCCTCGGCATCGATCACGAAGGTCTCGGGCAGGCCGTAAACGCCCCAATCGATGGAGACGCGCCCGTTCCGGTCGGCGCCGATGCGGGTGTAAGGGTCACCAAGCTCATCAAGAAAGCCCAAGGCTTCTTCGGGACGATCCTTGTAGTTGATGCCGTATATTGCGACCTCGTCCCTGGCAGCCAACTCGTTCAGGAGGGGCATCTCTACCCGGCACGGCACGCACCAGGACGCCCAGACGTTCACGATGGACACCTGCCCTTTCAGGTCGGCGGTCGACAGACCGTCGGCTCGTCCCTCTATCGGCGGCAGGTCGAACTCGGGCACCGCCTTGCCGATAAGTGGTGAGGGTAGAGTGTCGTCACCATTGAACAGCCCCCAATAAAAACCCGCGCCGATGAGGGCGAAGATCGCGACTGGCATCATAGTTAGTAGCCGACCCTTCCGGCGGCGGGGTTCCTCGGTCACGCTCATAAATCACCTTTGTCGTTGGCAGATACTTCCGCCTGGAATTCGCGCTGTCGATCCGGCCAGGTGCTTTTGATGTAAGAGAGAACATCGGCAATCTCGTCGTCGGTCAGAATGCCATCGTACGCCGGCATGTCGCTTTCGTAGCCGGGCACGACGGCGCCGACGCCGCCTTTGGTCACAATAAAGAGGTTCCGGTCCGAATGGTGCCAGGTATGGCCGGTTTCGTCATGTGGCGGCGCGGGCATGCGCCCATTGTCCAGACGCCGCCGCCAATCGGGCTGTCCTTCCAGATCGGCACCGTGACAGGATGCGCAATTCTCAGCATAGAGCGTCTGCCCTGCCGCGATGTCGGCTACAGTCACGGGGTCGCCAAGGAAGGTCAATCCGTCCACCGAAGCTTCGTCGCTTTCCGACTGCGCGAGGACGGCAACACCGATCGCGGTCAATGTGGCAACAGCGGCACCGATTGTTGCGGCCCGCCTCATGTCGCACTCCTGAGGTATTTCACGAGTGCGACGATGCTGAGCAGCAGAACCGCGGCGACGAGCAGGAGCAAAAGCCCTCCACCGAACATCATCACCCCCATCATCGGGCCGGTCATCATATCCATGCAGTTACTCATCGGAGTAAACGGTGATCCCGCCCTCGCCGAACGCATAGGTCTTGAGCGTACCGGTCTTTACGCGTGCCATTCCTGGCGCGTTCGAAGGCATGCCCGGCAAAGTAATGCCGGTGATGTCGGGCTTCTCCGTGACCAGCCTTTCCAGGATCTCCGAGGGTACCAATCCACTGACATAATAGCCTTCGATCTCGGCCAGATGACAGCCGAGCCCCTGCTCGGGAACGCCGACTTCGATTGAGCGCTTATCAAAATCCCGATCGTCGATGCGTGTCACCTGATAGCCGTTCTCTTCCAGATAATCGGCGTAGCTGTCGCAGCAACCGCAGCCCGGATCGCGCCAGATCGTGATCTGCTTCGTTCCGTCTGACACGTCGGTACTTGCGGGACCGGTCGCGTCTTCGGTGCTTTGTGCCGAAGTCAGCGTCGTGAAAGTGAAGGTTCCGCCGACGCCAAGTGCAGCAAGCGAAGCCAGGACATATCTTCTGTTCATGGGGTTCTCCATCATGCGACCGCGAGCGCGGCCCAGGTAGCGCCGCCATCGCGGCTGAGGTTCAGGGTGCCGTTGAGGAGGGCGGCTATGTGATTTTCGTCCCTTGGGTGAAGCGCGATGGCCCTCCCCTGCCCTTCTGCCTTGTGCGTCCAGACCACGCCGCCGTCCTGCGACGCCCAGACCCCCGAGGGCAGTGCCGCGTAAAGCTTAGACGGTGCCGTCAGGGCACTGGCCAGCGACAGGACCGGTTCGTCCGCCGGCAGGGGTGCCTCGGCAGGCGGTGCGTCGCCCGCCGCCAGAGCGTCCATCGCATTGCCCGGCTGAACGTCCTGCCAGCGGCAGAAACAGTCCGGAACGCGGGTCAGGCCCTTCTCGGTTCCCGCATAGATCCATATGCCGCCCATTCCGGTATCGAGATCGACCGATACCAGCGTCAGCGGGTCGCGCTCGGCCGCGTCGAGCCAGGGCCGGTCCATGGCCAGGGCCCAGGTTGCGCCTGCATCCTCGCTCTTCCAGAGGCCGTCGCCGCGGATCGCGGCATAGATCATGTCGGGGTTTCCGGCGGCCACAGCCAGCGCCGTGACCTCACCGGAGGCAAGCCCGTCGCTTCGGGTAGTCCATGACGATCCGCCATCGCCGGACACGGCCACCCCTCCCCGCGCCAGTCCGGCAAGGAGACGTCCGGGACGCGCAGGATGCGTGGCGATCGAGGAGACCGGGGAAGGTGTCGGTCTCTCTTGCCAGCTGCGACCGCCGTCGAGGCTGGCCCTCAGTGTTGCGCCTGCGATCAGCAGCGTGTCGCCGTCGAAGGCGAGCGTTCGAATATCGGCCGCCCGGTCGGCCGCGCGCACCGCGCCGGGCAATACGAGCACTGCGGCTGCACCCATACCCAGTGCCAGGAAGTGGCGTCTGTCCGGCTCAAAATTCAAGGTACTGTTTGTCATATCTTGTCCTCCTCCGGAGCTCATGCGACGCGGATCACGCCCATCATTCCCGCAGCCTGGTGTTCGAGAATGTGGCAGTGGAACATCCAGTCGCCGAGGTTGTCGGCGACGAAGGCGATCTCGACCCGTTCGCGGGGCGCCATGAGCACCGTGTCCTGCCATTCCCGATGCGGCGTCGGCGCACCGTTTCGGCTGATTACGCGGAATGAGTGGCCGTGCAGATGAATCGGGTGATCAAAAGCGGTCGCGTTGGTCATTTCCAGAATGTGACTTGCGTCGCGTTTAAGCGTCAGGAACGGGTCGAGCACATGCCCCTCGGCGGCTTTTCCGTTGACGAACCAGATGCCGCGTCCGTCATGCATCATGCCCATCATCCCGCCGCCCATCATGCCGCCACGCCGCTCCAGGCCCATCTCCCGCTCCACCATCATGCCCATCATCCCGCCGGTGAACGTCACCTCATGACGCTGCGCAGAACTCAGGTCTGGTTCCGGAATGGGGTTGGCGGGCAATGCGATCGGCCAGTCGGGTGTGGCCTCGCGCAGGGCGGTATCAGCGTAGGTGAAATCGAGGACTCGAAAATCGTTCCCGCGATAGGCACGGTCTACAAGCTGGGCTTGCGCGCCGGGCTCACCGATGCAATCCAGGATTACGTCGGCGCGCATTGCGGGTCCAAGAACGACAAGACCGCCCGGCGGGTCATGTGGCGTGACGGGTTGGCCGTCGAGCGCGATGATGCGCGGTGTATGGTCCCCGAAATCGAGCGCGAAGATCCGGGCATTCGCGGCGTTAATCAGGCGGAGGCGGATCCGCTCCCCTGATGCCACCTCGAATGTCTCCGGCACAAGACCGTTGATCGTCACGGTGTTGCCGAGGCGGCCCGCGTGACTCACGTCATGGGCATTGCCGAAATCGTCAGAAATCGATGCGTCGTCGGTCAGTCGCCAGTCGTCCAGCACCCAGGTAACTTCGCGGTCGACACGAGGGGGATTGGCCTCCTCGACGATAAGGGGACCGTAGAGACCGCGCCCGACCTGCTCGAAGCTGCGCTGATGTGGGTGATACCAGAAGGTGCCGGCATCGACTGCATCGAATTCATAGACGAACTTGTCGCCCGGGGCGATCGGCACCTGTGTAAGGTGCGGCACCCCGTCCATTGCGTTCGGAAGCCGGATACCATGCCAATGCACGGTGGTTTCCTCTGCAAGGTCGTTGGTAACCTCGACCTGCAGGCGTTCGCCGTGCCGGATGCGGATCTCCGGGCCCGGTACCTTGCCGTTGTAGCACCAGGCCGCGGTGTCGGAATGTGGCTCAGGAACAATCCTTGTTCTTCCCTGTGCGGCCCGGAGCGAGAATTTCTGGGTGGCGGCTTCCGCCGCCCCCGGAAAAGGCAGAGTGGTGGACATGACACCCGCGAGCGACGACGCGACAAAGGCGCGGCGCGTCACGGTAGGTTTGCATTTCAAAGACATCGGTCTGGGGCTCTCTGATAATTCGGTCCTCCGCCGGAGCCAAAGCGGCAACTGCGGTTGGGGAATACCTGCAACGCGGAGCGGCATTGCTCCGGCGTCACGGCATGACACTGCGGCCGCGAAACCGCGGCGCGTGTCAGATCAGAGAAGGATTTTTGGAGGCTGTTTGGCAGGTGGGCTGGTCAGACCGCGAAGATCCCGCGCGATCGGCAGTCCATGAGCGCTCGAAACTGCAAGTGGACCAAGTTCCGCCGACGCTTCCACGACCGCGGCGGCGGCCGCTGAGTTGCAGACAAAATCACATGCGACGCCCAAGGTTCCCGCCGTATCGTCATCACATGCCTCGCAGCCGACACCTGCCATTTCAACTCCGGCTGCGATCATTTCAGATGCCATCCTGGCCGAACCGGCCGCATGCGCAACCGAGCTTACCGCGAAGGCGGCAAGGACGGCTATCATGATGAGGCGGGCGACAAAGTGCATGCGGCTAATTTACCAGTGTTCAGAGGGTTGTTCCAGCGGGATGTTTTCGCGTCTCCGGACGTCGGAACGCGTCAGATCATCCATTATCGGGCAGTCCGGACGATCATCGCCATGACACCGAACAACGAGATCACGAAGCGTCGCGCTCAGCGCCTGCAACTCCTCGATTTTTTGGTCCACCTGCGCGAGATGGCTTTGTGCGATCGCCTTGACGTCGGCGCTGGACCGCTCGCGGTCCTCGTACAATGACAACAGCGTGCGACATTCATCGATGCTGAAACCCAATGACCGCGCCCGGCCGAGAAACGCCAGCTTGTGCAGATCCTGAACAGCGAAATCGCGGTACCCGTTTTCACGCCGCGACGGTTGTACGAGTCCTATATCCTCGTAATACCGGATCGTTTTCGCCGGCAATCCGCTCTGTTCCGAAACATTTCCAATGTTCATGGCTGACAATCCTCTCCTTGAAACACTAGATAGGGCTTCCACCTACTGGAAGGTCAAGAACACTCGGATACTTTTTTGTGATTACCCTTCAAACAATAAACCTGTCCCAACTCCCATAGTGTTCCTCGCTGCGCTTCCCGCGCGGCAGGCTGAGCGCGATGAGAGCGATACCGGCGAGGATACCGACAAGGCTGCCTGACACCGTGCCTCCGTCCAGGGACCAGGGCGCGATGACGAGCCAGAGGCCGAAGAGGATGTTGAGGAACCGCAGAGGACGCGCGACCTCGGCCCAGGCGATGACCGCTGTAGTCAGGACCAGTGCGCCCAGCAGGTGATCGCTGTTCGCCATTGCCGCTTCGTTACCGAAGATTGGGCGCGACAGCATCAGGAAGGCCCCGATCCCAGCACTCAGCCCGAGTGTCCATGGAACGGTAACGCCCCGCGCGCTTTGTCGGAAAATCTGCATCGGTCGCGCGTCGAAACTCATTTCGCCCCCCGTTGTACCACCGGGCAGAGCATCGCCCCTGAAGAACGCGCGCCAGAACGGTCTGCCCCGGCGCGTATTCCAGACCATGAACTGGACCATCGCGACGATTTCATCGAGTGAGAATGGGATCATGATCAGCATGGCCAGCGCCGCCATCAGGCAGATCGTGCAATAGGTGCCGATGGTGATCGGCTGGATGATGATGAAATAAATGCTGACCACACCGAGCGGCCCGACGACGATGCCGAACAGTGCGACCATCCAGGGCATCGTGCGCCAGCGAAGGCGGCTGCCCATGACGCCCATCATGATTTCGAACATGTAACTCATCGCGCCAAGGCCGCCGTCGGCAATGGGCCAGGCTTTTGAGACATCGGAGGTGATGATGTATTCGGTGCCATTCAGCGCGACCGGCGATGAAAAGAACGGCTCCCACACGCCGTCTACATGGCCGAGCTGGTAGGCCGACAGGATGCGCGACAGGATGAAGCCCACGACACCGAGCGCGATGATCGGCAGGCGCTGGACGTATGTGGAAGGGCAATAAGTCCAGCCGGGCGGGATGTCGGTATCGTCCATCATCCCCTCACGCGACATCCCCGGCATCATCGGGATCAGGATCGTCAGTGCGATCACCAGCGCGCCGATCAGCGTGTCATTGGCATAGACGGCCGCGTTTGGCGTCCAGAACACCAGCTGTCGCGTTGCCCTTAAATCGGTTCTGCCTCACTTTGTGTGGCGCAACTATCCTGAAACTGGAAAATTCAGGAGGTATAGTTGTGAGTTCGAAGAAG
>NZ_JASHIM010000026.1 GCF_030733685.1 Roseovarius sp. MMSF_3281
GAGCAATCAGAGCATCCGGATACTTACGAGCTCCCGCCCGCAAACATACTTACACGTCAGCGACGGACTGGATATTTATGAAAAAGAAGAAGGGCCGGGGCCGCATGCCTGCCCGGGTGAGGGCGGGCAGGCTGTTTGCGCGCGGGATTGACCCGACTCGCTGATTGTGGCTATAAAATGAACAAGTGTTCAATAAATGCCAGAAGCGGGAGGCGGGGCGCGATGTTCAACGCGGTGATGCAATTTGATTTGGGCGAGGATGTGAACGCCCTGCGGGAGATGGTTCATCGGTGGGCGCAGGAGCGGGTGAAGCCCATGGCCGCCGAGATCGACGACAAGAACGTCTTTCCCAACGAGCTGTGGACCGAGATGGGCGAGCTGGGACTTTTGGGGATTACCTCGCCCGAGGAATATGGCGGGGCGGAAATGTCTTACCTGGCGCATGTCATCGCGGTGGAGGAGATCGCGCGGGCCTCGGCCAGTGTGTCGCTATCTTATGGGGCGCATTCGAACCTTTGCGTCAATCAGATCAAGCTGAATGGCAATGACGAGCAAAAGGCCAAGTATCTTCCCAAGCTGATCAGCGGTGAGCATGTGGGCGCCTTGGCCATGTCCGAGGCGGGCGCGGGCAGCGACGTGGTGTCGATGAAGCTGCGCGCGGAAAAGCGCAACGATCATTACAAGTTGAATGGCAACAAGTACTGGATCACCAACGGGCCGGATGCCGATACCCTGGTGGTTTATGCCAAGACCGACCCGGAGGCCGGGGCCAAGGGGATCACCGCCTTCCTGATCGAGAAGGAGATGACCGGGTTTTCGACCAGCCCGCATTTCGACAAGCTGGGCATGCGGGGCAGCAACACCGCCGAGTTGATTTTCGACGATGTGGACGTGCCGTTTGAAAACGTGCTGGGCGAGGAAGGCAAGGGCGTGCGCGTTCTGATGTCGGGCCTGGATTACGAGCGCGTGGTTCTGGCCGGGATCGGGACGGGCATCATGGCCGCCTGTCTGGACGAGATCATGCCCTATATGGCCGAGCGCAAGCAGTTCGGGCAGCCGATCGGGAATTTCCAGCTTATGCAGGGCAAGATCGCCGATATGTACACGGCGATGAACAGCGCGCGGGCCTATGTCTACGAGGTGGCCAAGGCCTGTGACCGGGGCGATGTGACACGGCAGGATGCCGCGGCCTGCTGTCTTTATGCCAGCGAGCAGGCCATGGTGCAGGCGCATCAGGCGGTGCAGGCCATGGGCGGCGCCGGGTTCCTGAACGATGCGCCGGTGGCACGGATTTTCCGCGATGCCAAGCTGATGGAGATCGGCGCGGGCACCAGCGAGATTCGCCGTATGCTGGTGGGCCGCGAATTGATGGGAGCCATGGCGTGATCCAACCGCATCGCATCTGTGTGCGGGACGCGATCCGTGGTACTTTGCGGCCTGTCGTGCCGCACTGCCAAGGAGATTGCCATGCGCTGGATTACGCTTTGTTTCACCCTGATCTTGCCTTTGATGGCCCATGCGCAAACCGCGAGCCGGTCGGACGTTGCGCAAATCGAGGAATGCGTTCGCAATTATTCAAAAGGCGCCCCGCAGGAGCGCGTGATCGGCGGGTGTGTCGGGATCATCGACGGCGCCTGCCGCAGCAAGACGACCATAGAAATCGCCGACTGTATCATGCGGGAAACGGCGGCGTGGGATCATCTGCTCAATGCGTGGTGGAAACCGATGAAAGAGCGGGCGCAGGCCGATGGAAGCTGGAACCGGTTGTTGGACGCGCAACGGCAATGGATCAAGGAGCGGGATGCGGAGTGTCAGCGCGTTTACGACGAGTGGCGCGGCGGAACGATCCGGGTGATATTCGCGGCCGAATGTCAGCGCGACCTCACGGCGAAGCGTGCGGTGGAATTCTATTACGCACTCAACAAGTAGTTTTGGCGGGGCGGCCATGCTGAACCGGGGCGAAACCTATGACGTGCTGACGGCGCGGTTTCGTTGGGATGTGCCCGGGCGGTTGAACATGGCCGTGCAGTCTTGCGACGACTGGGCCGCGCGTGACCCGGATCGTGTGGCGATCATCGACCTGGGTGAAGGGCGTGAAGAGGTCACCTATGGCCGGTTGCGCCGGATGGCCGATGGGCTGGCCCGCGAATTGCAGGCGCGCGGCGTGGTGCGCGGGGACCGGGTGGGTGTCTTGCGCAGCCAGGATGCCTGGTGTGCCGCCGCACATATTGCCATCTGGAAGCTGGGGGCGATCTCGATCCCGTTGTTCAAGCTGTTTCGGCATGATGCCCTGGAAAGCCGTTTGGGCGATGCCGGGGCGGCATGGGTTGTGAGCGATGCGGCGGGTGCGGCGATGCTGGAAGGTATGACGGCAAAGCCCCTGTTGCCCGAAGACCTGACGCTTGATGATCGTTCGTTCGAGCCCGCGCAGACCGGCCCGGAGGATCCGGCGGTTTTGATCTATACCAGCGGCACCACCGGCAGCCCCAAGGGGGCCCTGCACGGCCATCGGATGTTGACCGGGCATTTGCCCGGGGTCGAGATGAGCCATGATTTCCTTGGCCAAGAGGGCGATTGCCTTTGGACCCCGGCGGATTGGGCGTGGATCGGTGGGTTGTTCGATGTGCTGATGCCGGGGCTGGCGCTGGGCGTGCCGGTGGTGGCGGCGCGGCTGGCCAAGTTCACGCCGGAAGAGTGCGCCCGGATCGTGCGCGAAGGAGCGGTGCGCAACGTGTTTTTCCCGCCCACCGCCTTGCGGATGTTGAAGGCCGCGGACCTGCGGATCGAAGGATTGCGCAGCGTGGCCAGCGGCGGTGAGCCTTTGGGGGCGGAAATGTTGCAATGGGGCCGGGGTGCCTTTGGCGTGACGATCAACGAGTTTTACGGCCAGACCGAGTGCAACATGGTGGCCAGCAGCTGCAATGACCTGTTCGCGCCGCGCCCGGGCTGTATTGGCAAGCCGGTGCCGGGCTTCGAGATTGGAATTATTGACGAGACTGGCGCGGTAACCGATGGCGAGGGCGATATCGCCATTCGGCGCGGTGCGGCCAGCATGATGCTTGAATACTGGAACAAGCCCGAGGCGACAGCAGAGAAGTTTCGCGGCGATTGGATGCTGACTGGGGATCGCGGGACTTGGGACGAAGGCTATCTGCGGTTCGTGGGGCGCGAGGATGATGTCATCACCTCGGCGGGCTATCGGATTGGCCCGGGGGAAATCGAAGATTGCCTGATGACCCACGAGGCCGTGGCGACGGTGGGTGTTGTTGGCAAGCCCGACCCGCTGCGGACCGAGGTTGTGAAGGCCTATGTCGTGTTGAAAACCGGGCATGAGGCCAGCGAGGATTTGGCCGCGGCCTTGCGCGATTATGTCAAGGCGCGCTTGGCGCAGTATTCCTATCCGCGTGAGATCGAGTTTCTGGAGGCCTTGCCGATGACGGTTACCGGAAAGGTGATCCGCAAGGAATTGAAGGCGCGGGCGATGGATGAGGCCCGCCCATGATGGGGCGATTGCATGAAAAAAGGGCCGACGCGATGGTCGGCCCCTTGCTTACTGTCCCCGGTAAGAGATCAGAATTTCATCACGTAGGCCATGCCCACGACGATCGGGTCGATCTTGACCTTGCCGATGGCCGCGCCGCCGACGGTGGCATCGGTTTCGATGTCCATGTAACGGATGTCGGCCCGGATGGCGGCCTTTTCACTGACTGCGAAGTCGACGCCGGCGTGCAGGGCATAGCCCCAGCTGCTGTCAAGGCTGACGGGCGTGCCGGTGAGGGCGCCGGTGCCGGCCTCATCCCAGAAGTGGGTGTAGTTGATACCCGCACCGATGAAGGGGGTCATGCTGGAATTGTTGGTGAAGTGGTATTGCAGCGAGATCGTGGGCGGCAGGTGCTTGGTTTTGGCAACGTCGCCGGTGCCTTGCAGTTCGATGTCATGTTCGAAGGGCGTGGCGGCCAGAACCTCGACCCCGACGTTATCGGCGATGAAGTACTCGAAGGTCAGCGTGGGGCGCGCGGCCCCGTCGACCCGCAGGTTGCCTGCGGCGGTGGTGCTGTAGCTATCGGTCGGCTGGATGTAGTGCAGACCCAGACCGAGGGTCATATCGCCTTTTTCCTGCGCGAGGGCCGGGGCGGCGACAGCGGTGAGCGCCGTGGCGAGAGTGAGGGCTGTGATCGTCTTCATGGTCTTTTTCTTTCTATTCATGCGCGTCCTTCACGGCGGGTTGTGCGCCCGAGGTGGACGAGTCGCCTTGATTTGGGTCAAGTTGTGCGGGCCGTGCTGCGCTGCGGCAAAAATACAACATATTGGTGGGCCGAGGGCGGCCAGAGCAAGCGAGGAACGGGATGAAACTGCAATCGAAGGCGATTCCGGCATCAGATGAGTTCAAGGCCAACCGCGAGGGGCATCTTGAAGCCCTGCGCGTGGCCGAAGAGGCCGCCGCATTGGCCGCTGCCGGGGGCGGTGAGGCCGCGCGGGAGCGGCATGTCGGGCGCGGTAAGATGCTGCCGCGCGAGCGGGTGGCGAACCTGCTGGATCCGGGAAGCCCGTTTCTGGAGGTCGGCGCCACGGCGGCGCATGGGCTTTATGACGGGGCCGCGCCCTGTGCCGGGGTGATCGCCGGTGTGGGCCGGGTGCAGGGCCGTGACGTGATGGTTGTTTGCAATGACGCCACGGTAAAGGGCGGCACCTATTACCCGATGACGGTCAAGAAGCACCTGCGCGCGCAGGAGATCGCCGAGGAATGCCACCTGCCGTGCATTTACCTGGTGGATAGCGGCGGGGCGAACCTGCCCAACCAAGACGAGGTATTCCCGGACCGCGATCATTTCGGGCGGATTTTCTACAACCAGGCGCAGATGAGCGCCAAGGGCATTCCGCAGATTGCCGTTGTCATGGGGTCTTGTACCGCGGGCGGGGCCTATGTGCCCGCGATGAGCGATGTGACAATCATCGTGAAGGAACAGGGCACTATTTTCCTGGCCGGGCCGCCCTTGGTGAAGGCCGCCACCGGCGAGGTGGTGAGCGCCGAGGACTTGGGCGGCGGCGATGTGCATACGCGCCTGTCGGGTGTCGCGGATTACCTGGCCGAGGATGATGCGCATGCGCTGGCGCTGGCACGGCGGGCGGTGGGCAATCTGGGCGTGGCCAATCAGGCGGGCGTTCAGTTTCAGACCCCCGAGGCCCCGGCCTATGACCCCGAAGAGCTGTTTGGCGTGGTGCCGGCGGACCTGCGCACGCCCTATGACATTCGCGAGGTGATCGCACGCGTCGTCGATGGGTCACGCTTTGACGAGTTCAAGGCGCGGTTCGGCGAAACCTTGGTCTGTGGCTTTGCCCATGTGGAGGGCTGCCCGGTGGGGATCATTGCCAACAACGGCGTGCTTTTCAGCGAGGCGGCGCAGAAGGGCGCGCATTTCGTGGAACTGTGCAGTCAGCGGCATATCCCCTTGGTATTCCTGCAGAATATCACCGGCTTCATGGTTGGGCGCCGGTACGAGAACGAAGGCATCGCCCGGCATGGCGCGAAGATGGTAACGGCGGTGGCGACCACCAATGTACCCAAGGTGACCATGGTTGTCGGCGGCAGTTTCGGTGCGGGCAACTATGGCATGGCCGGTCGTGCCTATCAGCCGCGCTTTATGTGGACATGGCCCAATAGCCGGATTTCGGTGATGGGCGGCGAACAGGCGGCGGGGGTTCTGGCCACCGTCAAGCGCGATGCGATCGAGCGCAAGGGCGGGGAATGGTCAGCCGAGGAGGAGGCCGAGTTCAAGCGGCCCACGGTTGAGATGTTCGAACGCCAAAGCCATCCATTGTATGCCAGTGCGCGGTTGTGGGACGATGGGATCGTCGATCCGCGCAAAAGCCGGGAGGTGTTGAACCTGAGCCTGCGGGCGGCCTTGAATGCGCCGATTGAAGACACGCGGTTTGGCGTGTTCCGGATGTAAGGGAGCAGAGGCCGTGCAAACACGTCTGACCGAGAAATTTGGCCTAACAGCCCCGATCGTCAGTGCGCCCATGGCCATGGCGGCGGGTGGGCGTCTGGCGGGCGCGGTGAGCGAGGCCGGGGGGCTTGGCTTCATCGGTGGCGGCTATTGCGATGCCGATTGGATCGCGGCGCAGTTTTCCGAGGCGGGCAACCGGCCTGTTGGCTGTGGCTTTATCACCTGGGCCCTGGATCAGGCGGACCCGGGCCTGTTCGACAGTGTCTTGGCGCGCGGGCCTGCGGCGGTGTTCTTGTCCTTTGGCGAGGCCGCGCCCTACGTGGCGCGGGCCAAGGCGGCGGGGGTGCCGAGTTTCGTGCAAGTCCAAGACCTGGCCGGGGCGAAGGCGGCGCGCGATGCGGGCGCCGAGGTGATCGTTGCCCAAGGCACCGAGGCCGGGGGCCATGGGGCGACGCGCGGAACCATGAGCTTGGTCCCCGAAGTGGCAGATGCCGTGGGCGCCGATGCGCTGGTTCTGGCCGCGGGCGGGATTGCCGATGGCCGGGGCCTGGCCGCGGCCTTGATGCTGGGGGCCGACGGGGTGCTTGTGGGCACGCGGTTCTGGGCCGCCGAAGAGGCCCTTGTGGCGGAGGGTTTCCAGCGTGCCGCACTGGAGGCGACGGGCGATGCCACGCAGCGCAGCAGCCTGCCCGATATCGCCCGGGGGCTGGATTGGCCCAAGCCTTTTACCATTCGCACCCTGCGCAATACGTGGCTGCGTGACTGGGAGGCCGTGCCGGGCGGGCCGGCCACCGATGAGGCGCGGGCGGCTTATGCCAAATCCGTGGCCGAGGGCGATGCCGAGGGCGCGCCGGCGATTGCGGGAGAGGCCGTGGGGTTGATCCGTAGCGTCCAGCCTGCGGCGGAGATTGTCGCGGCCATGGTGCAAGAGGCGCGGGTGGCGTTGGACCGATGGTAGGGCTGGGCGGAGTGATCGGGCCGGTGGTGCCCTTGGCGCGCCCCGGATGCCTCCGGCGGGAGTATTTTGGGAAAGATGAAGCGGGGCTGAATGGCCTTGGCGGATGGGAGAGACGAGATGTTTGACACGATCCTGATTGCCAACCGGGGCGAGATTGCCTGCCGGGTGATGGAGACCGCGCGGGACATGGGGGTACGCGTGGTGGCGGTTTACTCGGATGCGGATCGGGGCGCCAAGCATGTGCAGATGGCCGATGTGGCGATCCATATCGGCGGCTCGGCCCCGGCAGAGAGTTACTTGCGCGGGGAGGCGATCATCGCGGCGGCGCTTGAGACGGGCGCGCAGGCGATCCATCCGGGCTATGGGTTCCTGTCGGAGAACCCGGAGTTCGTGGCGGACGTTGAGGCGGCTGGGCTGATCTTTATCGGGCCTTCGGCAGAGGCCATTCGGGCCATGGGCCTCAAGGATGCGGCCAAGGCCTTGATGGAGGAGGCAGGCGTGCCGGTGGTGCCCGGCTATCACGGCGAAAACCAGGAGCCCGGGTATTTGGCCGAGCAGGCCGGGGCGATTGGCTATCCGGTGTTGATCAAGGCCGTGGCGGGCGGCGGCGGCAAGGGCATGCGCCTTGTCGAAAAGCCCGAAGATTTTGCCGATGCCTTGGCGAGTGCGCAGGGCGAGGCGGCAACGGCCTTTGGCAACTCCGATGTCCTGATCGAGAAATTCGTGCAGCAGCCGCGCCATATCGAGGTGCAGGTGTTTGGCGACGGTGAACGCGCCGTGCACCTGTTCGAGCGGGATTGCTCGTTGCAGCGGCGGCACCAGAAGGTGATCGAGGAGGCCCCGGCGCCGGGGATGACCGGGGAGATGCGCGCGGCCATGGGGGACGCGGCGGTGCGCGCAGCCGAGGCCATTGGCTACAAGGGTGCTGGCACGGTCGAGTTTATCGTGGATGGCAGCGGGGGCCTGCGGCCTGACGGCTTTTGGTTCATGGAAATGAACACGCGGTTGCAGGTGGAACACCCGGTGACCGAGGCGATCACCGGTGTTGACCTTGTGGAATGGCAGTTGCGTGTGGCCAGTGGGGAGGGCCTGCCCAAGCGGCAGGATGAGTTGCGGATCACCGGCCATGCCTTCGAGGCGCGGCTTTATGCCGAGGATGTGCCGAAGGGGTTCCTGCCCGCCACGGGGCGTTTGGCGCACCTGGCGTTCCCCGGGGGGACACGGTCGGACAGCGGGGTGCGGACGGGCGATGAAATCTCGCCCTTTTACGACCCGATGATCGCCAAGTTGATCACCCATGGGCCAAGCCGGGCCGCGGCCCTGCGCAAGCTGGCGCGTGCGCTTGAGCGTTGCGAGGTGGCGGGCACGGTGACCAACCTGGCCTTTCTTGGGGCCTTGGCGGGGCATGCGGGTTTTGCCAAGGGCAATGTGGACACCGGGCTGATTGCCCGGGACCTGGAGGCATTGGTCGTGGCCCCGCAGGCCGGGGCGCATGAGGTGGCTTTGGCCGGGTTGGCCGCCCTTGGGTTGCTGGAGGTACAGGCCCCTGCCACGGGGTTTGCCCTTTGGGCCCCACTGCGCCGGGCGGTGCAATTGCGGCACGAGGGCGAGGATGTGACCGTATACGTGCATGGCCGGGGGGCGAATGCCCATGACGTCGAAGTGGGCGGTGAGCTTATCGAAGCGCGCCGGATCGGCGGGCGCTGGATGCTGGGCGATCAGGTTGCCCCGGACGTTGCGGTGACCGGTGAACTGGTGACGGTCTTTTCGCAATACGGGTTGGCCTTCGAGGTGATTGACCCGCTGGTGCGTGATGCCATGGCCGGTGGCGACATGGATTTGATCGAGGCACCGATGCCGGGGCTGGTGAAGGCCGTTCTGGCGCAACCGGGGCAGCAGGTGGCCGAGGGCGACAGGCTGGCGGTGTTGGAGGCGATGAAGATGGAGCATTCGCTTCTGGCGGCGCGCGACGGAACGGTCGAGGCGGTGCTGGTCGAGGAAGGCGCGCAGGTGGAGGCCGGTGCGGCCTTGATCAAGCTGGCCGAAGACGGGGAGGCGGCGGCATGATCACGCTTCACCACGTTCCGCAAAGCCGCTCGATGAGAGTGCTTTGGCTGTTGCATGAATTGGAGGTCGACTTCCAGGTCGTGGAACATGCCTTTGACAAGAGTTTGCGCCAGCCGGAGTTCCTGACGCTGTCGCCCGCGGGGCGGGTGCCGGCGCTGGAGATCGAGGGCGAGCGGATGTTCGAGTCGGGCGCCATGATCGAATACCTTTGCGAGCGTTTCCCCGAGCGGGGCCTTGGCCGGGCGCCGGGAGATATGGACCGGATGGCCTGGTTGGTTTGGGTGCATTTTGCCGAGACGGTGAGTCAGCACGTCGCGGCGCTGACGCAGCAGCATATCATGCTTTATGAAGATGCCATGCGCAGCCCGATCATCATGAAACTTGAGGCGTCGCGCCTGCGAAAATGTTACGAGGCGATCGAGGCGCGGTTGTCGACGCCGGTGGAAAACCGCGATTACCTTTTGACCAGCGGTTTTTCGGCCTGTGACATCGCGGTGGGGCAGGCCGTTTACATGGCCAAGCGTTTTGCACCGCTGGAGGGCTTTGCGGAGGTGCAAGCGTGGTACGAGCGGATCACCGAGCGCGAGACATTCGCCAAGTGCTGGCCGGGGCCGGAAAGCGCGTTGATTTACGAACAGGAATTTTATGAGGTTTGGGATGGCTGAGCGGGTTGAGATATTCGAAGTCGGTCCGCGCGATGGGCTGCAAAACGAGGCGCGGCAGATTCCCACGGCGGAAAAGATCGCCTTGGTGGATTGCCTGAGCGGCGCGGGGTTTTCACGCATTGAAGTGGCGAGTTTCGTCAGCCCCAAATGGGTGCCGCAGATGGCCGATAGCGCCGAGGTATTGGCCGGGATCATCCGGGCGCCGGGGGTCTCTTACGCGGCCTTGACGCCGAATATGCGTGGCTTTGACGGGGCAAGGGCGGCCAAGGCCGACGAGGTGGCGATTTTCGGGTCGGCCTCGGAAGGGTTTTCACGCGCCAATATCAACGCGACGATCGAGGAAAGCCTTGAGCGGTTCGCGCCGGTTGCCGAGGCCGCGAAGGCGGCGGGGATTCCGGTGCGCGGCTATGTCTCCTGCGTGACGGATTGCCCTTATGACGGCGAGGTCGCGCCCGAGGCCGTGGCGCGGGTGGCCGGGGCGCTTTTCGAAATGGGCTGTTACGAGGTGAGCCTTGGCGACACCGTCGGCCAGGGACACCCCGAGCGCGTGGACGCGATGCTTGGTGCGGTTCTGGAGGTCATGCCGGCGCAGCGTTTGGCCGGGCATTTTCACGACACGGCAGGCCGGGCGCTGGACAATATCGAGGCGTCGCTGGCGCGGGGCCTGCGGGTGTTTGATGCGGCGGTCGGCGGTTTGGGCGGGTGCCCCTATGCGCCGGGGGCCGCGGGCAACGTGGCCACCGAGGCGGTGCATGACCGGCTGATCGCGCTGGGCTATGAGACCGGGCTTGACCGGGATGTATTGGAAAAGGCGGCGGATAAGGCGCGGGCCATGCGGGCCGAGGGAGAGGCGTGATGTACGAGACAATCAGGATTGAGCGCGATGCGCGGGGTGTGGCCACGCTTTGGCTTGCGCGGTCGGAAAAGCATAATGCCATGTCGGCGCAGATGATCGCGGAGTTGCATGCGGCCGCGAAGGAGCTGGGCGCGGACGATACCGTGCGCGTGGTCGTACTGGCGGCCGAGGGCAAAACCTTCTGCGCCGGGGGCGATCTGGGCTGGATGCGCGAGCAGTTCGAGGCGGACCCCGCGGTACGGTCGACCGAGGCGGCAAAACTGGCGCATATGTTGCAGGCGCTTAATACCATGCCCAAGCCCTTGATTGGCCGTTTGCACGGCAATGCCTTTGGTGGTGGTGTCGGGTTGGCCAGTGTTTGCGATGTGGCGGTTGGGGCCGATGCGATCCTGATGGGGTTGACCGAAACGCGGTTGGGCCTGATCCCGGCGACCATCGGACCTTATGTTTGTGCACGTATGGGAGAGGCCAAGGCGCGGCGGGTCTTCATGTCGGGTCGTCGCTTCGATGCGCAGGAGGCGGTGGAGCTGGGCCTGTTGGCGCGGGCCGTGCCCACCGAGGCGCTGGACGACGCGGTTGAAGCCGAGGTTGCGCCTTACATGGACTGTGCCCCCGGCGCGGTGGCGCGGGCCAAGGCGCTTTTGCGGCACATGGGGCCGCAGATCGACGAGGAATTGATCGCCCATACGGTGGCAGAATTGGCCCGTTGCTGGGAGGGCGATGAGGCGCCAGAGGGAATCGGCGCCTTTTTCGACAAACGCAAGCCAGCGTGGATCCGTTAATCCGATACGAATTCGGGGGATGACAGGCCGGGGAATCGTCCTAATATTAGGATCGTGACAGACGTGTCCACGGTTGAGGGGCGGGTGAATTGCCCTTTGGAGTGCCGCAATCTGTATACAAGTGCATACATTGTGCATTAATCCACCCCTTCACGTCTTTGAATGTGTTTGCCGTTGGTTGACCCCACCGGGGGGCAGGGGTAAACCGTGGAACGTGAACGCAGCCATTTTGATGTGCGCCAAGCCGCGTGCATGGAAGGAGCCACCCCGTGGAAGAGATGCTGAGGGAATACCTTCCCATCCTTGTCCTCTTGGCGATTGCCATCGGACTGGGCCTTGTTCTTATTCTGGCCGCCGTTGTGTTGGCCGTTCGTCACCCGGACCCCGAGAAGCTGAGTGCCTATGAATGCGGGTTCAACGCGTTCGATGACGCACGGATGAAATTCGACGTGCGATTCTACCTCGTGTCGATCCTGTTCATCATCTTTGACCTTGAGATTGCCATGCTCTTTCCTTGGGCCGTGGCGTTCAAGGATGTCTCGATGGTGGGCTTTTGGTCGATGATGGTGTTCCTGGGCGTGCTGACGGCAGGCTTTGCCTATGAGTGGAAGAAAGGGGCGATGGAATGGGAGTAGCGACCGGACTGAATACCGCGGACGGTGATCGTGAACATGCCACGCAGGCCCTGAATCGCGAGTTGCAGGACAAGGGATTCCTTGTCACGTCGACCGAGGACATCATCAACTGGGCCCGGACGGGCAGCCTGCACTGGATGACCTTTGGCCTGGCCTGTTGTGCGGTCGAGATGATGCATACCTCGATGCCGCGCTATGACCTTGAGCGGTACGGCACCGCGCCGCGCGCCAGCCCGCGCCAGTCGGACCTGATGATCGTGGCGGGTACGCTGACCAACAAGATGGCCCCGGCACTGCGCAAGGTTTACGACCAGATGCCCGAGCCGCGTTACGTGATCTCGATGGGGTCCTGTGCCAATGGCGGTGGCTATTACCACTATAGCTATAGTGTTGTGCGCGGCTGTGACCGGGTCGTGCCGGTGGACATTTACGTGCCCGGCTGCCCCCCGACCGCCGAAGCGCTTGTTTACGGCGTTATGCAATTGCAGCGGAAAATTCGCCGGACGGGAACGATCGTGCGCTAAGGCGCGCCAATTTTGCGGCGCGCCGAAGCATGGGCGCGCGAAAGGACGATAGAGATGAGCAACGCACTTAAGGAACTGGGTGCCCATATCGAGGCGAAGCGGCCCGATTGTGTGCTGTCTTGGGATGTGACCCATGGCGAATTGAACGTGCATGTGGCGCTGCCTAATATCGTGGGCTTGGTGGAGTTCCTGAAAACGGACTCGACCTGCCGGTTCACAACGCTGGTGGATATTACCGGGGTGGATTACCCCGAACGCGCCAAGCGTTTTGACGTGGTCTATCATTTCCTGAGCATGTACCAGAACCAGCGCATCCGCCTGCGGGTGGCCTGCCGCGAGGAAGACATGGTGCCCTCGATCACGGGTCTTCATCCCAGTGCCAACTGGTTCGAGCGGGAAGTGTTCGACATGTTCGGCATCCTGTTCACCGGGCACCCCGATTTGCGCCGCATCCTGACCGACTATGGCTTCCGGGGCTATCCGCTGCGCAAGGATTTCCCGACCACGGGCTATACCGAGGTGCGTTACGACGAGGTGCAAAAGCGGGTGGTCTATGAACCCGTGAGCCTTGTGCAGGAGTATCGGCAGTTTGATTTCATGAGCCCGTGGGAGGGTGCCGAATACATCCTTCCGGGCGATGAGAAGACCGAGGAGGCGAAGTAATGGGCGGTTTGTTATTTGTCATTGTCATGGCTGTACTGCTGGTCATCCCGTTTTGGCGGCTTTTGCCGAAGTTCGGTATTCCGAATTGGGTCGCGCTTGCGGCGATTATTCCGCTTGGGGCGCTTGTCCTGCTATGGGTCATGGCGTTTCGTGACAAGATCGGCGGAGGTCACGCATGATGGACGGCTCCAAATTCGATGATGCCCTGACGGGCGAACAGCAAATCCGTAATTTTAACATCAATTTCGGGCCGCAGCACCCGGCGGCGCACGGCGTGTTGCGCCTTGTGCTTGAGCTGGACGGCGAGATTGTCGAGCGGTGCGACCCGCATATCGGCCTGTTGCACCGCGGCACCGAGAAATTGATGGAAAGCCGCACCTACCTGCAGAACCTGCCTTATTTCGACCGGCTGGACTACGTGGCGCCGATGAACCAGGAACATGCCTGGTGTCTGGCCATTGAAAAGCTGACCGGGGTCGAGGTGCCGCGCCGCGCCAGCCTGATCCGGGTGCTTTATTCCGAGATTGGCCGTATCCTGAACCATCTGCTGAACGTGACAACGCAGGCGATGGACGTGGGCGCGCTGACCCCGCCGCTTTGGGGCTTTGAAGAGCGCGAAAAGCTGATGGTGTTCTACGAGCGGGCCTGTGGCGCGCGCCTGCACGCGGCTTATTTCCGTCCCGGCGGCGTGCACCAAGACCTGCCGCCCGAATTGCTGGACGATATCGAGGAATGGGCAAAGGATTTCCCCCGCGTTCTGGATGATATCGACGGGCTTTTGACGGAAAACCGGATTTTCAAGCAGCGTAACTGCGACATCGGCGTGGTGAACGAGCAGGATATTCAGGAATGGGGCTTTTCGGGCGTCATGGTACGCGGCAGCGGCATGGCGTGGGATTTGCGCCGCGCCCAGCCCTATGAATGCTATGACGAGTTCGAGTTCCAGATTCCGGTAGGCAAGAACGGCGATTGCTATGATCGTTACCTGTGCCGGATGGAGGAAATGCGCCAATCGCTGCACATCATCCATCAGGCAATTGAAAAGCTGCGTGCGCCCGAGGGGCAGGGCGATATCCTGTCCCGTGGCAAGGTGACGCCGCCGAAACGCGGTGAGATGAAGCGCTCGATGGAGGCACTGATCCATCACTTCAAGCTTTATACTGAAGGCTTCCACGTTCCCGAAGGCGAGGTTTATGCCGCCGTCGAGGCCCCCAAGGGCGAGTTCGGGGTATACTTGGTGGCCGATGGCACCAACCGGCCTTATCGCGCCAAGCTGCGGGCGCCGGGGTTCTTGCATCTTCAGGCGATGGATTACGTGGCCGGCGGGCACCAGTTGGCCGATGTGGCGGCGATTATCGGAACCATGGATGTTGTCTTTGGGGAGATTGACCGGTGAAGAAAGTTCTTGTTCCTGCCTTGGCCGGTTTGGGCCTGCTGACGCTTGCCGCTTGTGATATTCCGCCCGAAGGCACCACGCCCGAGAATATCGCCGAGTACGAGATTGCCGTGGCCAGCATCGGCTGTGAACTGGTGGGCGAATCCGATTATTTGCCGGTTGAGTTTCAGGCGGGCCTGACCCGTGAGCAATCGACCGCGATCACCTCTTACATGCTGACCACTGGCAAGGCCGAACGCCTGCCGGACAGCGGCGTCAAATTGACCACAGGAGCCTGTGCTTAAGAATGCTGAGACGTCTCCATCACGAGCAGCCCGAAAGCTTTGCCTTTACCCAAGCCAACCAGGCATGGGCCGAGGCGCAGATTGCCAAGTACCCCGAGGGCCGCGAGGCCAGCGCGATTATCCCGTTGCTGTGGCGCGCGCAGGAGCAAGAGGGGTGGCTAAGCCGTCCGGCGATCGAAGCGGTGGCCGATATGCTGGGCCTTGCCTATATCCGCGCGCTTGAAGTGGCATCGTTCTATTTCATGTTCCAGCTTCAGCCGGTTGGCAGCGTGGCGCATATCCAGATTTGCGGCACCACGTCCTGCATGATCTGCGGCGCCGAGGATTTGGTCGGTGTCTGCAAGGAAAAGATTGCCGCGAACCCGCACGAGGTGTCCGCCGACGGCAAGTTCAGCTGGGAAGAGGTGGAATGCCTCGGGGCCTGTGCCAATGCGCCGATGGCGCAGATCGGCAAGGACTATTACGAAGATCTGACCGCCGCGCGGTTGGGCGAGATCCTGGATGAATTGGCGGCGGGCAAGGTGCCCACCCCGGGGCCGCAGAACGGGCGCTATGCGTCGGAGCCGAAGACGGGTCTGACCGCGTTGACCGATTTTGACAGCGGCAAGGCGCAATACAATGCCAGCGTGACACTGGCCTCCGAGATTGGCGATACCGTAAAGCGGATCGACGGCACCGAGGTGCCGCTTCTGGCGCCGTGGCGCGACAAGGGGGCGATGCATCGCCCCGCCGATCCGGCGGTGAAAGTGCGCAAGACGCCTGCCGAGATCAAGACGGATGCGCCCAAGCCTGCCAAGAATGCCAAGGTGGACAAAACCGGCGTGAGCAAGGAAGAGGCGCAGGCCAAGACCAAGGCCAAGCCGACCGCGAAAGCCGCACCCGCGCCGGTGAAAAAACCGGCCGAGCCTGCGGTGGCGTCTGGCGAAGGCAAAAAACCCAGGACCATGAAGGCCCCGCGCAAGGCCGGGCCAGATGATCTGAAAATGATCAAGGGGGTTGGGCCGAAGCTTGAACAACTGCTTCATAATTTGGGTTTCTTCCATTTCGATCAAGTGGCGAAGTGGAGCGACGAGGAGGTGCAGTGGGTTGACCAGAACCTTGAAGGTTTCAAGGGCCGGGTCAGCCGCGACAACTGGGTCGAACAGGCAAAACTTCTGGCGGATGGCAAAGAGACTGAGTTCTCGGCCAAAGCCAAGAAAGGGGGCGTCTATTAAGGGCGCTGGTCTGAGATAACAGGGGGTACTTGTGATGTCGAATACTGCTTCGTTTAGCCCATGCCGTATCGTGTGCTGGGGACTGGCCGCTTTGATCGGCCTGGTTTTGCTGTTGAGCATTTGGGATGGCGTCGGCTTTATTGCGGCGTTCATGGCAGCGGCGGCCTTGGCGGTATTCATCGGTCTTGTGGCAACGCGCCTGTTTTGTTCGGGCGGGAAGGCTTCGGTTGAGGGCACGGCCGAAAGCGCCAGCGAAACTGGTTCCGCCGGGGGCATGGCATCGGCGGTGGCCGAAAAGGCATCGGGCGCAGCAAGCGCGACAGCGGATGCCGCGAGGTCAGCTGCCAGCAGCGCGGGTGATATGGCCAAGGACGTGGCCGACAAGGGCAAGGATGCCGTTGCCGCGGTGAAGGACAAGGCAACCGATGCCGGGGAGTCGGCAAAGGATGCGGCCCAGGACGCTGTTGCAGGCGGCAAGGATCTTGCCGATGAGGCGAAAGCTGCGGCGGAAGACGCCGGGGACAAGGTGACATCCGGGACCCTTTTGCAGGGTGAAGAAGAACTGGCCAATCGCAAGGGCGAATGGGCCTACAACAAAGGCGGTGCTGAGACCGCAACGCCGGATTACGATGCCGATGGCGTTCGCGAAGGAAGCGATGAAGGCACGCGCCCCGAGGCGCTGTCGGGGCCGCGTGACGGGCAGGCGGATGACCTTAAACAGATCAAGGGGGTCGGTCCGAAGCTTGAGAAGCTGTGCAACGAAAAGGGCTTTTATCACTTCGACCAGATCGCCGGTTGGGGCCCCGATGAGGTGGCTTGGGTCGATGCAAACCTCAAGGGGTTCAAAGGCCGGGTGAGCCGCGACAACTGGGTCGAACAGGCCAAGATCCTTGCCAGTGGCGGGGAAACCGAATTTTCCAAGCGCGTCGAAGGCGGCAGCGTTTACTAGGGAATGCAAAAGACGATGAGCAACCGTTCGGACGAAATGCATCTGGCACGCAAGGGCCGCACCGTGGGTGTGGTGATTGCGATGACCATGTTGGTCTGGATGGGGGCGCAATGGCTGGGTGCTCAGATGGGATGGCCGGTGCGGTTTGTCTTTCTGTTCGATCTGGCTGCCATCGCCGCCCTGATCTGGGCGTTGGTGGTGACGTATCAAATCTGGCGCGCGCGCCAGGACAACCGAGGGTGACAAGCGGATGCTGAAAGACCAGGACCGTATCTTTACCAATCTCTACGGCATGCACGACCGGACCCTGAAGGGGGCCAAGGCGCGTGGGCATTGGGATGGCACGGCGAAAATCTTGCAAAACGGCCGCGACTGGATCATCGAACAGATGAAAGCCAGTGGTTTGCGGGGCCGGGGCGGCGCGGGCTTCCCCACGGGCCTCAAGTGGTCGTTCATGCCCAAGGAAAGCGATGGGCGGCCTGCATACCTTGTGGTCAATGCCGACGAGTCCGAGCCGGGCACCTGCAAGGACCGCGAGATCATGCGCCACGATCCGCATACCCTGATCGAGGGGTGTCTGATCGCCAGTTTCGCGATGAACGCGCATGCCTGCTATATCTATATTCGCGGCGAATACATCCGGGAGCGCGAGGCGCTTCAGGCCGCGATTGACGAGGCCTATGAGGCCGGTTTGATCGGCAAGAATGCCTGCAAATCGGGCTGGGACTTTGACCTTTACCTGCACCACGGGGCAGGGGCCTATATCTGTGGCGAGGAAACCGCCCTTCTGGAAAGCCTTGAAGGCAAGAAGGGGATGCCGCGGATGAAGCCGCCCTTCCCGGCGATGGCCGGGCTTTATGGTTGTCCGAGCACGGTGAACAACGTGGAATCGATTGCCGTTGTGCCGACCATCCTTCGCCGTGGGCCGGAATGGTTCGCGGGGTTCGGGCGGCCCAACAATACCGGCACCAAGATTTTCGCCATCTCGGGCCATGTGAACAACCCCTGCGTGGTCGAAGACAGCATGTCGATCAGTTTCGAGGAATTGATCGACAAACACTGCGGTGGCATTCGCGGTGGTTGGGATAACCTCAAGGCGGTGATCCCCGGGGGGTCTTCGGTGCCGTGCGTGCGTGGCGAAAAGATGAAAGACGCGGTGATGGATTTCGACGCCCTGCGCGAAGTGGGGTCAAGCCTTGGCACGGCGGCGGTGATCGTCATGGACAAGGATACCGACATCATCAAGGCGATCTGGCGGTTGTCGAAGTTCTACAAGCACGAAAGCTGTGGCCAGTGTACGCCCTGCCGTGAGGGGACCGGATGGATGATGCGGGTCATGGATCGGCTTGTGCGCGGCGAAGCGGACGTCGAGGAGATCGACATGCTGTTCGATGTGACCAAGCAGGTCGAAGGCCACACCATCTGCGCGCTTGGCGATGCGGCGGCATGGCCCATTCAGGGCCTGATCCGCAATTTCCGCGATGAAATCGAGGACCGTATCAAGGCCCAGAAGACCGGCCGCGTCAGCGCGGTTGCGGCAGAATAACAGGGGGCGCGGAGCCGTGGACATGACCACTCAGAATTCGGGACGCGGCCTGGGCCGGATCCTTGCCTTGGTCGCCCTTGCGGCGACGATGGGGCTGTCCGCCTGTGGCGACCGGGCCGAGCGGGTGCGTTTCAACGGTGAGTATTACCCGGCGAAAGTCAGCCGCGACCGCGACACGCGCAAGCAGTTTCAAGTGTCTGTGCGCCGCGTGGATCGGGGCCTTTTGGGCGCACGCGAAGCGGGGCGCTATGCGGCCACGCGCTATTGTCTGAAAGAGTTCGGAACCTCGAACATCGATTGGGTCAATGGACCGGATGCCGAAGATGGGCGCCTTAGTATTTCCAATGGCAGGCTGAGCCTGAGCGGGGCCTGTGTGACATGGTGACTTTCCTTTTCATATCAATGGTTTGCGCGGGGTGTTATTGCATATCACTCCCTGCGAAAGCCATCTGCGCAGCAGATGGAGGCGCAAAACCTGCGGCCTCTGCTGTGGTGAGAAAAGGAGACACCCCATGCGTATGATGACCACCCTTGTTCTGAGTGCGACCCTTGCAAGCGCGGCCATGGCCGGCAGCGCCAGCACCAAACCCGGTTTGCAGAACGAGACTGATATCAATAGCGGTCTGTTGGCGGTTGCCGCGGCGGATAAGATCCGGCGTGCCTGCGACAGCATTTACGGCCGGTTCTTCCGGGCGCGTGGCTATGTGAATGACCTAAAGGACTTGGCGCTTGAGCGCGGCTATACCGAGGCCGAGATCGATGCCTATGTCAACAACGATGCGGAACAGGACAAGATGCGCGCCAAGCGCAACGCCTATTTCAAATCCAAGGGGGCCAGCAATCTGGACCCTGAAAGCCTGTGTGTGCTGGGCCGCGAAGAAATTCGAAAAAACAGCCAGATCGGCTCGCTACTGAGAGCAAAGTGAGAAAAAATGTCTGACCTGCGCAAGATCATCATCGACGATCAGGAATTGGAAGTAGAGGGGGCGATGACCCTGATTCAGGCTTGTGAACAAGCCGGGATCGAGGTGCCGCGTTTTTGCTACCACGAACGGCTGTCGATTGCCGGGAATTGCCGGATGTGTCTTGTCGAGGTCGTCGGCGGGCCGCCGAAACCGGCGGCCTCCTGCGCGATGCAGGTGCGCGACCTGCGGCCCGGGCCGGAAGGCCAGCCGCCGGTCGTCAAGACCAACAGCCCGATGGTCAAGAAGGCCCGCGAAGGGGTGATGGAATTCCTGTTGATCAACCACCCGCTGGATTGCCCGATTTGTGACCAAGGCGGGGAGTGCGATCTGCAGGATCAGGCCATGGCCTATGGCGTGGATTTCAGCCGCTACCGAGAACCCAAGCGCGCGGTGGACGATCTGGACCTTGGGCCGCTTGTCGAAACCCACATGACGCGTTGCATTTCCTGCACCCGCTGCGTGCGCTTCACGACCGAGGTGGCGGGCATTCACCAGATGGGCCAGACGGGTCGCGGCGAAGATGCCGAGATTACGGCTTACCTGGGTGAAACGCTAGACAGCAATCTGCAAGGCAACATCATTGACCTGTGCCCGGTGGGGGCACTTGTGTCCAAGCCCTATGCCTTCACCGCGCGGCCATGGGAGTTGACCAAGACCGAAACCATCGACGTGATGGATGCGCTTGGCAGCAACATTCGTGTGGATACCAAGGGCCGCGAGGTCATGCGTATCCTGCCGCGCAACCATGATGGCGTGAACGAGGAATGGATTTCCGACAAGACGCGTTTTGTCTGGGATGGTCTGCGCCGTCAGCGTCTGGACCGGCCCTACGTCCGCGAAGGCGGCAAGCTGCGCCCGGCAGGCTGGGATGAGGCTTTGGCAAAGGCGGCCGAGGCGATCAAGGGGGCCAGCAAGGTGGCCGGCCTCGTGGGCGATTTGGCCGCGGTCGAGGCGGCCTTTGCACTCAAGCAACTGGTTGAGGGGCAGGGCGGTGCCGTGGAATGCCGGACCGACAAGGCCAAGCTGCCCGAGGGCAACCGCGCCGGTTATGTCGGCAATGTGGCCGTCGAAGACCTGGATACCGCGAAAGAAGTTGTCCTGATCGGCACCAACCCGGCGATCGAAGCGCCGGTTCTGAATGCGCGCATCCGCAAGGCGTGGCTGAAGGGGGCCGAGGTCACGGTGGTCGGGCCGACCATGGACCTGACCTATGAGCATACCCATGCAGGCACCGGGCGCGATGCGCTGTCGAAGCTGAAGGTAAGCGATGAGGCTATCGTGATCGTCGGCCAAGGCGCCTTGCAAGAGGCCGATGGCGCGGCGGTTCTGGCCGCGGCGCAGGCCCTGAGCGGCCGGATGATGGTTCTTCACACGGCTGCCAGCCGTGTTGGGGCGATGGATGCGGGCTGTACCACCGAAGGCGGGCTTGAGGCCGCGATCGACGGGGCGGATGTGATTTACAATCTCGGCGCGGACGAGGTGGAAATCGACGCTGGCGCCTTCGTGATCTACCAAGGCAGCCATGGCGACCGAGGCGCGCATCGTGCCGACGTGATCCTGCCGGGGGCCGCCTATACCGAGGAACAGGGCCTTTTCGTCAATACCGAAGGCCGCCCGCAATTGGCATTGCGCGCGGGGTTCCCGCCGGGTGAGGCCAAGGAAAACTGGGCCATTCTGCGGGCGCTGTCGGGTGAGATGGGGCAGGCGTTGCCTTTCGACTCCATCGTTCGGTTGCGCAAGCAATTGGTCGAGGTGGCGCCGGTTCTGGCCAAGGTGGATCAGGTCCCGGGCAATTCCGGTGATGCCCTGACCAAGGGCAAACTGGGCAAGGCCGATTTCCGCGTGGCGATCAATGACTTCTTCCTGACGAACCCGGTCGCGCGGGCCAGCGAGTTGATGGCGGAACTGAGCGCCAATGCAAAGGCGCGCCGTGAGGCCCCGGTGGCCGCCGAGTAATGCTGCGTGCCGCCATCATATCCCCTGTGGCGCTTGTTTGCGCCGGCGCTGTTTCAGGCTGCGAGGCAGGCGGTGAGGTGTCGCGGTTTTCCCCGGACTATCAGGGAATCGAAACACGGCTGCTGGACGGGGATCTTGTGAATTTCCACGTGCGGATGGCCGGTGCGCGGACGGCGGAAGATGTTGACCGCTATGCCGAATGCGCGGCAGCGCAATATACTTTGATCCGGGGATACGGATTTGCGCGGCATCTTCGGACGAATGTGGACGAAGAGGGTGGCATCTGGCGCGGCGATGCGGTTTATACCATTTCGCCGGCTCTGCCCCGAGGATTGAAAACGATCGACGCTGAAGTCGTCGCCGCCGATTGTGCGGAAAACGGAATACCGATGGTGTGAGGACCTGATGGCTGAATTCTTTACAACCCCGCTTGGAATCGCGGTGCTAATCGTGGCGCAGTGTTTGGCCGTCGTGGGCTTTGTCATGATCTCGCTGCTGTTCTTGGTGTATGGCGACCGCAAGATCTGGGCCGCGGTTCAGATGCGGCGCGGACCGAACGTGGTTGGGGTTTACGGCCTGCTGCAATCGGTCGCCGATGCCTTGAAATACGTGCTGAAAGAGGTGGTCGTGCCCGCCGGGGCAGACAAGGCGGTGTTCATTCTTGCGCCGATGACCAGTTTCGTTCTTGCGATCCTTGCCTGGGCGGTGATCCCGATGAACGAAGGCTGGGTTCTGTCGGATATCAACGTGGCGATCCTGTTCGTCTTCGCGGTGTCCTCGCTGGAGGTTTACGGCGTGATCATGGGCGGTTGGGCCTCGAACTCGAAATACCCGTTCCTTGGTTCGCTACGCTCTGCCGCGCAGATGATTTCCTATGAGGTCAGCATCGGCCTGATCATTATCGGGGTGATCATTTCCACCGGCAGCTTGAACTTTGGAAACATCGTGGCCGCGCAGGACACCGCCTATGGTTTCTTCGGCTGGTACTGGCTGCCGCATCTGCCGATGGTGTTCTTGTTTTTCATTTCGTGCCTTGCCGAAACCAACCGCCCGCCATTTGACCTGCCGGAAGCGGAATCGGAACTGGTTGCGGGTTACCAAGTGGAATATTCGGCAACGCCCTTCCTGTTGTTCATGGCGGGCGAGTATATCGCGATTTTCCTGATGTGCGCTCTGACCTCGCTGTTGTTCTTCGGCGGGTGGTTGTCGCCCATTCCGGGCCTGCCCGACGGGGTGTTCTGGATGATTGCCAAGATGGCCTTCTTCTTCTTCATCTTCGCGATGGTGAAGGCCATTACACCGCGCTACCGCTATGACCAGTTGATGCGCATCGGCTGGAAGGTGTTCCTGCCGCTGTCGCTGGCCTGGGTCGTGGTGGTGTCGTTCCTTGCGAAATTCGAAGTGCTTGGCGGCTTTTGGGCCCGCTGGGCGATGGGAGGCTAACCGATGGCGAATATCGACTATGGGCGCGCGGCGGGGTATTTCCTGCTCAAGGATTTCTTCAAAGGCTTCAAACTGGGCCTGAAGTATTTCTTTGCGCCGAAAGCGACGCTGAACTACCCGCACGAAAAAGGCCCGCTGTCGCCGCGGTTCCGGGGTGAGCACGCGCTACGCCGGTATCCCAACGGCGAAGAGCGTTGCATTGCCTGTAAGCTGTGCGAGGCGATTTGCCCGGCGCAGGCGATCACCATCGACGCCGAGCCGCGCGACGACGGCAGCCGCCGGACCACGCGCTATGACATCGACATGACCAAGTGCATCTACTGTGGTTTCTGCCAAGAGGCCTGCCCGGTGGACGCCATTGTCGAAGGTCCGAATTTCGAGTTCGCCACCGAAACCCGCGAAGAGCTGTTTTACGACAAGGCAAAGCTTCTGGAGAACGGCGACCGATGGGAAGCCGAGATTGCCCGCAACCTTGAACTGGATGCACCTTACAGATGACCGACCCCAAGAACCCCTTCGAGATGATGATGGCGCAGGCACAGGAGATGGCCAAGGCCATGAATCCTGCGCTTGAGTCCTTCTCGCCCAAGGGGTTCGAAAGCCTGTGGCCGACCATGCCCAAGGACATCATGGAGATGACTTTTGGCAAAGGGGTCAGCAAGGACGGTCTTGATGCCAAGACACGGCTTTTGCTGACGCTGGCGGGGCTGACCATGCTTGGCGCGCAGAGCGATACGCAAATCCGGATGACGGTGCGCCACGCGCTTGAGGCCGGGGCAACCAAGGATGAGATTGCCGAAACCATCGCCCAGATGGCGATGTTTGCTGGCGTTCCGTCGATGACCCGCGCGATGGAATTCGCGCAAGAGGTTCTGGACGAGACTGAGGAAAAGGACAAAGACACATGACCATCGCAGCGATGTCGTTTTACCTGTTTGCGATCTCGGCGCTGACCGGGGGGCTGTTCACGGTGATCAGCCGCAACCCCGTGCATTCGGTGCTGTGGTTGATCCTGTCCTTCATCAGCGCGGCGGGTCTGTTCGTTCTGCTGGGGGCAGAGTTCGTGGCGATGTTGTTGATCATCGTCTACGTTGGCGCCGTGGCGGTGCTGTTCCTTTTCGTGGTTATGATGCTGGACGTGGATTTCGCCGAGTTGAAGGCGGAAATGGCAAGATACATGCCGCTTGCCCTTCTGATCGGGGTGATCCTGCTGATGCAGTTCGGTTTGGCCTTTGGCAACTGGACCATGGCCGAAGGGGCCGAAGCGGCGCGTGGCGCTGTTGCCCCGGAGGGCGTGCAGAATACCGCCGCCCTTGGCCTGCTGCTTTATGATAAATACTTCCTTCTGTTCCAATTGGCGGGGCTGATCCTGCTGGTGGCGATGATCGGGGCGATTGTTCTGACGCTGCGGCACCGTTCGGACGTCAAGCGTCAGGATGTATTGGCGCAGATGTATCGCGATCCGGCCAAGGCAATGGAATTGAAAGACGTGAAACCGGGGCAGGGGCTCTGAGCGTCTGACCCGCCCCGGACCTGATCCGGGGCCTCCCGGCCATGCGCGCCGGGGCAAAGACCAAGAGGTTCCGGGTCAGGCCCGGGATGCGAAGAATAGAAAGACGAACGGGCACGGCCCGGAGGGACACGCATGATTGGACTTGAACATTATTTGACGGTCGCGGCGGCGCTCTTCGTCATCGGGATTTTCGGGCTTTTCCTTAACCGGAAGAACGTGATCATCCTGCTGATGAGCATCGAATTGATGCTGCTTGCGGTGAATATCAATCTGGTGGCCTTCTCGTCGTTCCTTGGCGATCTGGTGGGGCAGGTCTTTACCCTGTTTGTCCTTACGGTCGCGGCGGCCGAGGCGGCCATCGGTCTCGCTATCCTCGTCTGCTTCTTCCGCAATCGCGGCACCATCGCCGTGGAAGACATCAACGTGATGAAAGGCTGAGCCGATGATTTTCAAGATTATCCTCTTTGCGCCTCTCATCGGCGCGATCATTGCCGGCTTTGGCTGGCGCGTCATCGGCGACAAGGGGGCCCAGTGGCTGACCACGGGCCTGTTGTTCCTCTCGGCGCTGCTCAGCTGGATCGTGTTCCTGCAGGGCGCGCATCAGGACGATCCGGTGCATATCCTGACATGGATTCAATCGGGCACGTTGGATACCGCTTGGTCGATCCGGGTGGATCGGTTGACCACCACCATGTTGATCGTGGTGACCACGGTTTCGGCGCTCGTGCACCTTTATTCCATGGGCTACATGGCGCATGACGAGAATTTCGACGATGCGAAGGAAAGTTATCGCCCACGCTTCTTTGCCTACCTGAGCCTTTTCACCTTCGCCATGCTGATGCTGGTGACGGCCGATAACCTTGCCCAGATGTTCTTTGGCTGGGAGGGCGTGGGCCTTGCCTCGTACCTGCTGATCGGGTTTTACTTTCGCAAGCCAAGCGCAAACGCGGCCTCGATCAAGGCCTTCGTGGTCAACCGGGTCGGTGACTTTGGTTTCGCGCTTGGCATCATGGCGCTGTTTTTCCTCACCGACTCGATCCAGTTCGATGAGGTCTTTGCCGCGGCACCGGAACTGGCCGAAACCAACCTGACTTTCCTCTGGACCGAGTGGAACGCGGCCAACCTGATTGCCTTCCTGCTGTTCGTCGGGGCCATGGGTAAATCGGCGCAGCTTTTCCTGCACACGTGGTTGCCGGACGCCATGGAAGGCCCGACGCCAGTGTCGGCCCTGATCCACGCGGCGACCATGGTGACGGCGGGGGTTTTCCTTGTCTGCCGTATGTCGCCGCTAATGGAATACGCGCCCGAGGCCATGGCCTTTGTCACTTTCCTTGGCGCCACCACCGCGTTTTTCGCGGCGACCGTGGGCCTTGTGCAGAACGATATCAAGCGCGTGATCGCTTATTCCACCTGTTCGCAGCTTGGTTACATGTTCGTGGCCGCCGGTGTGGGTGTCTATAGCGTGGCGATGTTCCACCTTCTGACCCACGCCTTCTTCAAGGCAATGTTGTTCCTTGGCGCCGGTTCGGTCATCCATGGGATGCATCACGAGCAGGACATGCGGAACTATGGTGGTCTGCGTAAGAAACTGCCGCTGACTTTCTACGCGATGCTGATTGGCACGCTGGCGATCACCGGTGTCGGTATTCCGCTGACGGGCTGGATCGGTTTCGCCGGTTTTGCCTCGAAGGACGCGGTCATTGAGTCGGCCTTTGTCGGCAGCCAGGGCGGCTATGCCTTCTGGATGCTGGTCATCGCGGCGCTGTTCACCTCGTTCTATAGCTGGCGGTTGATGTTCCTCACCTTCTGGGGCGAGCCGCGCGGCGACAAGCATACCCATGAACACGCCCATGAAAGCCCCAAGGTGATGCTGATCCCGCTTGGCGTTCTGGCCCTGGGGGCGGTGTTTGCCGGTATGGTCTGGTACAACAGCTTCTTCGGGCATACCGACCAAGTGGCCAAGTTCTTCAACATTCCCTACGCCGAGGCCGGTGAGCATGGTGAAAATGCTGCCGCTGACGATCACGGGGAAGGTGGGAATGCCAACGACGACCACGGCGCGGCCGCCGAGCATCACTACGTCTTTGCCGGTGAGCCGGGCGAGGGGGCGATCTTTGTGGGGCCGGACAATCATGTTCTGGACGAGGCGCACGGGGTTCCCAAGTGGGTCAAGCTTTCGCCCTTCGTTGCCATGGTGCTTGGCCTGATCGTGGCCTACTGGTTCTACATCGTGAACCCCAGCCTGCCCAAGCGGCTGGCCGAGAGCCAGCGACCGCTGTACCTGTTCCTGCTCAACAAGTGGTACTTTGACGAGATCTATAACGCGATCTTCGTCAATCCCGCGAAAAAGCTGGGGGCATTCCTGTGGAAGCGCGGTGATGGCAACGTGATCGACGGGTCGATCAACGGGGTGGCCATGGGGATTGTCCCCTTCTTCACCCGTCTCGCGGGCCGGGCGCAATCCGGCTACATCTTCACCTATGCATTTGCCATGGTCATCGGTATCGCGGTGCTTGTCACCTGGATGACCTTCACCGGAGGGGCTGAATAATGGATAACCTTCTTTCCATCGTCACTTTCATCCCCACCTTCGCGGCGGCGATCCTTGCGGTCTTCCTGCGGGGCGAGGATGCAGCGGCACAGCGCAATGCCAAGTGGGTGGCCTTGATCGCCACCTCGGTGACCTTCCTTGTGTCGCTTTTCATCCTGTTCGATTTTGATCCGCAAAACACCGGCTTCCAGTTCGTGGAAGAGCACGAGTGGCTTCTGGGCCTGAAATACAAGATGGGCGTGGACGGGATCAGCATCCTCTTTGTCATGCTGACCACCTTCATGATGCCGATCACGATTGCCGCATCGTGGAACGTGACCGTGCGGGTCAAGGAATACATGATCGCCTTCCTGATCCTTGAAACGCTCATGCTGGGCGTGTTCATGGCGCTTGACCTGGTGCTGTTCTATCTGTTCTTCGAGGCCGGGTTGATCCCGATGTTCCTGATCATCGGTATCTGGGGCGGGAAGGAACGTATCTATGCGTCCTTCAAGTTTTTCCTTTATACCTTCCTCGGGTCGGTTTTGATGCTGGTCGCTATGGTTGCCATGTTTACCGATGCGGGCACGACTGACATTCCCACGTTGATGCGGCACCAGTTCGGCTCGGAAGATTTCAGCGTTCTGGGTATCCACGTTGTCGGCGGTATGCAGACCCTGATGTTCTTGGCTTTCTTTGCCAGCTTCGCGGTGAAGATGCCGATGTGGCCGGTGCACACATGGCTGCCCGATGCGCACGTGCAGGCGCCCACGGCGGGTTCGGTCGTTCTGGCGGCGATCCTGCTCAAGATGGGGGGCTATGGCTTCCTGCGGTTCAGCCTGCCGATGTTCCCGGTGGGGGCCGAGGTGCTGACGCCGCTGGTTCTGTGGATGTCGGCGATTGCCATCGTCTACACCTCGCTGGTCGCACTTGCCCAAGAGGACATGAAAAAGCTGATCGCCTATTCCTCGGTCGCGCACATGGGATACGTCACCATGGGGATTTTCGCGGCCAACCAACAAGGGATCGACGGGGCCATCTTCCAGATGCTCAGCCACGGGTTTATCTCGGGTGCGCTCTTCCTTTGCGTGGGCGTGATCTATGACCGGATGCACACGCGCGAGATCGACGCCTATGGCGGCCTTGTGAACCGGATGCCCGCCTATGCCCTGATCTTCATGCTGTTCACCATGGCCAATGTCGGCTTGCCCGGCACCTCGGGTTTCATCGGGGAGTTCCTGACACTGATCGGGGTGTTCCAGGTGAACACATGGGTGGCACTTGTGGCGACAACCGGCGTGATCCTGTCGGCGGCCTATGCCCTGTGGCTTTATCGCCGGGTGGTTCTGGGCGACCTGATCAAGGAAAGCCTCAAGTCGATTTCCGACATGACCACGCGCGAGCGGGCGATCTTTGCGCCCTTGGTGGTGATGACCCTTCTTTTGGGTGTCTATCCCAGCCTCGTGACCGATATCACCGGTCCCGCGGTCGAAGCCTTGATTTCAAACTATGACACGGCCCTTGCCGAGGCGAACACCGCCACGCAGGTCGCCGATGCGACGCAGTAACGGAGGCCCTGACCAATGCAGGCAGATCTGAATGTTATCCTCCCCGAGATACTGATCTCGGTCTATTCCCTCGCGGCGCTGCTGCTGGTGGCCTATACCGGCAAGGACCGGATGGCCGGGGTGCTGGTCTGGTTGACGGCTGCTTTGCTGACCGCGATGGCACTGTGGATCGGCGCGACCGGCCAAGGGACACGCACCGCCTTTGGCGGCATGTTCAACGATGATGGCTTTGCCCGGTTTGCCAAGGTCACCATCCTGCTGTCTGCTTCCGCCGTTCTGGTGCTGGGGCAGGAGTATATGGCCCGGCGCAAGATCTTGCGCTTCGAATACCCGCTTCTGATCTCCCTGTCGGCGGTCGGTATGATGGTGATGGTCAGCGCCGGGGACCTCATGGCGCTTTACATGGGGTTGGAGTTGCAGTCGCTGGCGCTTTACGTCGTCGCCTCGCTGCGCCGGGACAGCGCCAAGTCGACCGAGGCGGGCCTCAAGTACTTCGTGCTTGGCGCGCTGAGTTCCGGCTTGCTGCTGTACGGGGCCTCGCTGACCTATGGCTATGCCGGTACGACGCTGTTCTCAGGCATCATCGAAGCCGCCGAAGGCCAAGCGCCTGTTGGCCTTCTGCTTGGGCTTGTCTTCGTATTGGCAGGGTTGGCTTTCAAGGTATCGGCCGTGCCGTTCCACATGTGGACACCGGATGTTTACGAAGGTGCGCCCACGCCGATCACCGCGTTTTTCGCCACCGCGCCCAAGGTTGCGGCCATGGGGCTTTTCGCCCGCGTGGTGCATGATGCTTTCGGTGGTGTCGTGGGCGACTGGCAACAGGTCCTTGCGGTCCTCTCGCTGCTGTCGATGTTCCTTGGTGCGGTTGCCGCCATTGGCCAAACCGATATCAAGCGCCTGATGGCCTATTCGTCGATTGCGCATATGGGCTATGCCCTGATGGGCCTTGCCGCGGGCACCGCGCTTGGGGTTGAAGCGATGCTGGTTTACATGGCGATTTACGTGACCATGAACGTCGGCACCTTCGCCTTCATCCTGAGCATGGAACGGGATGGCAAGCCGGTGACGGATATCGCCAGCCTGAACATGTATTCGCGTGCCCATCCGGGCCGGGCGCTTGCCATGCTGCTGCTTTTGTTCAGCCTTGCCGGTGTCCCGCCGCTTCTGGGGTTCTTCGGTAAGCTTTACGTTCTGCGCGCCGCCTACGAGGGCGGGCTGGCATGGCTGGCCGTGGCCGGTGTGGTCGCCTCGGTGATCGGGGCATTCTATTACCTGCGGATCGTCTATTACATGTACTTCGGGGAAGAGCGCGAACCGCTGGAAACCGGCAAATCGCCGGTGCAATGGGGGTTCCTGATGGCTTCGGCGGCGCTTATGCTCCTGGGAATTATCAACATGTTCGGTGTCGACAGCGTGGCCCAAGCCGCGGCGGCGACGCTTGTCAACTGATCTGCTGACACAGTCCACGACAAAGGGTGACGCGCCACTGGCGCGTCGCTTTGGTTCTGGGGGACGGTTCAAAGGGGGTGTGCGATGACGGATTGGCCTGAAGGGTACGGGCGCCGGGTTCTGGCGGAGGTGGACAGCACCAACGCCGAGGCCGCACGCGTGGCCGGTGAGTTGAGCAGCCCCACGTGGATCATGGCCCTCAACCAGACCGCCGCGCGCGGGCGGCGGGGGCGGGGCTGGGCCAATCCGGTGGGAAACTTCGCCGCGACGCTTGTTTTGCACCCCTCCGAGCCACCCGAACAGGCGGCCTTGCGGTCCTTCGTGGCCTCTCTGGCGCTCTATGACGCGGTTGTGGCGGCCACGGGCCGTGCGCAGGGGGTAAGCCTCAAGTGGCCCAACGATGTGCTTTTGAATGGTGGCAAACTGGCGGGTATCTTGCTGGAAAGTGCGGGCCACGGGCCGCGTCTTTCACATTTGGCCATCGGTATCGGGGTGAACCTGCGCAATGCGCCGGATGTGGGCGAGGTCGAAGAAGGCGCCTTGCGCCCTGTCTCACTGTTGTCCGAGACCGGTGCGGATGTCTCGCCCGAGGTGTGCTTGGACCTCGTGGCACAGGCCTATGCCCGGCATGAAACACAATTTACGACCTATGGTTTCGGCCCGATACGCACCGCGTGGCTGGATCGTGCCGCGCGTTTGGGCGAGGTGATCACGGCCCGTACCGCGCGGGTGGAACTGACCGGCACCTTCGAGACGGTGGACGAGGCGGGCAATCTTGTTCTAACAACGCGCGATACACGGCACGCCATTCCGGCGGCCGAGGTGTTCTTCTGAAAAAGGGGCGGCGCATGCTTCTGGCGATTGATTGCGGCAACACGAACACGGTGTTTTCCATTTGGGACGGCAAGGAATTCCTGTGCACCCTGCGCACCTCGACCCACCATGCGCGCACCGCGGATGCCTATTTCACGTGGTTCTCGACGCTGGTCAATCACTACGGGATCAGCCCGGACATCACCGATGTGATTATCTCCTCGACGGTGCCGCGCGTGGTGTTCAACCTGCGCGTCTTTGCCGACCGGTTTTTTGGATGCCGCCCGATGGTCGTGGGCAAGCCCGAATGCCTGTTGCCGCATCCGCCGCGCGTGGACCCGGGCACTCAAGTCGGGCCTGACCGCCTGGTCAATACTGCCGGGGCCTATGATCGGCACGGCGGTGACTTAATCGTTGTGGACTTTGGCACCGCCACCACCTTTGATGTGGTGGCCAGGGACGGGGCCTATCTGGGCGGGGTTATCGCACCCGGCGTAAACCTTAGCCTCGAGGCCCTGCACATGGCCGCCGCCGCCCTGCCGCATGTGGATGTCACCAAGCCGCAAAAAGTTATTGGAACCAATACGGTAGACTGCATGCAGTCGGGCGTGTTCTGGGGCTACGTGGGGCTTGTGAACGGCATCTGTGAGCGTATCCGCGCGGAATATGATCGTCCCATGCGGATCATCGGGACAGGCGGGCTTGCCACGCTATTTGCCCAAGGCGAGATGCTTTTCGATGAGATCGAAGACGACCTGACAATGCACGGCCTGGCCGTGATCCATGAGTACAACAAGAAGGCCGAGGCCCAATGAGCAGCGAACGAATTATCTACATGCCCCTCGGGGGCGCCGGTGAGATCGGCATGAACGCCTATGTTTATGGCTACGGAGAGCCGGGTAAGGAGCGCTTGATCCTCGTTGACCTTGGCGTGACCTTTCCGGACATGGATGGAACCCCCGGTGTCGACCTGATTTTCCCGGATATTCAATGGCTTGCAGAGCGTCGTGACCGTCTGGAGGCGATTTTCATCACCCATGCGCACGAGGATCACGTCGGCGCCGTGGCGCAGTTTCACGAAGAGCTTGGCGCGCCGATCTATGCCCGCGCCTTCACGGCCAATATCGCGCGGCGCAAGATGACCGAGAAGGGCTATACCGAGAAATCGGTGCGCACGGTTTCGGCCTGGCCCGAAGTCACCGAGGTCGGCCCTTTCAAGGTCGGTTTCGTGCCGATTTCTCATTCGATTCCAGAGAGTTCCGGTTTGGTCATCGACACGCCCAAGGGCCGTCTGGTGCATTCGGGCGACTTCAAGATCGACCATGATCCGGTCGTGGGCGAGGCATTTGACGAAGAGCTTTGGGCCTCCTTGGCGGCGCCCGGCGTGAAGGCCCTGATGTGCGATTCCACCAATGTTTTCAATGCACATGCAGGCCGTTCTGAAAGTACCTTGGCGGGCGATATCGAAGGGTTGATCTCAAGTGCCAAGGGCATGGTCGTGACCACCACCTTTGCCAGTAACGTGGCGCGGGTGAAAACGCTGGCCGAGGCGGGCAAACGCGCCGGGCGGTCGATCTGCCTTCTGGGCCGTGCCATGCGCCGGATGATCGAAGCCGCGGTTGAAACCGGGGTTCTCAAGGAGTTCCCGAAAACCATAAGTCCCGAAGATGCAAAGGAAATTCCGCGCGAGAACCTGATGCTGATCGTTACCGGCAGCCAAGGTGAACGGCGCGCGGCCAGTGCGCAATTGGCCCAGGGCAAGTATCAGGGCATCACCATGAAAGAGGGGGACATGTTCCTCTTTTCCTCGAAAACCATCCCGGGAAACGAACGCGGCGTCATCAGAATTATCAATCAATTCAGTGAGATGGGCGTCGATGTCGTGGATGACAGCAGCGGGCTTTACCATGTGTCGGGCCATGCCAACCGGCCGGACCTGGAAAAACTGCATGATCTGGTCAAACCGCATTTCGTGGTGCCCATGCACGGCGAGCACCGGCATCTGCGGGAGCATGTAAAACTCAGTAAAGCCAAGGGCTTACATGGTGTTCTTGCGCCAAATGGCACGATGGTCGACCTGACCGGCGACCGCGCCGAGGTGGCCGAATACGTCGAAACGGGCCGCACCTATCTGGATGGCAGCATCAAGATCGGGGCCTTGGATGGCGTGGTGCGTGACCGTATCAGAATGGCGTTGAACGGGCATGTCATGGTCAATGTGATCCTTGATGAAGACGACGAACCGCTTGGCGAACCTTGGTGTGAAATCAAGGGCTTACCAGAAGAAGGCCGAAGCCGCGCACCGCTTCTGGACGTACTGGAAGAAGACCTGAGCCAATTCATGGGCCGGGCCGGATCCAAGACCTTGTTGGACGACGACAAGCTGGAAGAGGGGCTGCGCAAGGTCACCCGGCAAAGCGCCCAGAACGAGATCGGCAAACGCCCCGAGGTCAGCGTCATCATCAGCCGATTGAGCGCCTGAGTTTTCGTACGAGTCGTACGCTTACCCCCCGTTTTTCGTACGAAATTCGGGGGTGGGCCAAACTGGATCGTACGAGTCGTACGAAACTGGCGGCGTCAGGGGCACCTTACCCCTTCTTCTTTTTCCAAATATCCTGGGGAGTTTGAGGGGCAAGGCCCCTCATCAAAATCAAACCTTTTGCGGCGCAGCCGCGCCTTTTGGAACCGGATCAGCCCGCGCGGCGTTCTTCGAAGCTGAGCGCGATGAAGCTGGGCAGGTGATCGCCCATCCCGACGACGGCCTTGTCGTTGCCGCCCTTGCCGCCACGGCCCCCGCGCGAGCGGGACGAGGGTTTCGACGACCGCTCGGATTTCGCGTCCGACGGTTTGGTGTCGGAGGCCTGCGGCTGATCCTGCTTGGCGCTTTGGTCGTCCTTCGGGGCGTCATCCGCTTTGGCGGATTTCGAGCGGGACGATTTGGAGCGCGAGGGTTTCGGCTTGGCCTCTTCGCTGGCCTCGGCTTTTTCGGGGTTGCCGGGTTTCAGCGGATTCTCGAGGCGCGGAATATCTTTCTGGAGCAGCTTTTCGACGGCATCCAATGTCTTGTCGTCACGTGGCCCGCAAAGGGTGATTGCCTTGCCTTCGCGGCCCGCGCGGCCGGTGCGGCCGATGCGGTGGACGTAGTCTTCGGCATGGCCCGGCACATCGTAGTTGAACACATGGCTGACCGAGGGCACATCGAGGCCGCGGGCGGCCACGTCGGAGGCGACGAGGATTTTCAACTCGCCATTGCGGAAAGCGTCCAGCGTCTTGGTGCGTTGCGATTGGTCCAGATCGCCATGGATGGGCGCGGCATCATAGCCGTATTTCTTGAGCGACTTGGCGCAGATGTCGACATCGCTCTTGCGGTTGCAGAAGATGATGGCGTTGGTGCATTTGTCGCCTTCGCCGTCGATCATCGCGCGCAGCAATTTGCGCTTTTCGCTGTCGGCGCGGTCGCGGCGCGAGGGTTTGAACATCACCACGCCCTGTTCGATGGTCTCGGACGCGGTGGCTTGCCGTGCCACTTCGATGCGTTCGGGCGCTTGCAGGAAGGTGTTGGTGATGCGTTCGATCTCGGGCGCCATGGTGGCCGAGAAGAAGAAGGTCTGCCGGGTGAAGGGAGTGAGCGAGAAGATACGCTCGATATCGGGGATGAACCCCATGTCGAGCATCCGGTCGGCTTCGTCCACCACCATGATCTGCACGCCGGTCAGCAAAAGCTTGCCGCGCTCGAAGTGATCCAGAAGGCGGCCCGGTGTGGCGATCAGGACATCGACGCCCTTGTCGATCAGCTTGTCCTGTTCCTTGAAGCTGACCCCGCCAATCAGCAGCGCCTTGGTCAGCTTGAGGTGTTTGGAATAGGTATCGAAGTTTTCGGCCACCTGTGCGGCCAGTTCCCGCGTCGGGCAGAGCACAAGGCTGCGCGGCATCCGGGCGCGGGCGCGGCCACGGGCCAGAAGCGACAGCATGGGAAGGGTGAAGCTGGCGGTTTTGCCGGTGCCGGTTTGGGCGATTCCCAGAACGTCGCGCCCTTCGAGGGCGGGGGGGATGGCCCCGGCCTGAATCGGGGTCGGCGTTTCATAGCCGGCTTCGGTGATGGCCTTGAGGACCTTGGGGTTCAGGTTCAGATCAGTGAATTTGGTCATGTGTGTCCATGTTTTGCGGACACTACCTTGGCCCGCGCGTCTGGTTCGGGTCGGGCCCGTTTGGCCCCGTGAATCGTCACATTGGTGACCCGAGTGGTCTCGCGTGTAGCGGAAGATGGGGGGCTTGGTCAATCCAAGGCTCCGCACGCGCGACGTTATAGGTCAAGAGATGGGTATTGTTGCGCAAATATCAACAATTCAAGGGGTGTCGGGGAAATGCCGCGCCCTTTTGGCTGCCAGGTCGAGGGTGACGGCGTGCAGGTGGTCGTGTTGGGCGAGGCGGGCGCGCAGGTCGGGCGTTGCGGTGCAGACCTCGGTGTAAAAGGCGCGCAGGGCGTCCTCGCCGCCTTCGGATTCCAGCAGCGTGAAAAGTTGGTTCATGGTCAGGGCCACACCATCGGCCATGGGCGCGGGTTTGAGGCTGTCGCGGTAAGAGCCCTGGGCGAGGCGAAAGCGGTAGTGTTTCAGCCAATGGTCCCAGTCGTGGCCGTGCAGGTGGACGAGGCGGGTGTCGGGCAGCGGGGCGGCGTTATCGTCTTGGTCGCCGTTCTGAAAGGCATTGTGGATACGCAGGGTGATTCCGTCCTGCCCGGTGCGCACGAAGACCTTGCCCGCCACATGGCTGAGAAACCCGCCGTTCAGGTGATCGCCATAGGTGGGATAGATGGCGTTGGTCTGGGCGCGGCGGTGTTTGAGGCGCTCGGCGCAGCCCTTGGCCCAGATTTGCCCCTCGGGCGGGGGGTCGGCGGGGTCCGGCGCCAGCGCCTCGATCGGGCGCACGCGGGCCGAGAGGGTATCGGCGGGCAGCGGGGCCAGTTGGTCGGGCAGGGGGGCGGCCGGCCAGAGAAACTCATCCACGTCGAGATGCACCAGCCAATCCACCTGCGGGTTGCGGTTGTAGCAATGGGTGGCGTTCATCGTCTGGCGGGGTTGGTGCTTGGCGGGGCGGCCTTTGCGTTTGGCGCGGCGTTTCCAATAGCCGTCGTCGCAAAGGATGACGCGGCATTTGGGGTGGCCGATCAGGGCCTCACGCGCCCGTGGCGCGTCGTCGTCGAGGTAGATGTGCACGCGATGCGCGCCCAGATCGAGGTGATGGGCGGCGAAGTTCAGGATATCGGTGCTATCGGCCTTGATCGTGGCGACAAGGCCCCATGTGGGTGTGCTCATGCGTGGCAGAATGCGTTGGGGGCGCGGCGGGCGCAAGGGGCGCGCTTATCAGCCCTTTGGGCTTCTTCGCGCGGCGCGGCAGCGATCAGCCGCGCGCCTTATTCCGCCAGGTAGCGTTGCAGCACGATGGCGGGCATATGGCCGCGCAGCATCATGTCGGGCAGCACGTATGAGGGCGCAAGGTCGAGGTCGAGCGCTTGCGCCAAGTCGGGGTTTTCCGTGATGTCGATCAGGGTCACCCGCAGGTCGTGGGTTTCGGCAAGCTTGCGCAGCTCGGCCTTGGCGCGGGCGCACTCGGGGCAGTCGGGCCGGACCATCAGGGCGATGGTCTGCCTTGCGTCCTTGGGGCCAAAGCCGGGCAGGCCGGGGGCGAAAAGCCGCGCGGCCTTGGCTTCGATCCGGGCCAGATCGTCTTCGATGGCATCGGCGTAGGGGTCGATGGGGGGCGGGGCGATCTTGTCGGTCAGATCGGGCAGGCCGAGCAGAGCCTCGCGGATTTCCGCGTGGAAAACGGCGCGTTCCGTCGGGGTCAGATCGGTGAAATCTGTCCCGGCCCCGGCGGGAGTGGCCAGACTGAAAAGGCCTGCCGCCAGGGGCAGCAGGCCGGTTTGACGTGCCGCGGGCATCAGTCTTCGCGAATCTCGGCGGCGACGCGCTGCATCTCGTCCAGAGGCAGGTAGCCGCGCAGCATTTGGTCGTTCATGACGAACGAAGGCGTGCCCGAGATATTCAGGCGTTGGGCCAGCGCGCGGTTTTCGGCGATGACGGTGTCGACCTCGTCGCTGTCCATATGCGCGGTGATCGCCTCGACATCGAGGCCGAACCCTTGGGCCATGCGGTCAAGCGTGGTCTTGGTGATGTCGCCGGAAAAGGCCATCAGCGCGTCATGCACCTGTTCATAGGCCTCGTCGCCCTGGGTTTGCAGCGTGGCGATGGCAAAACGCGCGGACAGCACGGATTGTTCGCCCAGAATGGGGAATTCCTTGACGATCAGTTTGATGTTGCCGTCAAATTCCAGCAGGTCGTTGACCTCGGGGAAGGCGCGTTTGCAGTAGCCGCATTTGTAATCCATGAACTCGACAAGGGTGATGTCGCCCTTGGGGTTGCCGCCGACCCATGAATGACCGTCGTTAAAGATGGCGTCGGAATTGGATTGGACCATATCCACGTCATTTTGCGCCTGTGCCTCGGCCTGGCGTTGTTCGAGGACGGCCACGGCTTCCATGATCACTTCGGGGTTGTCCAGAAGATAGGCGCGAATCTCGGCGCGGAAGGCCTCGCGCTCGGGTTGGCTCATGTCCTCGAGGTCGAGGGCCTGCGCGGGCAGGGCGGTGAGCGAGGCCATGGCAAGGGCCATGGCGGGCAAAAGGGGGCGGCGTTTCATGCGGGGTTATCTCCGTTTGCGTTGTTTGGCGGCCTGTTGCGCCGCAGATAGCACATCCTGCGCGCGACGCCAGCCGGTCGAGCCACGTGGCAGCATATCGCTGGCGCGTTGGCTGTGCAGGCCGGCGTCTTCCATCCGGCCCTGCATGGCGTAGCGTTCAGCGGTGAGCAACGAGGCCATGCCGCGATTGCCCTGCTTGGCATAGGCCTGTGCCAGATCGCGCATCACGCGGCTGTCGCGGGCATCGCGGGCGCGGGCCTTTTCAAGATACTGGGTGGCTTGCCCGACCTTGCCCTGTGCCAGAAGGGCGCGGCCATAGGCCCCAAGGATCAACGGGTTGTTCGGGTCGAGCTGCGTGGCGCGGCCATAGGCCGAGGCCGCCGCGCCGAAGCGGCGGCTTTCGATCAGGATCTGGCCCTTGAGTTCGTAAAGGAAAGGGTCCTTGGGCCGTGTGGCGATCGCGGCATCAATGGATTTGAGCGCGCGCGACAGGTTGGAGCGGCGGTGGTGGGCCACCGCCTCGCGGATGAGTTTGACATCGCGAAAGCCCGATTCTCCGGCCCGGCGCAATGTCCATTTCGGGCTACGTTGAAAGGCCGAAAGCTTACCCTTGGCGCGGGCGAACCAGTAGTCGTAGGTCTGGCTGTTGCGGGCCTTGTCCGCATAGGCGTCGGCCAGCCGTTTGACGACGCGGAAGCGGTCGGCGCTCATTGGGTGGGTGCGCGCGTAGGGGTCTTGGCGCGCGGCGCTGAGGGCTTCCTGACCACGGAAGATATCCATGACCTTGACCATGCCCTGCGGGTCGATCCCCGCTTGGGCCATGTAGCGCATGCCGGATTGGTCGGCGGCGTTTTCCTCGGCCCTTGTATGGGCGAAGAACAGGCGTTGCGCGGTGGTTTGCGCCCCGAGGGCGGCACCGGCGGCGGCCTCGCCCGAGCCTGCGGCCACGGCGGCGGCTGCGGCAAGTGCCGCCCCGATCCCGGCGGCGGTGCGCGCGTTGCGCAGGTTGATCGGGCGGCGCACGAGGTGGCCATTGGCGATATGGGCGGCCTCATGCGCCAAGACCGCCTGTAGCATCGCGGCATTGTCCATTTTCAGCAAAAGGCCGGAGTGGACGAAGATATGGTTGCGGTCGACCACGAAGGCGTTGAGGTTGCGATCGTCGATCACAAGGATATCCACGCGCGCCGGGCTGAGGCCCGCGGTTTTCAGCACGGGTTCGGCCAATTGCTTGAGCGCATACTCGATATCGGGATCGCGCAGAAGGGTCAGCGCGCGCAGGGGTGCTGCCAGCGTCATCGTAAGCAGGAGCGCGATGGTCAAGAGCCTGATAAGGTGCATTGACGGCAGGGCCTTTTCCGGTTGAAACGGGCGGTAACAGGCGCAGTTTAGGAGCGAAGCGATGCGGAACTCAACCCGAAGCGGCGTTGATCCCTTTATTGTGATGGACGTGATGGAGGCCGCGCGGCGGGCCGAGGCCGAGGGGCGGCATATCATCCATATGGAGGTGGGTCAGCCGGGCACACCTGCGCCGCAGGGGGCGCGGGACGCTTTGGCAAGGGCCATGGACGAGGATGCCATGGGCTATACCGTGGCGCTTGGCCTGCCCGCGCTGCGCACCCGCATCGCCCGGCTTTACGGCGAGTGGTACGACGTTGATCTGAACCCCGATCGGGTGGTGGTGACCCCGGGCAGTTCGGGGGCCTTTATCCTGGCCTTCACGGCGCTTTTCGATACTGGCGACCGGGTGGGCATCGGGGCCCCCGGGTATCCCAGTTACCGCCAGATCCTGAAAGCGCTGGACCTTGTGCCGGTGGATATCGAGACAGCGGCGGAAAACCGCCTTCAGCCGGTGCCGGGCGACCTTGCGGGTCGTGATCTGGCGGGTCTGATGGTGGCCAGCCCGGCGAATCCCAGCGGGACGATGTTGGGTCGCGCGGATATGGCCGCGCTCATGGAGGCCTGCCAGGCCCAGGGGGCCAGTTTCATCAGCGACGAGATTTACCACGGTATCGAGTACGAGGCGAAGGCGGTGACCGCGCTGGAGATCAGCGACGAGGCCTATGTGATCAACTCGTTTTCCAAGTATTTCAGCATGACCGGCTGGCGCGTGGGCTGGATGGTGGTGCCGGACGATCATGTGCGGGTGGTGGAGCGCCTGGCGCAGAACCTGTTCATTTGCCCGCCGCATGCCAGCCAGGTGGCGGCCCTTGCGGCGATGGACTGCGGCGAGGAGTTGGAGGCCAATATGGCCGTCTATCGCGCCAACCGGCAATTGATGCTGGAGGGGCTGCCCAAGGCAGGATTCGACCGGATCGCGCCGCCGGATGGGGCGTTTTACGTTTATGCCGATGTCAGCCACATCACCGACGACAGCCGCGCCTTTGCCGCCGAGATATTGGAGAGGGCGGGCGTTGCGGTGACGCCGGGGTTGGATTTCGACCCTGCACGTGGGGCGGGAACGATCCGGTTTTCCTATGCCCGCAGCACGGCGGATATTGAGGAGGGTTTGGCGCGGCTTGAGCGGTTCATGGCAGAGCGTGGTTAACCCATTGGTTTAACTTCGAAAAATCCTGCACCGCGTCGGTATTGCATCGATATTTTTTCCCGCAGCCCGGCGGGTAAACAGGGCGCGCGGTGCAAAACGTACGGGCGTTTTTTACGTTTTGCATGAGCGGCATGGCCGGTTGTCGTCGCTATGTGTGCCGCGCGTATCGAAAGGGTTATGCAAGCACTGTGTCTGCGCGGTATATCTTGGATGAGATACTGGGCGGGCGTTGGCCTTGGTCGTGCAGAGGCGGGGGAGTGGGATGCGAGTAATTTTGGTTTTGCTGGGCATGGCGGCGGCCCTGCCGGTGGTGGCGCAGGACTTCGCGGTGGATGGTCACCGGATAGATCGCTGCATTGCCATTCAGGACGACCCGATGCTGTGCGTGGGGCGGGAAGCCTATGACTGCATCGAGGCCAATGGTGGCGGGCCGAACATGGTGCTTGCCGCCTGCCATGAGGCCGAGGCGGTGTTTTGGGACGCGGCCCTGAACAGGGCGTATCAACACCTTGTCTATCTGGCGCGCGAGCGCGAGGCGGGGGACGTGGGGTATGAGGCCGGCGCGCTGGTCACCGCGCTGCGGGATATGCAGCGGGCGTGGATGGTTTACCGCGATGCAAGTTGTGACAATGCGCTGGCGCTAGCCAAGCCCTTTGGGTCGGCGGCGGGGCCGGCCTTTGCCGAATGCCAGATGGTGCAAACCGCGCGGCAGTATTTCGTGCTACGCGGGATGCGGCAGGACTATTTGCGTTGAATACTGCGCGCGCAAGGGGGCAAGGCCTTTCGAAAGGCCTTGGGCACGCAAATTCGAATTTGCGTTTTAAAGCGCCTTTGAAGGCGCTTTGTGCAAGGCGTTTCGAAACGCCTTGGCCGGCGGGCCGATAGAATTTGGCGGGGCGCGCCGTCGGGAGACGGCGGGATTTGGATATTTTCGGCCAGAAGACGCGCCGGGGCAGGTGCATTGGGGTTGGCCTTGGTGTATCTTGGCCGCAAAGAAAGAGCCAAAACGGCGGTGAGCAGGATGATCAGGGCAATTGGGGTAATGGTTCTTGGCCTTTGGGCCGGTTTGGCCGGGGCGCAGGAGTTCAGCGGCCTGGCGCGGGTTTTGCCCGAGGCGAGCGGTGTGGAGGATACGCGCCGGGGCCTGACGGTTGACCTGGCCCTGAGCCAAGGGGTGCCGTACCGGGTGTTTACCCTGGATGATCCGGCCCGGTTGGTGATGGATTTCCGCGAGGTGGATTGGCAAGGGGTTTCGCCCGAAGCCTTGGACCGCAGCGAGCGGGCCCTGGCCCTGCGGATGGGCGGGTTCCGGCCCGGATGGTCGCGGATGGTCGTGGATCTGGACGGGCCTTACCGTCCGCAAACCGTGGATTTGCGGGTGACACCGGAAACCGGTGCCGCGGCCTTGGAGGTTGTCTTGCAGGCCAGTGACCCCGAGGCATTCGCCGCCGCCTCCGGCGCGCCGGATATGCCGGGCTGGGCTTTGCCGTCGGCGGGGGTGAAGGCCGAGCGCCGCCCGCGCCAACGTGGCGAAGACCCGTTGACGGTGGTAATTGATCCCGGCCATGGCGGGATCGACCCGGGGGCCGAGGCCGGTGGCCTGGCCGAAAAAGATCTGATGTTGCAGTTTGCCCGCGAGTTGAAAGAGGTGCTTTTGCGCGCGGGCGGCATGGAGGTGGTTCTGACCCGGAACGACGACACCTTCGTGTCGCTGGAGCGGCGGGTGGCGATTGCCCATCAGGTGCAGGCGGATATTTTCCTGTCGCTGCATGCCGATGCGTTAAGCGAGGGGCGGGCGCATGGGGCCACGGTCTATACCCTGTCGGACAGTGCCAGCGATGCGGCCAGTGCGGCCTTGGCCGAGCGGCATAACCGGGCCGATATGCTGGCCGGTGTGGACCTGCGCGGCAGCGATGACGTGGTGGCCGATGTCCTGATGGATCTTGCGCGGATGGAAACCCAGCCGCGCGCCGAGCGTCTGGCCAAAGCGGTGCGCTTGAGCCTTGCGGACTATAACCTGCCGTTGCATTCGCGGCCCCTGCGCCATGCGGGATTCTCGGTGTTGAAAAGCCCCGATATTCCCTCGCTTTTGGTGGAGCTCGGGTTCTTGTCGAGCAAACGGGACCGGGCCAACCTGCGCGATGGCGCGTGGCGCGCGCGGATGGCCGATGCCCTGCGCGATGCGATCGCGGCATGGCGCTTGGCGGATGCGGCGGCGGCCGATCTGGTACGGCAATGAGCGGCCTATGGGACGCGGGCCGGCAGTTGTGTTTTGACGCGGCGACCCCCCGTGCCTATATGAGGGTCAAATCAATGTGGGGGCCGCTTTGCTTCGGGCGATAGGATCATTTTTCGGCACGCTGTTCAGTCTTCTGACACTGGGCGTGATGCTGATCGCGCTGAGCATCGGCGCGGTCTTTCACATCTATGGCAAGGACTTGCCCAGCCATGAAAGCCTTGCCAATTACACGCCCCCCACCATCAGCCGGATTTATTCCGGCGAAGGGCGTATCATCGACGAGTTCAGCCGCGAGCGGCGCTTGTTCACGCCCGCCGCGGATATCCCCGATCTGGTCAAGCAGGCCTTTATCAGTGCCGAGGACAAGAATTTCTATGATCACGGTGGCTATGACGCGCGGGGGATCGCGGCGGCTATTGTCGAGGCGGTACGGTCGCGCGGGCGCAACGTGCGCGGGGCCTCGACCATCACGCAGCAGGTGATGAAGAATTTCCTGCTGTCGGGCGACCGCCGGATCGAGCGCAAGATCAAGGAGATCATCCTTGCCACCCGGATCGAGGAGACCCTGAGCAAGGAAAAGATCCTCGAACTTTACCTCAACGAGATTTTCCTTGGCCAGAATTCCTATGGTGTGACGGCGGCGGCGCAGACCTATTTCAACAAGTCCCTGCGCCAGTTGGCGCCGCACGAGGCGGCAACGCTGGCCTCGATGCCGAAAGCACCCAGCGATTATCACCCGGTGCGCGAGAAAGAGCGGCTGTTGAACCGTCGGAATTTCGTGCTGAAGGAGATGTTCGAGAACGGCTATCTGGATCGGGCCACCTATGAGTCAGAGGTGGCCGCGCCCCTGCGCAGCGTCCAGAACGGCGATTACGAACCGTTCAGCGCCGAGTTGCCGCCGCGCGATTACTTTACCGATGAAATCCGCCGCCAGTTGAGCCGCGATTTCGGCGAGGGCGAGTTTTTCACCGGCGGCCTGAGTGTCCGCGCCACGATTGACCCGGAGATGCAGGAAGAGGCCGCCGTGGCCCTGCGCCGACAGCTGGAACGCTATGACCGGGGCAGGGGCCGTTGGCGCGGGACGGGGATTGTCCTGCCCGAAGAGGCCTTGGCCAGCGAAGAGGCGTGGCGCGAGGCCCTGGGACAGGCCAAGGTGGCGCGCGACATCGAGTTGAACGGCACGTGGTATCCGGCGGTGGTGCTGGACATCGGCGATCAGGAAATGCGTCTGGGCATCGAAGGTGTCGCGCCGGACGAGAACGCGCCGCATGTGGTGCCGCGCAGCGATATCGCGTGGCTGCCCGGCAGTTTCCGGGACGAATTCGAAGTGGGCGAGGTGGTCCATGTTCGCAAGATGACCGAAGACGGCAGCGGCGATTTCATCCGCTGGACCCTGCGGCAGGTGCCCGAGGCGCAAGGCGGTTTCGTGGCGATGGACGTGCAGACCGGCCGGGTTCTGGCGATGCAGGGGGGCTTTTCCTACCAGCATTCGGTTTTCAACCGCGCCACGCAGGCCAAGCGGCAGCCGGGGTCGAGCTTCAAGCCCTTCGTTTACGCGGCGGCTTTGGACAGCGGGTATACCCCTGCGACCATCGTGGTGGATGCGCCGATCGAGATCAATACGCCGCAGGGCTTGTGGCGTCCGCGCAATTCGTCGAACAAGTTCTACGGGCCCACGCCCCTGCGCACGGGGATCGAACGGTCGCGGAACCTGATGACCATTCGCCTGGCCCAGGAGGTGGGCATGGATGTGGTTGCCGATTATGCCGAACGCTTTGGCGTGTATGACAACATGGGGTCGTTCCTTGCCAATTCCCTGGGGTCGGAAGAGACCACGCTTTACAAGGTGGTTTCGGCCTACGCGATGTTCGCGAATGGCGGTGAGCGGGTCGAGCCGACCTTGGTGGACCGGGTCCAGGACCGTTACGGCAAGACCGTCTATTCGCACGACACGCGCGAATGCGCCGATTGCGGCGATCCGACGATTCCGCAAAACCGCGGACCGCGGATCGTGTCGGACCGCGAACAGGTGATGGATGCGATCACCGCCTATCAGCTGACCTCGATGATGAAGGGCGTGGTCGACCGGGGCACCGCATCGCGGGCCATCGACCTGCCGGTGCCGGTGGCGGGTAAGACGGGCACCACCAACGATGCGCGCGACGTGTGGTTCGTGGGCTTCACCAGCACGGTCGCGGCGGGCTGTTACATCGGCTATGACCAGCCGCGCAGCCTTGGGCGCGGGGCCTTTGGCGCCTCGATGTGCGGGCCGGTGTTCCAGGAATTCATGGAAGAGGCCATCAAGAAATACGGTGGCGGCAACTTCCGTGTGCCGCCGGGCGGGCGTTTCATCAAGATCGACCGCTTTACCGGCGCGCGCCTGTCGGACGACGCCAGTGGCGAACACGTGGTGGCCGAGTACTTCCGCGACGGGGAAGAGCCTATCTTTGGCATTACCTTCGATGGTGGCTTTGCCATGGGTGAAAACCTTGATCTGTATCGTTCGGGCGACCCCGAGCAGGTCAAGGAGGTCACCACCTCGACCGGCCAGAAGGCGACGGTGGGCAACAAGGCGAACTTTGGCACGATGAGTTCCGGCGGCCTGTATTGACCCCGAAAAGCCGATGACCGCAGGCCGGGTGACCTTGCCCGGCCCGGCGGCCTGCGTTATCACCCGCATCTGAGCAGACCAAGGACCCCAAGCAATGCGCGCCGAAATTCAGACCCTTGTGACCGAGATCGAGAAATCGCTGGAGCTGTTGCGCCAGCGGATGGGGTGGGAAACGGCCCAGCACCGGCTTGAGGAATTCAACGCCCGGGTGGAAGACCCCAACCTGTGGGACGATCCCGCCAAGGCGCAAAAACTGATGCGCGAGCGTCAAAGCCTTGTGGATGCCTTGGACACCCATGATCGCATCCGTCAGGAACTCGAGGACCAGACGGGCCTGATCGAGCTTGGCGAGATGGAAGAGGACGAGGATGTCGTCGAGGAGGCCGAAGAGGCCATGAGGGCCCTGGCCAAGACCGCCGCCGCCAAGGAGTTGGAGGCGTTGCTGGACGGTGAGGCCGACAGCAACGATACGTTCCTTGAGATCAACGCCGGTGCGGGGGGCACGGAAAGCTGCGACTGGGCCAGCATGTTGGCGCGGATGTATGTGCGTTGGGCCGAAAAGCGCGGCTATACCGTCGAGCTGCAATCGGAAAGCGCGGGCGACGAGGCGGGGATCAAATCCGCCGCCTACAAGATTTCGGGGCATAACGCCTATGGCTGGTTGAAGTCCGAATCGGGCGTGCATCGCTTGGTGCGAATCTCGCCCTTTGACTCGGCGGCCAAGCGGCACACCTCGTTCTGTTCGGTCTGGGTGTACCCGGTGGTGGACGACGATATCGAGATCGAAGTGAACCCGGCGGATATCCGGATTGATACCTATCGGTCCTCGGGGGCGGGCGGCCAGCACGTGAACACCACCGACTCGGCGGTGCGGATCACCCACGCGCCGACGGGGATCGTGGTGACCAGTTCCGAGAAATCCCAGCACCAGAACCGCGATATTGCCATGAAGGCGCTGAAATCGCGGCTGTACCAATTGGAGTTGGACCGCCGCAACGAGGCGATCAACGAGGCGCATGAATCCAAGGGCGACGCGGGCTGGGGCAACCAGATCCGGTCTTATGTCTTGCAGCCCTACCAGATGGTGAAGGACCTGCGCACCGGGGTCGAGACCAGCGACACCAAGGGCGTGTTGGACGGTGATCTGGATCAGTTCATGGCGGCGACACTGGCCATGGATGTTTCGGGCAAATCCCGCGCCGAGGCGCAGGGCGAGGAGTGAGGCCCGTCTTGCAATCGCTCCGGGGGAGCGATTGAGGGCCGAACGGGCGGAGCCCAGCCGTCTCGGAAACGCTCCGGGGGAGCGTTTCAGGCGCGAACGGGCGGAGTTCAAGCTTTCCACAATCGGCCTAAGTTGCCGAAATCTTTGAAAGATTTCGGGCCGTTTTCTTTTGAAGAAAACGGCGGCGGGCGCGGGGCATTGGCCCAAGGCGGCCGAACGCGTGCAACGATTGAGCGGAGCACTGCGTTTCGCGAAAATCTGTGATTCAGGTTTTTCGCGAAACGCTTTAGCTATAGGTCATGCTGATCACCGTTCTATGTATCTACCTTGCCGTTTATTCCTGCGCCCTTTTCGCCGCGCGGCGCGGGAAAGTGGCGGTTTGGGGGTGTTATGCCCTGAGCGTGCTGGGGGTGCCGCCGGTCTTTGGCGGCGTGTTTCACCTGGTTTACCGGCGTGTTGATCCCATCGGGGCCATGGATATCAGCCAAGCGGTGATCGCGATCGGCGTGGCCTTGGCTCTGGTCGCCTATCCGCTGAGCCTGTGGCGGGCGCGCAAGGGGCGTTAAAGCGGTCCGCCTTTAACCCGAGGCATCAGCGGAAGACGGACCTTCGGTCAACACGTCCTGCACCGCGCGGCGGGGGGAAGGGGTCTGATCCATCGCGGCGTGCCCCATCCGCAAAAGGATTTGCGGATAGCCCATTTGCCCGGTCAAGGCCTGCAACCGCGGGCGCAGGTGGATCACCTCGATCGGTTGGTTGAGATAGGAGGCCCCCAGCCCCGCCTTGACCCCCAAGAGCAACAGGTGATGCAGGGCCTGCCCCGTGGCCAGCCAATCGGCGGCTGTATCGCCCTCGGTGCCAAGGACGGCCAGAAGCGGAGAGTGATCGGCCAGATCGGCGTCATGGGCGGCCACCCCGTCGCCGATATCGAAGCGCCGGACCACCATGCGCGCCACCGGCACCGCAAGTCCGGGCAAGGCAAGGCCGTCGCCCGCCCGGCGCGGGTGCATCCATTGCGCCAGTTCCCGCCGCCAGCGTGGATCGGCCCATTGCGCGGCGTCGCCTTCGGCCACCAGTTTCGCGGCGGCCTCGCGGGGGGCGTCCCCTTCAAGCGGGGCAAACCATGTGCCTTCGCGGGCGCTGGCCTCTTGCAGGGTGGTGAGGACATCTTTGTCCATGGGGTCATCGGTGAAGGCTTTGCGCCATGTCTGGCGCAGGTCGATCAGCGAGGCGAGATCGCGCAGCTCTGGCTCGGCCGGGCCGGTGAAGGCCAGATGCGCCAGCCGTTCCTCGCCCGGTCCGTCGGGCAGGGCGGTGACGGCGGCCCCCAGACCTTCGGCGGCGGCGGCCACCCGCAGGCCGAAAAGGGCGCAACCGCAACTGATGGTCAGTTCGCGATCCTCGGGGTCGGTCACGGGCAGGGCGCGGGTGCGGTCGGCCAGAAGGTCGATACCGCTTTCGGTGGGGCGAAACAGCCAGGGCTGGCTGTTGTGGCTTGAAGGCGCGCGAATGGCGCGGGCGATCATGCGGTGCAGTTTGGCGTCATCTGTCATGGCGGGCCTTTCCCGGGGGAATACCGGGCCAAGGCGCGTGGCGCGTTGCACCCGGTGTCTTGTGCGACGTCAATGTCATGAAGTGTCGGGGCGATCCACGGCGACCAGCCCGAGCCGCCGCGCGGCGGCCAGCGACAGGATACCCGAATCCAGCCCCTCGGGCTTTTGATAGGCGCGCACGGCGGCACGTGTGCGGGCGTCCATTTCGCCGGTGATGGACCCACGGTAAAGCCCGCGCACCTTCAGCGCACGTTGAACCGACGCGATGAACTCAGGGGTTTGCGTTCTGGCGCAGGGGGTTTCGAACCATGTCACCCGGCGCTCTTGCACGATGGCCTGCCGGGTTTCGGTTTTATAGATGGCCTGCTCGATAACTGTGCCGTCGTTGCGGACTTCGGCGGGCTGCAACAGCACCTGTTCGGTGACGGTTTCGATCACGGCGGGGGTGACATCCTTGCCCCAACAGGTGCCGGGTTCGGCGCCCGGCGGCGCCTCTTGCAGGGTTTGCACGATCTCGGGCTCATTCGGGCCGGTCAGGGGCAGGCTGTTTTGACAGGCGCTCAGCCCGGCCAGTAGCGGCAGAAGGACAAGGGGCGATTTCATATGCTCGGGCCTCTGGGGGCTGTTTTGCGGCATGTTACCCGGTTTTGCCGCTTTGGGAAAGCGGGGCAGGTGTAATCGTGCCGCCACGCAACAGGCGGGCCGGGCCAATCGCTTTTTGGATAAGAAGAGATCGCCTTTGCCGCGAACAAAGGTGGAACATGTGGCATTTGTCGCAACTGTTTTCCCCAGACGTCGCAAATGGGGCTGGCCTGACCTATATCGCTTGGCTAGGAGTCGTCCGGATTTCAAACAGATCGCCACGTAAGTTAAGGGGAGTGCGCAGCAGATGGCCAAGATCACCTATATCGAGCACAACGGGACGAAACACGAGGTCGAGGTCGCCAATGGCCTGACCGTCATGGAGGGCGCGCGAGACAACAACATTCCCGGAATCGAGGCCGATTGCGGTGGCGCCTGTGCCTGTTCCACCTGCCATGTCTATGTCGATGCGGCCTGGGTGGAAAAGCTCCCGGCCATGGACGACATGGAAGAAGACATGCTGGACTTCGCCTATGAGCCCGATCCCGAACGTTCGCGCCTGACCTGCCAGTTGAAGGTCACCGATGAATTGGACGGTCTTGTCGTGCAGATGCCCGAAAAACAGATCTGATGCGCCCCAAGGCGCGGCGTTTTCCGTTGCGCGAGGGGCGGGCGCCCGCCTGCCGCGCGTGGTTGGCGTTGTGCCTTGGGCTACTGGCGCAGGGGGCCAGCGCCTAGGCCAGTGCCCAGGTCATCACCAAGGCCGGGCATGTCGCGCCCGCCACGCGCTATGCCATGGGGTCTTGGGCGATGCGGTGGAATGGAGCGCGCTGCGCCCCTGGTTTGCCGATGGTCGCCGCCTGGCCATGACATTTCTCGCCCCCTCGGTGTCGAGGATACAGCGCCCCGCTTGGCCGACCTTGACGGCGATGACGCGCCCGAGGTGATCACGGTGGAAACACACCTTACCGAGGTTGCCCCCGAGATCATCACCGCCAATGGCGATTGGTCGTTTATCACGGCAACGCGGCTGATGGGCGGAAAGCTCAAAGCCCGTCCGATAGCGGAATATGCTGGCCGCGACAGTCTGAACGCGGCGCTGACCTGTCCCTGATTTCATCTTTCCCCAAGTACTCCGGGGAGCGCGAGGGGC
>NZ_JASHIM010000027.1 GCF_030733685.1 Roseovarius sp. MMSF_3281
CGGTCGGATCGCGCCAGCGATCCGAGACCGTCCGATCAACTCAGGTAGTAATTTTTCGGACTCAGGCGCGCGGGTGGCTCGACCCCCAGGTGCGGCGCGAAGCTGATTTCGATCGTGCGGCACATGGCATCAAGCGGCAGGCCGTTCACCGTTTCGCCGAAAGGATGGGCCAGTTCCTCGGTCACTTCCGCAAGGCCGAAGAAGGCATAGGCGATCATCGCGACGAAGGCCGGTGTCATCCAGCCCGCCGAACCAAGCAGCGCGAGCGGCACCAGCAGGCAATAAAGATAGGTCGTGCGGAACACCAAAAGCGAATAGACATAAGGCAGCGGCGTGGTGGCGATCCGTTCGCACCCTGCCTGCGCCAGCGCGATTCGTCCGGTGCGTTCCGACAGGGCCCTGAGGCCGAACCCGTCTATCGTGCCGTCCTGCTTGGCGGCGATGATTTCGTCGTTCAGGCGGTTGAGCGCCGCGCAGGGCGGGTGCGGGACGGTGCCGAAATCCTCGGCCTCGTACCAGCGGCGCGCGGCCTGGGGCGCGGGCAACCCGCGCAGTTGCGCGCGGTGGTGATGGATGAAGGCCAGTGTCAGGCGCTGCACGGTCTCGCGCCGGGCGTCGTCCTCGATGAACAGCGTCGCTTCGCGCGCCAAGGCGCGGCAATCGGCCACCAGTTGCCCCCAGAGCTTGCGCGCCTCCCACCAGCGGTCATAGGCGGCATTGTTGCGAAACCCAAGAAAGAGCGACAGCGCCACGCCGAAGACGGCGAAGGGGGCCGCGCTGGTATGGGTCAGGGGGGCGGCATGGATATCCACCGCCGTCAGCGCGGCGGCAATCATCGTTACCCCGACAATGCGCGGCAGGATATGCGGCAGGACCGAGCCGCGCAGTGCAAAGAGCAGTTGTAGCAGCCCGGGCTTGTCGCGGAGGATCATTTCAGCGCGCGCCAGCCGATATCGCGGCGGCAGAAGCCCTGCGGCCAGTCGATTTTATCGACCATGGAATAGGCGCGGTCGCGCGCCTCTTGCAGGGTCGCGCCGCGCGCGGTGACGTTGAGGACGCGGCCGCCGGTGGCGGTGATCTGGCCGTCTTTCTCGCCGGTTCCGGCGTGGAAGACCATGTTGAAACTGTCCTCAAGGCAATCGTCCAAGCCTTTGATCACGCTGCCTTTCTCATAGCTGCCGGGGTAGCCTTGGGCGGCCATCACGACCGTCATGGCATGATCTTCGGCCCATTGGGCCTTGACCTCGGACAGCCGGCCTTCGGCGGCGGCTTGCATGAGGTCCAGCGCCTGCGCGCCCAGCCGCATCATCAGCACCTGACACTCCGGGTCGCCGAAGCGGACGTTGTATTCCACAAGGCGCGGTTGACCGTCCTTGATCATCAGCCCGGCATAAAGCACGCCCTGATAGGGTGTGCCGCGTTCGGCCATGACGCGCAGGGTGGGGCGGATGATCTCATCCATCGCTTTCGCGGCCACGTCATCGGTCAGGACGGGGGCAGGGGAATAGGCCCCCATGCCCCCGGTGTTGGGGCCGGTGTCGCCTTCGCCGACGCGCTTGTGATCTTGTGCTGTGCCGATGGGCAGGGCGTCGGTTCCATCGCACAGGATAAAGAACGAGGCCTCTTCGCCCTCCATGAATTCTTCGATCACCACTTCGGCGCCCGCGCCGCCAAAGGCGCCGCCGAACATGTCGTCGATAGCCTCCAGCGCCTGGTCCTCGGTTTCGGCAACGATCACGCCTTTGCCGGCGGCCAGGCCATCAGCCTTGACCACGATAGGCGCGCCTTGGGCACGGATATGGGCCTTGGCGGCTTCGGCATCGGTGAAATGGCCGTAACCTGCGGTGGGGGCCTGGGCGGCGTCGCAAACCTCCTTGGTGAAGCTTTTGGAGGCTTCCAGTTTCGCCGCCGCCTCGGAGGGGCCAAAGACCAGAAGCCCGGCATCGCGAAGCCGGTCACCCACGCCCTTGGCCAGCGGGGCCTCGGGGCCGATGATGACGAAATCAATCGCGTTGCCATCGCAGAAATTGACCACCGCCGCGCGATCTTCGATATCCAGCGTGGCGCATTCGGCGATCTGGGCGATCCCGGCATTGCCCGGTGCCACGATCAGCTTGTCGCACTTGGGGTTTTGCATCACCGCCCATGCGAGTGCATGTTCGCGCCCGCCGCTGCCCAGAATGAGGATGTTCATCTGCCGGTCTCCTGCTTGGCCTTGCTTGGCAGGCGTTCTAAGGTGGGTGCAGAGCAGACACAAGGCGCGCGCGATGTCCGACCTGATTGATGACCCCGTCGAGGGCGAAAACGCCCCGGAATTTTCAGTCTCCGAAATTTCGGGGGCGGTAAAACGCGCCATTGAGGGCGGGTTTTCCCACGTCCGCGTGCGTGGCGAGGTGGGCCGGGTCAGCCGCCCGCGCTCGGGCCATGTGTACATGGACCTCAAGGATGACCGCGCGGTTCTGGCCGGGGTGATCTGGAAGGGCATCGCCTCGCGTCTGCCGGTGCAGCCCGAGGAGGGGATGGAGGTTGTGGCCACGGGCCGGTTGACCACCTTCCCGGGGCAGTCGCGCTACCAGATCGTGATCGAGGATCTCAAGCCCGCCGGGGTTGGCGCGCTTATGGCGATGTTGGAGGCGCGCAAGAAGGCGCTTGCCGGTGAGGGGCTTTTCGCGCCCGAGCGCAAGCGGCCCTTGCCGTTCTTGCCCGAGGTGATCGGGGTGGTGACCTCGCCCTCCGGCGCGGTGATCCGGGATATCCTGCATCGCTTGCGGGATCGGTTCCCGCGCAAGGTGCTGATCTGGCCGGTGGCGGTGCAGGGCGAGAAATGCGCCCCCGAGGTGACCCGCGCGATTGAAGGGTTCAATGCGCTGACGCCGGGCGGTGCCTTGCCCCGGCCCGATTTGCTGATCGTGGCGCGTGGCGGTGGCTCGATCGAGGATTTGTGGGGGTTTAACGAGGAATCGGTGGTGCGAGCCGCTGCCGCCTCGGAGATTCCGCTGATTTCGGCGGTGGGGCATGAAACCGATACCACCTTGATCGACTATGCCTCGGACAAGCGCGCGCCGACGCCTACGGCGGCGGCGGAACTGGCGGTGCCGGTGCGGCTTGACCTGCTGGCATGGCTGGACAACCAGGAGGCGCGGCTGACCCATGCCCTGACCCAAGGGGTGGCCAACCGGGGGCAACGCCTGCGCGATCTGTCGCGCGCCTTGCCACGGGTGGAAACGCTTGTGGAAGGCCCGCAGCAAAGGCTGGATGCCTGGAGCGACAGGTTGCCCGCGGCGCTGATCCGGGGCGTACAGATGCGGCGGGTGAAACTGTCGGAGGCGGCGGGCGCCTTGCGGCCGGGGCTGTTGCGGCGCGGTGTGGAGGGCGACCGGCGGCGGTTGGAAAATACCGCCGCGCGGCTGAACCTGCACACGCTGCGGCGCGATATCGAGGGCAAGCGCCGCGATCTGGATGGTATGACACGGCGCTTTTCCGAGGCCGCGAAACGACAACAAAGCGGCTGGCGGGACCGGCTGGAGGGGCTTGATCGGCTGCGTGAGACATTGGGCTACAAGGCGACGCTCAAGCGCGGCTATGCGGTGGTGCGCGGCGACGGCGAGGTGGTGACCACCAAGGCCAAGGCGGCCAAGGCGCGCGCCTTGGCGATCGAGTTTGCCGATGGCGTTCTTGAAGTGGGGCCGGGTGGCCCGGCGAAACCCGCGCGCAAACCCGCCAAGCCGAAAGACACCCCGCCGGACCAGGGCAGCCTGTTCTGAACCGGGTGCTGGCAAGCGGTTTCGAAACCGCTTGCGCGCCTAGACGCCCACCTTCGGCCCCGGACATTCCAGCGGCGCGTCACTTTGGCGAACCTCGTAAAGCTCGGTCGCGTTCGGGTCGTTCTCATAGCGGGCGATCAGGCCGTTCGGGCCGTGCAGGAAGCTCCAGCACTGCGGCTCGGGGCGGTCTTCGTAGGTAAAACAGATCAAGCCCGCCTCGTCGGTGAACCAGCGGCCCTCCTTGCAGTCGCCATCAAGGAAAGACCAGCGCACGTACCGGTTGCCGAGGTATTCCTCGGCCCCGTAGGGCGCGCCGCCATTGCCGTAGTAAAAGGTTTTGCCGGTGGTATAGGCCTCGAATTCGGCCGCTGTCATCGGGCGGTCTGCGGCGCATGCCGGGCCGGCTGTCATGGTTATCAGGCACAGGATCAGGGCGCGGGCTGTCATGGGGCCAGTCTGTCACAGGGTTGGGCAACACGCCACCCGCCGGGATTCGGGCCAGAGCGGCGGGCGAAATATCGCGGGCGTCACGGCCGGGTCCGGTTCAAACGTCGCAAAGCGGGTCCATCAGCCGCCGCCAGAGCGGCGGGATGGTGGCAATACAGGCCATCACCGGCAGGGAATAGGGCAGCGTGGCAAAGGCGAACAACCGCATGTCATCTTCCCGGTTTCGTTGCTAATATAGCCTGAAAGTCAAATTCGGCCTTCCCGGGGCGGCATCGGGGGAATTTTGCGGCGGTTGAAACGCTTACGGCGGTCTCAATGTCGCTTTTGACCACGCATCGCGACGGTTGGGTCGGTATCCCACGGCCAAGGATCATCAGGGGGCGACGCGCATGGCACTGGACGAACGCAAAGGCGTGTGGAAATCGGGCAAGGGCAAGGGGCGGCATACGCCCAAGGGCCGACAGCTTGAGGATCAGGCATGGGACGATGTTCGCGCGCTTCTGGGTGACGGGCCGCGTCGGCGCGACCTGTTGATCGAATACCTGCACCTGATCCAGGACAAGTTCGGCCATCTGTCGGTGGCGCATCTGCGCGCCCTGGCCGAGGAACTGCGCATCGCGCAGGCCGAGGTATACGAGGTGGCCACCTTCTATGCCCATTTCGACGTGGTGAAAGAAGGCGAAACCCCGCCGCCCGCCCTGACCATCCGGGTTTGCGATTCCCTGGCCTGTGAATTGGCGGGCGCTCAGCAGTTGCAAGCGGCGCTTGAGGACGGGCTGGACCCTGCGGAGGTGCGTGTGCTGCGCGCGCCTTGCATGGGCCGTTGCGATACCGCGCCGGTGCTGGAACTGGGCCACAAGCATATCGACCATGCCACGCCCGAGAAAGTACAGGCGGCGATTGCGGCCAATGACACGCATGCGGAAATCCCGGAATATCAATCGCTTGCGGAGTATCGTTCAAGTGGCGGCTACGACAAGCTGGCCGAACTTCGCGAAGGCGGCGATTTCGATACCGTGCAGGAGGAGTTGCTGGACGCCGGCCTGCGCGGTCTTGGCGGGGCTGGCTTCCCCTCGGGGCGCAAATGGGGCTTCGTGCGGGCCGAATCCGGGCCGCGTTACCTAGCCGTGAATGGCGACGAAGGCGAGCCGGGCACGTTCAAGGATCGCTTTTACCTTGAGCGGCAACCCCATGTTTTCCTTGAAGGAATGCTGATTGCCGCTTGGGCCGTCGAGGCCGATACCTGCTTTATCTACATGCGCGATGAATACCCGGCGGTTCTGAAAATCCTTGCCGATGAAATCGCCGCCCTGGAAGAGGCCGGGATCGTTGCGCCGGGCTATATCGACCTGCGCCGTGGTGCAGGCGCTTACATCTGCGGCGAAGAAAGCGCGATGATCGAGTCGATCGAAGGCAAGCGCGGCCTGCCGCGTCACCGCCCGCCCTTCGTGGCGCAGGTGGGGATTTTCAACCGTCCGACCCTCGTGAACAACGTGGAAACCCTTTACTGGGTCACCCGCGTCTTGCGCGAGGGCAAGGAAATCCTGTCGGGTATCGAGCAGAACGGCCGCAAGGGCCTGCGCTCTTACTCGGTGTCGGGGCGGGTGAAAAAGCCGGGGGTGCATCTGCTGCCTGCCGGATCGACCATCACCGATATCATCGAGGCCGCCGGCGGGATGCTGGATGGCCATGAGTTCAAGGCCTATCAGCCGGGTGGCCCGTCTTCGGGGCTTTTGCCGGCCAGGTTGAACGACGTGCCTTTGGATTTCGACACCCTGCAACCGCATGGCTCGTTTATCGGGTCTGCCGCCGTGGTCGTTCTGTCGGATCAGGACAGCGCCAAGGACGCCGCGCTCAATATGCTGCGGTTTTTCGAGGATGAAAGCTGTGGCCAGTGCACGCCATGCCGGGCGGGCTGTGAGAAGGCGGTGAAACTGATGCAGGCCGATACCTGGGACCAACCGCTTCTGGAAGAGCTGTGTCAGGCCATGGCCGATGCCTCGATCTGTGGTTTGGGGCAGGCGGCGCCCAATCCGATTCGCCTGACGATGAAGCACTTCCCCGGCGAGGTTTGACCACGCTTTGGATAGGATTGGCGGGGGCTGCGGCCCTTGCCTATGGCACATGGTTTTGCCACCGCGCCCCCTCGGCCCTGCGCGGCGTGATCAAGACCGTGCCCTTGGCGGTGTTGGCCGGGTTGGCCTTTGCCGCAGGGGCGCCTTTGGTCTTGGTCGCAGGCTTTGCCTTGTCCGCCTTGGGCGATCTGGCCCTGTCGCGGCGCGGGGAGGCGGCGTTTTTGACCGGCCTTATCGCCTTTGCCGCCGCGCATATCGCCTATGTCTGGGTTTTTGCCGGGCTGGCGCAGGGGGCGCTGCCGCTTGTGCCGGTGGCGATCCTGCTTATCTATGCGGCAAGTAGCGAGGTTTGGCTGTCGCCCCATACCGGCACGCTACGCTGGCCGGTGCGGGGCTACGTGGCCCTGATCACCGGCATGGGGCTGGTGGCGCTGATGTTGCCCGCGGGCTACGGGATCGTGACCTTGGGGGCGGGGCTTTTCATTGCCTCCGATACCCTTTTGGCGGTGCAGATGTTCCGCATGGCCCCGGATCATCCGGCGCAGCGGGCGGTTTCGGTGGCGCTTTGGGCGCTGTATATCGCCGCGCAGGCGTTGATCCTGTGGGGCTTTATGGGCTGAGGGTGCCCAAGCCTTTCAAATCGGGATAATCCGCAGTAAAGCGGGTGTCGGTTGACCCGTTTTCGGCGCGTCACATCAACCCCAGCGGAGGACGCATGGCGTTTTTCAAGAAGTTAAAGCAACGGTTGTTCAAATCCTCGTCCAAGATCGAGGACGGTCTGGATGCGATTGTCGAAGAAGGCGGCGAGGAGGAAGCTGTCGAGGCCACTCAGGAGGGGCCGGACGCGCCCCCCGAGCCTGAACCGCAGCCCGAGCCGGAACCGACTCCTGAGCCTGAACCGGAACCAGAGCCAGAGCCGACACCCACGCCGGAGCCCGCACCGGAGCCTGAGCCGCAGCCCGAGCCGGAACCCACGCCGGAACCTGAACCGGACCCCGAGCCAGACCCCATTCCGGCCCCGCTGCCCGAACCGGATACCACGCCCGCGCCGCAGGAGATTCCCCCTGCGCCCAGCGAAGTGCCCCCCGCCGCGCCCGAGGAATTGCCCTCGGGGATGCCGCAGGAAGCGCCAGTGCGCCCCGATCCGGCCCCCAGCCCGACGCCGATTGAAATCCCGCCCTCCGAGACAAGATCCGAGGCCCCGCAAAAGCCGGGCCTTCTGGGCCGTCTTCTGGGCCGGGGCGAGGCCAAGAAGACGGTTACCCGCCGCGTGCTGGACGACGATATGCTTGAGCAGCTCGAAGAGCTGTTGATCACTGCCGACATGGGGGTGGATACCGCCCTGCGCGTCACCGCCAACATGGCCGAAGGGCGCATGGGCAAAAAGCTGTCGACACAGGAAATCAAGGAACTTCTGGCGCAGGAGATTGCCCGCATCATGGAACCCGTGGCACAGCCCATGCCGATCTATCCCAAGACCCCTCAGGTGGTTCTGGTGGTGGGCGTCAATGGTTCGGGCAAGACCACGACCATTGGCAAGCTGGCCAGCCAATTCAAGGCGGCGGGCAAACAGGTGGTGATTGCCGCCGGTGATACCTTTCGCGCCGCCGCCGTTGAGCAGTTGCAAGTCTGGGGCGATCGCGCCGGGGTGCCGGTTTTGACTGCGCCCGAAGGGTCGGACCCGGCCAGCCTTGCTTTTGATGCGATGACCAAGGCACAGGCCGAGGGCGCGGACCTGTTGATGATCGACACCGCCGGGCGCCTGCAAAACCGTCAGGACCTGATGGAAGAACTGGCCAAGATCGTGCGCGTCATCCGCAAGAAGGACGACAGCGCGCCGCACAACACCCTTTTGGTGCTGGATGCGACCACCGGGCAGAACGCGCTGTCACAGGTCGAAACCTTCCAGAAACTTTCGGACGTGTCCGGGTTGGTGATGACCAAGCTGGACGGCACCGCGCGGGGCGGGGTCTTGGTGGCTTTGGCCGATAAGTTCGGCCTGCCCATCCATGCCATCGGCGTGGGCGAACAGATCGACGATCTGGCCCCCTTTGACCCCGAGGAATTCGCGGCGGCCCTGACCGGGTTGGATGCCGGATGAGTACCGCCTTAGTGTGTGCCCATCCATTTTTCCAGCAGGCGCAGCACGTAAAGCACGATCAGGACGATGAAGGTTGCCATGGCGGCCAGCGGCATCTGTCCCGCGCCACAGGCCAGCCCGATGGCCCCGGCCAGCCACATCGACGCGCCGGTGGTGATATTGTGCACCTCGCCGCCCGAGGTAAAGATGATCCCCGCCGCAAGGAAAGCAACGCCCGCCGTGACCGCCTCGATCAGGCGCAGGGGGTCGACACGCATCGCATCCTCGGCGCCGAAGGGCAGGGCGGCCAGTTGCTGACTGACCAGGATGAATAGGCAGGCGGCCATGGAGACAAGCATATGGGTCCGAAGGCCGGCGGGCTTTCGGCGGTGTTCGCGTTCGACCCCGATACAGGCCCCCAGGACCAGGGCCGCGACAAGCCGTGTGGCTGCAATCAACGGCGACACGGCGGCGAAGGTGCCCGAAATCTCGTTTGCGATGATGTCCAAGGTGTATTCGTACATGCGGGCTCCTGTCTGCTTCGGGCAGAAGCCTAAAGCGTTTCGCGAAAAACCTGAATCACAGATTTTCGCGAAACGCAGTGCTCTGCTCAATCGTTGCACGCCTTTCCGGCCATCGGCGAGGGCCCGGGCATGAGCGATTGGTTGATCTCCCTCGAAGGCAGCGAGGCAGGCCCCCACCTCGCCCTCGGGCTTGCCCTGATGGCCGCGCTTTTGCATGCGCTGTTCGGCGCCATGCAAAAGGGGCGTTACGATCCTTGGCTGATGCGCGGGGCGATTGACGGGGCTTACGGGCTGATGGCCGCGCCCTTGGCGCTGTTCGTCGTGCCATGGCCGGGGGCGCATATGTGGCCCATCTTCGCGGGGGCCTTCGTGATCCATCTGGCCTATAAGGTCTTGCAGGCCATGGCCTATACACGCGGGGCCTATACGGTGGTTTACCCGGTTGTCCGTGGCACCGGGCCGCTGTTCACCGTGATCGGCGCCTACCTTTTGTTCAACGAGACCTTCACGCCGGTGCAATGGCTGGGCGTGGGGGTGCTTTTGGCCGGGATTTACGGGCTGGCGGCCTATAACCTGCGCCATTACCCCGTCGACCGCGAAACCCTGCCAGCCGCACTTGGGCTTGCGGTGGTGACCGGGCTGTTCGTGGCGCTTTACACCACCTATGACGCCTATGGCATTCGAGCGGCGGCGGACCCATTTACCTTTCTGGCATGGTTTTTCTTTGTCGACGGTTTGGTGATGCCGATCGTGGCCTATATCAAGTGGCGGAACATGCCCGCCCCACCGCGCCTTGCGCCGCTTTTGCTGCGCGGCTGGATCGGGGGCGTGATGGCCTTCGGCTCCTTCGGGGCGGTGATGCTGGCGACGCGTTTGGACAAGGTGGGCGAGGCGGCGGTGCTGCGCGAAACCTCGACCGTCTTTGCCGCGCTGATTGGCTGGCTGGCGTTGAAGGAAACGGTGGGGCCGCGCCGGATTGCCCTGATGGCATTGATTGCCGCAGGCGCTGTGATAGTTGAAATGGGCGGATGACAGGCGAGGACCAGATGAGCGAACAGAAAACACACCCGATGATCAAACCGGCGCTGGAGTTCGGCCCGATCCTTGCGTTTTTCGTGGCCTACCTATGGCTCAAGGACGATATATTTACCATCGGCGGGCGCGAGTATGACGGGTTCATCGTGGTCACCGCCGGGTTTATCCCGGTATTCCTGCTGGCCATGGGGGCGCTTTGGTGGCTGACCGGGCATCTGTCGAAAATGCAGGTCGTGACCGCGGTGTTGATCGTGGTCTTCGGCGGCATGAGCGTTTGGTTCAACGACCCGCGGTTTTTCAAGATGAAGCCGACGATCATCTACCTTCTGTTCGGCGGGGTCCTGGGATTTGGCCTGATGCGCGGCACCTCTTACATGCAATCGCTGATGGACGGGGTGATGCCGCTGAGCGATGAAGGCTGGATGATCCTGACCAAGCGGATTTGCTTTTTCTTTCTGGGGCTTGCGCTGCTGAACGAGATCGTCTGGCGGACCATGAGCGAAGAAACATGGGTTTATTTCAAGACCTTCGGCCTGACCGCTGCGATCTTCTTGTTCTTCATGACGCAAGGGGCCTTGTTTCGTGACCATGGCACCGATCAGGGCGAGGGTGAGGGCGAGGAATGATCGCCAACCTGATGATGTATGCCCGTCCCGAAACCGAAGCCGCGACCGCGCGGCTTTGGGCGCTGATCCGCGAGGGGCTGACGGCGCGGGGCATCGAGGCCCCCGAGACCCTGGCGCAGGAGGCCGGCGAGTTCGAGGTCTGGACCGACCCCGACCTTGTGCTCAGCCAGACCTGCGGGATGCCCTACCGGCTTTGGCTGCATGACCGGGTGGCGCTTGTGGGGACACCCGATTACGGGTTGGAGGGGTGCAGGCCGGGGCATTATCGCAGTGCCGTGGTGGTCCGCGTCGATGACCCGCGCGCGGCGCTGGGCGATTTTCGCGAGGCGGTCTTCGCGTTCAACCAGACATTCTCGCATTCAGGCTATGCCGCGCCTTATGCGCTGTGTTCCCGGCATGGGGTCTGGTTTGAAAACCGGGTGCAGACCCATGGGCACCGTATTTCGGCGCAGGCCGTGGCCGAAGGGCGGGCGGATATCGCCGCGTTGGACGGGGTGACATGGCGTTTGATGCAACGGCACGAGGCGCTGCCCGAGCGCTTGCGCGTGCTGTGCTGGACCGGGGAAAGCCCGGGCCTGCCGCTGATTACGGCGCGGGGGGAGCAGGTGCCGGATCTGCGCGCGGCAGTCGCTCAGGCGATTGAGCAGATGAATGAAACAGATCGCGACCTGTTGGGCCTGCGCGGTTTGGTCGATCTGCCGAAGGAGGCTTATCTTTCGGTGCCCAACCCGCCCGAAAGCGCCGGCGCACGGCCAAGGCCGTTTTGACCGAAACCGTTTGAAGGCGTGGCTTCGCCACACCGGTTTAAGCGCGCTGACGCGCGCCGAAAAGGGGCGCTGCCCCTTGGTTGAAAATGGAATTTTCAACCTACCCCGGAGTATTTGCAGAAAGATGAAGCGGGATCAGAGCGGCGTTTGGGGGCGGGCGATGGCCCCCTCCGGCACGGTCCACCCCGACGGCCAGATCCGTGACCAGCGCGGATCGCGCCCCTTGGGCAGGGCGGCGCGCAATTGCACCAAGGGCCAGGCCCCGGGGCTGCGCAGAAGTGCGCGGTAAAGTGGAAAGACCCCTTGCCGCGTATAGCAGGACCAATGGCAGATGCGCCCGCCGGGTGGTGCTATGGCAAACCCCGCCCCGTGCAGAACGCCAAGGGTATCGCGGTGATCCAGTTGCACGGTCAGGGTATTGGCGGCCTCGGGCATGCCATGGGCCAAGGTCCAGTCGCCGCGCACCGGCGGGGCCACCAGACGTTCCAGCAAGAAATCGAAAAGGTCGTTTTCGCGGCTGGTGACATTGATGATCTCGGCGCTTTGGCCCGCTGGACTGTGTAGGGCGGCGCGCGCCGTCTGGCCGTAATCCGCACCTGACAAAAGGATCACCCGCCCAAGGTTTGGCCCCGTGACATGCGGCAGCGCCGTCAGGGCGACACGGGCCCCGAGGGAATGCGCCAGAAGATGCACAGCCCGCCCCGGGGCCAGCCGCCCTATGGTTTCGATCAGGCGGGCCAAGGCCTTTCCGGCCTCGGCCGCGCGCCCATAGGCCCCCCAGATCGTGCCGCGTGCAGGCCATGCAAACCCGATGGCAAGCCCTTCTTCGGCGGCCTGCCCGGTAAAGCCAAGGCCACGTGGCCAGCTGACGGCCTTGAAACAATCGCGCCTTGGGTTGAGCGACAGGATATGCCGGTGTGGGCAGGTCGCATGGTGCCCCGGCTCGAATTTATACCCGTGGATCATGATCACGATCGGGCCGGGAGTGTTCAGCCCCTGTCGCAGCGCCGGGGCCAAGGCCTTGGAGCTGTTGTGAAGTCTCGGCCCGTCCGGCCCGGCGTCGATCTGCAAAACTGCCATGGTCCCACCCATCAGCCGCTAGATGTTGTGGTAAGCGGATACTCAGCCCCTACGACACTTCCTTGAAGGCTTTGTTAAAGCTGCGTGACGGTGTTGACGGGCCACAGTGCAACGGGTAATCCAAGCCGCGTGGCGATTTGTGACCGGATTGCGGGCCACGTTAAACATTACCGCTAAAGAGGCGAAGCATGAGGCACCCCCTTTCGCTTGGCCGCGACGGGGGTTTTTTCATGGGCGGGCGTGGCCCGTTGGAGGACGATATGAGCGACGATTGGAACAAGCGCACCCATGCGGTGCATGGCGGCACGAAACGCAGCCAATGGGGCGAGGTGAGCGAGGCGATCTTCCTGACCCAAGGGTTCGTTTACGACACGGCCGAGGCGGCGGCGGCGCGGTTTGAAAGCGCCGGGCCGGATGAATTCATCTATGCCCGTTACGGCAACCCGACCGTGGCGATGTTCGAAGAGCGTATCGCGGGGCTGGAAGGGGCCGAGGATGCCTTTGCCACGGCCTCGGGCATGGCGGCGGTGTCCGGCGCGCTGACCTCGATGTTGAAGGCGGGCGATCATGTGGTGGCCGCAAGGGCGCTGTTCGGATCCTGCCTTTACGTGTTGGAAGAGGTGCTTACCCGCTATGGGGTCGAGGTTACCTTTGTCGATGGCACCGATCTGGAGGCTTGGCGCACGGCCATTCGCGACGACACGGCCCTGGTGTTTTTCGAAACCATCGCCAACCCCACGTTGGACGTTGTGAACCTGCCCGAGGTGGCCAAGCTGGCCCATGGCAAGGGGGCCAAGGTGGTGGTGGACAATGTCTTTGCCACGCCGGTCTTTTCGCGGGCCATTGCGCAGGGGGCGGATGTGGTCGTCTATTCGGCCACCAAGCATATCGACGGGCAGGGGCGCGCGCTTGGGGGCGTGATCCTTGGCAGCCGCGAATTTATCCGCGGCACGGTGGAACCCTACATGAAGCACACCGGCGGGTCGATGTCGCCCTTTACCGCTTGGGTGATGCTCAAGGGTTTGGAAACAATGGACCTTCGGGTGCGGGCGCAGGCGGCGACGGCCATGGCCTTGGCCGAGGCTTTGCAGGGGCACGAGAAACTGGCCCGGGTGCTTTACCCGGGGCATGAAAGCCACGCGCAACATGCCCTGGCGCAAGAGATGATGGGCGCGGGCGGCACGGTTGTGGCGCTGGATCTTGCCGCCGGGCAGGAGGCGGCGTTCCGCTTTCTCAACGCGTTGAATATCGTGGTGATTTCCAACAACCTGGGCGATGCGAAATCCATCGCGACCCATCCGGCGACCACCACGCACCAGCGCTTGCCCGAGGATCAGAAAAACGCGCTTGGCATCACGCCAGGGTTGATCCGGTTGAGCCTTGGAATCGAAGATACCGGGGATCTGATCGCCGATGTTCTGGCGGCGCTGGAGGCGGCTTGAGCGGGCGCCCCGACACGGCTTCAAGTCCTTGGTTGTAAATGAAAATCGCTGTTTGTAGCGCGCAGGTAGGACGTCGGTATCGCGTCGGTATATTTACCGGCGCCCGGCGGGCTAACAGGGTGCTCGGTGCAAACCGTTACGAAATGCACAAAGATTTTGCACGGTTTGGCGGGAATGGCAGGGATCAGCCCGGCGTGGTCACGCCAAGTGTTGAAGGGGCAGGCAAAAACGGACTCTCGCACTCTGCTTGTGGAGTGGCGGAGGTGCGGGACGAAGCGGTCGTTGCCTCGCGCGGAATCAAGGCGCGGTACGCGCCGCCGCGCATCGCCGGGCCGCTTTCCCGGCACGGCGATTGGGGTGATCTGTGTGCATAGTTCCCAAGTTGCGCGCCAGTGTTTAGGATAAAGTGCTGTAGCCCCAAGGTCGGATCGCCGCACCGCGGCCCGCCGATGCGCGGCTCATGATTTCAATGTCCAGAAAGGTTTCAAAGCGAACATTGCCCCTTCTGCGTGGCGTGGTGTCTTGGGGCAATGTGCCCTTACCCACCCCTTGGATCGAGCAGCTTCGAGAAGATCCGCGCGCGGGTGATCTGGCCCAGCACCTGTTCGCCCTCGATCACGCCGACCGGCGCCTCGGTGCCTTGGGCGGCTTCCATGACCTCGCGGATGGTCGCATCCGGGCGGACGTTTGCCTTGGGGGTGCCCTGCGCCGGTTCCATCACGTCGCGGGCGCAAAGCACGCCCAGCGGGTTCATGTGGGCCACGAAATCGGCGACGTAATCGGTGGCGGGGTTGGTGAAAATCTCCTGCGGGGTGCCGCATTGCACGATCCGCCCGCCCTCCATGATGGCGATGCGATTACCGATCTTGAAGGCCTCGTCCAGGTCGTGACTGACGAAGATGATCGTGCGGTTGAGCTTGGATTGCAGCTCCAGCAACTCGTCCTGCAAATGCGTGCGAATGAGCGGGTCCAGCGCGCTGAAAGGTTCGTCCATCAAGAGGATCGGCGCATCGGTGGCGAAGGCGCGGGCAAGGCCCACCCGTTGTTGCATGCCGCCCGACAGTTCGCCCACCTTGCGGTCGGCCCAGTCGGACAGGCCCACCAGGTCAAGCTGTGTCTGCGTGCGGGCGGCGCGTTCGGCTTTGGGCAGGCCCGCCAGTTCCAGCCCCAGCCAGACGTTTTCGCGCACCGTGCGCCATGGCAGCAGGCCGAATTGCTGGAAGACCATGGCGATCTGGGTCTGCCGCATCTTTCGCAGGGTGGCGGCATCGGCGTGGGTGATGTCCACCATGCCGCTGCCATCGCTTACCTGCACATTGCCGCGCACCACGGGGTTTAACCCGTTGACCGCCCGTAAAAGCGTGGATTTGCCCGAGCCCGACAGGCCCATCAGCACGACGATCTCGCCTTGCCCCACGTCAAGCGAACAATCGTGCACGCCAAGAACTTGGTCCGTTTTGGTTTGAATATCGGGGCGTTCCATTCCCTGATCCATCAGGGGCAGGGCGGTGTCCGGGGCGTCGCCAAAGACGATGGAAACCTTGTTGAAACTGACGGCTGTGTTCATCCCTTGCGCTCCATCCGCAGCATCCTGTCAAGCAGGATGGCGACCACGACGATGACAAAGCCGGATTCGAATCCCAGCGAGGTGTTGACCGAGTTGAGCGCGCGCACCACCGGCACGCCAAGGCCGTCGGCCCCGACAAGCGCGGCAATGACCACCATCGACAGCGATAGCATGATCGTCTGGTTCAGCCCTGCCATGATCTGCGGCAGAGCATAGGGCAGTTCGACCTTCCAAAGCGCTTGGCGCGGGGTGGCGCCAAAGGCCTGCGCCGCTTCCAGAAGGGCCGTGGGGGTCGAGGAAATGCCAAGATGCGTCAGGCGAATGGGGGCAGGGACCACGAAGATCACCGTGGCAATCAGGCCGGGCACCATGCCGATGCCGAAAAACACGATCGCCGGGATCAGGTAGACGAAGGCGGGCAGGGTTTGCATCAGGTCCAGCACGGGGCGCATCGCGGCATAAAGCCGGGGCCGGTGGGCGGCGGCGATGCCGATGGGCACGCCCACGCCCATGCAGACCACGCAGGCCGACAGAACCAGTGTCAGGCTTTCGGTGGTCTCCTCCCAATAGCCTTGGTTGACGATGAAAAGAAAACCCACGATCACGCCAAGCGCCACTTGCCATCGGCGTTGCAAGGCGAAGGTGAGCCCGGCAAAAACCGCGATCACGATCAGCGGATGAGGCGTTTGCAGCACCCATAGGATGCCCTCGATCAGCGATTCAAGCGCGATGGACATGGTATCGAAGACCACGAAGAAATTGTCCTGTAGCCAATCAAAGACCCCGGCGGCCCAATCGCCCACGGGGATTTTATTGTCGGTGAGCCAGTTCATCTTTTTGCTTTCTACCGTCCCTGTTCAGCCCCCGACGTTTTGCCGCCGGAGGCTGTTTTCTTGTTCCGTTGGCGGGGACGGTTGGCTTATTCCATCGCCGCCTTGACGGCCTCCATCGCGTCGCCACCGTCCTTGGCGGTCACACCGTCCAGCCACGGGCCAAGCACCTCGGGATTGGCGGACAACCATGCCGCGGCGGCATCTGCCGGGTCTTCCCCGCCATTCAGGATCGCGCCCATGATCTCGTTTTCCATGGCCAGTGAAAATTCGAGGTTCTGCAACAGTTTACCGACGTTCGGGCATTCCTCGACATAGCCTGCGGAGGTGTTGGTATAAACGGTCGCCCCGCCAAGGTTGGGGCCGAACCAGTCATCGCCGCCCGTCAGGTAGGTCATCTCGAAATTGGCGTTCATCGGGTGCGGTTCCCAGCCAAGGAAGATGATCGGCTCATCGCGGCGCGTGGCGCGCTCGACCTGCGCCAGCATGCCCTGTTCCGAGCTTTCCTTGACCTCGAAGCCTTCAAGGCCAAAGGCATCATCGGCGATCATGTCCATGATCAGGCGGTTGCCGTCGTTGCCCGGCTCGATGCCGTAAATGGTGGCATCCAGCGCCTCGGCATGCTCGGCGATCTTCGAGAAATCGTCGATGCCCAGTTCGGCACCGGCGGCATTGGTGGCCAGCGTGTATTTCGCACCTTCGAGGTTGGCGCGTACGGTGTCCACGGTGCCCTCGTCGCGGTAGGGGGCAATGTCGCCTTCCATGGTCGGCATCCAGTTGCCAAGGAACACGTCGATGTCCCCTGCGGCCAGCGAGGTATAGGTCACCGGCACCGACAGCACCTTGATATCGGTCTCATAGCCAAGCGCCTGCAACACGGTGGTCGTGGCGGCGGTGGTGGCGGTGATATCGGTCCAGCCCACATCCGAGAATGTGACGGTACCGCAATCGGCCCATGCGGGTGCCGTGGTGGCGGCCAGCGTGGCGGCGACGGTCAGGGTTGTCTTGAGGGTCATGATCGGGTCTCTCCCTATTTTTGGTGGTTCGGTTCTGCCCAAAAGGCAGCGTCGGCGCGATGGTCCGCGCCGACGCATGTCTTGTCAAACGGCTTTTACGCCGGTCGGCCCGTGGATCAGGCCATCCACCAGCGTTCCATCCAGCGTTCGCCGTCCATCTCCCAGTTCGACCCCATCTCGCCATGCATGACCGCGTCGGACTTGGCATGGACGTAGTTGGCGAACATCGGGATGACGACGCCGCCCTGGTTGGCCACGAGGTCCTGCATCTCCCAGTACATCTCGCGGCGCTTGTCCTCGTCCAGTTCGGCGCGCGCCGCGACCAGAAGTTCTTCGAAGCGCTCGTTGCACCAGAACGTGTCATTCCACGAGGCGCCGCACTGATAGGCGGTGGCGAACATCTGATCCTCGACCGGGCGACCGCCCCAATAGACTGCCGTAAAGGGCTTTTTCATCCAGATATCGGACCAATAGCCGTCTTTCGGCTCACGCGTGACTTTGATGTTGATACCCGCCTGCTTGGCCGAAGCCTGATACAAAACAGCCGCGTCAACCGCCCCCGAGAAGGCCGCATCCGAAGAGTGCAGCGTCACGTCGATACTGTCGAGACCGGCCTGCTTGAGGAAGTATTTGGCCTTGTCGGGGTCATAGGTCTTTTGCTCCAACTCGGTGTTGAAAAAGCGCTGCCCTTCCCCGATCGGGTGGTCGTTCCCGACCGAACCATAGCCGAACAGGATCTTGTCCACCAGTTCCTGACGGTTGACGCCGTATTTCAGGGCCTGGCGGATGTTGTTGTCGGTATAGGGGTCGGTATTGGTGGACATCGCGAAGGTGTAATGCTGTGTCCCGGCCAGCGTTTCCACCTCGACGCCCGGGTTGCGGCCCAGAAGGCCCGCGGCCTTGAGGTCGACCCGGTCGATGGCATGCACGTCGCCCGAAACAAGCGCCGTGGTCCGGGCGTTTTGATCGACGATGGCCAGCAATTCGCAGCTGTCGATCCATGCGACGTCATCGCGCCAGTGGTTCGGGTTGCGCTCGAAGCTTGAGGACACGCCGGGCTTGAAGCTTTTCAGGACATAACTGCCGCAGCCATCGCCGGACTTCCAGTCGATGCTTTCGCCCTCGGCCTTGCAGACGACAAGGTGATAATCGCTGAGGATGAAGGGGAAGTCGGCGTTGCCGCCCGAAAGGGTAAAGACGACCGTGTCGTCGCCTTCGGTGGCAATCTCCTGGATCGGTTCCACGATCGGACCGGCGGCCGAGGTCGACTCTTCGCCCCGGTGATGGTTGATCGAGGCAACCACGTCCTCCACGGTCATCGGCTTGCCCGAGTGGAAGGTCACGCCCTGGCGAATCTTGAACCGCCAGACGCTGGCGTCATCCGAAGCTTCCCAGCTTTCGGCCAGTTCCGGGATCAGGCTGCCATCGGGGGCCACCTCGGTCAGCCGGCCATGCACGGCAAACCCGAGCGCCAGCATATAGCCGTTTTCCCATTGGCCGGGGTCCAGCGTGTCGGTGGTCTGGCCGTGGCCCTTGGCCACCCGAAGGTGCCCGCCGCGCTTGGGTGTCTGGGCCATCGCGCCGCCCATGGGCAGGCTGGCCGCGATGGCGCCTGCCGCCGTGGTCTTGAGAAATCCGCGACGATCCAGAAGTCCGCCTTTGATCAATGACATATTGTGTCTCCCTGTGTCATTTGCTGTCGCCCATGGCCCGTGCGGGGCAGGGCGTCGTCAACCTGTCGCAGCCACCTGTCGTGAAAGCGACATCGTTGTTACGTTTCCGACGTTATTATGACGCACGCATGAAGCGCAACGAGATTGTTCGGTTTGTTTGCGTCTCAAAGTATTTCCGTCGTTTTTTTATTGATTGACGAGTCAATTAAACCCATTTACCCACATATGGCAAGCCAGAAAGGACCGTGTTTTGCCAAAGCTGGGGATGGAACCGATTCGCCGTTCGGCGCTTTTGGAGGCCACGATCCACGAGATCGGGGCGCGCGGCACGCTGGATGTGACCGTCAGCCAGATCGCCAAGCGGGCGGGGATGTCCTCGGGGCTGGCGCATCACTATTTCGGCTCGAAGGAACAGATATTCGCCGCCGCCATGCGCCATATCCTAAGCCTTTACGGCGCCGAGGTGCGCGGCGCTCTGACGATGGCGAAAACCCCGCGCGAGCGGATCGAGGCCGTGATACGTGCCAGCTTCACACCCGTGCAATTCCGCCCCGAGATGGTCTCGGCCTGGCTGAACTTCTACGTCCAGGCGCAACGCTCGGACGAGGCGCGGCGCTTGCTTCATATCTACCAGCGGCGGCTGCGCTCGAACCTGCACCATGCCTTCCGGCAAATCGCCCCTGACCGCGCCCGCACCCTGACGCGCGGCACGGCGGCAATGATCGACGGGCTTTATATCCGGCAGGCCCTTGGCGAAGGGGGCATCGAGCCCGCCGCCGCCATAGACGTTCTTCTTCACTACCTCGACACCTCTTTGGCACAGGACAGCACAGCATGACAAAGCGCCCCAATATCCTCATCTTCATGGTGGATCAGCTCAACGGCACCTTGTTCCCCGATGGCCCGGCGGAGTGGCTGCACGCGCCCAACCTCAAGGCGCTGGCCGAACGCTCCACCCGGTTCCGCAACGCCTATACCGCCTCGCCGCTCTGCGCGCCGGGGCGGGCCAGCTTCATGTCGGGGCTGCTGCCCTCGCGCAGCCGCGTCTACGATAATGCCGCCGAGTTCTGCGCCGATATTCCCACCTATGCCCACCACCTGCGGCGCGCGGGCTACCAGACCTGCCTTTCCGGCAAGATGCATTTCGTCGGCCCCGATCAGTTGCACGGCTTCGAGGAACGCCTGACCACCGATATCTACCCCGCCGATTTCGGCTGGACCCCCGATTACCGCAAACCCGGTGAGCGGATCGACTGGTGGTATCACAACATGGGCTCGGTCACCGGCGCGGGCGTGGCCGAAATCTCCAACCAGATGGAATATGACGACGAGGTGGCCTATAACGCCACCCGCAAGGTCTATGATCTTGGCCGCGGCCATGACGACCGCCCGTGGTGCCTGACGGTCAGTTTCACCCACCCGCATGACCCCTACGTCGCGCGCCGCAAATACTGGGATCTTTACGAGGATTGCGAGCACCTGCTGCCCGATATCCCGGCGATGGATTACGACGATCACGACCCCCATTCCAAACGCATCTTCGATGCCAACGACTGGCGGTCCTTCAACATCACCGAAGAAAACATCCGCCGCTCCCGCCGCGCCTATTTCGCCAATATCTCCTACCTCGACGACAAGATCGGCGAGGTGATGGAGGCCCTGCGCGGCACAAGACAAGAGGAGGATACCATCATCCTCTTCGTCTCGGATCATGGCGACATGCTGGGTGAACGCGGCCTTTGGTTCAAGATGTCCTTCTACGAGGGTTCGGCGCGCGTGCCCCTGATGATCTCGTCACCCAACATGGAGCCGGCGCTGGTGCCCGAACCGGTCAGCAATATCGACGTCTGCCCGACGCTCTGTGATCTGGCCGGTGTCTCGATGGAGGAGGTCGCGCCGTGGACCGAAGGCCAAAGCCTTGTGCCGCAGGGGCAGGGCACCACGCGCGCCGCCCCCGTGGCCATGGAATACGCCGCCGAGGCCTCTTACGCGCCGCTGGTCTGCCTGCGGGAGGGCAAGTGGAAGTTCACCCGCTGCGCCCTCGACCCCGATCAACTCTTTAATCTTGAGGCCGACCCGAACGAGCTGACCAACCTTGCCGATGACCCGGCTCACTCTGAGGCCCTCAAGCATTTCAGCGACATGGCCGATGCCCGCTGGTCGCTCGATGGGTTCGATGCGCAGGTCCGCGAAAGTCAGGCCCGCCGCTGGGTGGTCTACGAGGCGCTGCGGCAGGGCGGCTATTACCCGTGGGATTACCAGCCGCTGCAACAGGCCTCGGAACGCTACATGCGCAACCACATGGACCTCAACGAGGTGGAAGAAAACCAACGCTTCCCGCGTGGCGAATAACCCTTTCATCTTTCCCCAAATACTCCCGCCGGAGGCGACATGACCTATCCAACCCAACCCACGGCCAGCCATTTCGTGAATGGCCAATACATGGAAGACGTGAGCGGCACGCCGCTGCCGGTGATCTACCCCGCCACGGGCGAGGAAATCGCGCAACTGCACGAGGCCACGCCGAAGGTGCTGGAGGCCGCGATCTCTGCCGCCGAGGCTGCGCAAAAGGAATGGGCCAAGCTCTCGGGAATGGAGCGGGGCCGCGTATTGCGCCGCGCCGCCGATATCATGCGCGAACGCAACCATGACCTGTCGGTTCTGGAAACCATGGACACCGGCAAACCCTATCAGGAAACCAGTGTCGCCGATGCCACCAGCGGCGCGGACGCCTTGGAGTATTTCGGCGGGCTGGCCGCTTCCCTGACCGGCGAACACATCCCGCTGCCGGGGGGCGATTGGGCCTATACGATCCGCGAGCCCTTGGGCGTATGCGCCGGGATCGGCGCGTGGAATTATCCCACCCAAATCGCCTGCTGGAAGGCCGCACCGGCCTTGGCCTGTGGCAATGCCATGGTGTTCAAACCTTCAGAGGTCACGCCCTTGTCGGCGCTCAAGGTGGCCGAGATATTGATGGAGGCGGGCGCGCCTGCCGGGCTGTTCAACGTGGTGCAGGGCAAGGGCGGCGTCGGTGCGCCCCTCGTCACCGATCCGCGGATTGCCAAGGTCTCGCTCACCGGCTCGGTGCCCACGGGCCGCAAAGTCTATGCCGCCGCCGCCGAGGGCATGAAGCATGTCACCATGGAACTGGGCGGCAAATCCCCCATGGTGGTCTTTGACGACGCCAGCCTTGAGGATGCGATTTCCGGCGCGATCTTGGGCAATTTCTATTCCACGGGCCAAGTTTGCTCCAACGGCACGCGGGTTTTCGTGCATAAGTCGATCAAGGAGGATTTCCTTGCCCGCATGGCCGAGCGCCTGAAAGATGCGGTGATCGGCGACCCACTGGACGAGGCCACCAGTTTTGGCCCGATGGTCAGCGAGGCACAGTTGCAGATCGTGCTGGGCTTCATCGAGGCGGGCAAATCCGAAGGCGCGCGGCTGATCACCGGCGGCAACCGGATCGACAAACTGGGATGCTGGATCGAACCCACCGTTTTCGCCGATGTGACCGACGACATGACCATCGCCCGCGAAGAGATTTTCGGCCCGGTTCTCAGCGTGCTGGATTTCGAGGATGAAGACGAGGTGATCGCCCGGGCCAATGCCACGCCTTACGGGTTGTCCGCAGGGGTCTACACCCGCGATTTGCAGCGCGGTCACCGCGTGATCGGGCAGCTTCAGGCGGGCAGTTGCTTCATCAACTCCTACAACGATGCGCCGGTCGAGGTGCCCTTTGGCGGGGTCAAGGCCTCAGGCGTGGGGCGCGAGAACTCGAAAGAAGCCATCGCGCATTATTCACAGGTGAAATCCGTCTACGTCCGCATGGGCGAGACCGAGGCACCGTTCTGACGTTTTTGCCCCGGGGGGATCGCGGGTATGGAAGCCGATTACATCATCGTGGGCGCGGGCAGCGCGGGTTGTGCCATAGCCTACCGGCTGTCCGAGGCCGGGTACAGCGTGCTGGTTCTGGAACATGGCGGCACCGATGCGGGGCCTTTCATCCAGATGCCCGGCGCGCTCAGCTATCCAATGAACATGCGCCGTTACGACTGGGGCTATCAAAGCGAGCCCGAGCCGCATTTGGACAATCGCCGCCTGGCCTGTCCGCGCGGCAAGGTCGTGGGCGGCTCCAGTTCGATCAACGGCATGGCCTATGTGCGCGGCCATGCGCATGACTTCGACCATTGGCGCGACCAGGGCGCCGAGGGCTGGGGCTATGCCGATGTGCTGCCCTATTTCAAGCGGCAGGAATCTTGGCACGACGGCGGGCATGGCGGCGATCCGGCATGGCGCGGCACTGATGGGCCGCTGCATGTCACGCGCGGCCCGATGAAAAACCCGCTGACCCGTGCCTTTATCGAGGCGGGCGGGCAGGCGGGATACCCGATCACCCCCGATTACAACGGCGAACAGCAAGAGGGCTTCGGCCCCTTCGACATGACCGTCCACAAGGGGCAACGCTGGTCGGCGGCCAATGCCTATCTCAAGCCCGCGTTGAAGCGCGAGAATTGCGATCTGCTGCGCTGTTACGTGCACCGCGTGGTCATCGAGGACGGCCGCGCCGTCGGCGTCGAGGCGCAGGTGAAAGGCCGAACGCAGGTGATCCGGGCCCGCGCCGAGGTGATCCTCGCGGCCTCGTCGATCAACTCGCCCAAGCTTCTGATGCTTTCCGGGATAGGGCCGGGCGCGCATCTGGCCGAGCATGGCATCACGGTAAAGGCCGACCGGCCCGGCGTGGGGGCCAATTTGCAAGACCATCTGGAGGTCTATGTGCAGATGGCGGCCAGCCAGCCGGTAAGCCTCTACAAATACTGGAACCTCTTTGGCAAGGCCTGGGTGGGGGCGCAATGGTTGTTCACCCGCACGGGGCCGGGCGCCTCGAACCAGTTCGAATCCTGTGGTTTCATCCGCTCGGACAAAGGCGTCGATTACCCCGATATCCAGTTCCACTTCCTGCCCATCGCCGTGCGTTATGACGGCAAGGCCGCTGCGGAAGGCCACGGCTTTCAGGCCCATGTCGGCCCGATGCGCAGCAGATCGCGCGGCTCGGTCAGTCTGCGCAGTGCCGATCCGGGCGACGATCCGGTAATTCGCTTCAATTACATGAGCGAGGCAAGCGATTGGGAAGAGTTCCGCAAATGCATCCGCCTGACGCGTGAAATCATCGGGCAGGAGGCCTTCGAACCCTACCTCAGCCACGAGATTCAGCCGGGCCCGGAGGTGCAAAGCGATGACGAGATCGACAGCTTCATCCGCGAACACGCCGAAAGCGCCTATCATCCCTGCGGGACTTGCAAGATGGGCCGGGCCGATGACCCAACGGCCGTGGTCGACCCCGAGGCACGGGTGATCGGGGTCGAGGGGCTGCGGGTGGCCGATAGTTCGATCTTCCCGCGCATCACCAACGGCAACCTCAACGCGCCTTCGATCATGGTGGGCGAAAAGGCCAGCGATCATATCCTTGGCCGCGCGCCCCTGCCGCCGGAAAACGCCCAACCCTGGGTGCATCCCGACTGGCAGGTGGCGCAACGCTGATCCCCGGCGATGTCCGTGTGAAAAACAGGTTTGCCGCGGGCGAATTTCCCCTCGCGTTTGATCCGTATCAAAGCCGGGGGGCGCCGGGGTTGACTAGCCTGTGCCGGACCAACCAAACATAAGGAATCGCGCGACATGTCCCACACCCCCCACGAGCTTCAAGAGGAATTCCCCGAACTGGCCGACAAGATCGCCGAGATGAAATCCTCGGACGCGCATTTTGCCAAGCTGGCCGATGAATACCACGATGTGAACCGCGCCGTGCACCGGGCGGAAACCAACGTGGAGCCGGTCAGCCCATTCGCCGAGGAAGACATGCGCAAGAAGCGCGCGGCGCTGAAGGACGAACTTTACCAGATGCTCAAGGGCTGAGGCCGTTCAAATGACAGGAAAAGGCGGTGCCCTGCGCCGCCTTTTTCTGTTTTAAAACAGGGATATACCCGGATTACTTCACGCGGTCTATGAAGGCCCAGACCTCGGGCAGGGTATCGTTGCGCCACAGGTCGGTATGGCCCGCATCTGGAACCTCCAGAAATCGTTTGTCCGTGCCCGTCGCCGCCTCGAAAAGCGCGCGGCCCTGTTCCGGCGGGATCATCCGGTCGTTCTGTCCATGCACCACCAAAAGCGGCATCGTCAGGGTCGCGGCCCTTGTCATGCTGTCCCATTCCTGCGTCAGATGCGCCAGCAGCGGGTCAATGCCGGGGTAAAGATGCCGGGCCACATCGCGGACCGAGGTAAAGGGCGCCTCAAGGATCACACCGGCGGGCGCAAGGCCCTTGTCCGGATGCGTCACGCCCCGGCCCAAAAGCTGCATCGCAACGCCTGTGCCAAGGCTTTCGCCATAGATCACCACGTGGGCGTCGCGCGGCAACTCGCGCCAGATGCCGGTGATGGCTTGGGTAATGGCCTCTTGCGACGGGGGGCCGTCACTTCCCGATGATCCCGGATAGGCCGGCGCGACCACGCCATACCCCCGGGCCATGAAGCGCGAAAAGCGGCCCGCGCGGTTCGCAAGGTTTCCGGCGTTGCCATGCAGGTAGAAGATGGTGGGCTTTCCCGGCGCGGCGGTGGCCTGCCATGTGACAAGGCCCGCGCGCTTCACCTCCTGCATGCGCGGAACACCTGCGGCGGTCGGGGCAACGCGCGTGGCGTCAAAGGGATAGACAATCGCGCGTTCAATCGCCTGAAGCGAAAACCACGCGCCCCCCGTCAGAACGCCAAGGACAAGCGCCAGCCGCCAAAACAAGGCCTATCCCACCCGGTAAGGCAGAACATTGCGCTCGTCCGGCGTGACCTGCAACTGGCGTTCCAGCGGCGGAACGGACCGTTGATGGCAATCGGTGCGCTCGCAGATTCGGCAGGAAATGCCGATCGGCTCGAAGGCGCGGGCATTGGTCAGGTCCAGATCGTCGGCATAGACAAGGGCGTCGGAATGTTTCACCTCGCAGCCCAAGGCGATGGCGAAGCGGCGTACCGGCGAACCGAAACTGCCGCCCGGTTTGCTGACATCCCGCGCAAGGCTGATGTAACGCACGCCATCGGGGGTTTCGGCCAATTGGCGCAGGAACCGACCGGGGGTTTCAAAGGCGCGGTGCACGTTCCACAACGGGCAGGCCCCGCCGAACCGCGCGAATTGCAGGCGCGTGGCGCTGTGGCGCTTGGTGATGGTCCCCGCCTGATCGACCCGCACGAAGAAAAACGGCACCCCCTTGGCGCCGGGGCGCTGCAGGGTACTCAGCCGATGACAGACCTGTTCGATGGAGGCACCGAAACGGTTGGCAAGAATCTCCAGATCGTGGCGGGTGTCTTGGGCGGCCTGCAGGAACATGCCATAGGGCATGAGGGCGGCACCCGCGAAATAGTTGGCCAGCCCCATCTTGGCGATGGCGCGGGCGGCCTCGGATTGGAACCGGGCAAGATCAAGCGTGGCCTCGATCAGCTTGTCTTGGGTCAGCAGGGCCACCTGTAGAAGCATCTGGAAGGTGCGGGTTTCCGGCTCGGACCGCGAAGACAGGTAAAGCGTGCCGCTGTCGCGGTCGAAATGGCGCATCTTGCCGGTGTCGGCAAGGCTGACGCTTATTCCCATGTCCGAAAGGCGATCTTGGGCGATGTCGCGCACACCGCGTTGTGCGCCGGTGGGTTGGGCAAAGCGTTCGGCGGCGTGGTCCACGGCGTCGATATAGTTGTCGCAATAATGAAAGAAGTCGCGCACCTCGTCCCATGGGCTGGGCTGGGTGCGGGCATCTTCGCGGCCAAGGGCCTCGTCAAGGCTGGCCAGCCGCTCGTGGGTTTGCCGGTAGGTGCGATGCAGCTCCAGAAAGGCGCGCGCAAGGGCCGGGGCGTTCGAGGCCGTCAGCCGCAGGTCAGACAGGGGCGGCGGGTCATCGGCGAAAACCGGGTCGGCCAAAGCCTCGCGCATATCGCTGACCATGCGTTCGGCGTCGCCGGTGGAAAGCTCGGTCACGTCAAAGCCGAACTCTTGCGCGAGGGCCAGAACCACGGTGGTGCTGACGGGCCGGTTGTTGTTTTCCATCTGGTTGAGATAGGGCAGGGAAACCCCCAGCTTGGCCGCGAAATCCTTTTGCGTCAGGCCAAGGCGTTGCCGGGTTTCGCGCAGCTTGGCCCCGGCATAGAGTTTCTGGGTTGGCATCTTGGTGGTCCCCCGCGGACATGGTTTGCAGATTTGCCGTGTTGCAATCAACTTTTGCAAATTTGCGGATAGGCCGTAAAGAGGATTTCTGGGCGTTATGTACGAGTTGTACAGAGGCTTCCTGTTTGGAGTGGGATTTTGTACAGAAACCGGGGTCGGTCTGTACAAACTGTACGTTACGCCATGGTCAGTTTGCGTTCGCGCCAGATGACGACACCGATGGCCGCGATGGCGCCGAGGGCGGTGCACAGCATGATCCACAAAAGCGGAAAGGCACCGGTGCCGGGGCCAAGCAAGGCGCCTGCCAGACCCGAAAGGGCAGCCCCCCCACCGATCATCATCGCGCCCGACAGACCGCTGGCCGTGCCTGCCAGGTGCGGGCGCACCGAAAGCGCCCCGGCGGTGGCGTTGGGGATCAGCATCCCGTTGCCAAGGCCGATCAGGGTCATCAGCCCGAAGAAGGTCAGCGCCGTACCGAGGCCTGCGTAAAAAAACATTAGATTCAAGCCGATACCGCCCGCATTGAACAGCGTGCCCCAAAGCACCATGCGGTTGACGCCGACGCGGACCGAGAAACGCCCCGAGATGAAATTTCCAAGGCAATAGCCAATCGCGGGGGCGCCGAAATAAATGCCCAGCGTGGCGGGGTCGAGGCCAAAGACCTGGTCACCCACGAAGGGCGCGCCGCCGAGGTAGGCAAAGAAGGCCCCCGAGGCCAGCGCGGCCGCCATCGAATAGCCCCAGAAACGCGGCGAGGTCAGAAGCTCGGGATATTCGCGGAATTGCTGTGTCAGGCTGCGCGCCGACTGTGGGGCGGTTTCTCCAAGGTCGCGCCAAGTCAGCCAGAAAACCCCCGCGCCAAGGATGAAGAGAGCCCAAAAATTTGCTTTCCAACCAAAGGCTTGGTCCAATATGCCGCCGATGGCCGGGCCGATCATCGGCACCACGGCCATGCCCATGGTGACATAGCCGATCATGCTGGCTGACTCGCGCTCGGGCACGATGTCACGCACCACCGCACGGCTAAGGACCATGGCCACGACGACGGTGGCCTGGATCATGCGGAACGTCAGGAACATCCAGATATTGGTGGCAAAGATGCACCCCAGCGTGGCCACAAGGAAAATGCCCAGCCCGCCAAGGATCACCGGGCGGCGGCCCATGCGATCCGAGACCGGCCCCATGACGACTTGCAGGCAGGCGTTGATCGCCAGGTAAAGCGCCACCGACAACTGGATCAGGCGGTATTCGGTGTCGAAATAGGCGGTCATCCCCGGCAGCGAGGGCAGGAAAATGTTCATCGCAAGCGCCGAAATTCCCGCCAGCAGAATCAGGGTCATGATATGCGGCGGAGTGCTGCGATCCAGAAGGCGTATTTCGGGGCGATCACTCATAATCCAGCGTTAGGCCCGCCCGCCCCCTTTGTCCATGCACAGGAGTCTGTGACCGATTGCACAATGCCGGATAATTTGCAGTTATTCAGATATGCAGATAACGCTTTGCGTTTCTTTGCAAATTTGCCGGAAACCTCTTTGTGTGACGGTGCGTTTTCCCTATTGTCGTGCAAAATCGCAAGGGGACCGTCATGAAAGATATTCTTCAAGAACTCGAAGGGCGCCGGACCAAGGCCCGTCTGGGTGGGGGAGAGCGCCGGATCGAAGGCCAGCATTCCAAAGGTAAGTTAACGGCGCGTGAACGTATCGACCTTTTGTTGGATGAGGGCAGCTTTGAAGAGTTCGACATGTTCGTCGCGCATCGCTGCACCGACTTCGGGATGGAAGAAAACCGGCCCTACGGCGATGGTGTCGTGACCGGCTGGGGCACGATCAATGGCCGCCAAGTCTATGTTTTCAGTCAGGATTTTACCGTGCTTGGCGGCTCGGTGTCGGCAACGCACGCGATGAAGATTTGCAAGATCATGGATATGGCGATGCAGAACGGCGCGCCGGTGATCGGTATCAACGATTCGGGTGGCGCGCGGATTCAGGAAGGTGTCGACAGCCTTGCGGGCTATGGCGAGGTGTTCCAGCGCAATATCGAAGCCTCGGGCGTGGTGCCGCAGATCAGCGTGATCACCGGGCCTTGTGCCGGGGGGGCCGTCTACTCCCCCGCGATGACCGACTTTATCTTCATGGTGCGCGATAGCTCTTACATGTTCGTGACCGGCCCCGACGTGGTGAAGACGGTGACGAATGAACAGGTGACGGCGGAAGAGCTTGGAGGGGCCTCGACCCATACCAAGAAAAGTTCCGTTGCTGACGGGGCTTTCGAGAACGATGTCGAGGCAATGGCCGAAGTGCGCCGCTTGGTCGATTTCCTGCCGCTCAATAATCAGGAACCGGTGCCGGTGCGCCCCTTCTTCGACGATCCCGACCGCGCAGAGCCAAGCCTTGATACAATCGTTCCGGCCAACCCCAACATGCCCTACGACATGAAGGAGTTGATCACCAAGGTCGGCGATGAGGGCGATTTTTACGAGATTCAGGAAGATTTCGCCAAGAACATCATTACCGGCTTCATTCGCCTTGAGGGCCGCACCGTGGGTGTCGTGGCCAATCAGCCGATGGTTCTGGCCGGGTGTCTGGACATCGACAGCAGCCGCAAGGCGGCCCGTTTCGTGCGGTTCTGCGATTGCTTCGATATTCCGATTCTCACCTTCGTTGACGTGCCCGGCTTCCTGCCGGGAACCGGGCAGGAGCATGACGGCGTGATCAAGCACGGGGCCAAGCTTCTGTTTGCCTATGGCGAGGCGACGGTGCCGAAGGTGACCGTGATTACCCGTAAGGCCTATGGCGGGGCCTATGTCGTGATGTCCTCCAAGCACCTGCGCGGCGATATCAACTATGCTTGGCCGACGTCGGAGGTGGCGGTGATGGGCGCCAAGGGCGCGACCGAGATTCTCTATCGCTCGGAACTGGGCGACGAAGAGAAAATCGCCAAGCGGACGCAGGATTACGAAGACCGCTTCGCCAACCCGTTTGTCGCCGCCGAGCGTGGCTTCATCGACGAGGTGATTCAGCCACGCAGCACCCGCAAGCGTGTCAGCCGCGCCTTTGCCGCACTGCGCAATAAAAAGCGCAAGATGCCTTGGAAAAAGCACGACAATATCCCGCTGTAAGGGGGATGCGACCTGTGGTGCGTTTCGGGCCCTTATTCGCCGCCCTGGTCCTTTGGGCCAGCCTTGCGGCGGCCCAGCAGGACGAGGCGAAGGAGGAGCGCCTTGTCCTGCCTTCGGGGCTAAAGGTCGTGCTTCAGGAAATGATCTGGAACGAGCGTGGAAACGGCTTGGCCTACCGCTTTCGTTTCGTCGCCACCGACTTGACCGGGCAAGAAAGCTTTGAAGAGACAATGACCGATCTGGAGTATCTTTGTAACAGCTACGCGGTGCCGCGGCTGTCGAATGTGGGGCCGCAGCCCAACCAGATCGTTATCTCGATCGCCAATCGAGAATCGGAATTTGGCGTTATGGATCCTGACCTTATCCAGGTTTTCGAAGCCTACCGCCTCGATCAGGGCGGCTGTATCTGGGAGATGTTCTAATGTGGCCACAATATGTTGCGGGCAAACCGGTCAATCCCTCGGGGGTTGAGGCTTTGTGGTCACATACGCGGGCGTTTGCTTGCGAAAAGTATGCAATTGACTGCGAGTCGGATATGATTAAGGGTGGTTGCACCCAAGTAACCCATACCTCGCAAGTAGGGCAGGTGGGGCGATTTTCGCTGCGTTTGCCCGCGTTTACAGACAGGAGACAAATATGTCGAACAGCATCAAGAGCCTTCTGGCCATCGGTCTGGTTGCCTTCGTGGCGGCCTGTGCCCAACAATCGGCCGAAGAAGAATTCGTCGTTGTGGAGCCCGAGCCCATCACGACCGAGCCGACCTACACCGGCAAGTACAAGTAATCCTTTCGGGGATTACGCAGGGCGGGCCTTTGCGCCCGTCCTGAATACCGCGCAACGCCCTTGTTTTCCGGAGGGTGTGGTATGCTGAAGCATCGCGGTTTCCCGGGGCGTCTTCCCGGAACGGATTATCAATTCACAATTCGACGCGCCAATCCCAAGGGTGCCACGCCAATCACGCGGCGGGAACGCTATCGCGATCGCAAGGCGGCGGATCGTCGGGCCGATGCGGGGTTCGTGCAGGCCCTTTGGCAGCATTTCGGTGACGAACCCTTTGAGCGCGGTAATCTGGATGCCGGGCGGTTAAGCTGGCTCTTTGGGCGAGAGGTGAAGCCCGCCGAAGAAACGTTTGATTCGACCAGTTACGACGCGTTGTTGATTCTGGATGTGCCAGTTGCGCGCGCATCTTTTCCCGAGGCCTTTGACGATGAAGAGGGCTGGGAATGAGTTTACAGGCGGTCTTTTCGGCCCAAAATGGCACCTTTTTGCCCAAGGGTTGCATTTTTGCGCGAAATGCAGCCGAAAAGGTATTCGACGTGCGTGCTGACTTGGCGTCGGGGGCGGCTTCTTCCACAGTCAGAGGCGTAGTGGTGGCCCCCCCCCAATGGGCCAAGACGCAAAGTCTGATCCGTTACCCTTCCCCTTGCAGGCGGACCTGTGCCATTTGGCGCAGGCCGCCTCTTTTTTTCGTCATAGCAGAGACTTACGAGAATGAGCGGAGGCTTGCCCACCGGACGGCATCGCGCATCTGTGACTTGGAAAAGGCAGCGCCCATGGCGTTGATTGGGGTGACGACATCGTCCCATATTTCGAAAGGCACAGTAGCATGCGATCAATTACCCTCAGGGGCTTTGCCCTCGTCAGTGTTTTGGGCCTCGCGGCCTGTGGTGGTACCGTTCCCGAGCAGGCGCTCTTTGGCGCAGGTGCCGGGGTCGGCACCGCGGCGGTGCTTGACGGCAACCTTGCCGCAGGCGCGGTTGTCGGGGCCGCGGGGAACGTGGCTTACTGCCAAGCCTACCCACATCGCTGCAAATAGAATCGCGTCGCGCCGTACCCCGGCGCGCACCTCTAGTCATCGGACCATCGGCGCGGCCTGCGCCGGTGGTCCTTTTCATGTCATGCCTGCGCGCGCCTGCGCCGGGCCAAGAACCGAAAGAAGGGACCAGCCATGTTCAAGAAGATCCTGATCGCCAACCGTGGCGAGATTGCCTGCCGGGTGATCAAGACCGCCCAGAAAATGGGTATTCAGACGGTGGCCATCTACTCGGACGCCGATGCGCAGGCGCTGCACGTGCAGATGGCCGACGAGGCGGTCCATATCGGCCCGCCCCCGGCCAATGAATCCTATATCGTCATCGACAAGGTGATGCAGGCCATTCGCCAAACCGGTGCCGAAGCGGTGCATCCGGGCTATGGTTTCCTGTCGGAAAATCCCAAGTTCGCCGAGGCGCTTGAGGCCGAAGGCGTGGCCTTTATCGGGCCGCCCAAGGGCGCGATTGAAAGCATGGGCGACAAGATCACCTCGAAGAAGATCGCGCAGGAGGCCGAGGTTTCGACGGTTCCGGGCTACATGGGCCTGATCGAAGATGCCGAGGAAGCCGTGAAAATCAGCTCCGACATCGGCTATCCGGTGATGATCAAGGCCTCGGCTGGCGGCGGCGGCAAGGGTATGCGAATTGCCTGGAACGATGACGAGGCGCGCGAAGGGTTCCAATCGTCCAAGAACGAGGCGGCAAACTCCTTTGGCGATGACCGGATTTTCATCGAGAAGTTCGTCACGCAACCGCGCCATATCGAAATTCAGGTTCTGGCCGACCAGCACGGCAACTGTATTTACCTGGGCGAGCGGGAATGCTCGATCCAGCGCCGCAACCAGAAGGTTGTGGAAGAAGCGCCCAGCCCCTTCTTGGACGAAGCCACCCGCAAGGCCATGGGCGAGCAAAGCTGTGCCTTGGCCAAGGCCGTGGGCTATGCCAGTGCCGGGACGGTGGAGTTCATCGTCGATGGCGAGAAGAACTTCTACTTCCTTGAGATGAACACCCGTTTGCAGGTGGAACACCCGGTGACCGAGTTGATCACGGGCGTTGACCTTGTGGAACAGATGATCCGCGTGGCAGCTGGTGAGAAACTGTCGCTAAGCCAGGATGACGTTACCCTGACCGGCTGGGCCATCGAGAACCGGCTTTATGCCGAAGATCCTTATCGGAACTTCCTGCCGTCGATTGGCCGTTTGACGCGTTATCGTCCGCCGCAGGAAGTGGGCGCTGGTCCGATGCAGGTAAACGGCACGTGGCATGGCGATGCGCCGACCGGTGAAACGGCGGTGCGCAATGACACCGGCGTATACGAGGGTGGCGAGATTTCGATGTATTACGACCCGATGATCGCCAAGCTGTGTACTTGGGGGCCGGATCGGGCGCAGGCGATCGAGGCGATGCGCGTGGCCTTGGACAGTTTCGAGGTGGAAGGCATCGGGCACAACCTGCCGTTCGTGGCGGCGGTGATGGATCATGACATCTTCATCAAGGGTGACATGACGACCGCCTTTATCGAAGAACAATATCCCGAGGGTTTCGAAGGGGTGACCCTTGGCGAAGACACCCTGCGCCGGGTCGCGGCAAGCTGTGCCGCGATGCATCGCGTGGCCGAGATTCGCCGCACCCGGGTATCGGGCCGGATGGACAACCACGAGCGCCGGGTTGGCAGCGATTGGGTTGTCAGCCTTCAGGGCGAGCAATTCGAAGTTTCGATTTCCGCCGACAGGGACGGCGCAAGCGTGGTCTTTGCCGATGGTCAAAGCCTTCGGGTGACCAGCGATTGGACACCGGGCGATCAATTGGCCGAATTGGTCGTGGATGGATCGCCCTTGATCCTGAAAGTGGGCAAGGTCTCGGGCGGCTTCCGCATCCGGACGCGTGGCGCCGATCTCAAGGTGCATGTGCGCAGCCCACGGCAGGCGGAACTGGCCGCGTTAATGCCCGAGAAACTGCCGCCTGATACATCCAAGATGCTGCTTTGCCCGATGCCGGGCCTGATCGTCACGGTGAACGTGTCGGAAGGCGACGAGGTACAGGAAGGCCAGGCGCTGTGTACCGTGGAGGCGATGAAAATGGAAAACATCCTTCGGGCCGAGAAGCGGGGCGTGGTCAGCAAGCTGAACGCTGGCCCGGGTGACAGCCTCGCGGTGGACGACGTGATCATGGAGTTCGAATAACGCCATGCGCGCGGCCTGTGGCCATATCACGGGCAGGGGGCTTTTGCCGGTTCTGGCAATGGCCTCGGCCGGTATGGTCGCAGGCTGTGGCCCCGAGGATGAGGCCGCGATGCGCGACCGGATGGGGCAGTATTTTTCGCTGCGCGACACGGTGACCTATGATGCACGACGGCCCTGCGTGGCGGGGGTTTTCCGGCTTGCCGATGACCGGGTCAAGGCGGCAATGCCCATGGCCAAGGGCGTGAAGGAGATGTTGGGCCTTCTGGCGCGGCGTGATTTGGCGGTGTTGAATGACCCCGGCCAAAGCCCGGACGCGGTATTTGTCGAGGTCATGAATACCGAGCGGTCCCTTGGTATGCAGATGCGCCGCGCGGGGCTTGAAGCACGTGAATGCATGGATGCCGTGACCGAGACCGCCTTTCGCCATGCCCTGGACGGGCGAGGCAATATGGTGGGCTATGACGCCGCAAGCGGGCTTTTGATGCTGCTGGATCGCCGCAACCGCCTGTTGGTTATTGCCCGGGGGGCGCAGGCATGAGGGCGCGCGCCGGTCAGCTTCCGCCGCGCCGGTCGCGCATTTCCTGCTGGCGCATCGGCATCTTGTCGATCACGCGAGAGATTTCGCGCACGTCCCAAGGCAGCGGTTTGCGCAGGTATATGGTGCCATCCTTGCCGATCAGCACCAACATGAACCCGCGTGGGCGGAGCCTGTTACGTAATGCACTATCCGCACTTGGGTCGGTATCGGTCAGCACCACGACATCGCGTGCCTCCAGGTCCTCCAGCCGTTTGGTAAGATATTCCATCTGCAGGGTATATCGCGGGTCTGCGGGGCTGTCGGCAAAAACGACGAGTGGTCGTTTTATCCAGAGAAAATCATTCAAATCTGCCGTTTCCCCCGGCAAAATGATCTCGGGCGTGACGCCATCCTTCGCCCCCCCGCCTTCCTGTGCAAAGAAGGGCGCGGCGGAAAACATCACGAAAACAAAGGCGATAAGGGGCTTCATTCGGTCTCCTGTCCGCCAAGATATAGGGGGCTGGAGGGCAATTGCGAAGGCTGAATGCCCGCTTGGCCCGGAAAATTTTACCCTTAATCACATTCTCAGGGTTCGGCGCACAGCATCGGCGGCAGTATTCGTGCAACGCCCGCCACTGGCGGCAGACCGACGAAAGGCCAGAGATCCGATGGATGTGATATTGCATGTGGGCGCCCACAGAACTGCGACCACCTGTTTTCAGAATTACCTGCGCGAAAACCGCGAAGAGCTGTGGGCGCGCGGCATCGAAAGCTGGGAACCCCGGCTGACGCGCGCAGGGCTGTTCCGTGGCGTTGTGCCGATTCCCGGCCGTGGTGAACCGCAGGCCCAGTTGGACAGGGCACGAGGGCGGATCGCCATTCAGATAGAGAAGGCCGCAGCCCGCGGGAGTCGCTTTCTTGTCGTCAGCGATGACAACATGCTTGGCACACCGCGGATCAACCTGCGTGACGCACGGCTTTACGCCGATGCCGGGCAGCGCATGGCGCGCTTTGCCCATGCATTTGGTGCGGTGGCGCCGCGCATGGCGTTGTCGATCCGGCAGCAGGATATGTTCTGGGCCTCGTCAATGGCTTTTGGCGTGGCGCGCGGGCATCGCCTCTTGCGGGCGCGTGATTTGCAGCACATCACGCGCGGGCCGCGCGGCTGGCGCGAAGTGATCGAGGATCTGGCCTGTGCCATGGATGGCGCGGCGCCGATCATGGTGATGCCCTATGAGGTGTTCGGCGGACGGAGCGAGGCGCGCCTTGGGGCGATGACCGGGCAGGGCGATCTTCCGCGCAGCCATGCCCGCGAATGGATGAATAAATCCCCGCGGCTGGCGCAATTGCGTCAAGTTTTGCGGGACAGGGGGATCGACCCTGCGCGCTTGCCAGATGGCGAGGGACGCTGGATGCCCTTCACGAATGACCAAATCGCCACCTTGCAAGAGGCCTATCAGGACGATCTGTTCTGGTTGACCCGCGGGGCGGACGGATTGGCGCAACTGACCGAGGAAACCGGCCCGGTGACAGCGGGGCAAACGCCGCGCCCGGGCGAGATGACAAGAGGACACGCAAATGGCATCGAAGAAAGACGAATGGCGTAGCATTGCCGAGAAGGAACTGAAAGGGCGCAGCCTTGACGATCTGACCTGGAAAACCCTGGAAGGCATCGACATCGAGCCGCTTTACACCGAGGAGGATGTTGCAGGGCTGGATCATCTGGGATCCGTTCCCGGGCAGGCGCCCTTCACGCGCGGCCCGCGTGCCACGATGTATGCCGGGCGTCCCTGGACGATCCGGCAATATGCCGGTTTCTCGACCGCCGAGGAATCCAACGCCTTTTACCGCCGCAACCTTGCCGCCGGGCAGCAAGGGGTCTCGGTCGCCTTCGATCTGGCCACCCACCGGGGCTATGACAGTGACCACCCGCGCGTTTTCGGTGATGTCGGCAAGGCCGGGGTGGCCATCGACAGTGTCGAGGATATGAAGATCTTGTTCGACGGTATCCCGTTGGAAAAGGTCAGCGTGTCGATGACCATGAACGGCGCGGTGATCCCGATCTTAGCCAATTACATTGTTGCGGGCGAAGAGCAGGGCGTGAGCCGGGCCGACCTCTCGGGCACCATTCAGAACGACATTCTGAAGGAATTCATGGTGCGCAACACCTATATCTATCCGCCCGAGCCGTCGATGCGGATCGTGTCTGATATCATCGAGTATACCTCGAACGAGATGCCGCGCTTCAATTCGATCTCGATCTCGGGCTACCATATGCAGGAGGCGGGGGCGAACCTTGTGCAGGAGTTGGCCTATACTTTGGCCGATGGCCGTGAATACGTGAAAGCGGCAATCGCCGCCGGTATGGATGTGGACAGCTTCGCGCCGCGCCTTTCGTTCTTCTTTGCCATCGGCATGAATTTCTTCATGGAGGCGGCCAAGCTGCGGGCGGCGCGCCTGTTGTGGCACCGGGTGATGACCGAGTTCAACGCGCAAAGCGACAAGTCCAAGATGCTGCGCACCCATTGCCAAACCAGCGGCGTGAGCCTGCAGGAGCAAGACCCCTATAACAACGTGATCCGCACCGCCTATGAGGCGATGAGCGCGGTTCTGGGCGGGACGCAATCCCTGCATACCAATGCGCTTGACGAGGCCATGGCCCTGCCCACCGATTTCAGCGCCCGGATCGCCCGGAACACGCAGCTTGTCTTGCAGGAAGAAACCGGGGTGACCAATGTGGTCGATCCCTTGGCGGGGTCTTACTACGTTGAAAAGCTGACGGCGGACCTGGCCGAGAAGGCTTGGGAACTGATGGAAGAGGTCGAGGAGATGGGCGGTATGACCAAGGCCGTGGCCTCGGGCATGCCCAAACTCAGGATCGAGGAATCGGCGGCCACCCGCCAGGCGATGATCGACCGGGGCGACGAGGTGATCGTGGGGGTCAACAAGTACCGCCGCGAGAGCGAAGACCCGATCGACCTGTTGGATATCGACAACAGCGCCGTGCGCGACAGCCAGATCGCGCGGCTTGAGAAAATCCGCGCCGAGCGGGACGAGGCCGCCTGTCAGGCCGCCTTGGACGAGGTCACGCGCCGTGCCAAAGAGGGCGGCAATCTTCTGGAGGCGGCGGTTGAGGCCGCCCGTCAACGCGCATCGGTGGGAGAGATCAGCATGGCAATGGAAAAGGAATTCGGCCGTCACCGCGCCGAAGTGAAAACGCTGGCCGGGGTTTATGGCGCGGCTTACGAGGGCGACGAAGGGTTCGCCGCGATCCAGAAATCGGTGGATGACTTCGCCGAGGCCGAAGGCCGCCGCCCCCGGATGCTGGTCGTGAAGATGGGCCAGGACGGGCATGACCGGGGCGCCAAGGTGATTGCCACGGCCTTTGCCGATATCGGCTTCGACGTGGATGTGGGGCCGCTCTTTCAAACCCCGGACGAGGCCGCGCAGGATGCCATCGACAACGACGTGCATGTGATCGGTATCTCAAGTCAGGCGGCGGGGCACAAGACGCTGGCGCCGCAACTGATTGAAGCGCTGAAGGCAAAGGATGCGGGCGACATAATCGTGATCTGTGGCGGCGTTATCCCGCAGCAGGATTATGACTTCCTGAAAAAATCGGGTGTGAAGGCGATTTTTGGGCCGGGCACGAATATTCCCGAAGCGGCGCAGGATATCCTTCGCCTTATTCGCGAGGCTCGGGCCTGACTGCAGGCCGTGTTAAGAAGGGGGCTTTGCCCCCACGTTGAAACCTTTTGGGGTTTCAACGCTCCCCCGGGCAAGTGTGTTGTTCAGGTTGGCTGATATGTTCTGTTTTCCCGGATCATGGCGTTGAGAATGATGAGC
>NZ_JASHIM010000028.1 GCF_030733685.1 Roseovarius sp. MMSF_3281
CTGCGCGCCTTCTCGGACAGGCTCAGAGCAAACGGCAAAGCCCCAAAACAGGCCATCATCGCCGTGACGCGAAAACTACTCATCATTCTCAACGCCATGATCCGGGAAAACAGAACATATCAGCCAACCTGAACAACACACTTGCCCGGGGGTCCGGGGGGCTGGCCCCCAAGCCGTTCCATTTCGTGTGGCTTGCAAACGGTGAGTAAAGAGCCTCGCTCTGGACAAGGTATTGATTTGGTTTGTTTATTGCGGGCCATAGGCGTGAAAGAGACAAAATTATCTCGAAGAATTCTTCGAGGGAACCAGAAAACCAGTGCGTGGCTCCTCGCACCGTCGGTGAATAGTCAGTAGAAACTAAAAATTGTGTATTTTGGGCAGTCTTCGGGGCCTTGCCCCGCAAACAACGGTGAAAACACACTCGCTGTTGTAGACAGTGCAAATACCATTCCACCACACAAAGCTGCACGGACAAGAAGGCGTATAACCCAGTTTGGAATGGCGGCGATATATGACCCAAGCATATTCCAGATTAGAATTCTTCCTGCAAATAACATGGCGAGAGCCGCAAATATTCCGGGGCCAAATACATCCAACCAACTACCTTGCGGCACACATTCAAAAAAGCGGTCAATGGCCTTAACACACACCACACTTGCCCCAAGTAAGGCGGCCATCTTTAACAGCATATCAGCTGCTTGAAGTGACGTAGGTTCTTCAGGTGCGTTGGTCATATTCGCTAAAGACCATCATTGGGCTTGCCGCATCAACTTCTATTTTTGCTTGACCACATGAAAACAACGGAGCTTTGGTTGCTCAATGAGCGCACAGCGCCACACGAACCAGAACGGCTGGGGCTGGCCCCCCGGGTGCGGCGACGCTGGCCATGCCTGCGGCGCAATCCCCGTTACAGATCCGCCGCCTCGTCCACATCGTTGAGCGTATCGACCAGGGCCACGCGCAGCCCCGGCAGGGTGTCGAGCGTATCGGCAAGCGCGTGTTCACTGGACCAGCGCACGCCCTGAAAGAGGGTGGCAGGCGGCGGGGCCGCGCGCTTCATCCCCACCAGCCAATAGCCCCCGTCGGGCGCGGGACCAAAGACCGCGTCGTGATCGCCCAGCGCGGCAAAGGCGCGGGCGATATGGGCCGGGGTAATGCCGGGGATGTCACCACCGACGATGCAGACCGGCCCGCGCGGTAGCCCGCGCAGCAAGCGGCCCATCCGGCGCCCCAGATCGCCGCGCCCCTGCGCCACGCGCGGCAGGTGCCCGGGCCAGACGCGGCTTTGCAGGCCTTCGCGGTCGGGCGAGACCGCCAGTGTCAGGTCCCAGCGCGGATCATCCAGCCGCCGCAGCAGGTGTCTTGTCTGGTGGCGAAACCACCAAGCGGCGCGGGTCATGCCGATCTCGCGGCCCAGCCGGGTTTTGACGCGGCCCGGGTGCGGTTCTTTCACCATGACCACAAGCCGGGGGCGGATCACAGGGCGCGTTCCATATCGCGGTGCGGGATGCCTGCATCGTCGTAGTCCGGGCCATAGGCGGCAAAGCCCAACCCCTCGTAAAACCCGATGGCGTGGATTTGCGCGCCCAGTTCGGCGCGCGTCAGGCCCGGCAGCGTGGCGATATGATCGACGCAGGCCTGCACCAGTGCCGCGCCGATGCCCCTACCCCGCCCTTCCTTGAGAACGCAGACGCGGCCGATCTTGCCGGTCTTTCCCTTGGTCAGGATGCGCGCGCAGCCCACGGGCCGGCCCTTCAGCGTGGCAAGGATGTGATGCGCCTGCCCGTCGCGGCCATCCATCTCCTCGGCCTCCGAGACACCCTGTTCGTCGATGAAAACCGCCCGGCGCAGGGCCAGGCAGGTTTCAACATCATCGGTCAGGGCAACGGCCAGTGTCATGCGAAATAGTCCCGCAGGATGCGGGTATAGATGGATTTCAGCCGCGGGATCAGGGCCACTTCGACACGTTCATCGACCTGGTGCATTGTTTTGCCGACAAGGCCAAACTCCACCACCGGGCAGTGATTCTTGACGAAACGCGCATCCGAGGTGCCGCCCGTGGTGGACAGTTCCGGCGTCATGTTGGTTTCGGCCTGTACCGATTTGCTGACCAGATCGGACAGATCGCCCGGCGGGGTAAGGAAGCTTTCGCCCGAGATCTTGACCTCCATCCCGGCGTCCACCCCGAATTCCTGCGCCACGCGGTCCAACTCGGATTGCAACCAATCGCTCAGGCTGGCCCCGGAATGGGCATCGTTGAAGCGGATGTTCACCGTGGCGCGGCATTGCGCGGGGATGACGTTGCTTGCCGGGTTCCCGGTGTCGATGGTGACCGGCGCAAGGGTGGAGACATCGAAGTGTTCGGTGCCTTTGTCCAACTCGTGGCTGGATAGCCTGTCGATCAGCCGCGCCATGGCCGGCAGCGGGTTCAGCGCACGGTGGGGATAGGCCGAGTGACCCTGTTCGCCGGTCACGGTGATCCATGCGGTCAGCGACCCGCGCCGCCCGATCTTGATCATCTGGCCCAGTTCATCCGGGCAGGTTGGTTCCCCCACAAGGCAATGATCCATCGCCTCGCCATTGGCCTGCATCCAGTCCAGAAGCGCCGCGGTGCCATCCACGGCATCGCCTTCTTCATCCCCGGTAATGGTCAGGATCAGTGCAGCGTCTTTCGGCGGGGTGGTCTGCACGAAATCAATCGCGGCGGCGACATAGGCGGCAACGCCGGATTTCATATCGGTGGCCCCCCGGCCCCAAAGATAGCCATCCTTCTGTTCGGCCCCGAAGGGCGGCATGGTCCAGGCGGCCTCGTCCCCCAGGGGCACCACATCGGTATGGCCGTTGAACCCAAAAGTGCGCGCCGCGCCCTTGTCCCCCCAGCGGGCAAAAAGGTTGCTGACCCCGCCGCGATCCACGCGGGTGCAGGTGAACCCGGCCTTGCCGAGCATGTCCTCAAGCAGTTGAAGCGCGCCGCCTTCTTCGGGGGTGACCGAGGGGCAGCGGACCAGATCGGCGGTCAGGGCGATGGGATCAACGGGGGTATGCGACATATCTTGAGCTTTCCTTGACGTGTTGCCCATGGCCTAGCGCGAAGCGGCGCGAGGCGCAAACCCGCGCAACAGAGTATTTGCCCGCAAACATCTGATTTTACTTAACCTGTTACAAAATTCTTGATAGACTTGCCCGCAATAAAACCCGAGGCAGGGCAAGATATAGCCGGGCAAAAGCCCACGGACCGAGCAGTCCAACCCTAAAAACAAGATGCAACAGGGGCTTTGGCCCCATGTTTGCAAGGCTTTATCACGCTGCGCTGACCTTGGATACGAGGTGGGGCAGAGATATGGTTCGAGGGGTCGAAATCCCTATTGACGACAGGGCGTCGGCGGTCGAAATGGCCGAGACGATTTTTGGCGCGGGCACGACGATTGTCAGTGCCTCCTACACCGGGGACAGGGATTCCTCGGGGATTTACAGCAATGGCGACAGCATCACGCCGGGGGTAACGCCCAGCGACACCGGCGTCATGTTCTCAACCGGGAATCTGGACGGTTTCACCAACAGCAGCGGCTGGGGATGGTGGGGGCAGGACGCCAACCAATCCAGCCAGAACACGACCGGTTCCAGCGGCCCGAACAACGATCCGGCATTCACTGCCGCCGCCGGTGCGCCGACCTATGACGCCTCTTACCTGGATGTGGATTTCGTACCCACCGGCAACGTGATGACGATGCAGTTCGTCTTTGCCTCGGAGGAATATCCCGAGTATGCCACCGGCGCGTTTCAGGATTTCGTCGGCGTCTGGATCAACGGCACGCAGGTGGAAATGTCGGTGGGCGATGGCGATATCGACCCCAACAACCTGAATGCCGGGTCGGCCGAGAACCTGTTCATCGACAACACCAATAGCCAGTACAACACCGAGATGGACGGGTTCACCGCAACCCTGACCCTGACCATTCCGGTGACCCCCGACGAGGTCAACTCGATCCGGATCGGCATCGCGGATGTCACCGACGCCAACTATGATTCCACGCTCATCATCGGTGCCGACAGCGTGCAGACAGAGCTTGTCGCGATGGACGACAACATCCGGATCGACCCGAATGACAGCGGCACCCTTGATCTTTTGGCCAACGATGTGAACAACACCGGCGGGACGCTGTCGATCACGCAGATCAACGGCCAATCCGTGGTTGCAGGCGATATCGTCACCCTTAATTCCGGCCAGCAAATCCAGTTGAATGCCGATGGCACGATCGAGATCGTCGCCGACAGCGACGAGGAAGAGTTTGCCTTTACCTACGAGGTAAGCAGCAGCTCCGGGGCCAGCGACGTCGGGTTCGTCAATGTCGACCAGGTGCCCTGTTTCGTGGCCGGTACGCGCATCAAGACCCCCCGGGGCCTTGTCGCGGTGGAAGAATTGCAGGCCGATGACCTGGTGATCACGCAAGACAACGGCGCACAGCCGCTTCGCTGGACCGGCAGCCGGACAGTGTCCGCGACGGGCGATTTTGCCCCCATCCAGATCGCGGCCAATACCTTTGGGCGGCACCGGGCACTGCTTTTGTCGCCGCTGCACCGGGTGTTGATCCGCGACAGCCTGTCGGAAATCCTGTTCGGGGAACGCGAGGTCCTGGTGGCCGCGCGTGATCTGGTCAACGATCGAAGCGTTCGGCGCGTCGAGGGCGGCACGGTGACCTATGTGCATATCCTTTTCGATCGGCACGAGGTGGTCTTTTCCGAAGGGCTGGCCACCGAGAGTTTCCTGCCCGGTCCACAGACCACCAAGAGTTTCGAGGCCGAGATCATCGAGGAAATCTGTACCCTGTTCCCCGAGATCGACCCCGAGACCGGCACGGGATACGGGCCAGCGGCCCGGCCCTGCCTGAAACCCTATGAGGCGCAGTTGCTTTTGAGCCGCCGCGCCGCGGCGGCCTGAGCTTGGCCTGGATCGGCATATCGGATCGCTTTGGCGGGCGTTTCGCGGCACGGGGCCTGACCTGCAGAACGGACAGCGAGCCGGCCATCGCCAGCGATACGCTTATGCCGCGCGGGACGCTTTTGCTTGAAACCCGGTTGTCCGCCGAGGGGCGGCCACAGACCCTTTTGGGGTTCAACCGTTCGCATCCATGGCCGGGAAGCTTCACATTGCAATCGCTGCCCGGCGGCGGGATCGTCCTTGTCGAGGCGCAGGGCGACGACCTGCGGCATGTCACCTTGCCGATCGGGGCGGATGGGCGCATGGACGTGTTGCGCCTGAGCTATGCATGGGATGCCCCGGCGCGTTGGGCGCAACTGTCCGTGGAGCGTACCGAGAGGGACACCCCCACCCTTGTCGCCCCGCATGCCCCGCATCCGCTTTTGCTGTCGGATGCGCAGGGCGTCACGACGGATGCACGGCGCCGGGTGGTGGATGCCGACGTGACGTTCTTTGCGCTGTCAAACACGGTTGAGCCGATCGGCCCGATGCCGGGCCTGACCGGCGAGGTGCCGATTGCCACCCCCGGCGGCGAGGTGCCGGTGCGCAGGTTGAAGCGCGGTGACCTGATCATGACCCAAGACGGCAAAGTGGTGCCGGTGCTTCAGGTGGTCAAACGCGTGGTGCCTGCCAAGGGCAACCTGCGGCCCGTGCACCTTCGGGCACCCTATTTCGGGTTGCGGCGCGATATCCTTGTGGCCCCGCAACAGCGGCTGGTCATCGGCGGTAGCGAGGTGGAATACCTGTTCGGGCGCGAGGCGGTGCTTGTGCCTGCGCGGCACTTGGTCAACGGGGTATCCGCCCTGCGCGGCGAAGGCCCGGACCTTGTGACCTATCACCACCTGTTGTTGCCGGGGCACGAGGTGATCATGGCGGCGGGATGCCCGCTGGAAAGCCTTTATCTGGGCCGATTGCGGCGCAAGCCGGAGCTTTTGTCGCGCAGCGTGCTGGCCGGGTTCGACCGCGCGCGCCTGCCCGAACATGCCAAACCCGCCTGGCCCGTGCTTAAACCCTTCGAGGCGATCACGCTGGCGATGAACCGCGCGGCGTGAGACCGTGCCGAATTAATCGTAAAACGGGGTGACCTGTGCGACGATCACGGCGTTTTCTTCAAGCGCGCGTTGCATCAGGGCGCGTTCTTCGTCGTTTATGTCATGGCCTTCGGCCTCGCGTTCGGCGAGGGTGCCATAGCCGTTCACGTCAAGCGGGGCCATATCCGCCTGTTTCAGGATGGCCACGGTTTCGCGCACGGCCTCGGCCTCGTCCACGCCACTGGCATAGACCATGAGGGCCGCGCCGGTGGCCTTTTCGGGCAGGCCATCGCCATCTTTGCGGCCCGCTTGCACCAGCAGGGTATAGACCTGCTGTTTCGATGGTTTGTCTGATTTCTTCGTCATACCGGCACCGGGCCCCAAGTTACGCTTGTCGCGCCCTACCGCTTGTCTTTGGCGCCGTCAATCCGCGCCCGGGGCAGGCCGCGGGGCTTTTCATGCGGTTGCCTTGGGCATAGGGTGCCCACGACAGAGCAACGAGGGAGGAACAGGTGATAAAACGCGCAAGTGACATGGTGGCCGAGGCCAACGCGGTGGTGGAGCACGCCCCGGCAGCCGAGATGATGGCGCTACACGAACAGGAAGGCGTGACATTTGTCGATCTGCGCGACCCGCGCGAATTGGAGCGCGAGGGGATGATCCCCGGGGCCTTTCATTGCCCGCGCGGCATGCTCGAATTCTGGATCGACCCGGAAAGCCCCTATGCCAAACCGCAATTTCAAAGCGGTGGCCGCTTTGTGTTCTACTGTGCATCGGGCTGGCGCTCGGCCCTGTCGGCGCGGGTGGCGCAAGACATGGGGCTGGAGGGTGTCAGCCATATCGAGGATGGTTTCTCGGGGTGGAAAAAGGCCGGTGGGCCGGTGGGCGAGCGGCCCAAGAAGGGCTGAGAAAGACCGCTAACCGCTTATCACCTGCGCCGCGACGGCGCAGGCATAGACCCCGATCATCAGGACACCATCAAGCCCGATACGACCCGGCCCGTGCTTTTGCCGAAAAACAAGCCCGGCCAAGAGAACCGAGGTCATCACCAGCCCGGTTGCAAGCCAATAGACATCGTCACGCGCCAAGGCATGATAAAGCGACCCATCGCGATACGCCGCGTCGGCAAAGACCAAAAACAGGCTATCGAAGGTATTGCCGCCGATGATCCCGCCCACGGCCAGTTGCAGCGCCCCGCGCCGCACCGCCGCCAGCGTGGTGACCAATTCGGGCAGCGAGGTCACGACGGCGGTGATCAAGGCCCCCACCAGCGATGAGCCCAGCCCGAAGCGGGCGATAAACGCGCCCCCGGCCTGACCGATGATCAACCCGCAGGTGCCAAGCAGGGCGACAAGGCCCAGGAAGGCCAGCGCCGGGCCCTTGGCCGAGCGGTGCCGCTCGTCACTGTCTTCGGGTTCATCGCGGCGGGTTTCATGGGTCTGCACCGGCGTCCACATCGGGTTTTCGCTGACTTGCCCCGAGATGCGCAGGCCTGTCAGGTAGGCAAGGAACAGCACCACCGAAACCGGGTGGATCCCAAGCACCGCGACATCGGGGCCGAAAATGCCAAGCAAGGTCAGGCTGAGCAGGATAATCAGCATGACCGCCTGAACAAGGTTCTCGGGCTGGGCGGCGGAATGTTCGAGGTTGGCATCGCGGTGCAGCACATCGGCGAGGGCCAGAAACAGCGTCTGCGCCGCGATCCCCCCGATGGCATTCGAAAAGGCGAAGCTGGCATCGCCGGACCACGCGCCCGAGGTTGAGACGATGATACCGGACAGAGAGGTCGCGCCCCCAAGGATAAGGCCACCGGCCAGCGCCTCGCCCAAGCGGGTGCGATCGGCCAGCATATCGGCCAATGCCGTCGCCCGGACCGAGGCGACGACCACAACAGCGCCCGCCACGCCGAAGGCAAGCAGCAACAAGGGGGTGGAAAGCGCGCCGATCATTGAGCGGCCTGGCCGTCAAGGGATGTCGATTGGATCATGCAATGGCTCAACCGCCAATCGCGCTGCAAGTTCCCTTGCCCTGTCAAAACAAGGGCCCGGGCAATGCAAAAGGCGCGCCCCGCGGGATGCGGAACGCGCCCTCCATTCAAATCAAGCGGGATCAGTCGCGCAGCAACTCGTTGATCCCGGTTTTCGAGCGGGTCTGCGCATCCACGCGCTTGACGATCACCGCGCAATAGAGGTTGAGGTTGTTCTTGGTCGGCATGGAGCCGGAAACGACGACCGAATAGGGCGGCACTTCGCCCATGAAGACCTCGCCGGTTTCGCGGTCGACGATCTTGGTGGATTTGCCGATATAGACGCCCATGCCAAGGACCGAGCCTTCGCGCACGATGCAGCCTTCGACCACCTCGGAACGCGCGCCGATAAAGCAGTTGTCCTCGATGATGGTGGGGCCGGCCTGCATCGGTTCCAGCACACCGCCGATGCCGACGCCGCCCGAGAGGTGCACCCCCTTGCCGATCTGCGCGCAGGAGCCGACGGTGGCCCATGTATCGACCATGGTGCCCTCGTCCACGTAGGCGCCAAGGTTGACGAAGCTGGGCATCAGCACCACGCCGGGGGCGATATAGGCCGATTTGCGCACCACGCAGTTGGGGACGGCGCGGAAACCGGCGGCTTTCCATTGATTGTCGCCCCAGCCCTTGAACTTGCTGTCGACCTTGTCCCACCAGCCGCCGCCTTGCGGGCCGTTGTCGTGCTGTTCCATGTCCTTGATGCGGAAGCCCAGAAGCACGGCCTTCTTGGCCCATTGGTTGACGTGCCAGTCGCCACTGTCCTGACGTTCGGCGACGCGCAACTGGCCGCTGTCGAGGGCGTTCAGGGTGTCTTCGATGGCGTCGCGGGTTTCGCCGCCGGTGCTGGGCGTGATGGTGTCACGGATTTCCCATGCGGCCTCGATTGCGGTTTCAAGCTGTGCATTGGACATGGCGTCATTCTCCCTCGGGTCGGGTTGTTTGGCTTTGCATGGCCTATAAGGGGCTGCGGCGCGGGGTGCAATGCGACGCGCCGCGCGGCAAAGGCGGCAAAGTTACCGGGCGCGGTTGAAAAGATAGGCGTGGCTATGGCCGGGGAAGGGCGCATTGAAGCGACGCAGGAGGCGTGAATAGCTATAGCCAAGGTCCGAAGCCTTGGCGCGTTTGTCGCCGCTGTCGCGGCAATGCAGGGCAAGGCCGGCCCCGGCCTCGCGCAGCGTATAGCCCTTGGCGGCCAGCCGCGCCTGCAAATCCGGCCCAGTCGCGGGCATAGCTAAAATCCTCGGCCAGAAGCGCCCGCAGGGGCGCGATGAGCCGCTCATCAGGCCTGACGGCCTTCTTCGCGCGGGTCCGGCGAAACAGGTCCCGGCGGATGGCATCACGGATCAGCGACGTCGGATCGCCGCCCTCTTGCGCGGCGATCTGGCGAAGGGCGGCATATCCCGAGCCTGTCCCAAGCTTGGTAAAGGTTCGATTAAACCGCCAGCGGATCAGGCGCGATATTGCCGCCGCAGATCAGCACCGCAACGCGCTCGCCGTCTTCCGGCACGTAGGCCCCGGCCATCAGCGCCGCCAGCGCCGTGGCCCCTGCCGGTTCCACCAGTTGCCGCGCCTCGCGCCAAAGCGCCTCTTGCGCCAGCGTGATGTCGCGGTCCCGCACCGTCACGCTTTCGATGCCCTGTGCTTGAGCCAGGTCGAAACAGATCTGCCCGATGCGCCGCGCGCCAAGGGCATTGGCGGCCACGCCGGACACGTCGACATCCACCGGCGCGCCTGCGTCCAGTGCCCCGTGCAGGGCAGAGGCGCGTTCAGGCTCTACCGCGACCACCTTGCGCGCGCCACCCAGCCAGCCAAGCGCCCCGGCGATCAACCCGCCGCCGCCCACGGCGATCAGCACGGTATCGGCCTTGAGGCCCTGATCCTCCCATTCGGCCATGCAGCTTCCCTGCCCGGCCACGGTGGCGGGCGCGTCATAGGCATGGATTTCCATGGCACCCGTCGCCTCGCGCCATTCGGCGGCGCGGGCAGCGGCCTCGGCATAGGCGCCTTTGACCACCTGCAGTTCGGCACCTGTTGAGCGAATCAATTCCATCTTGGCCGGGCCCGCGATTTCGGGAACATAGATGCGCGCGCGATGGCCAAGGCTGGCCGCGGCATAGGCCACAGCCGCGCCATGGTTGCCGCCCGAGGCCGCCACGACACCCCCATCGGGCACCGAATGGGACAACAGCGTATTGAAGGCCCCGCGCGCCTTGAAGCTGCCGGTGTGCTGCATCTGTTCAAACTTCACCTCGAAGGGGAAGCTCAAACCGAACCCGTCCATCACACCGACCGGCGTGCGCCGAACATGCGGCGCGATCCGGTCGCGCGCGGCGGAAATCTCATCCTTGATAGTCACCTTGGTTCTCTTCCTCTCTGGTCAAGCGCGGCCGCAAGCGATAGGCCTTGTTCAACGGACCATACGAAGGACGCGCCCGCGATGAAAGACGAACGCAACAGCCAATTCCGCGACGCCCACTCTGATCGCAGTACCGCCGAACAAATTCCCGATACCCCGCAGACCCGCGCGCCCGCCTATCGACTGGCCTTTGCGGACCCGGATTTCCTGTGCCGGGACGAATTGCGCCCCGTGCGCCTGCAACTGGAGCTTCTCAAGCCCGAGATGATCCTCAATGAACGCGGCATCGAAAGCACCGTGGTCCTGTTCGGCGGCGCGCGTATCCCTGAGCCGTCGAAGAAAGACACGGCGCGCACACAGACATTGGCCGATCTTTCCAAATACTACGACGAGGCGCGCGAATTCTCCCGGCTGATGACGATGAAATCCATGGATACCTATGGGCGCGAATACGTCATCGCCACCGGCGGCGGGCCGGGCGTGATGGAGGCGGGCAATCGCGGCGCGGATGATGCGGGCGGATCGTCCATCGGCCTCAACATCGTGCTGCCGCATGAGCAGGCCCCGAATGAATACGTGACACCCGGGCTATGCTTCAACTTCCACTATTTCGGCATCCGCAAGATGCATTTCCTGATGCGGGCCAAGGCGGTGTGCTGTTTCCCGGGCGGGTTTGGCACGCTGGACGAGTTGTTCGAGGCGCTGACCCTGATTCAGACCGACCGGATGAACCCGGTGCCCTTCCTGCTGTTCGGTGAGCCCTTCTGGCGCAAGATCATCAACTGGGAGGCGCTGGCCGAGGCCGGGACGATTTCGGAAGACGATCTCAAGCTGTTCCGCTTTGTCGAGACCGCGCAGGAGGCCGTGCAGATTATCGAAGAGTGGCACAAGGAAGAAGAGTAAGCCCGCCGGTCACTCCCCTTCGTAGGCGCAGAGTGCATGGACATCCATGCCCAGCGCCTCGAGTTTCGCGCGCCCGCCCAGATCGGGCAGGTCGATCACGAAGGCGCAGCCGATGATCTCGCCGCCCAGACGTTCGATCAGCTTGATCCCCGCCTCGGCGGTGCCGCCGGTGGCAAGCAGGTCATCGACGACAAGGATTTTCTCGCCCGGTTGAATGGCATCGTCGTGGATTTCCACGACCGCCTCTCCGTATTCCAAATGATACTCTTCCGAGATCACCGCGCCGGGCAGCTTGCCCTTCTTGCGGATCGGCACGAACCCGGCGGACAACTGGTGCGCCACCGCACCGCCAAGGATGAAGCCGCGCGCCTCAAGCCCCACGACCTTGTCGAAGCGCACCCCGGCATAGGGGTGCAGCAACTGGTCAATCGCCATGCGAAAACCGCGCGGGTCGGCAAAGAGCGTGGTGACATCGCGGAACATGATCCCCTCGTGCGGGAAATCGACGATGGTGCGGATGTAATCCTTGACCGAAGTGCTGGCGGGCATGGCGGGCCTCGTGCGTCTGTTTTGAACCGGTCCTTGTGTGGCCCATGCCGCGCCCGGTGGCAAGCGCGCGTTGTGCCACGGGGGTCAGGTGCCGCGGCGCAGGGTGGCGGTAAGCACCCCCATCCCGATCAGGGTGGCCCCGCCCGCGCGGGTGATCCATTCGATCACCCCGGGCCGTTCGATCCTCTGGCGCAAACTGTCGGCCAGAAGCGCATAGATCAGGGCATTGCCCGCCGCCAGACCCACGAAGGTTGCCACCAGAATGGCGAACTGCGGCAAAAGCGGTGCCGTGGCATCCACGAACTGCGGCACGAAGGCGATGAAAAAGGCGATGGACTTGGGGTTCAGTGCTGTGACCGCCGCGTTATGGGTGAAAACGCTGCGCGCGGTGACATCCTGCGCCACCCGCCCGGCCTGCAAGCCCGATTGCGGGGCCGAGCGGATCAGTTTCACCCCCAGCCAGATCAGGTAAACCGCGCCTACCCATTTCAGCACGGTAAAGGCGGTGGCCGAGGCCAGCACAAGCGCCCCCAGACCGGCCAATGAGGCACTCATCGCCACGAAATCCCCCAGCGCCACACCGGCGGCCGAGGCCACGGCGACGCTACGCCCCTTGGACAGGGCATAGCTGAGCACCAGCAAAACCGTCGGCCCGGGAATCAGCAGCAGCGCACAAGAGGCGGCGACGAAGGCAAGCCAAAGATCGAAAGACATCATGTGAACTCCTTTACAAAACCCGCCCGGCCACGGCGTCCAGCTTGGCCAATAGTGCCGGGTCACGTTTTTCGGGGGCGGTGAGGATGGCGAACTCCAGCGCCCTGTCGCAGCCATGCGGGCAAGGCGCGCGGTCGGCCCCCAGAAGCCTCGGCAGCCCGGCCACCAGCGCGCGGGCCTTGGCGGCGTTGCCGGTCAGGGTGGCGATGATATCCGAGACATCCACCTCGCCGTGGTCGGGGTGCCAGCTGTCGTAATCGGTGACCATGGCCACGCTGGCATAACAAAGCTCGGCCTCGCGGGCGAGCTTGGCCTCGGGCATGTTGGTCATGCCGATCACGTCCGCGCCCCAGTGTTCGCGGTACATCCGGGATTCCGCCAGGGTGGAAAACTGCGGGCCTTCCATCGCCAGATACGTCCCACCACGATGCACGTTGATGCCGGCGGCCTTGGCCGAGGCCTCGCAGGCGTCGCCCAGACGTGGACAGGTGGGATGCGCCACGCTGACATGGCCAACGCATCCGGGGCCGAAAAAGGATTTTTCGCGCGAAACGGTCCGGTCGATGAACTGATCGACGATGACGAAATCGCCCGGTGCCATTTCATGCCGGAAGGAGCCGCAGGCGCTGACACTGATCACGTCGGTCACGCCAATGCGCTTCAGCGCGTCGATATTGGCGCGATAGGGCACGGAGGTGGGGGTATGCACATGCCCGCGCCCGTGGCGGGGCAGAAAGGCCATCGGCACGCCCTCGATGGTGCCGGTCAAAATCCGGTCCGACGGATCGCCCCAAGGGGTTTCAACGCTGACCCATTCGGCATCGGTCAGCCCCTCGATCTCATAGAGACCCGAGCCGCCGATCACCCCGATTCTGGTTTGCATATCCGTCCCCCTGCTTATCGCGCAATCGACCTAACGGAATACGCTGGAGCATGGATTTGCAAGTCGGAAATCCGGCGTGCGCCCCGATTGCCCCGATTGCCCGGGGGCGGTGTCAGGGAATGACGCGGGTTTAGGCGGCGGCGCCGATCGTGCAGATATCGCTGCCTTTGACCAGCGAGGTCACAACCTGCCCTTCGCGGCTTTCACGGATGGCATAGCCATAGCCGCGCAGGCGGTGTTTCCATTCCCGCTCCGATACGCACATCTGCCGCTCGCGCAGAACAAAGTCGCGCACATCTTCGAAAGCATTATGACTTGTGATCATGTTCATCGTTCTCGTCCCTTATACAATGGGTGATAACGACATGGATAGTTGACCTGTGTGGCAACAATCGGCCCGAATTCTGGCAAGGCCGCGAAAACTTCGGGATGCGCGGGCGGACATCTCAACCCAAGGTAGGCACCATCGCCTTTTCACTGGCCGCAGCCTCGACAAGTGCCTTGAACAGCGCCTGCTGGCGACGCGCGTAAAACAAATGCTCGGGGTGCCACTGGACGCCAAGAACGAAGGGCGGGCGGTGCCGCTCGATTGCCTGTATCATCCCGCCGCGATCCCGCGCCGCGACCCGCAGACCATCGCCCAAACGATCCACCGCCTGGCTGTGCAGGGCGTTGATGCGCATCGGGTCGGTCCCGGCCAGCCCGGCAAGATGCGTGCCGGGTTCGATATGCACCTCCTTGCGCGGAAGGATCGTGCGCAAACGATCACTGTCCTTGTAGATGCCATAAGCGTCTTGGTGCAGGCTTCCGCCCAGGGCCACGTTGATCATCTGGCTGCCCCGGCAAATGCCAAGCACGGGCTTGCCGCTGTCGAACGCCTCGTGCACCAGCCGCCGTTCCAGCGCATCGCGCCCCGGATCAAGCCGCGCCGAGCGGACCAGTTCGCCACCGTAAAGATCGGGCGAGATGTCATCGCCACCGCCGATGATCACGCCATCGACCATGGTCATATCGGCCTCGATCCCATCGACCCAACGCACCGCGCGCCCGCCTGCCATCCAGACGTTGAAGGCGATCAGCGGGAATATACGCCAGCCAGACCGGCGCGAGGTGGTGACACCAATAAGCGGTTTGCTCATCTCAAACCCCGGGCCTGTCCAGCCCGGCCTCGTGCAAAATCTCGCCACAGCGCCGCGCCCAGCTTTGCCGCGACAGGGTGACAACGCCATGGTCCTTTTCCCAAGCGCGGCCCAGCCGGCCAAGCAGGTCGGTATCCTGCGCCACGCGCTCGACCGTCAACCACCGCTGCCACTCATCGGCCAGCGACCAATCGGCATCGTCGATCAGGCAGTCGGGCAGGCGGAAATGAAAGGTCGGCCGCGCCGAAAGCTTGCCCGAGACCACGGCCTCGACCTGTTTTGGCGCCAGTTCGGCAAAGATGGGCAGCATATCCAGCCCCCTGTTTCGTGTCGGGTTGTGATGAAGGTAGGTTTCCATCGCGTCCCTGACAGGGGCATCCACACCTTGCGCGATCAGGTCACGGACGAATTCGGTCGGGTAGGGATCGGTAAAGGGCAGAAGGCGGCGCGACTCGTCAATCGGGTTGGTCCGGCGCATCCAGTCTTCGATCAGGGCATAGGCCAGCAAGGGCCTGACGATATCGGCATCCTTGCGCGAGGCGATCTGCACGTTCAGGTGCACGCCAAAACCAAAGACGATTCCCGCCCCACTGCCCAGCGCGCCCGCCTTGCGCAGGCTGTCGCGCAAGCCGTCCAGTTTCTGCAACCCGTCATGGTCCAAGGGTTGGGTCACGATCTCGACCGGGATCACCTCGCGCCCCAGATCAAGCGCCATATCGCGCAGTTTGCTTTTGGTCGCATTGCGCAGGAAGATATCAAGATAGACCTCAAGCGTGCCGATGGCGGTGTCTTTCACCGCCCAGACATGGCTATCGCTTTGCTCGGGGCTGCCGCCCAGTTCACGGGCACAGATGTCGGCCACCTGCCCCTCGTCCAGCCCGCCCAATTCGATTTCGACCCCGACCTTGCGGGGGCGGCCCTTGGCATCATCGGGTTGCGGCAGCGGCGGGAAGTCACGCATCGGGGCACCTGTCCATGGGTCACGTTGCCGCTAGTTTAACGCGCCCATGGGTGATGACCACCAAAAGCTTTAGCCCATCCCGGCCTCGGCCTCGACTTCGCGGCGCGATTTGCGGGCGCGTTCGGTGGCCGATTTCAATTGCCCGCAGGCGGCCATGATATCCTCGCCGCGCGGGGTGCGGATGGGGCTGGCGTAGCCGGCCTTGTAGACGATATCGGCAAAGGCTTCGATGCGGTCCCAATCGCTGCGCTGATGCGGGGCACCGGGCCATTCGTTGAAGGGAATAAGGTTGATCTTAGCCGGGATACCCTTGATCAGTTGCACAAGGCGGCGGGCGTCCTCATCGCTGTCGTTCACATCCTTCAGCATCACGTATTCAAAGGTGATGCGCTCGGAATTGCTGGCCTTTGGATATTCCCGCAACGCGTCCAGAAGCGTTTCGATATTCCACTTCCTGTTGATCGGCACCAGCTTGTCGCGCACCTCGTCGGTGGTGGCATGGAAACTGACGGCCAGCATACAGCCGATTTCCTGCGCCGTCTTGGCGATCTCGGGCACAACGCCCGAAGTGGACAGCGTGATCCGGCGGCGGCTGAGGCTGATCCCCTCTCCATCCATGGCGATCTTCATCGCGTCGCGGACGTTTTCGAAATTATAAAGCGGCTCACCCATGCCCATCAGCACGATGTTCGACAACAGCCGCGGGCCGTTCTCGCCCGTGCCCTGCCCCGGTTCGGGCCATTCGTCCAGATCGTCGCGCGCCATCATCACCTGACCCACGATTTCCCCGGCGGTCAGGTTGCGCACCAATTTCTGTGTGCCGGTGTGACAGAACGAACAGGTCAGGGTGCAGCCCACTTGGGACGAGATACACAGCGTCCCGCGATCGGATTCGGGGATATAAACCACCTCGACCTCGTGGCCCCCGGCGATCCGCGCCAGATACTTTCGGGTGCCATCGGCGCTGACCTGTTTGCTGACCATCTCGGGGATTTCGATCACGAAACGCTCGGCCAGGTCGGCGCGATAGGCCTTGGACAGGTTCGTCATCTCGGCGAAATCGCGCACGCCCCATTGGTAAACCCACTGCCAGATCTGGTTGACCCGCATCTTGGCCTGCTTTTCGGGCGTGCCGTTTTCGATCAACACCTCGCGCAGCTTGTCCCGCGTCAGGCCGACGATATTCATCGGCCCCTCGGGCAGCTTGCGGGGAATGGTCATCACGTCTTGGGTGATCGGGGCGGTGGTCTCGGTCATGGGTGCGCGCTCATATAAGGTGAGATGCGCCCAATATAGGAGTTTGCGGCGGATTCCAAAAGATTCCGTGGCGCAACCGGGCCAGCGGCGAAATACCGGGGTTATCCCGACGCGGGGTTTTGCCCCATATCGGCCACCGGTTCATGACAGGGGCAGGTTGTCAGGTGGTCGTTGACCAGCCCCGCCGCCTGCATGAAGGCATAGGTGATCGTCGGCCCGCAAAACTTGAAACCCCTTTTTTTCAAATCCTTTGAAATTGCTTGTGAAATTTCTGTCTGGGCCGGGACTTCTGAAAGCTGGCTCCACCGGTTTTGAATGGGCCTGTGATCGACATAGGACCACAGGTAATCGGCAAAGCCCTGGCTGGCCTCGATATCCTGCCAGACACGGGCGTTGGTGATCGTCGCCTCCACCTTCCCACGGTGCCGCACGATCCCGGGATTTTGCAGCAGGGCTTCCACCTCCGCCGCGCCCCATGTGGCAATCGCATCTGGGTCAAACCCCTGAAAAGCCTCGCGAAAACTTTCGCGTTTGCGCAGGATGGTGATCCAGCTCAGCCCCGCTTGATACCCTTCGAGGATCAGCTTTTCCCACAAGGCGCGGCTGTCATATTCGGGCACGCCCCACTCGTCATCGTGATAGGCGTGATACAACGGATCGTCCCCGGCCCAGGTACAGCGTTCCATGTGTTTTCCCCCGTTTCATCCCGCCTCGGGCAGATTTTAGACAAATGCCCGGCTTAACCGATCATTAGCGCCCCCGCCCCACCCTGTGAAGCGGTGAAATCGGAGGTAAGAATGGGGCAGAAACGCAAATGGGCCAATATTCCGGCCGGGCATGACAACCCGCTGAACTATGCCGTAAGTGCGCGGGATCGTTCGGTGATCGACATGGTGGACCAGGCTGTGCGCCACAAACAGGTCATGCTGGCCTATCAGGCCGTGGTGCCCACGGGCCAGGAGGGGCGGCCAGCCTTCTACGAAGGGCTGATTCGCGTGATGGATGAAACCGGGCGGGTGATTCCCGCACGCGACTTCATAACCGAGATCGAATGCATGGAAACCGGGCGGGTGATCGATTGCCTTGCCTTGGAAAAGGGCCTGCGCACCTTGCAGGGCTTTCCCGATCTGCGGCTTTCGGTGAACATGTCGGCGCGCTCCATCGGGTATCCGCGCTGGATGCGAATCCTCAAGCGCGGCATCGGGCAGGACCCCACCGTTGCCGAACGCCTGATCCTTGAGATCACCGAAAGCTCGGCCATGCTGGTGCCGGAACTCGTGGTGGGGTTCATGGATGATTTGCAGAAGAAAGGCATCAGTTTCGCCTTGGACGATTTCGGCGCGGGTTTCACCTCTTTCCGTTACCTGAGGGAATTTTACTTCGACATCGTCAAGATCGACGGGCAATTCATCCGCGGCATCGCAAGCAGCCCGGACAACCAGGTTTTGACCGCGGCGCTGAAATCCATTGCCGAACAATTCGACATGGTCACCATCGCCGAAAGCGTCGAACAGCCACAGGATGCGGCCTATCTTTCGGCCATCGGGATCGACTGCATGCAGGGATATTTCTTCGGGGCCCCGACGGTTGAGCCACCGTGGCTGGAGACACCCTTTTCGCGGGTATCCGCCTAGCCTGTGACATGTGGTCCGTTGCCGCAATGCGGCATATGCGCTATGACGCGCGGGAACGGCGGGGAATACTGGGGCCCGCACTTGTTGTGACGTCCGGGCGTTCCTCGACCTTAATTCTGGTGGAGGACACACATGACCAACGTAGTAATCGCATCCGCAGCGCGTACCGCTGTCGGTTCTTTCGGCGGCTCTTTTGCAAACACGCCCGCCCATGATCTGGGCGCGGCCGTGCTCGAAGCCGTGGTCGAGCGCGCAGGCATCGACAAGAGCGAGGTTTCCGAAACCATCCTCGGCCAGGTCCTGACTGCCGCCCAAGGCCAAAACCCTGCCCGTCAGGCGCATATAAACGCCGGCCTGCCGCAGGAATCGGCGGCCTGGAGCATCAACCAGGTTTGTGGCTCGGGCCTGCGCTCGGTCGCCCTTGGCGCACAGCACATCCAACTGGGCGATGCCGATATCATTGCCGCGGGCGGTCAGGAAAACATGACGCTCAGCCCGCATGCCGCACACCTGCGCGCGGGCCACAAAATGGGCGACATGAAGTATATCGACACCATGATCCGCGATGGCCTCTGGGATGCCTTCAACGGCTACCACATGGGCCAAACCGCCGAAAACGTTGCGGAAAAATGGCAGATCAGCCGCGAACAGCAAGACGAATTCGCGCTGGCCTCGCAAAACAAGGCCGAAGCCGCCCAGAACGCGGGCAAGTTCGACGACGAGGTGATCCCCTTCACCATCAAGACCCGCAAGGGCGACATCGTCGTCGACAAGGATGAATACATCCGCCACGGCGCCGTTATCGAAGCCATGCAGAAAATGCGCCCGGCCTTCACCAAGGACGGGTCGGTCACGGCGGCCAATGCCAGCGGCCTGAACGACGGTGCCGCCGGTGTCCTGCTGATGAGTGCCGACAACGCCGAAAAGCGGGGCATCACGCCGCTGGCGCGCATCGCCTCTTACGCCACTGCCGGTCTGGACCCGTCGATCATGGGTGTCGGCCCGATCCACGCCAGCCGCAAGGCCCTGGACAAAGCGGGCTGGTCGGTTGACGATCTGGACCTCGTGGAAGCCAACGAAGCCTTCGCCGCACAGGCCTGTGCCGTGAACAAGGACATGGGCTGGAACCCCGAAATCGTGAACGTGAACGGCGGCGCCATCGCCATCGGTCACCCGATCGGCGCCTCGGGTGCGCGTATCCTCAACACCCTGCTGTTCGAAATGCAGCGGCGCGATGCCAAGAAGGGCCTTGCCACGCTTTGCATCGGGGGCGGCATGGGCGTTGCCATGTGCCTCGAACGCCCATAAGGCGCGGGTGCCGTCAGACCGTCATAAAGGGCACCTCGTCAGGTGCCCTTTTTTCTTGTCCGCAAGCGAAGCAGGCCAAACCGGAAATAACCTCTGCACTGCGGCAATTTGTGTGAGTAATAATGTTGCGCTCGTCACTTTGAAAGTTTAACAGAGTTACCAACGGAATTTATAAATTGGAGGAACCCCATGGCTAGAACAGCACTCGTCACCGGTGGATCGCGCGGCATCGGCGCGGCCATTTCCAAGGCCCTGAAGGCCGAAGGCTATAACGTCGCCGCCACCTATGCCGGCAACGATGAGGCCGCCGCCCAGTTCACCGAGGAAACCGGCATCAAGACCTACAAGTGGAACGTCGGCGATTACGAGGACTCCAAGGCCGGTATCGCCAAGGTCGAAGAGGAACTGGGCCCGGTCGACGTGGTCGTTGCCAACGCCGGCATCACCCGCGACGCACCGTTTCACAAGATGACCCCGGACCAATGGCAGCAGGTGATCGACACCAACCTGACCGGCGTGTTCAACACCGTTCACCCCGTCTGGCCCGGCATGCGCGAGCGTGGCTTTGGCCGCATCATCGTCATCAGCTCGATCAATGGCCAGAAAGGTCAATTCGCGCAGGTGAACTATGCCGCGACCAAGGCGGGTGACCTGGGCATCATCAAATCGCTGGCCCAGGAAGGTGCCGCCAAGGGCATCACCGCCAACGCGGTTTGCCCCGGCTATATCGCGACCGAAATGGTCATGGCCGTGCCGGAAAAAGTGCGCGAGTCGATCATCTCGCAAATCCCGGCGGGCCGCCTGGGTGAGCCGGAAGAAATCGCGCGTTGCGTAGCCTTCCTTGCCTCGGACGACGCACAGTTCATCAACGGCTCGACCATTTCGGCGAACGGCGGACAATTCTTCGTCTGATTATACCTGACAGACACGAAAAGGGCCGGTCATCGCGACCGGCCCTTTTGCTTTCCAGTGATCACTTGCAACGATCATCCGGAAGATTTTTGCCCCATCAAGCGAAACCAGATCTGGCCAAGGGCTTGCCCACGGGCCGCATGGGCGGCGCGATAGGCATCGCGGATGCGGGTATCACTGGCAACTTCGATCATCTGGCAACCCTTTTGGTGGATGCAGTATTTCTTGACGAATGGGTCACCCCGATGATGACCCCGGGCCTCGCAGAACGCATGCCCGCCCCCGCCGATCTGGCACAGGCGCAACTGCTGCATCAGGACGATATCCGGTTTCTCGATCCGCCCTGCGACTGGCCCGCTTGGTTCAACGCGGCGGGCCTGCCGCCGCGCGATTGGACCGGGCAACGCTTTTCACAGGCCGATCATGCGCTTGACGCCGCCCTGTCGGGCGCGGGCGTTATCCTTGGCCGGATATCCCTGGCGGCCCGATTGCTGAGCGAGGGGCGCTTGGTGGCCCCTTACCTCCTTGGCCTGCGAACCGAGGCGCATTATCGCATTTTATGTGTAAAAGGCAGCGAGACGCGGCCACATATCGCCGCGTTCCGTTCATGGTTACGGGATCAGACGGCCGTGGTCAGCGAACACGACCGTCATTTTGAGCTGATCAAGGCAGGTAATGTGCCACGTTCGGCCGGTTAGGCGTTTTCGCTCAGACGTTCAATTTCTTCTTTGACACGAAGCTTTTGCTTCTTGAGGTCCGCGATTTCCAGATCACTGGTGCCGGGGGCGCGCTGCGCCTCTTCCACCCGTTCCGAGAGATCCTGATGTTTCTTTTTCAGTTGCTCGACATGCGAACTCAAGCTCATGTGCGTATCTCCTCTCTGGATGGTTTCAATAGGTCCAGTGCAGCACAGTTTTACAAATCTGTCACGCTGCAACCGCGAACTACGCAAAAAATTGCGGGCTCAATTTGAAACCATTATTCCGGAAACGGTAACGGCGCCCCAAGCCTGAGAATGCAAGTGGTTGCCGCGTTGTAATTTTCCCGGTCCCCCGGGTGGCTGCCGCCCTCGTGCAGTATCCAGCCATCGTGCAGGCGAAATGACGCACGCCCGCCCTTGCGCCCGCGCAGCAAAACCAATCGCGCCGCGCGCCCCTTGCGCGGAATCAGCGGTAGCACCTCAAGACTGCCCAAACGCTTGGCCGCATGGCCCAGCATCTCGGGCAGGCGTTCGGCCCGCTGAATCAGGGTCACCGTCCCCTTGGGCGCACAGCGCTTCGCCGCCGCCTCGATCCATGCCTCAAGCGGTGTGGCCTCGCCGCGCCCTGCCTCGCGCCCCTTGTCGGCAACCTTGGTGCTGGCGTTTCGGTCGAAATACGGCGGATTGGCCAGAACGTGGGTGAATTGCCGCTGTTTGAGGGTCTCTGGCATCTGCGCAAGGTTCCCCTCGACCACCTCAAGCGACACCCCGTTTTCCGCGGCATTGCGCCGCGCCAAAGCCGCATACTCGGGTTGCACCTCAAGCCCTGCGGCCTGCACCCCCGGCACACGCTGCGCCACGCAAAGCGCCGCAACACCGGCCCCACAGCCCAGATCAAGCAGGCTGTCGCCCTCGCGCGCCGGGATGCAGGCGGCCAGTAACACGGGGTCCACCCCCGCGCGATAGCCCTGCTTGGGCTGCCAAAGGCGCAATTGCCCGCCAAGAAACTTGTCCCGGCTGAGCGCCGCATCGGGCCAATGATCAGCCATCCACCTCGATCCCGTTGTCTTCAAGCGTTCGGCGCGCGCGGTGAAAATCCCCCTCCCCCACCATCAGGCGACGCGGGAACACCCCGATACCACCTTCGAGGATGCTCATATTTACGTCCATTTCAAAGCAGTCTATACCCTCGCCCTGAAGCAGCGCTTGGGCAAAAGCGATCATTGTCGGATCGGTGGTGCGAAATAGCTGTTTCATGGGGATGACATAAGGGCACCGCGCGGGATTTGTCGACCGGTGTGACGGGAGTGTGATGGGATTGGACCACGCCGCAACAAAACCGCATGAGGAACTGGCCGCGCATCTGAGCGACAAGATGGAGGCGGTGAACACCCTGATCCGCACGCGCATGGCCTCGCGCCATGCCCCCCGCATCCCCGAGGTCACCGCGCATCTGGTCGAGGCGGGCGGCAAGCGCCTGCGCCCGATGCTGACGCTGGCGGCGGCCGACCTCTGCACCTATGACGGCGAATATGACGTGCATCTGGCCGCGACGGTGGAGTTCATCCATACCGCCACCCTGCTGCATGACGATGTGGTCGATGAAAGCGAACAACGCCGCGGGCGGCCCACGGCCAACCTGTTGTGGGACAACAAATCAAGCGTTCTGGTGGGCGATTACCTGTTTGCCCGCGCCTTCCAGTTGATGGTCGAACCCGGCAACCTGCGGGTGCTGGATATCCTGTCGAACGCCGCCGCCGTGATTGCCGAGGGCGAGGTTCTGCAACTCAGCGCCGCTCAGGATTTGAACACCGGGGAAGATACTTATCTGCAAATCGTGCGCGGCAAGACCGCCGCGCTGTTTTCGGCAGCCACCGAAACCGGCGGCGTTCTGTCCGGCGCGCCCGAGGATCAGGTGCGCGCGCTTTTCGATTACGGAGATGCGCTTGGCATTGCCTTCCAGATCGTCGACGACCTGTTGGATTACCAAGGCGACAGTGCCGCCACCGGCAAGAACGTGGGCGACGATTTCCGCGAACGCAAGCTGACCCTGCCGGTGATCAAGGCCGTGGCCAAGGCCGATGCCGAGGAACGCGCCTTCTGGACCCGCACGATCGAGAAGGGCAAACAGGGCGAGGGGGATCTGGACCACGCCCTTGCGCTGCTGGACAAGCACGACACGCTTGAGGCCACCCGTCAGGATGCCCTGATGTGGGCCGACAAGGCCAAGACCGCCATGCAGGCCCTGCCGGACCACCCGGTGCGCCGCATGTTGATTGATCTGGCCGACTACGTGGTCGCGCGGGTCAACTGACCGCATTGAGGCGCACCGCCTCGACCCACCAGCCCGGCTGCTGTTCCTGCAAGCGCCCCGCGGCCGATGCGGCGGTTTCCGCATCGGAATAAAGGCCGAAACAGGTGCCGCCAGAGCCCGACATGCGCGTCAAAAGGCAGCCCGGCGTCACCGAAAGCACATCGAAAACCTGCTGAATGACCGGCTCGGCCTGAATGGCCGGGGCCTCAAGGTCATTGCGCATGGTTGCCAGCCATTCAATCAATGCGCTGGCCCCATCGAATTCGGGCAGGGCCTCGGGCATTCCCGGGTTATCGGCCCGTTCCAACCCGGCGAAAACCTCCCGCGTCATGACCGGCAGCTTGGGATTGACCAGCACGGCATGCAAGACCGGCAGGTCCGTCACAGGCTCGACGATCTCGCCCAGGCCACGCATCCTTGCGGTGCGGCCATAAAGACAAACCGGGATGTCCGCGCCAAGGCGGATCACATCCTCGGGCACGGCCCGCCCCGACAGCTCTGCCAAGGCATTCAGCGTCGCGGCGGCATCGCTGGACCCACCGCCCAGACCGGCGGCATTGGGCAGGTGCTTTTCCAGATGAATATCGGCAGGCACCCCCATCAGGGCCGCCGCCTTGACCACAAGGTTGCTGTCATCGGCAGGCACCCCTGCCGCCATCGGCCCGTCTACTGTCAACATCGTGGTATCGCTTCGCGCTACATGCAGGCGATCACCGATATCGGCAAAAACGACCAGCGAATCCAATTCGTGATAACCATCCGCCCGCCGCCCGGTCACGTGCAGGGTCAGGTTTATCTTGGCCGGGGCAAAGCGTTCACTCACCGTCATCGGCAACTTTCAGGGGCGGCGCGCCCTCTTCCTCCAGAACCTGATCCAACCCCACCTCAAGCTTGCGGCGAATGCGGTCAGGGTCGATGTCTTGCTCCGGGGTGTCCTCGGTCACGAAGGACAAGGCGCGCCTCCACTGGAACCGCGCTTCTGTCTCGCGGCCCACGGCCCAAAGGACATCGCCCAGATGATCGTTCACCACCGGGTCCACCGGCATCAGTTCGGCGGCGCGCTCCATATGGCCGATGGCCTCGTCGTAGCGGCCAAGGCGGTACAGGATCCAGCCAAGGCTATCCACGATGTAACCGCTGTCGGGCTGCGCCGCGACGGCGCGTTCGATCATGTTCAGCGCCTCGTCCAGCTTGATCTGCTTTTCAACCAGCGAATACCCAAGGTAGTTCAGCACCTGTGGCTGCTCGGGATTCAATTCCAGCGCGCGGCGAAAATCGGCTTCGGCCTTGTCCCAGATGCCCTGCCGTTCATAGCTGATCGCGCGGGCATAATGCACGAACCACTGATCGGCCTTGCGTTCCTCGTAAAGCGCGATGGCCTTGTCATAGGCGCTGGCCGCATTGTCGAATTGCTCCAACTGTCGGAACAGATCACCGGCCGAGACATGCACCGTGGGCTGATCGGGATGGGTTTGCGCCAACTGCTCCAGCACCTCGATCGCCGCATCGGTCTTGTCCGCCCGGCGCAGGGTATCGGCCCGGCCCAGTTCCGCCGCCAGGAAAGACGGGTGGTCGCGCGGCACACGCTTGTAGGCCACGGTGGCCAGTTCATAGCGCCCAAGGGATTCAAGCAATTCGGCGGACATGATCATGGCGTCGATATGATCGGGGCTCAGGTGTTCGGCCACCCGCGAATACAGCAGGGTATAATCCTCGCCCATATCGCTCAGAAGCGCGCGGCCCAGCGAAAAGAACACCTCGGCCACACCATCGGCAGCCCCGCCGATCATGCTGAACGGCACCCGGTCACCCGCCACCAGCCGGTCGCGCAGTTGCTGAATCTCCGGGTCCAGATCGGTGCCGAAGGTATCGTCGATCTGGGCCACGGCATCTTCGTTGCGGTCAAGCTGGCTCAGCACTTCGGCCCAGGCCAACATGCCGCGCCGGGTGCGCTGCATCGGGCCATCGCTTTCCCCGGCGAAAATCTGATCCGCGCCTTCGAAATCCCCGACCGAGGCCAGCGCCAGCGCCTTGTGGTAAATGGCAAACCCACGCAATCCGCGTTCTTCGGCGACACTGTCGAACAGATCCAGCGCGCGGCTCATGTCGCCCTGGCCCAAATGCGCCCAGGCCGCGATCAGGCCATCGGCCAATTGCCCCACGCCGCGCCCGTCCTCAAGCCGGGTCAGAAGGGCGTCGTAATCCTCTTGCTGCACCTCGTCGGCCACCAGAACCATTTGCGCCACTTGGCTGCGCAAATCATCGGCTTCAATCTTGCGGGCGATCGGCAGGGCACGGTCGAAATTGCCCAGGGCCGCATGCGCGACCACGGCGTTTTCCATGATCGCCGGATTGGATTGATCCTCGGTCAAGGCACGGGTGAAATAATCAGCCGCTGCCGCGTAATCATGGTCGTACCGCGCCTGACGCGCCGCCAGGTAGGCACCCGAGGCATCACCGGCCATCGCGGGCGGCACGGCCCCTTGTACAAGGGTTACGATGGCGATTGCGGTTAGGGTTCGGAGTGTCACGCTGGCCTGCCTTTGCTCTGCCCGGGGTTTGCGGGAGAACCTAGTACGCCCAAGGGCCCAAAGCAATGCGGGGCGGCCCAATGACCGCCCCGCATGCCAGTTTTCACCACTTCTTTACATGTTGGGATAGTTTGGCCCATCCCCGCCCTGCGGCGTGACCCAGTTGATGTTCTGGCTTGGGTCCTTGATGTCGCAGGTTTTGCAATGCACGCAGTTTTGGAAGTTGATGACGAACTTGGGCTCCTTGCCCTCTTCGCGAACCACTTCGTAAACACCGGCCGGGCAATAACGCTGTGCCGGTTCGTCGAACTTGGGCAGGTTCACGTCGATCGGCACGCTGTCATCCTTCAGCGTCAGGTGACAGGGCTGGCTTTCCTCGTGGTTGGTCATCGAGAAACTGACATTGGTCAGGCGGTCAAAGCTCAACTTGCCATCGGGCTTGGGATAGCTGATGTCCTTGTGCTTCTCCGCAGGCTCGGTCGCCTCGGCATCCGATTTGCCGTGGCCAAGCGTGCCGAACAGCGAAAAGCCCAGCGTGTTGGTCCACATATCCAGACCACCCAGCGCCAGTGAGGCGGTCAGGCCCCATTTCGACCACATGGGTTTGACGTTGCGCACCTTCTTGAGGTCCTTGCCAATGGCGCCGCTGCGCACCTCGTCCTCGTAATCGTTCAACTCATCGGTGGCGCGGCCCGCCTCGATCGCGGCATGCGCGGCCTCGGCCGCGGCCTTGCCCGACAGCATCGCGTTGTGGTTGCCCTTGATGCGCGGCACGTTGACCATGCCCACCGAACAGCCCAGCAGGGCAACGCCGGGCGCCACCATCTTGGGCATCGACTGATACCCGCCTTCGGAAATCGCCCGCGCGCCATAGGCCACGCGCTTACCGCCCTTCAGAAGCTCGGCCACCATCGGGTGATGCTTGAAGCGCTGGAACTCCATATAGGGGTAAAGATGCGGGTTGCGGTAGTTCAGGTGCACCACGAAACCCACGTAAACCTGATTGTTTTCAAGGTGATAGATGAACGACCCGCCGCCGGCATTGCCATTGAGAGGCCAGCCCATGGTGTGGGTCACGCTGCCCTCGCGGTGCTTGGCCGGGTCGATCTCCCAGATTTCCTTCATGCCAAGGCCGAATTTCTGCGGCTCTTTCCCGGCGGACAGGTCGTATTTGGCCATCACCTCCTTGGCCAGACTGCCGCGCACGCCTTCCGACAGGAAGACATATTTGCCGTGCAACTCCATCCCCGGCTCATAGGCCGGGCCGGGGGTGCCGTCGGGGTTCTTGCCGAATTCACCGGCCACGACCCCCTTCACGTTGCCATTCTCGTCATACACCATGTCCGAGCACGCCATGCCGGGGAAGATTTCCACGCCCAGTTCCTCGGCCTGCTCGGCCATCCAGCGGCAGACATTGCCCATCGACACGATGTAATTGCCGTGGTTGTTCATCAGCGGCGGCATCGGGAAATTGGGGATGCGCATTTGCCCACCTTCCCCCAGCATGTAGAAGTTATCGTCCTTCACCGGCACGTTCAGCGGCGCGCCCTTGTCTTTCCAATCCGGGATCAGCGCATCCAGACCGCAGGGGTCGAGAACGGCGCCCGACAGGATATGCGCCCCCACCTCGGAACCTTTTTCAAGAACGACAACCTCGCGCGAGGGATCCAACTGCTTCAGCCGGATCGCCGCCGAAAGGCCCGCAGGCCCCGCCCCGACGATCACAACATCGTATTCCATCGCTTCGCGAGTCACATCGGACATGGCTTGCATCCTTTCCAAGGGCGGTTCAGTCACGTAACAAAGTTGCGCACGTGGTTAGCGCGCCCTTCGGTGGAAGGTCAATTGAAACACGACGTTAAATTGGGCCTAAAGCGGCAAATTGCGTGCTATCGCGACTCCATTGCACTGCTTTGCACCATCGCCTATTGCAAAGTCCGCCGCGCTCGGGTCAATCTGGCGCGACCAATCCGACAGACCTGCCGGGGGCGGCCCATGGCCCGCGCCCCGCAACAATAGTGGATAATGACGATGGAAAAGATCCCGATGACCCGCAAGGGCCATGCCGCCCTTGAGGCCGAGCTGAAACAGCTGAAATCCGAGGAGCGGCCCGCCATCATCCGCGCCATCTCCGAAGCGCGCGAACATGGCGACCTGTCGGAAAACGCCGAATACCACTCGGCCAAGGAAAAACAAAGCTTCATCGAGGGCCGCATCAAGGAACTCGAAGGCGTGATCAGCCTTGCCGAGGTGATCGACCCCGCGAAACTCTCCGGCCCGATCAAGTTCGGCGCGACCGTCACGCTGGTCGATGAAGACACCGACGAGGAAAAAACCTATCAGATCGTCGGCGAATACGAGGCCAATATCGAAAACGGCCTGTTGAACATAAAATCGCCCATCGCCCGCGCCCTGATCGGCAAGGAAGAAGGCGACAGCGTCGAGGTCCGCACCCCCGGTGGTGAAAAATCCTATGAAGTGTTAAACATCGCCTACACCTGACAGGCTGACACAGATGTCTCAATCAACGGGTCCGTCCCATACCTCCGGGCAGGGTCAGGCGAAACAGAACGCCCAAGGCGTCACCGCGATGGAAGTGATCGCGCTTATCCTGACGGTCCTTTGGCTGTTGGGCACGGCGGTGTTTTTCCTGACCATGGACCCTGGCGCCGGAAACGGTGACGGCGCGCTGCGCTTTGTCATGATTCTTCTGGCGATCTTCATGCCGGTGGCGATGATCTGGGTGGCGGTCACCGCCGCCCGCGCCTCCCGCGTGATGCGCGAGGAAAGCCAGCGCTTGCAAACCGCGATTGATGCCATCCGCACCGCCTATCTGACCCAGACCAAGCAACAGGCCGAGTTGAACGACTCATCGGTTGCCAAGAAGCTGGAAGAAATCGCCGCCGCCCAACGCAAGACGGAAACCGCGCTGGCCACCTTCTCGACGATACGAACCGCGGCCCCCGCGCCCGCGCCTGCCCCCGCGATGCAGGCACCGGCCGGCGGCGACGATCAGGTTGCCCTGCCTCTTGGCACCACCGCCGAGGATATGCAGCCGCCATTGGCAAGCGACGATTTCATCCGCGCGCTGAACTTCCCCGAAAACGCCAGTGATCGCGAAGGTTTCGCCGCCCTGCGCAAGGCCCTCAAGGATCGGCCTACCGCGCAACTGATTCAGGCGGCACAGGACATCCTGACCCTGATGTCCCACGATGGTATCTACATGGACGACCTGCGCCCCGATATGGCCCGCCCCGAAATCTGGCGGCGCTTTGCCGAGGGCGAGCGGGGCCGCGCCATCGCCGCGCTTGGCGGGATACGCGACCGCTCGTCGCTGGCCCTGACGGCAGCGCGCATGAAACAGGACACGATCTTTCGCGATGCCGCGCACCATTTCCTGCGGCTGTTCGACAAAATGTTCACGCAGTTCGCCGAAAACGCCAGCGATTCCGAAATATCGGACCTTTCCGATACCCGCACCGCCCGCGCCTTCATGCTTCTGGGCCGGGTTGCGGGCACCTTTGACTGACCCATGATTTTCCCAGTGTTGCGCACCGCGTCGTTTGCCCCCATGATGCCCCCGAGGGAGAATTAGATCATGCGCAAGTTTATGGTCGTGCTGGACGACAGCCGGGAATGTCTCAACGCCATGCGGTTCGCCGCGATGCGCGCCGCCCACACGCAGGCCGGCGTCGAAGTCCTCGCGGTGATCCCCCCCGAGGAATTCAACCACTGGATCGGCGTTGGCGATATCATGCGCGAAGAAGCGCGCGAACGTATCCACGCCCATTTCGAGGTGTTTGCCAAGTGGATGCGCGACAAGCAGGGCGTCGATCCCGAACTGGTGATCCGCGAAGGCGAACCCGTGTCCGAGATCATCGCACAGGTACAGGATGACCCCGAGGTCGGCGTTCTGGTTCTTGGGGCAGGCACCGACAAGAAAGGCCCCGGACCATTGGTCACCCAACTGTCCAGAACCGCGGGGTCGCTGCCCATTCCGATCACCATCGTGCCGGGCGACCTGTCGAAGGAACGGCTTGAAGCGATCACCTGACCTCAGGCAGGAGGCAGGATATCGGCCAGTTTCAGGCGCTGTATCTTGCCCGAAGGCCCCTTGGGCAATTCGGCCATGAAATGCACCTTGTCGGGTGTCTTGAACGGCCCCAACCTGTCGCGGCAAATCTCGATCAACTGCGCCGGGTCCAGTTGCGATCCATCGCAAACCCGCACCGCCGCCTCGACGGTTTCGCCATAGCGCGTGCAGGTGCGCGCAAAGGCCGCCGCCTCGACCACATCGGGGTGGGTATAAAGCGCCTCGTCCACCTCGCGCGGGGCAATGTTTTCCCCGCCCTTGATGATCAGTTCCTTCAAGCGCCCGGTCACGAAGACATAGCCGTCGCCATCCATCCGCGCCACATCGCCGGTGCGCAGCCATCCGTCGCGGAACGTGCCTTCGGTCGCCTCCGGGTTCTTGAGGTATTCGACCATCACGTTCGGCCCGCGCACCACGATTTCGCCGTCCTCGCCGCGCGGCACCTCGTGCCCCTCGCCATCCTGTATCTGCACCTCGCAGCCATAGGCGACCCCGGGCGAGCCGATCTTGCGCGGCTCGGGCGGTAGCGGGTTCGACAGGATTTGCGCCGCCGTTTCGGTCAACCCCATGGTTTCGATGATCGGCACGTCAAACCGCGCCTCGAAGGCCTGCTGGGTTTCCACCGCCAAGGCCGACGAGGCCGAGCGCCCGAACCGCAACCGCGCACGGCACTCCGCGTCGGGTTCGCCCTTGCCATGCAACAGGTGCGAAATGATCGTCGGCACAACCGAGAACCAAGTGACCTCTGCCGCGCCGGCCTGCGCCCAGAATTGCGAGGCGGAAAACCGCCCCGTCATGGCCAGCGATCCCCCCGACACAAGGCTGCCCATCACCGTCACGCACAGCCCGTTGATGTGGTAAATCGGCAGGACGCAAAAGCCCCGGTCCTGCGGGGCCAGCCGATGCGCCACCGCCGTCGTCCAGCCGCCCGCCAGAAGGCTGGCATGGCTGTGGACCACGCCCTTGGGCCGCCCCGTCGTCCCCGAGGTATACATAAGCAGCGCATGATCCGTGGGGGCGACATCGTGCAAGGCGGCCTCCTCGTCGTCGCCCCCAAGCGGCAGCGAGGTCATCCCCTCCCCCGCTGCCGCCGCGAACAGATCGTTACAATCGGGGTGCACATAGGCAAAGCGCGCCTCGGAATGTTCCAACGCATAGGCAATCGCATCCCGCCCGGCGGCAAGGTTGATCATCACCGCCCGAAACCCGCCATAGGCGGCGCCATAGAAGGCACAAAGCGCCTCGTGGCTGTTGGGCGCGATAATGGCGACGCTTTCGCCCTTGGCCACGCCCCGCGCGGTCAGCGACCGGGCAAAGCCCAACGCCCCCTCGCGCAGCGCGGTCCAGCTCAATTCATCCCCGGTTTCGGGGAAAACAACCGCCCGGCCCCCGGCCTCGGCGCGCGCATCCAGCCACTCCCGAATCGTTCCCTCGGGCGGGGTTTGATTGTCCAAGCTCATTTGCCGGCCTCGTCCCAGTAATCCGCGAAAATATCTTCAAGGCTTGGCTCTCGCGGCGGAATTTCCCGCACGATCTTGGTGGATTGCAGGAAGTGCCGCCAATGCAGGTTTTCATGCGTGGCATTGCCGCCCCACGATCCACAGCCCATCGACAGCGAAAAGGGCATGCCGTTGGTGAAGGCCCCGCCCGTGGCAAAGGTATGCGCCTGATTGACGATCACCCGGCTGGTCGGAATGGCCCGCGCAAGCACCATGGGCCGGTCTGCTTCCGTACTATGCAGGCCCACCGAATGGCCCGCGCCCTGATGCAACTGAATGGCGCGGGTGGTCTCGATCGCCGCCTCGAAATCCGCGGCCCGGTAAAGCGCCAGAACCCGGCTCAGCTTCTCACCGCTCAAGGGGTGATCGGGGCCGATGCCGCTGGTCGGCACGGCGATATAATCCGTCCCCTCCGGCACCGTCCCTTCCAGTCCCAGGGCCGCGATCATCTTGTCGGCATCCTGCGCGATCACCTCGCGGTTCAGATGCCCGTCGGGCCAAAGTGCCGCCACCACGGCGGCCTCGTCCTCGACCACGGCGCCGCCCGCATCCGCCATCGCCGCGACGAAAGCGTCATAAACCGCATCCACCACCACAACCGCGTTCTCCGACGAACAGGACGTGGCATTGTCGAAACATTTCGAGGCGCGGATTTTCTCGGCCGCCGCCGCCAGATCGGCGGTCTCATCGACGATCACCGTCACGTTGCCCGCCCCCACGGCCACCGCCGGGGTTCCGGCGGTCTGCGCGCGATGCACGTTGTTCTGACTGCCGGTGCAGATGATCTTGTCACAGCCCTCCATCAGGGCCTGGGTCTTTTCCTTCGATCCCGGTGCCGGCACCATCTGCACCAAGTCCGGGTCTTCGTCGATCTTGGCGAACTCCGCATGGATATAGTCCAGCAACACCTCGCAACTGGCCACCCCCTTGGGCGAGGGGGCCACGACGATGGAGTTACCGCATTTCAACGCGTTGATAATGTTGTTGGCCGGGGTCGCCGCCGGGTTGGTCGAGGGCACGATCGCCCCCACCACGCCCATCGGGCGCGCGATCTCGGTAATCCCGGTATCCGCCTCGTCCGAGATCACGCCGTAGGTCACGGCCTGCTTGATATCCCGCATCAGGCCCAGCGTCTTGCGATGGTTCTTGATGATCTTGTCATCCACATTGCCAAGGCCCGTGGTTTCCACCGCCAGTTCGGCCAAGGCCCGGTTGCGCGCGGGTTCCATGATGGCCCATGCCACCGCCTGCGCCGCCCGGTCATAGCGCGCCTGGCTTCCGTCCGCCTCGAACCGGGCCTGCGCGGCACGGGACCGGGCAATCACATCTTCCAACTGTGCAAGGGGGCTTGGCGCGTTCATATCTCTATCTCACTCTCTTGGGGATCGGGGCGCGCGCAAACCGGCGCGCCCCGAAATGGTTGCAAATCACAGGCCGGAAAGAAGCTCTTGCAGGGTCTCCTCGCGCGCGGCCCACATCTCAAGCACCTCGTCGCGGGTCATGATGTGCATCGGGCTGCCGCCCGCCTTCATCTGCTTGGCGACGCGCGGGTTCTTGAACATTTCCGGCACGGTTTCGGCCAGTTTGTCGATAATCGGCTGGGGCGTGCCTTTCGGCACCATCACCCCCCGGAAATTGACCGAGGAATTGTCGATGTCGAACCCCTGCTCGGCCATCGTCGGCACATCGGGCAAAAAGTCGCTCCGCTCAAGGTCGAACACCCCAAGGATCTTGATGTTGCCCGCCTGTTGCGCGCGGAAGGCATCCGACAGGTTGTTCACCCCGCCAAGCACTTCACCGGCGATCACGGCCTTCATGGCCCCGGCCCCGCCCTTGTTATTGGGGATATAGGCAAGTTTCACGCCCGCCGCCTTTTCAAGCTGAAGCGCGGCGATATGGTGCCCCACGAAAAGCCCCGCGCCCGAAAAAGTCAGCTTCCCGGGGTTTTCCTTGGCATAGTTCACCACGTCCTCCATCGTGTTGAACTCGCTGTCGGCGGACACGACAAACACCGCCGGGTCCGCGCCCCAGTTTGCAATCGGCTCAAAGCTGTCGGCGGTATAGCTCACGCCGCCCTCGATCGACTGGGCGATGAAATGCGGCACGTTATAGGCGCCCAGCGTATACCCGTCGGCCTCGGCCTGCGTTGCAAACCAGTTCCAGCCAACGCGCCCACCGGCCCCCGGCTTGTTGAGAATGGCAATCGGTAGTCCCAGTGCATCCTCGTTGCCCGCGGTCATCGTCACGATCCGCGCCTGAAAATCGGTGGCCCCGCCCGCGCCATAGCTGACCATCATCATCAAGGGCCGTTCGGGGTAATTTTCGTGACCGTCCGCCAAGGCGGCCCCGGTCAGGGATACAAGCGCCATAGACGCTGCGGCTATCAGTTTTCTCATTGTTTCTCTCCTCCCATGGGTTGGCTCTGCCGCTGTTACGGTTCAGAAGAAAATCTCTCGCGGTGTGAACACATTGAGCAACATCGCGAAGAGACCATACATAACCGCCATGAACCCGGCGGTGATGACAACGCGCTTGATCCATGTGCGCGGCTCATTGTGCGGCGACGGATCGTAAAGCGTCAAAAGAATGAAAAAGGCGATCGCCGTGGCGGTGTAAAAGCCAAGCCCCTTGGCCGCCCAGAAGATATAGACCAGCGCCACGATAAGCCCCGGCGCGATATGGATCATCTGCGTCCGGTTCAACCCGTTGCCCACCTTGGTCTTGCCGATCACCGCCTTGCCGAAGGTCCACAGCGCCAGCACCACGAAAACCGTGGAAATCAGCCGCGGAAACAGGAAGGCCTGTGCGGGTTGCGCGGTATAGCTGATATAGGCCACGCCAACCCCCACGGCGGCGACGATCCCGCTGGCCAGCACATGTTGGGTCTGCCAAATCGCACTCATGACAATGCCTCCTCTTTGGCCACGGCCTCGTCCTTGGTGGTGTAGCGACGGTGGCGAATTTCCATCCAGGCCGAATAGACGATCGAGGCCACGACAATCGCGATCAGCGTCAGGTTCAGCGGCCCGGTCAGGAAATAGCTGCCAAGGTTCGACGTGGCATTGGCGATCATCGAGCCTTGCACGAAATTGGCCTCGGCAATCGGGCCAAGGATCAGGCCCAGAACCAGCGGCGCGGCGGAAAAGCCGAACCGCTCAAGGAAATACATCCCCGTGCCAAGGGCGGCCATGACATAGACGTCGCCCATCGAGTGTTGCACCGAATAGCTGCCGAACACCGCCAGCCCCAGAACCACGGCGGCCATCACCGCGTTGGGCACCTGCGCCACGCGCGCGGCCAGCCCGGCCACGTAAAGGCCGAAGATGCACATCATGATCTGTCCGATCAGCATCGAGTTGATAAAGGTCCATGCCACCTGCGGATGGTTGTCAAACAGGTCGCTGCCCGGGAAAATCCCATGGATCAAAAGCCCCCCCAACAGAACCGCCGCCGTGGGCGATCCGGGAATCGACAGCGTCAGAAGCGGCACAAGGCTTGGCCCGACCATGGCGTTGTTGGCGCTTTCGGCGGCAATGATCCCCTCGCTGTGGCCGGTGCCGAATTTCTCGCGCTCCGAACTCACCTTCCTGGATTGGTCATAGGCCACCAGCCCGGCAATCTGACCGCCCACACCGGGAATAAGCCCGATGAACGACCCCACCGCCGTGCCGATCGACAGGGCCCGCGTGCGGCCTGCCACCTCCTTGAGGGCCTCGCGGATGGGGTGACGCTCGACGCTCAGCACCTCGGTCTCCGACGGCTTGCGCCCGTTGGCGAACATGGTGATCACCTGCGGGATGGCGAAAAGCCCGATCAATGCCGGAATGATATTGATCCCGCCGGCCACCGCATCATGGAAGATAAACCGCTGCGCGCCCATGATGTCGTCAAACCCGACGGTCGCCAGCCACAGCCCGATACAGCCCGACAACAGCCCCTTGACCACCGAGCTGGAATCCAGCGAACCGATCACCGTGACCCCCAGAATGGCCAGCCAGAACAGGTGCGACGGCCCGAAGGCCAAGGCCCATTGCGCCAAGACCGGCGTCAGGAAAATCAACAGGAAAACCCCGAAAACCCCGCCGACAAGCGACGCGATGAACGACAGTTGCAACGCCCGTGCACCCTGTCCCTTGCGGGCCATGGTGTGCCCATCCAGCGTGGTCGCGATATTGGCCGGCGCGCCGGGGATCTTGAGCAAGATCGCACTCACCGCGCCCCCGGCCACGGTCGAGGTATAGGCCGCCCCCAGAAGGATAAGCCCCTGCGTCGCGTCCAGCTTGAACGTAAACGGGATCAACAACGCCACCGCCATGGTCGGCGAAAGCCCCGGCGTCGCGCCCAGGATCAGCCCGCCAATCGTGCCGATCAACAACAGCATGAAGTTGATGGGCGTGAACACGTCCCCCATGTAACCAATGAATTCCACTTGGGCGGCCTCCCTTTCCTCCCAAAACGCTCCGCTCGTGGCCCGACGTCACGGGCAAGGACGAAACGCGCCACGATAAGTGGCTTGCTCGGCGTGTCGCGAAAGACTGGTCCCCAGATGTCCGCAACCCGCTTCGGTTGACATTTAACGGTAAGCCATGAAAACAGTATTGCAAATGTTTTCATTTTTTCCACCAAAACCATGGGCAACCCACTGTGAAAAAAGATAAAAAATCAGATATAATCGCCGTTGCAAAGGCCGCCCGGGTCTCGCCCTCAACCGTGTCGCGCGCCTTCAATCACCCTGATCTGGTCAAGGCCACGACTCGGAAAAAGATCGACGCCGCGGTGCGGCGTCTGGGCTATATCCGCAACCGCGCGGCGCAAACCATCCACGGCATCCGCAGCGGCACAATCGGCCTGATCGTGCCCACCATCGACCACACGATTTTCGCCGAACTGATCCAAAGCTTTTCCGACGCCGTCGCCGAACAGGGCTTCACCATCCTGCTTGCCTCGCATGACTACAGCCTCGAACAGGAATACGCCCTGACCCGCAAGATGCTGGAACACCGGGTCGACGGCATGGCCCTGATCGGGGTCGAACACTCCAAGGATACCTACGGGCTGCTCGATCAACAAAAAATCCCCGCGATCCTTCTATGGAACGTGGAGGAAGGTGCCCCCATCCCCTGCGTCGGGTCCGATAACTACCTTGCAGGAAAGCTGATCGCGGATCATGTGACCACCCTTGGGCACCGCGACATCGCCGCGCTTTTTCCGCCGCTTGATGGCAATGATCGGGCCGCGCGGCGCTTCGACGGGGTCCAAGACACCCTGCACAAGGCCGGGTATCACCTGCCCGCGCACCGCGTCCTTGAAACCACCTATAACATTGCCGACGCGAAACAGGCCGTGGGCCGCCTTATCGCCCAAGGCCCCACGCCCAGCGCCCTTCTTTGCGGCAACGATGTGCTGGCATGGGGCGCACTGCATGCCCTTGCCCGCGCGGGCCTGCGCGTGCCCGAGGATGTCACCGTCACCGGCATCGGCGATTTCAAAGGCTCTCGCGATTTCGAACCACCGCTCACCACGGTCCGCATCCCGGCCCCGCAAATCGGCGCCCGCGCGGCGGACATGATCGTGGCCTCGATCACCGGCACCGATCCCACCCCGCAAAACACCATCATCGCCCCCGAACTGAAGATCCGCCAAACAAGTCGGGCGGTCTAACCGCCAAACCGCGCCACGAAATTGCGCAAGATCACCTCGGGCGCGGTGACATCCGCCGCCCGGCAAATGGCGATCAGGTCATTGGCGGTTTCCGGCGGGAAATAGCCCTTGTGCTTATAGATATTGATCCGCGTCTCGAACCCCGCCGCATCGGCCTCGGGGTGAAACTGCGTGGCATAGACATTCCGCCCATGGCGCACCATCTGGAACGGGCAGGCCTCTGACACCACCAGGTGCGTGCACCCCTCGGGCAGCGCCTGAAGCGCCTCCTTGTGGCCGACGAAAGCGTCAAACCGCCCCGGCACCCCCGCCAACAACGGGTCATCGCGGCCCGCATCTGTCACCGCACAGGCCGAGGTGCCCACCGGCTCGCCATAGCGCGCCTTGCCGACATCGCCGTTCAGATGCTTGCCAAGGATACCAATGCCATAACAGCAACCCAGAAAGGGGAAATCCCGCGCCGTCACCTCGGGCATGATCGAAAGCACCTCCGCCTCGATCTTGGCCTCGACCGGGCTTTTGTCCTCGGGCGCGTCGCTCACGCAGCC